>NZ_AP018818.1:0-682500 GCF_024349785.1 Sphingomonas bisphenolicum
ACCTATGCCGGGATAATGCTTGATCCGAACCGGAACGCCTGCCGCGCCGAGTTTCGCGGCCAGGGCTTCGCTGTTGCGTGGGCGCACGGTTTCGTCTGCATCGCCGACCAACAACAGGGTCGGAGGATCGCCCTTGCCGGCCCAGCGTACAGGCTGCGTCTCCGTCGGGTCTGGCCATGCGCCAAACGCGGCCTTGCTCGCTGCGACATCGAACGGCGCGAAATCATAGGGGCCGGCGATCCCGGCCAGTCCCTTGATCGCCCTCCGATCCGCGCCCAGCCATCGATCATCGACCGCCAGCATGGCGGCGATATAAGCGCCCGCTGAATGGCCGCACAGGATGATCGAATCCGGCGCGCCGCCATAATCCTGCCCATGCGCCATCACCCATCGGACTGCGCTTGCGCCGTCCTCGACAAAATCGGGATAAAGATTGTCTGGTCCGATTCGATAATCGGGAATGACGACCAGGAAACCCTGCGCAGCCAGGGCGCGGCCCACAAAGGCGTAGCCCGCCCTTGTGCCACTGGCCCATGAACCGCCGTAGAAGAACAGGACGACAGGAAGTCTGGCGTCGGCGCGCCTGTAGCGCGGCGCATAAATGTCCAGTTTTTGTCGAGGGCCTCGATCATAGGGAATATCCCGTGCGATCCTGACGCCATCGTTATCCTTGGGCACCAGCGCGTCGAATGTCAGGAGCGGCGTACAGGCTGCACCGGCGAGGGCCGCCACTCCACATGCGCCCGCTGCCATCCATTTCCATCGTTTGCTCATCACCTTCCCTAACATGAAGAGCGACGATGCCCAGAGTCACCGGGACGATCCCGAACGCGCAAGTGCATGATTGGCAAAGGCACTGCTTGCGTAACCGGTGCAACTTCAGGAACCGGACTCGCCTTTGCAAGGGAATAGAATCATAAGATCGCAACCACAGCCGCGATGATCTGGTTAAACCGAATGTCGATCCGCTCTGATAAATCAATCCGCCCGCTCGGTTGGGTCAGATCATGAGCATTGGATTACACCCACTGAAGCCACAATGAATCCGGCGTCAGCATGTGCAATCTTGGCCAGCAGGCGGTATGGGCCTCCTGCTGGCACTCCTTTTACATCATGCCGTTGGCGTTCAGCTCAATTTCCCCAACAAACTGTCCACCGCGACCTTTGCGTCGCCGTAGAACATGCGGGTATTGTCCTTGTAGAAAAGCGGGTTTTCGATGCCGGAATAGCCAGTGCCCTGTCCGCGCTTCGACACGAAGACCTGCTTGGCCTTCCACACTTCCAGCACCGGCATCCCGGCGATCGGCGAGTTGGGATCATCCTGCGCCGCCGGATTGACGATGTCGTTCGATCCGATGACGATCACCACGTCGGTCGAGGGGAAGTCGTCATTGATCTCGTCCATTTCCAGCACGATGTCATACGGCACCTTGGCTTCGGCCAGCAGCACGTTCATATGCCCCGGCAGGCGGCCTGCGACCGGGTGGATGGCGAAACGCACGGTCTTGCCGGCTGCCCGCAGCTTGCGAGTGAGTTCGCTCACGCTCTGCTGCGCCTGCGCCACCGCCATGCCATAGCCCGGCACGATGATGATGCTGTCCGCTTCGTTGAGCGCTGAGGCGACACCGTCGGCATCGATCGCGACCTGCTCGCCCTCGATCTCCGCCGCTGGGCCCGTCGTGCCGCCGAAGCCGCCCAGGATCACCGACACGAAGGAGCGGTTCATCGCCTTGCACATGATATAGCTCAGGATTGCGCCCGACGAGCCGACCAAAGCGCCAGTGACGATGAGCAGGTCGTTGCCCAGGGTGAAGCCGATCGCCGCCGCCGCCCAGCCCGAATAGCTGTTGAGCATCGAGACGACGACGGGCATATCCGCGCCGCCAATCCCCATGACGAGGTGAAAGCCGATGAACAGCGCCAGCGCCGCCATGGCGAGCAGAACCGTCAGTTCGCGGCCTTCCACGCCGATATTGCCGACATACATCACCAGCAGCACGAGCGACGCCAGCAGCGCCGTGGCGTTGAGGACATGGCCGCCGGGTAGCTTCTTCGCCTTGCCGTCCAGCTTGCCCGCAAGCTTGCCGAACGCGACGATCGATCCGGTGAAGGTGACCGCACCGATGAAGATGCCGAGAAACTCCTCGACCTTGAGGATGTTGATTTCCACCGGCGTTTTATGTGCGAGCAGGCCGGCAAAGCCGGTGAGCGCTTCACGCGCGGCCGGATCGAGCGTGTTCACCGTTTCCAGTTCGAAATGTGCGTTGAAGCCGATGAAGACGGCCGCAAGCCCGACGAAGCTGTGCAGCGCCGCGACGAGCTGGGGCATTTCGGTCATCTGGACCCGCATCGCCACGATCCAGCCGATAACGGCTGCGACGGCGAAGGTGCCGGCCACGATCGGCAAATTGGCCGCCCCAGGGCCAAAGAGTGTGGCCAGCACGGCCAAAGCCATGCCGGCAATGCCGTACCATACGGCGCGCTTGGCGCTTTCCTGATTGGAAAGGCCGCCCAGCGACAGAATGAAAAGGACCGCAGCCGAGAGATAGGCTGCGGACACCACACCGGTATCGAACATGAAATCTACCCCCCTTAGGACCGCTGGAACATGGCCAGCATACGGCGCGTGACCAGGAAGCCGCCAACGATGTTGATCGACGCGATCAGGATCGAGATCGTCGCCAGCGCGAGCACCACGTTATTGGATGACCCGACCTGGAGCATGGCCCCCACCACGATGATCCCGGAAATGGCGTTGGTCACCGCCATCAGTGGCGTATGCAGCGCATGGCTGACATTCCAGATCACCTGGAAGCCAACGAAACAGGCCAGCACGAACACCGTGAAATGCGCCATGAAGCTGGCGGGCGCCACGGCGCCGACCGCGATCAACAGGATCGCGGCGACGATCAAAGTCGTGACCTGCGACCGGGTCTGCGCCTTGAACGCGGCGACGTCCTTCGCACGTTTCTGTTCGGGCGTCAGTTCCTCGGCCTTGGGCTTTGGCTTCTGCGCCGCGATCGCCTTGATCTTGGGCGGGGGCGGCGGGAAGCTGACCTCCCCTTCAAAGGCGACGGTTGCCCCCCGGATCACGTCATCCTCCATATTATGGACGATCACGCCATCCTTGCCCGGCGTCAGGTCAAAGAGCATGTGGCGGATATTGCTGGCATAGAGCGAACTGGACTGCGCCGCCATCCGGCTGGGAAAGTCTGTATAGCCGATGATCGTGACGCCGTTCGGGGACATGATCTTCTCATCCGTGACGGTCAGCTCGCAATTGCCGCCGCGTTCCGCCGCCAGATCCACGATGACCGATCCGGGCCGCATGGCTTCGACCATGTCCTTCGTCCACAGGACCGGCGCATCACGACCCGGAATAAGCGCGGTGGAAATGACGATGTCGACGGTCGGCGCCAGTTCACGGAACTTCTTGAGCTGGGCTTCGCGGAATTCGGGGCTGGACGGGGCGGCATAGCCACCGGTCGCCGCGCCGTCCTGCTGTTCCTCCGAAAAGTCGAGATAGACGAACTGCGCGCCCATCGATTCGATCTGTTCGGCGACTTCGGGCCGGACGTCGAAGGCCAGCGTGATCGCGCCGAGCGATGTGGCCGCGCCGATCGCGGCCAGGCCGGCGACGCCGGCGCCGATCACCAGCACCCTGGCCGGCGGCACCTTGCCCGCCGCCGTTACCTGCCCCGTGAAAAAGCGGCCGAAATTGGCGCCAGCCTCGATCACCGCGCGATAGCCGGCGATGTTCGCCATGGATGACAGCGCGTCCATCTTCTGCGCGCGCGAAATGCGCGGCACCATGTCCATCGCAATGACATTGGCGCCAGTCTTGCTGATGGCGGCCAATTCTTCGCTGCGCTGGCCGGGATAGAAGAAGGAGATCAGCGTCTTGCCTGCGGCGAGCCGGGCTGCCTCATCTGCTTCGGGCGGACGTACCTTGACGATGACATCCGACGCGGCCCACAATTCGCCAGCGGTTGGAACCACAGCCACGCCTGCGGCGCGATAATTGTCGTCGTCAAAGCCGGCCGCTTTGCCGGCTCCGCTCTCGACAAAACATTCATGGCCTAGCTTTTGCAGTTGCAGGGCGCTGTCAGGTGTCAGCGCAACACGCGCTTCCCCCTTCGCCACTTCTCTGGGTGCACCTATTCTCACTCTTCCTTCCTCCCCCTTTTTCTCGCGCGGATGCGACCTTGCAGACAGGCTAATGGTCGATCGATCCTCATTGGGCTATACTGAAAGACTTGAGGGCATAGAAGGTGAAGTTTAGTACTTCGATCGCTAAGTCTGCGTCATATCCGGCGGATGGGGCGCGCGACCGGGCGTGGTACGCGCCTGGCAGTTTGTTGGTCAGGTCATGCAAATGCGTAATTGGCGGCTTTTCGGCCTGCTTTTTGAGGCGACGATGATGGGTGCCCGTTGTCGGGCGGATAACGGATTTCTGCGCTCATGCCGTGGATCGGCATTTACATGCCAAATCAGATTGATTGATGGCTCGCGAGCGGGATGATCGAGAATGCGAATGCAGGGGAAAGTCGAGATGCCGACACAATCGTTCGAGGCTTCCGGTCCTCCGGATCGCGCAAGCCTGGATTTCCTATTTCCGCAGGAGTTCGAGACGTCGCTCGATGCTGCCGTCGCGGCGATGGGCGCGCGCTTTGAAGTTCGCCGCTTTTTCTGGCGGGAGCGTAAGGAGATCGCCTTTACGCCGCCGTGCAGCTATTTCGAGGTGACGCGCTTTCCCTCCATGGGCCGTTACCTCGCTTCCGCCGCCGACTTTTGTGCCCAGGGAGAAGTACGCTTCTATCCCTGGGCACGGCCGTTCCAGATGCATTGGGAGGAGCACGAACAGAGATCGCTTTTTTGTCGAATAGATGTTCGCGCGCTTACCGGATTGTCGATGGAACTGTCCGACCGACAACTGCGTGATACCATCGATATGCGCAATCCCCATGTCAGGGCGCTCTTGCTGCGGGCACAACGGGAATTGATGGCGCCGGGATTGTGTTCGCAGCTCGTCCTGGATTCGATCAGCATGGGATTGGCGGCCGAAATCGTGCAGCAATTCGGCCCGGAAACGCGATCGAACTTCTCCAGCGGCCCAGCGTTGGACCAGCGTTATCTGGCCAGACTTGTCGCCTATATCCGAGAACAGCCCGGCAAGGTCGAGATAGCGAAGCTGGCGGCAGAACGAGGGGTCGGTGTCCGGCATTATGAACGCCTGTTCCGCGCCGCGACGGGCGAAAGTCCCGCGGCCTTTTGCCGACGTCATATGCTGGCCCTGGCGAAGGATCTGCTGATGGACCGGTCGCTTCTGGTCAAGGAAATCGCCTATCGCTGCGGCTTCGCCAATACGGCAAGTTTCGGCGTGGCCTTCCGCCAGATGGAAGGCTGTTCGCCGCAGCAGTTCCGTAACCGGTTTCTGACTCACTGAGCCGCAATTTCCGACATCTGTTTTCGATAGGCGACATCGATGCCGCCTGCGCTTTTCAGCGGTGTCCGGACCAGTCATCCTGACCAAAATGGTCGTCAGACCGGCTTGAGAGAGGATGGCAATGACATTTGGATTTCCCGAGGCGGACGCGCTGCTGGCACGATATCCGCTGCCCGATTATCTGCGGGACAATGTGCGGCCCGGACTGGAGCAGCTGCTCGCCTCGATGGCGGAAGACCGGGCGCTCAACGCCAATGGCCATGCGCGGGCGCTGCACATCATCGCCGACGACCTGTCCCGGCTGAAGGCGATCGCCGACGACCGGGCACGCTATCCCGAGATTGCCGACGTCGAAATCCGGCAGCCGCTCTTCATCCTGGGCCTGCCCCGGTGCGGCACCAGTTTCCTGCACGCGCTGATGGAAGGCGACCCGCAGGTCCGTACGCCGCTGATGTGGGAAGTGGCCGAGCCATCGCCCCCGCCCGAAGCCGCAACCGCCGATACCGACCCGCGGATCGCCCGGTTCGACGAACATCTGCGCGCGCAACTGGGCGGTGACGCCGACGAATTGCTGAAGGCTCATCCGCTGGGCGCCAGAATTCCTCAGGAATGCGGGTCGTTCATGACGACCGCCTTTCAGAGCAGCAATCCGTGCATGTTCCAGCATCTCCCGCGCTTCTACGACTGGTTCAAGGGCATCGACGCGACCTTCCGCTACGAAGTCCACAAGATGTGGCTTCAGCATCTGGGCTGGCGCCATCCCGGCCGGCATTGGGTGCTCAAGATCCAGGAGCATATGTACAAGCTCCCGGCGCTGCGCAGGGTCTATCCCGATGCGCTCTTCATCCAGCCGCATCGCGACCCGACCACCGTCATCGCCTCCATTTCCCAACTGATTAGCGTCATCCGCGGGCCGTCCTACGACCAGCTCGACTTGCATGCGCTCGGCGCCGAGTTCCTGCAACTCTGGTGGGACGGGGTGAAATGCTGCATGGATTACCGCAAGGCGCACACGGATCTGCCGATCTACGACATGCGCTACAAGGATCTGGTCGCGGACCCGGTCTCGACCATTCGGGCCGCCTATGACCATTTCGGCTGGGATTTCACGCCGGACTCGGAAGCCGGCATAGTGGGCTGGCTGCGGGAGAATCCGGCGGGCAAGCATGGACCGCGGAGCTATACGCTGGCCGATTATGGCCTGACTGCCGAACAGGTCAGCGACAGGTTCGCCGACTATATCGAGACCTACCATGCCTATCTCTGAACCGTCGCAATGGCGTGCCTGGCTGGACCGGATGGCGGGGGCGGACGGCGTGCTGGACAGGCTGGCCGATTCGGGCGACCCGCAGGCCAGAGCCGAAGCGCATCGGCTGTTGTTCGCCATCCTCGCCACCGGCTATCAGACCGCCTTCGCCGATCCCGATCATCCCGATTTCGTGCCGTCGGTCAGCAACATCCTCAACACGGTCGGAGTCAATCCCGACTTCATCTATGGCGCGGCGCGGATCGACGGCAGCGGCGTCTACAGGCTGTCGGGCACGCGCGGGGACGGGGTGTTCGTGTTCCTCGATCTGGTCGCGGGCGGGCTGGGACCGATGGAGGATCTGGGGCCTTCGGTGGGCATGATCGATCTGGATGCCTGTACATTGGGCCCGGACGGCGCATTCGACATCCTGTTGGGCGGTGAGCGGCCCAAGGATGGTGCGGGCGACTGGTTCCCGCTCGACCCGCGCGCCGTCACCATCGGCCTGCGCCATGCCTATTATGACTGGGGCGCGGGGCGCGATCTGCGCATCGCGATCGAACGGGTCGACCGGCGCGTGGGCGGCGGCCCGATGCCCGCGGCCGAGATCGCCCATCGGCTCGATCGCCTGTCGGCCTTCGTCGAACGCTATGCCGCATTCGCCCTGGGCTATGGTCAGCGGCAGCGGACGCAGGGCTTCGTCAACAGGCTGGAATATGACGACTGGGCCGGTCGTGGCGGCGTTGCCGGGCAGCATTATTATCAGGGCATCTTCCGGCTGGAACCCGGCGAGGCGATGATCATCGACACGGCGGTGCCCGACCCGGTGCGCTACTGGAACGTGCAGCTCAACGATCCGCTTTGGAACACGATCGACTGGATCAACCATCAGAGCAGCCTCAACGCCGCGCAGGCGCGGCTGGACAGGGACGGCCGCTTCCGAGCCGTCATCGCTCTGGACGATCCGGGCGTGCCCAACTGGCTCGATCCGGCCGGCCGCGACGAAGGGTCGCTGATGCTGCGTTGGACCGGGGCGAGTTCCGGGCCTGAGCCGACGCTCAGGATCGTGCCGGCGGCGGAGTTGCGCTCGCATCTTCCAGGCGACACCCCGCTGGTCACGCCGGCGCAGCGCGACGAGACGATCCGTCGTCGCCGGCGTGGTGCGCAATGGCGACGGCGCTGGTGACGGGATCGACCCCATCGGGCGAAAGGATGGCCGTGGGCCGCGCGCTGGTAGGATGACGACAGGGCGTGGCATTCTTCCGGCCCAGTTTTGGGAAGGGGACGCACATGGACTTTGCGGGGAAGGTCGTACTGGTCACTGGCGCCGGATCGGGGCTGGGCCGGGCGGCGAGCCTTGCGTTCGCACGGGAAGGCGCGGCGCTATGCCTGGTCGGGCGCAGGCGGGCCAAGCTGGAAGAGACCGGGCGTCTGATCCGCGAGGCAGGAGGCCGATCTGTCGAACTGGCGTGCGACCTTGGCGAGCCGCGTGGCTGCGTGAAGGTGATCGAAGCGGCGATGACCGCCTTCGGCCGGCTGGATGTGCTGTGCAATATCGCCGCCGATGTCATGTTCCACCGCCTGGTGGACATTCAGGAGGAGGAATGGCACCGGACCATCGCCTCCAACCTGTCCGGGCCCTTCTTCCTCATGCAGGCGGCCATGCCGCACCTTATCGAGAGCAGGGGCAATATCGTCTGCGTCGCCTCGACCGCGGGTTTCATGGGACAGGCCTATCTGGCGCCCTATGCCGCCTCCAAATTCGGACTGGTCGGCCTGACGCTGTCGCTCGCGATGGAGATGATGGACAGTCCCGTGCGGATCAACATCCTCTCGCCCGGCCCGATGCGGACGGAAATGACGCAGGGCATGTCTTTCCCAGACTTCGCCGATCCCCGGTTGCTGGCCCGCTATACGGGCATGCGTCCGCCATGCCCGCCCGAGGAGGTGGCCGAGCCGCTGCTGTTCCTCGCTTCCGATCGCGCGCGCCATGTGCATGGCGCGTGCTGGGCGGTCGATGGCGGCATCACCGCCGGCTAGGCGGCTTCTCTATCGGCCGACCGGGTAGAAGACCGACTTCTGATTTTGATATTCGTGCAGCCAGTCCGGACCATATTCCCGTCCGACGCCGGAGCGCTTGTAGCCCCCGATCGGCGCATAGGTCATGCGCCCGGTGCCGCCGTTGAGCATGACGCTGCCGGCGCGGATCTGCATCGCCATCTCATAGCCTTTGGCGGCGTCGGCGGTTTCGATGCCGCCGTTCAGGCCATAGCGGCTGTCGTTGGCGATGCGGATCGCCTCTTCGTCGGTATCGAAACCGATGACGCAGCCGACCGGGCCGAACACTTCTTCCTGGGCGATCGTCATCTTGTTGTCGACATCGTCGAAGATCGTGATGTCGGTGAAGAAGCCCTTGTCGAGGCCGGCCGGACGTCCGCCGCCATGCGCGATCCGCGCGCCCTCGTCGCGGCCGATGGCGATCAGCCTTTCGACCTTTGCCCGCTGCGATTCGCGGATCAGCGGACCCATCGCCACGGTGGGATCGGCAGGATCGCCGATCCTGAACTGGCTGGCGATGGCACAGGCGGTTTCGACGAAGGCCTTGCGGATGCTGTTATGGACGACGAGGCGCGTCAGCAGGGCGCAGCCCTGGCCCGCATTGACCGAAAGGACCGCGACCGCCATGCCGGCGGCGCGGGCGACGTCGGCGTCATGACGGACGATCAGCGCGGACTTGCCGCCCAGTTCCAGGTGCACGCGCTTCAGCGTGGGGGCGGCCTGCGCCATGATCGCGGCGCCCACGCCTTCGGACCCGGTGAAGGTGACGAGGTCGACGCGCGGATCGCTGGTCAGGGTCGTGCCGACCTCCGGTCCGCCGGTCACGACGTTCAGAACGCCCCTGGGCAGGTCGATCTCCTCGGCGATCTCCCCGAACAGCAGCGCGGAAAAGGGGGTGAAGGGCGACGGCTTCAAGACCATCGTATTGCCGGCGAGCAGCGCGGGCACGATCTTCGCCAGATTGATGAGAAAGGGAAAATTATAGCCGGTGATGGCCGCGACGACGCCCACCGGCTCGCGTACCACGGTCGTCCCGCCGATCTTCTTCGGCCCGGTGGGATTGAAGGGATCGGGGGTGATGTCGACAGGCAGGCGGACGCTGTCGTCGCGTGTCGAATGGTCGAGCGCGGCCAACAGATGATCGAGCGGATTGGCGACCTGCATGCCCTGGGTAATGCCCTGCGAACAGCCGACTTCCGCGACGATCAGCGCCGCGATCTGCTGCCTGCGTGCATCCAGCGCGCCATGCATCCGGCGCAGGTACGTCGCGCGTTCGGACATGGCCATGCGCGGCCAGATGCCCGTGTCGAACGCATCGCGCGCGGCCCCGATCGCTGCCTCCACTGCGGCGGCATTGCCCACCGGCGCGTGGCCGATCACCGCTTCGGTGGCGGGATTGATGATAGCGTCGCGTTCGCTCCCGCCATCGACCCAGGCGCCATCGATATAGAGCTTGTCGAATGCGGTGAAAGGCACGGTCATATCACGGGTTCCTGATGGGGCTGCAGAATCATGTCCGCGGCGTTGAGTGCGATGGCCATGGCCGGCGCATTGGTATTGCCCGACACGATGGTCGGCATGATGGAGGTGTCGACCACGCGCAGACCGGTGACGCCGCGCACGCGAAGCTGGGGATCGACGACGGCGGCGTCATCCGCGCCCATGCGGCACGTCCCGCAAATGTGGAAGGATGTTCCGCCAAGGGCTATGGCGTTGGCCAGAATGTCCTCGTCTGCCTCTATGCCGACGGTCTTGCCCGTTTCCTCGACAATCCAGTCCTTGAGCGCGGGCTGTTGCGCAAGGCGGCGGAGCCAGCGGAAGAGGGCGACGAAATGGCGTCGGTCGGCATCCGTGGCCAGATGATTGGCGTCGATGACCGGCGGGACATCCGGATCGGCCGAGCTTATCCGGACATGGCCCTGGCTGTCCGGCCGCATATAATAGGCGATGACGGTCATGCCGGGATAAGGGTCGAGAGCCACCGCCCCTTTGTCGTCCGTGTGGAAGGAATAGAGGCCCATGCCAACCTGCGCGTCGGGCCGGTCGAGCGTGGCATCGGTCTTGACGAAACCGCCCACTTCATGCGCCGCATGGGTCAGCGGGCCTTTCGATCCGAAGGCATAGCGCAAAGCCGACATGATGAGGCCCAGGCCGGACAGTTTTTGGTTCAGGCTGTTCCCCCGAACCCTGTAGTTGAAGCCCAGATAGCGATGTTCGCGAAGGTTGGCGCCGACGCCGGGCGCATCGACGACGACGGGGATGTCGAGCGATTCGAGCAGGGCGCGGGGACCGATGCCGGACAATTGCAGCAGCTTGGGGCTGTGCACCGCGCCTGCGGACAGGATGATCTCCTGCAGTGCCGCGACCTCATGCACGCCATCCTTGTTGCGCAGCAGGACGCCGCTCGCCCGCTGCCCGTCGAACAGGATGCGCAGGACATCGGTACGCGGCACGACGTCCAGATTCGGCCGCCCTCGCACAGGCTTGAGAAAGGCGCGGGAAGCGGAGAAGCGCTTGCCGCGATAGGTGGATGTCGGCTGATAGCCCATGCCGCCCTCGGTCACGGCCGGCATGTCGTTCATGTCGTCCACCCGTTGCGTCCCGGCCTGTCCGGCGGCGGCCAGGAAGGCTTCGCAAAGCGGGTCGCCGGAAGGGTGGACGCTGATCTTGAGCGGGCCGCCGGCGCCGCGCCATGCCTTGGCGCCCAGCGCATGGTCCTCCAGCGCGACGAAATGCCGGCCCATGGTCTGCCAGCCCCAGCCCGTGCAGCCTGCCGCTTCCCAGCTATCGTAATCGGCCGGAGTCCCCCGCACATAGACCATGCCGTTGACCGAACTGGACCCGCCGACCGCGCGGCCCTTCAGCCATATTTCCTGGGGTGCGTTGCCGCCGGGCGATACGGCGTAATCCCACACATGAGGATTGCCCGGTGCCAGCAGCTTGCCGATACCGCGCGGCATGGCGATCAACGGGCTGCTGTCGTCCGGCCCCGCCTCCACCAGCAGAACCTTGACGGTCGGGTCTGTCGACAATCGATTGGCCAGCACGCAGCCGGACGACCCCGCGCCCACGATGATATAGTCATAACAATCAGCCGGCATGTTCGCTCTTTTCTCGGGCATGGCGCGATGGAACAGCAATGCTTGTCCTAGTTGACCTGTCGGCGGGCAGGGTGGCGTGTTCGGAGGTGAGAGTCAGCCGAATGCCAAAGGCAGGCCGGGGACATCCCAGTCGATGCATATGACCTTGCCGGAACTCCCCAGCGTGATGAAGGCCTTCCGCCTGTCCGTACCGCCAAAGCAGATATTGGTCGTGAGGAAATCGCCTGTTTCGATCTGCTGAGGCGTTCCGCCCTCGGGCGGAAAGATCAATATTGCGCCCTGGCCGGGCGATGCGCAGCAGATGCGTCCGGTGCTGTCGACAGCGAGGCTGTCGAGGAATTGACCAGGTCCGGCCCGACCGACGATGCTGTGCCCGTCCGGGGCGGTTGAGGCCGTCTTGTCGATCATACCGGGCGCCGACAACCGATAGCGCAGCAAATGCGCCTCATAGGTGAGGGCGACGTAGAGGGTGCCGCCATCGGGCGAGAGGCCGACGCCATTCGCCCCATCCAACGGTCCCGCGGCCAGTCGGATGTCCGACCCGTCGGCCTTGGCATAATAAAGCCCGCCCCGCATTCGCGCAGCGCCGCGATCCCTGCCGAAATCGGTGAACCAGAAGCCGCCGGTTTTATCAAAGACGAGGTCGTTCGGTCCCCAGAAGGGCGCCGCTTCGGTAGATGCGTATAAGGTATCGAAAGCGCCGCTGGCGGGATCGACGACCTGAATAGTGCCGGGCGGCGTATCGAGAGGCGCCTCAAGCGGTAAGAGGTCGCCGTTTGGCAGTATCATCTTTTCAAAACCGCCATTGTTGCAGACATAGATTCGCCCGTCGGGACCGATCGCCGCGCCATTGGGGCCGCCGCCCAGATCGGCCAGGGTGGTGCGCGCGCCGTCCGCGCCAAGGCGTGACAGTCTGCCGCCAAGCACTTCCACCAATATCAGGCCGCCATCGGGTTGTGCGATAGGCCCTTCGGGCATCAACAGCCCGCTTGCAAAATGGGTCATTTCTTCCTCTCCCGTCGGCAGACAGCCTTTTCGGCGCGTTCGTCATCAGATGGATATTGGCGTGATCGCACATCGGACCCACCTTTCGACAGGTAATTGAAAGCGCGGATTGGCGTCTTATCCCCCGCACACCCGATCCATCGGGGAAATGCGGAGGGGATGGCGACATAGTGCGCAGACAGATCGGCATATTCAGCTGCCAGAAAAGCGCGATCGACGGGCATTGGCGCGCGGCGCAGTGCGACAGCCATCCATCGTTGATCTCATGAAAAGGACAGGCCGGCGGCAGACCGGCTTTCAAAGACAATGGTCATGCTTTGACCGCCAGGGAGAAGAAGAATGAAGATAACCGGTTTCATACTGCCATTGGGGTTGCTGCTGACGACGTCCCAGACGGCGCTGGCGCAGTCCTCCACCGCCGCGCCGCAGGAGGGGGCTTCCAGCGACATCGTAGTGACCGCGCGCCGCACCGCCGAGAATATTCAGGAGACGCCGGTTTCGGTCGTGGCTTTCGGGGCGGATTCGCTGCGGCAGGCCAATATCCGCGATACGCAGGATCTGCTGGTCAAGACGCCAGGCGTGTTCCTGGCGGGTTCGGGCGGGCGCGAAAACACCAATTTCTCCATTCGTGGCCAGTCCAAGGCGCTGGCCGGCAACAGTGCGCCCGGCGTCATCAGCTATTTCGCAGAAGTGCCGTCTCCTACGGTCGGGTCCAGCATTCCTACCTACGATCTGTCCTCGGTTCAGGTGCTCAAGGGGCCGCAGGGGACGTTGTTCGGCCGCAACACGACCGGCGGCGCGATCCTCTATTATCCGACGGCGCCGGACTATAAGCTGGGAGGATATGCCAAGGCGTCCTACGGCAATTACGACGCCAAGTTACTGGAAGCCGCAGTCAATATACCGTTGACATCGGATACGCTGGCCATCCGCGTCGCCGGGCAGATACAGAAGCGCGACGGCTGGACGAAGAATATCGGTATCGGCGGCGACCCGGACGATCTCAATTCGCGCGCGATCCGCGGGTCGATCCTGTTCGAGCCGAGCGCCGCGTTCCGCAACACGCTGATTGTCGATTATTATCACAATGACGCGGTCGGCGGCGCGTCCGTGCTGACCGATGTGCTGCCCGGCCCCAACGGGCTGACGGCGACGGGGACGGCCAAGGCAGCGCTGGCTCAGTTGGCGTTGCAACGCGCGCGCGGGCCGCGCGTGATCAATTCGGACATCGATGCGTTCGAAAAGGTCGAGCGTTTCGGTATTACCAACCGGACCGAGTTCGATCTGTCCGACGACATCACCTTCATCAATATCTTCGGTTATCGGCGTACCAAGATCGACTATTATTCCAGTGTCGATGGATTGCCCACCTTGATCGCAGACGGCAGCGGTGCGATCCCCGCCGGGCTGCCGGTGACGATCGTGGGTGGGCGTCAGACATCCGACGTCCGGCAGATCAGCGACGAAGTGCAATTGAAGGGATCGGCGCTCGGCAATCGTCTCGACTGGCTGGTCGGGGCCTTCTACCTGGACAGCAAGCCGCTCGGGCCGTCGGGCACCTATATTCCCGTCTTCACCCTGCCTGGTATTACCGATGCTCGCTTCAACTACAGTTTTTACAGCGAAAAGAGCCGGGCACTGTTCGGCAACGTCAATTATGAGATCGCGGAAGACCTGCACGTCAATCTGGGCGTGCGCCACACCTGGGACAAGATTGAGGCCTGCGTCGGCGGCAGCCTTAATAACCAGCCCGTCGTTTCTCCGGATGAATGCGCCGAAGGCGCGGCAACGATCCGCAATTCGAGCGTCAACAAGACTTCGTCCAAGGCGCTGACCTGGCAACTGGGCATCGACTGGAAGGCGTCGGATGCGATCTTCCTCTACGCGATCACGCGCCGGGGCTATCGCGCCGGTGGCATCAACAGTCCGACGCTGGCCGGGCGGCTGGCACCCTTCCAGTCTTTTGCCCCGGAAAAGGTGACGGATGTGGAGGTCGGCATCCGCTCCGACTTCACCATGGGCGACGTCAAATTGCAGTTCAATGCGTCGCCCTTTGTCGGCTGGTATAATAATGTACAGGTGCCGATTTCGGGTCTCAATACCCAGGCCAGTTGCAGTACGACCGTACCGGGCGGGACCAATCCGCCAAAATCGCCGGACGGCGATTGCGACGCCAGCAACGATCCAAGCGGCGGTACGCTGCTGGTCAATGCTGGCAAGACCCGTGTCGCGGGCCTCGATCTTTCAACCCGCATCCAGCCGACGTCGACATTGTCGTTCGACGCCGGTGCAACCTTCCTCGATCTCAAGTCGCGCTCGTTGACGGTGCCTGCCGATCTGCAATCCTATCTCGCTGCGCTCGAGGTGCCGTTCAATCTGGTTGCAAAGACGACGGTCACGGCTGGCATGCGCTGGACATTACCGGTGCCGCCCTCGCTGGCGGAAACCGTGTTCAGCCTGGACTATTATCATTCCAGCAAGGTTCGCTCCTCCGACCAGGTTCTGCCCGCCTATGACCTGGTCAATGGACGACTGGACCTGAATGGTGTGGGTGGAAGCAAGGCCGACATCAGCTTTTTCGTGCGCAACCTGTTCGACAAGAAATATCTGGCGTCGAGCAATGTGGGATCGGCGGCGCTGGGGATATTCAGCGGATTCTACGGCGCGCCGCGCACCTATGGCGTGGAGGTCCGCTATCGGTTCGGCGACTGACGGCAGGCACTGAACGCGGTGCGTCAATTCCGTCCTGTCCGCAACGGCCGCCTGGCCGCGTAAGGCGGATGACGCACCAGCCATAATGCACAGAAAAAGACTATAGGGAGGACCGTCGATGGCGCAGACCGAAGCCGATCAGGATCAGGCCGAAAGCCGCGAACAACTTAGCCGGTGGCTTGAGGATGTCCTGGGCTGTTCCGAAGTCATGCTGGAAAAGCAGCGGCGCTGGCGTCCGGTATGGCGCGCCACGGCGCAACAAAATGGCGTGAAGCGCGACTTTCTGCTCAAGGGCGACCGCACCTGGCCGACCCATCCCTATCCGCTCGTGTATGAAATGCGCATGCAGCGCGCGCTCCATGAAAATGGCATTCCCATTCCCGCCATATTGGGCATGTGCGACCAACCCAACACCATCGTGATGGAGTGGATAGAAGGCGGGCGGGATCCCGGCCTGGTCCAGCAGGCGATCGAAAGCGCGTCGGTCATGACCGAGGATCGGTGGGCCGCATCCCTGCGCTACATGGAGATATTGGCGGATATACACCGCTTGCCGAGCCAGCCCTTCGTCGAGGGCGGTGCCTATTTGCCGCAGGGTTCACGCGAGATCGCCCTGCACAATTTCGAACGCTTTCATGCCATGACGGCCGAGCAGGGCATCACCGATCCGCTGCTGGAATTTTGTGCGCGTTGGCTGCGTCGCAACTATCCCCGACATCGGGAATCCCTCTCCTTCGTTACGGGCGATTGCGGCCAGTTCCTTTCGGATGGCGTCGAGGTGACCGGCATATTGGATGTGGAAATCGGGCATCTGGCGGATCCCATGCGCGATCTGGCCTGCTTCCGGGGGCGTCACCCGATCGAGAATATGGGCGATGTCGCCGCCCTGTTCCGTCACTATGAAACGGCAATCGGTGTGCCGCTCGACTATGATGCGATCGCCTATCACACCGTGTCATTTCTGGCCGAAGCCATTTACGGCCCTCTGTTCGGGATGCACGAGATGGGACGCGGCGGTGATTGGGTCGAGGCGGCTGTACAGGTGCCTATGATCGCACGGCGATGCATGGAGGCCTTGGCCGAGATATTGGACGTGCCGCTCGATGACATCGTGCTTCCGCCTCCCGCCGCCGTCGACCAGAATGACTTGGCGCTTCAAAAATTGCAGGCCGAGATTGAGCGTTTGCCGGAAAGCGGATCGCTGCAAGGATGGCAACGCAATATCCTTGCCTCCATTCCTCACTATCTCCGGAACCAGTTGCGCTATCGCGATTGGCTGCGCGAAGAGGATGCCAAGGACGTCGAGGCGCTGCTGGGTGCTGCCTATGCCGATGCCGCCGAGGGTCAGGTCGCATTGATGCGCTTAATCGAGAAGAGCGCGCCTGCTGATGATGCCGCCCTCACACGCTTCTTTCACCGGAGGATGCTGCGCCAGTGCCTGGTGATCGCAGGCCACGATGCGCCTGCCGATCATCTTGTTCTGGTGCCTATGGAGCCCTTGTTGCGGGGATAGGCGCATGGGCGCCCCGTGGGCTGTGGGAATATCTATCTCGCATTGGCTTTCGATGGGGTCGAGATACCTATCCAACGATATGTGTCTTCTCCGTATGAAAAGATAAAATGCTTGGATAGAAATATCAGGCGGTAGCGAACAGCGTGATGCGTAATAATTGTGTGATGTCCTGCCGTTGTAGGCATTCAAAATGCTTTGAGCGAAAAAAATAATAATAAATCAATAATATGCGCCATTTTATTTAAAGAAATGTCAAATAAAAACGAAAAATGAAATAATAATAAATAATTTAAACTTCGTAATTTCATAATATTAATGGTGGAGGGGATGACATGGGTAAAATATTCCGCGCAATCCTTATGGTCGGTACGGCAATGGGTGTCGGATGTGCAGGCGCAGGCCATGCAGCAGAAATGGCCGAGCAAGGCGCCAGCGCCGATGACAATGGCGGCGTACGCGATATCATCGTGACGGCTCGCCGCACTTCGGAGAATCTGCAGACGGTTCCTGTGGCCGTTACGGCACTCGATCCGACGGCGTTGCTAGAACGGCAGATCGTCGAAGTAGCGGATGTGGGCCGCGCGGCACCGGGTTTGTCGGTGCAATCCGGCGGCACCGGCAACGCATCGCTCATATATCTCGCTATCCGGGGCAATGCGCAGAACAGCCCCAATTCATTTTCCGATCCTGCGGTCGGCATCTATGTCGATGGCGTCTATTACGGGCGACCGATCGCCGGGAATCTCGGGCTTCTCGATCTGGCTTCGGTCGAGGTCTTGCGCGGAACCCAGGGAACCTTGTTCGGACGCAACACGACGGGTGGCGCATTGAACATGACGACCGTGCAGCCGGACGGCAATTTCGGCGGCTATGTCACTGGACGCATCGGCAACTATGAAAGCTGGTCGATCGAATCCGCGCTGACTCTGCCGATTTCGGGTGACGAATTGTCCCTGCGCTTGGCTGGACGCTATGGCGAGAGGGGCAAGGGCTTTGGCGACAATCCCATAAGAGGGGTCGATGCAGCCCGTATCGATCACGACATCGCGGCCCGTGGTACGCTGAACTGGGAGCCGTCGGCGATCCCGATGACCGTATCCCTGTCGGCCGACTATGCCAATATCAAGGATACGTACAATAATGTCGCTCTACGCGGTATCAACCCGACAGGACCGGCACTGGCACTCTATTCCGGCCAATTCGACATTGCGAGCTTCCTCCAGAGCAAGAGCCGCTTTTACAGAACTTATAATGATCCCAACACGGGCAACGCCAACATCGATACGCCATATAATTATAACAAGACATGGGGTGTCCGTGCTACCATCGAATATGACCTGGGCGACGTTAAGATCAAATCAATAACGGCGTATCGGGAGGCGGATACCGGGGATGGCACCGATCTTGACGGTACGCCTGCCAAGATCGCGGCCTATGCGAGCGATTATTCGCAAAAACAGCGTAGCGAGGAACTGCAATTCTCCGGCAACCTGGGGAAATTGGAGTTCATTTTCGGTGGTTTCTATTTCAAGGAAACGGGTGATGAGCAATCCCAGTCGCTCGTCTTCCAGGATACCGATTTCGGCTTTAATCTGGCCCCGGCCAACACCAACCTGGCCACGTACAAATCGGAATCCAAGGCTCTGTTCGCGCAGGCCAATTACAGCCTGACCGAGCGGCTGCGCGTGACGGGTGGCTTCCGCTATACCTGGGACAAGCGTTCGATCAACCGCATGGGCTATATCGGTGGGATACCGGGCTTTTCCGGTTCGTTCCTCTCCAACGGCAAACTGGTCACGCTGCCTCCTACGGGGCTATGCGCCGTGGGGGCCAATGCGAATCTGGTAGCCCCTGGCCCTGATTGTATTGACCCCGTCACCGCCAAGTTTGATTATCCCGCCTGGCTGGCCAGCGTGGACTATGATCTGGGAGATGGAAAACTCGTCTATGTAAAGACAGGCGGCGCTGCATTGGCCGGTGGTCTCAATTCGCGACCCACTCCGCCCGATGCCAGTTCCTTTGCGCCGGAAAAGGTCAAGGACGCCGAAATCGGTTTCAAGGGCGACTTTTTCGACCGGCATCTGCGAACCAATTTTGCGGGTTTCTACATTTGGCGGAATGGCGCGCAGAATGTCGTCAATGCGCTGGTCGGCGCCAATCTAACGCAGTTCGTCCAGAATGCTGGAGACGTGAAAGCCTATGGCGTCGAGTTTGAAAGCACCCTCATTCCTTGGCAGGGCATGGAAATCAGCGGCGCCATATCCTGGCTGAAAGCCAAATATGCTGCGGGATCGTTCACGGCGGCAGGGCTGGGCGGCACAGTGGATCGCAGTGGTGAAGTCGTGCCGCGCGCGCCGCGATGGACATGGAATGTCGGCGCAACGCAGCGTTTCCCCGTCAAGGGCGGCGAAATCGCGGTACATGCCGATTATGCCTACACATCTGCCGTTTATCAGGACTATGCCACCGCGGATTTGACGACGCCTGGGCTTAACGACGGCGTCAACGACGCGGCGGAGCGTGCGGCGGCGATCAGCTTCATCGATACCCAGAACAGCTTCAGTCGGCTCAAGGCCTATGGGGTGCTGAACGGGAGCGTGAACTTCAAGCTCGACGGCGGAATGGAGTTCACCCTTTGGGGCCGCAACCTGACGCGAGAGAAATATTATAACGCGATCTTCAACGGCTATGGGACTTTCGGCACCGCGATCGGCTTTACCGCAGCGCCGCGCACATGGGGCGCAACGGTTTCCTATCGTTTCTGACATAGGGTCATGGGTGAGGTGGCGTCGTCCACTTCACCCATAGACTGGATCCGGCCTGCATGGACGATCCTATCTTTCGTCAGGGGTTCCATCGCTGATTTACCGCATAACCGGCCGTTCACGAGGCGGACGGTCATGCCGTGTTTCAACGTTCAAGGTCGAAAAATGGATATCAGTCAATCGGTGGACAGTGGCGACAAGGCTATGATCATATTGCAAAGCCTGGTCTGCTATTTGCGTGAAAAGAACATTCTTTCACGATGCGATATCGAGGAATTGTGCGAGCGCGTCGAGGCGCGCGAAAAGGAATTTCCCTGCGATCAGCACCAGGCTGCGGCAGCGGCGAAGGATATGCGCGACCTGGGCGAATATTGCGGGAAGCGATATGGCGGGAAGCGGCGTCGCTGCCTTTAGGTCGCTGCTCGACGGGTCATGATGGGGTTCTGCATTACGCGATTTTACCAAACGGCCGTCCGCAGATCGAAATAGCGGAACCGGGGGCTGCGATCATCGTCAATCGTCCGCTTTGCCTGTGTTTGTTGTGCAATATTCGGGGAATGGATGGGGGAGGCATATAGGAAAGGAATATGTCTCCTGCGCGACATATGTCGTCCCGGCGATAGTCGTGGCGGGGGCATGGGATGCGCTGTTGGCATAGCCTTCGTCACAGTGGATAAAAATGAAATAGGATGAGTGATGCGCAATCCGTCAATAATGGATGCCGGTCCGCAAGCGATACCGGAAAACGCATCGCTTTCCGCTGATGGGCGATCACTGCTTTCGTGGACAATTGTCGCGCTGTTTCTGCTCAACTGCCTTAATTATATTGATCGCCTGCTCTTCTCGGTCGCCCAGGAAATGATCAAGGTCGATCTCCATCTTAGCGATTTCCAACTGGGCCTGATTGGCGGACCCGCGTTCGCCATACTGTACACCGTTTTCAGTTTCCCGATCGCGCGGGCTGCAGACCGCGGTCGACGGGTGGGGATCATCGCCATTTCGCTGACATTGTGGAGTGCAATGACGGCCTTTTGCGGAATTGCGGCCAATTTCGTCCAGATGCTCATCGGGCGCGCCGCCGTCAGCATTGGCGAAGCGGGATGCACGCCAGCCTCGCATTCTCTGATCTCCGACGCATTCCCCGCGCAACGTCGAGCGACTGCCATCGCCATCTTTGCGGTTGCCGGTCCCTTTGGCGCAATCGTCGCAGCGGTGGGCGGAGGCGCTCTGATTGCCGCTTATGGTTGGCGCACGGCTTTCGTCATCTGCGGGATGGCCGGTATCGTCATGGCCCTGCTGTTCCGCACCACCGTAGCGGAACCGCCGCGCAGCCAAAACCGACCGCACCATTCCGCGTCGTTCGTCGACACGGTCCGCCAGTTGCTGGCCCGGCGCAGCTTCGCCCTGGTGGCTATAGCGGGGGGTGTTGCCGGGATCGGCTCCTACGCCAATCAACAATATATGGTATCCTTCCTCATGCGTGGGCATGGTCTGTCCCTCGCCAATGCGTCGGCGTTGATGGGGCTGGTGATTGGTGGCGTCGGCATCGTCTGCACGCTGCTGGGCGGCCCGATGATGGATCTCGGCGCGCGTCGCTACCCCCGGATCAAAGCCTGGCTCCCTTCCTTCGGCTTGCTCTGGTGCGGGGCGCTATATGCTGTCGCATTTCAGATTCCGACGGTTGGGCTTGCGGTGATGTTGATGGTGCTCGGGTCCATGGGGCAGCATTTCTACATGCCCGCCATGTATGCGCACGGGCAGGACGTGGCCCCCCCGCATATGCGCGCCATGGCCTCCGCCATGATTATCGCCACAAGTTCCATATTGGGCTATGGATTGGGCCCGCCGCTGATCGGTCTTGCCAGCGATATATTGGGGGAAAGCGCGCGGGTGTCGGCAGGCCTCAGCCTGGCCGATTGCGCCAAGGGGGCAGTCGCGGCCTGCGAGGCGGCAAGCGCACAGGGGTTGCGCCTGTCGCTCAGCCTGGGATCCTGCTTCTTCATCCTGGCCGCTGGTTTGTTTGCGTGGGCGAGCCGATGGATAGTCGCGGACGTGCACGATGATGATCGGCACTGACTTGCCATTCGCGATCTACAGGGAAATAATGATCCTGCACCTTAGGATCGAACCAAGATTCGATCGGGGGCGAGGAGGTTGAGGATGCGACCTGAAGCCGACCTTGGTCTGCCGCTCTGTGCCCCGCACACTGCGTCGCACTTCCATGTCGAACGGCGGTTCCATACGAATGGCATTTTCGCCGATATCCGTCACTTCGGATGGACCCAGAGCAGCCGATCTGTTTTTCGACCCGATTCCTACTATCTGGATTTTTCCATCGGCCCGCGCTGCCCCACGGCGCGTTTCTTCAACAGCGAACGCCAACTGGCGGATCCGCCAGGCGACGTCGTCTTTCTGCCCAAGGGCGGCGCATTTGCGACCCTGAGCGAACCGGGCGAGCACAGCCTGCTGTGCCTGACATTTGAAAACGACCGGGCGATGCAACTGTTCGAGGATGACAGCGTCGCCGATCTGGCGGCATGTCAGGATGTTCAGATCGGTCGGGTGCGTCAGGGCCTTGCCCGGCTGGTGGAGGAATTGCGCAATCCGGGCTTTGGACAGGATATATTGCTCGAAAGCATGGCGTTGATGCTCGTCGTCGAACTGTGCCGGCATTTTCGCCAAGCCCAATATGATGACCGCAGCGCACATGGGCAGATGCCCGGCTGGCGCTTGCGTCGCATCAAGGATAAAATAGAGGCCGATCTGGCCGAGATGCTTTCGGTCGCCGATCTGGCCGCCGAAATCCGCACCAGCCCGCGTCACTTGATCCGGACTTTCCGGGCCACCACCGGCATCACGTTGACCGATTATATCGCCAGCCGCCGGATCGCGCGTGCGCAAGACCTGCTTGTCCGTGACGAGGCGATGATCAAGGTGATCGCCGGCAATTGCGGCTTCCAAAGCGCTGCCGCTTTCTCGGCCGCCTTCCGGAAGGCGACCGGCATGACACCTCGAGAATATCGCGAAGAGCGTGGTGTATCGCGTTGAACCAGTTCTACGTTGGATAGCCTATCCGATATGATGTGAAGCAGCGTGCTTCATGTCCGCCTGACGATGTTTGGGCGTTCCGGCTGTAGGCATCGGCATTGCGGGAAATGCCCCGCCGCCGTCACAATCCGTCCCATCAAGAAGGACGGATTTTCTCATGAGCAGCTATCTCGATCGACTGATCGCCGATCCTACCAGTTTCCACGACGCGCCCTATACACAGGCCTTCACGCTCAGTCGCGAAGAGATCGACCGGCTGCATCTGGAAGGCGCGCGCAAGCGCTTTGCCGAATTGCGGCCCGGCCTGTCCGTGCTGGACAAGCTGGCGCGCGAGCAGGGTATCGACGCGATCAAGACGATCGACGATCTGGCGCCGCTGCTGTTTCCGCACACCGTCTACAAATCCTATCCGATCAGCTATCTGGAGCGCAGCCGCTTCGACAAGCTGACCAAATGGCTCGCCGGCCTGACGACCAGCGACATTTCCCATGTCGACGCCAGCGGGGTCGAGACGATCGACGACTGGATCGACCTGCTCGACGCGGAAACGGACCTGACCGTCCAGCACACGTCCGGCACTACCGGTAAGCTGAGTTTCGTCCCTCGCAGCAAGAAGCAGTGGCGCGAGACGATTGTCCATTCGGGGGTCATCATCCGCGACTGGTGGCCGGACCGGGGGCCAGACATCGTCAAAGACGGGATGCCGATCATCATTCCGGGCTATCGCTATGGCGCTGCCGCGATGCAGCGCGGCAACGGCATCCAGGTTGACCTCTATGCCAAGGGCGAAGAAAACACTCTGTTCCTTTACCCCAACGCCCGGTTCAGC
The DNA here is from genome assembly GCF_024349785.1 of Sphingomonas bisphenolicum. Lineage (NCBI taxonomy): Bacteria > Pseudomonadati > Pseudomonadota > Alphaproteobacteria > Sphingomonadales > Sphingomonadaceae > Sphingomonas > Sphingomonas bisphenolicum. The sequence goes on from NZ_AP018818.1 coordinate 23,724, forward strand.
GCGGACATCGCCTCGCTGGGCGGTCGCCTGCGCGCGGCGGAGGCGCGGGGCGAGGCCGGCATGGTCGACATTCCGCCGGTCCTGCTGGAACGGCGGGAGGCGCTGCTGGAGCTGGAGCGCCGCCGGCCCGACGACCTCAAGCATTTCTTCAGCGAGGCGCAGCGCCGCTTCGGCGGGCGCGACGTCTATGTGACGGCGATGTGGGCGATCCTCTACGACTGGGCCGAGGAGGGGCTGAAACGCGGTCTCAAGAACGTCTTCGGCAAGGGCAGCGTGCTGCTGACCGGCGGCGGCAAGAAGGGCAAGGAACTGCCCGACGACTGGCGCGAGCGCGTGATCGAATTTCTGGGTTTCGATACGATCTATGAAATGTACGCCACATCCGAGCAGATGGGTCTGTCGATGATGTGCGAGCATGGCCATTATCACGTCCCACCCATCCAGATCCCCTTCCTGCTCGATCCGGCGACCGGAAAGCCCCTGCCGCGCAAGGACGGCCTGACCGGCCGCTATGCCTCGTTCGACCTGATGCCCAACAGCTATTGGGCCGGACTGGTGACGGGGGATGAGATCACTTTGGCAGGCTGGGAAAAGCCCTGCGCCTGCGGTCGCACCGGGCCGTACGTCATTCCGCCGGTGCGCCGCTACAGCGAGCAGGAAGGCGGCGATGACCGCATCGTGTGCGCCGGCGCCCCCGAGGCGCACGACCGCGCCCTCGAATTTCTTGCCGAACTGTCGATGTGAGTAGAGCCATGACCGATCCATTCCGCGTGCCCCTAATCATCCGGGGCCAGATTATCGATGATGCCGAGGTCGACTATGGCGGCCGCCGGGGTGGCGTCAGCTTCTCGGTGCCCGACATCGCCAAACATGTGGCGCGCCTGCCGCTGCGCACGCCTTCGGCCATGGCCGACCTCTATGCGCTGAGCTTTGACGAGATACTGGATTTCCTCGTCGCCCTGGGGCAGCGGCTCGATTTCGGTCAGAACCGGCATTTGCAGGAAGCGTTTCGCCTGTCCTGCCAGACCTCCGGCCTGTCCGAGAGCATATTGCGCGTCCACTTCCAGCATATCGGCGCGGCCTTCGATCGCACCGAAATGCGCCGGATGATGGAACGCTCCTGTGGTGTCGACTATCTGGAAGGCTGGGTGGATCAGGGAGTCGGTAGATTTCCCGGACTGACCGCCCGCACTCGCGCCTTTGGCGCGCGGACGGTGCATGTGATCGCCGGAAATGCGCCCATCGTGTCGATCCTGACGGTGATCCGCAATGCGTTGACCCGGTCGGACGCGATCATCAAGCTGCCCTCCAACGATCCGCTGACTGCCGCCGCACTGGTGCGCACGATGGTCGAGATGGACCCCGACCATCCGCTGTCGAAACATGTCTCCGTCGCCTATTGGAAGGGTGGCGACGATCAGGTGGAATCGGCGATATACGATCCGCGCGGCGTCGAGAAGATCGTCGCCTGGGGCGGGTTCGATTCGGTCAAGCATATCACCCGCTATCTGCAACCGGGCATCGACCTCATCACCCAGGATCCCAAGCTGTCGGGGACGATCATCGGTCGCGAAGCCTTTGCCGATGAAACGACGCTGGTTCAGGTGGCGCGCCGTCTGGCGCTCGATATCGGCGCGCAAAATCAGGAAGGATGCGTGTCCGCACGCGTCATCTACGTCGAATGCGGCACGGACGAAGCCGGGCTGGAACGGGCCAATCGACTGGGGCAGATGACCTTCGACGCGCTCCTGCGCCTGCCCGATCATCTGAGCACGCCGCACAAGGCGTTCGACGGCGCGCTTAAAGCCGAGATCGACGGCATCCGCCTCAATGACGAGGATTATCGCATCTTCGGCGGTCGCACTAACGAGGGGGCGGTGATCGTCAGTCAGGAAGAATATCCGGTCGATTTCTCCCGCGCTCTCGCCTGCCGCGTGGGCAATATCGTGCCCATCGACAGCAGGGAAACGGCCGTCAGCGCAGTCAACGCCTATACACAGACGATCGGCATCTTTCCCGAAAGCCTCAAGGACGAGCTGCGCGACCGCCTCGCTTTCCAGGGCGCACAGCGGATCGTGTCGCTGGGCGGTGCGGCGACGATGCAGCATAATATGGAACGGCAGGACGCGATCGAGCCGGTCCGCCGCATGCTGAAATGGGTGACGGAAGAACAGGCATCGGGCGAGATGCTGGCCGCGCTCGCAGGCTGAGAGGAGCCAGGGACATGGTGGAAGCTGATCTGGTGATTCGGGGCGGCACGATCGTCGACGGGCAGGGCGGTGAGCCGTTCGAGGCGGACATCGCCATCATGGGTGGCCGGATCGCGGCGATCGGTGCTGATGTCGGGCGGGGCCGCGAGGAGATCGATGCCCGCGACCTGCTCGTCACGCCCGGCTTCGTCGATGTCCACACCCATTATGACGGGCAGGTCACCCGGTCTGACAGTCTGGTGCCGTCCGCCGACGATGGCGTCACCACCATCGTCATCGGCAATTGCGGGGTCGGCTTCGCCCCATGCCGGCCGGAGGACCGCGAGGCGCTGGTCAATGTCATGGAGGGGGTAGAGGACATTCCCGAAGCGGTGATGGCGAAGGGCCTGCCCTGGAACTGGGAAAGCTTCCCGGACTATCTGAAATCCCTGGAAGCGCGCGCCTGGGATGCCGATGTCGGCGCCTATATTCCCCATTCGCCCCTGCGCGTCTATGCGATGGGCCAGCGCGGGCTGGACCGCGAGCCGGCCACCGCGGCCGATGTCGCGCGGATGGCGGATCTGGTGGCGGAAGGGATGGCGGCCGGCGCGCTCGGCTTCGCGACGTCGCGATCGCTGGTACATCGGCGCGGTGACGGCGCCTTCATCCCCTCCTTTCAGGCAGACAGCGACGAACTGGTGGCGATCGCCCGATCGGTCGGGGATGCCGGGCGCGGCGTGCTGCAGATGATCCCCAATCTCGATACCGCCGACTGGTCCAGCGATCTTGACCTGATGAAGCGCATGACCAGCGCCTCGGGGCGTCCGCTGACCTATTCGCTGGCCCAATGGTCGACCGATCCGCAGGGCTGGCGGCGGACCATGGATGCGCTGGCCGAACATAATCGCAGCGGTGCAGGGCCGGTGCTGGCGCAGGTGTTCCCCCGGCCGATGGGCGCGATGTGCGGCCTGTCGACATCGGCCAACGCGTTCAGCCATTGTGCAAGCTATCGCGCGATCGCCGACCGGCTGCTGGCCGAAAAGGTGGCCATCATGCGCGATCCCGCTTTTCGCGCGCGACTGATCGCGGAGGAGCCGGACGAGACGCCGACGCCGCTGCATCGCTTGCTGCGCACCTGGGACAATATCTATCCGCTCGGCGCCGAGCCGGACTATGAACCTTCACCTGACCAGAGCATCGCCGCGCTGGCCACAAAGCGCGGCGTTAGTCCGGTCGAGCTGGTCTATGACCTGATGCTGGAACAGGACGGGCATACGCTGATCCTGATGCCCTTTTCGAACTATGCGGAAAAGTCGCTCGATCCCGCCCTGGCCATGATGCGCGATCCCTACAGCATCGTGGGACTGGGCGACGGCGGCGCGCATTATGGCATCATCTGCGATGCCAGCTATCCGACGACCATGCTGGCCTACTGGACCCGCGATCGGGCTGGCGAGCAACTGACGATCCCGGCGGCGGTCAAGGCGTTGAGCGCGGATAATGCCGATTTTCTGGGGCTGCGCGACCGGGGACGGCTGACACCGGGGTTGAAGGCCGACATCAACCTGATCGATCATGGCGCGCTGCGCCTGCATACCCCCCATGTCGTGCATGACCTGCCCGGCGGCGGACGTCGCCTGGCGCAGCAGGCCACCGGCTATCGCGCCACGATGGTCAGCGGGATCATCACCCGGCGGGACGGCGCCGATACCGGCGCGCGTCCCGGAAGGCTGATCCGCGCCGCCTGATCAGGCGCGCGGCCGGATGTTCGTCCCGCCCGTCAGTCCATGGCGGATGAAGGGTGAGGCAAGGAAATCATGCGGAAAGCCGAGCGGTGTACGGCTCACTGCATCCAGCCGTTTCAGTTGCGCGGGCTCCAGCGTGACGCCAAGCGCGGCGACATTGTCCGCATATTGGCGCATCGTCCGTGCACCCAGCAGCGGCGATACGACCGCTGGATTGGCAAGGGTCCAGGCGATCGCCACTTGCGCCGAGGTGACGCCCATCTCGTCGGCGACGCCCTTGACCGCGTCCGCAATGGCCACCACGCGCGCATCGACGCGGCCTCCCGCTTCGAGCAGAGCACCGCGACCGCCAGTCTCGCCGGCATGGGCGCTGCCGCCGGTCGCATATTTGCCCGACAACATGCCGCTCGCCAGCGGCGACCAGGGCATGACGCCGATACCCAGCGCCTTGGCGGCGGGGATAAGGTCGCGCTCGGCCGTGCGCTCCACCAGATTATATTCGGACTGCAAGGCCACCAACTGGCTCCAGCCACGCAATTCCGCCATGGTCTGCAACCGGGCCATCTGCCAGGCGGGGGTGTCCGACAGGCCAAGATAGAGGATCTTGCCCTGTGTCACGAGGTCGTCGAACGCGCGCAATATCTCGTCTGCGGGCGTGGTGTCGTCCCAGACATGGAGGAAGAACAGGTCGATCCGATCCGTCTTCAGCCGCTTGAGGCTCGCTTCCACCGTTTGCACCATATTGCGGCGGCTGTTGCCGGCGGCATTGGGGTTGCCGACCGAATGAGTCAGCGAATATTTGGTGGAAAGGACCAGCCGTTCGCGCTTCGCCTCCGCGAACTTGCCCGTCAATATCTCCGACGCGCCGTCGGCATAATAGCCCGCCGTGTCGATAAAATTGCCGCCCTGATCGACATAGCTGTCGAAGATGCGGCGGGATTCCTGTTCGTCGGCGCCCCATTCTTCGCCAAAGGTCATGGTTCCCAGCGCCAGCGGCGAAACGCGCAGGCCCGAGCGGCCAAGCAGGCGATAGCTGTCGAGCGACAGCGGCTGAGTAGTCGTCTGTGTCATGATCTGGTTCAATCTTTCGCTGCTTCCGTGACGACCCAGTGCATCATCTTGTGCACGGGCCATCCCCCATCGTGCGGCAGGCCGCCGAATTTTCCGGTGTTGATGTTGCCGAGGCCGACGATGCGCTGGGCGCCCGCCGAGGAAAGCCCGTCGCGCACCTCGGCAATGCGGGAGGGGGGATAGACGCCGACCGACTGGGTCGCGACGGTGACATGCTGTATCGCATCGGCCAGCCGGTCCACTGCGACGACATTGACGAGCTTGCCACCCGGATTGAACGACACGGGCTCGCTGGAGCGGATGACCATGCCTTTGCCGTCGGGACGTCCGAACAGGCGGTAGATGGGTTCCAGATTGCCCAGCATGTCCAGTTCGTCGATCAGCATGGCGGGTGGCAGCGGGCCATCGGGACCAGTACCATAGCGGATGTCTTGGCCCATCGCCTCCACCAGCGCTTCGCAATAGCGGTCGACCTCTTCGTCCGATCCCTCGACGAACTGGAAGCGGGCGCAACTGCACGCATCCTGGTTGAAGGCGATGATGTCGGCTGCGCTCCTCTCGGCGATGGTCGCGAGGGGCACGCCGTCGAACGCTTCGCGACCGATCAGCGAGATGGACACCTTAGGATCGAAGGACATGATCTCGAAGCCCGGTGCGGCATATTGCATGGCATGGCGTACCGCCGCCTCGCCGCCCCAGACCGCGAGCTTGTCGAAATATTGCGAGCGCAGGATGTGATTTTCGATGCTGACATCGCCGCCGCGCCAATAGGCGGCGGAGAAGGAGCGCGTCACAGGATGGTTGGGGCCGACATCCGCCATCGTCCGTAGCAGGGCGGTCGCCGTGAACATGTCGTTGGACGGCATCTTCAGCAGGTGGACGCCCTTGCTGATCGCCCCTCGCACGATCGTGACCGGCGGCACGATCGGGGCGTTGCCGGCCAGAACATGCACCATCCGCGGCGGGAAGGCGCGGATGTCGAAGGCCGTGCCCTGAATATCGCGTCGCGCCCAGCCATCCAGCACGTCGAGCGATCCCAGCGACTGTTCGGCTTCCGCCTCGACCGCGTCGCGGGTGAAGAACCAGGCGATGTCGCGATAGCAATTCTCCAGGATGCGGGCGCCCAGACTGTTGCAGCGCAGATTATAGGCCGCGGCTTCCTGGAGATGGATGTTCCGGTCGAAATCGAGCGCCTTGCCGACTTCGACGAGAAAATCCACGATCTCCGCAAGCGGCGTGTCGAAGGCGGGACCGGGCTGGCTTCGCGGCCAGATCAGGGAGTCCAGATCGATCGACGGGGTCATGACCGTCGAGCCGCTGGCCCGCGAACGATGCTCCACGGCGGCGTCGAGTTGGACCACGCCCTTGATCACATGGGGAACGAGCAACCGGTCATTATCGGGGATGATTTCATGCAGCATGTCTGTCTCCCGTCGTTCAGGCCGCGACCGGCTGAGGTGCGGTGATCGATCCGCGCACATAGGAATCGATCGACCCGGCGCAGCTCAGCTTGTCCTCGCCCTCCTCCAGATCGGCGTAGCGGGCGATCGCATGGACGACCGGCGTCTTCACGCCTTCCAGGCCGGAGCCGAACTCCACCTGCACCTTGTCGCCGGAAATGATGCCGCCCCAGCGGCCGTCGGCCAATATGTCGAAAAATGCCATGCGGCCTTCGACCCGACCGATATCCCTGGTCGTGCCCAGCAGCGTTTCGCCCGGCTTGTCGAGGATGAGGGGAATGATCCATGGCGGCACCGCATAGGATTCGGTCGGCTGGATCTTGGCGCAGAAGCCGCTCATTTCGACCATGGCATAGGAACTGGTGATGCGGTCCGGCGTGACGCCGAAAAAGCCCATAATCTGTTCCTTATAGTCGGCCGGCACAGCCGCCCCCTTGGTGCCGCCGCCAAAGCTCATCAGCGTGTCGGGATGGAAATCGCCGTCCTTGATCCCGCGCGCGCGCAGGGCCTGCACGATCTGCCAGGCGACGCCATACATGACGCCGATATAGAGCGGGCGATCCCGGCGGCTGACGAGCAGGTCCATCCAGGCGTCGAACTCGCCGGCCCGCGTCTGCTGGCGCGCCTCGACCTCCGCCTCATAGGCGGCGACCTCGCCGGGACCGACCTTGCCCGCCGCCAGCAGACGGCGTAGCTGCGCGGGGCGCATGGCGTCGAAGGCGCGCATCGGATAGTCGCTCAGGCGATGAAATTCGCCCGGCGCAGCCCAGCGCGGGAAATGGACGTTGCAGAAGTCGATCATCTTGTGGGTGCCGCGCGGCGGCATCATGGTGAAGACCGAGCGGCCATGATCGGGGACATAGGCCGGTGTCGACAGGTCGGCGGCCGCCAGACAGGCGGCGAGCGACAGGTCGCGGTCCTGCGTCGACTGGTTGAGGAAGGAGGATTTGCCCGAGGTCCCGCTCGACGCGAAGACATGGTGGCCCGCCGCCCTAGCGCGGTCCAGCCATTCGTCGATGTCGCGCACATCCGCAACGTCGATATTGTCGGTGGCATGGCTGCTCAGCGTGCCGAGCCACATGTTCATATGCTTCCACTGACCATTGTCGACGAAGGCCTCGGGATAGCTTTTATAATTGGTGTGGGCGAACAGGAGCGGGACGAGGTCGGTCAGGCTGTCGATGCTGTCGATACCGGCTTCTTTCGCCCGCTTGTCGAGAACCCTGATCTGCTGGCGGCGCTCCACGAAGCGCTCGCGCGCCGCTTCCAGTTGCAGTTCGGCCAGATCGTCCGGGGCATTACGGAAAGGATCGGGCGACCGGGCAAGGGCGATCAATTCGTCAACGGCGCTCATCAGTGAAAACTCCTCTCAGCTTTGCCGGTGAGTATAGGCGACGCCCGATATTTGGCCGCTCGATTCACTGTTATGGGGAGGACATACTATTCTCAGCATGACCTTTCTGCCCGATGACGTACCGCTCCCCCGTCAAAATCAGGCTGCTATCTTTCGGCAGGGCAGAAGGCCGACTCCCCGCGCCATGATGCCCGCGCAACACAGGAGCAGGGGGTGACATGCCCGGTCCACTGGACGAAGCATTGGCGTTTTTTCGGGAAAGCAGCGGCGCGCGCGAAGATATGCTGTCCGCCATGGAGCGCCGGTTCACGGTGGATACGCGCTGGGAAAATGTCGGCGTGGCGACGACCGTCGGGATCGATCAGGCAAGGGCGTTCGTCGAGGGTTTTCTGGGCCGGATTCCTTTCGAACGCTGCGCGGTCGTGGTCCATCATGCGGCGGCCGCGGGCAATGTCGTCCTGACCGAGCGCAGCGATATTTTTTACGGGCCGGACGGGCAGGAAATATTCTCGCTGCGGCTGATGGGCACGCTGGAAATGGACGGCCCCCATATCGTCGCCTGGCGCGACTATTTCGACACAAGCGGTTTTTAAAAGGGGATGCTATGACCGATCGCAAGGCTGTCTGGGCGCAGATCGTCCCGATGCCGGGGGCCAATCTGTCGGCGCTGGCGCAGAGCTACGAAGCAGCGGGTGTGGAAGGGGTATGGGCGCCCCAGATGTTCGGCGCGCCCTTCACGACGCTGGCCGCCGTCGCGCCCGCTACGCAGCGCATCAAGCTGGGGACCGGCATTGCGCTGGCCTTTGTGCGCAGTCCGCTGGAGACAGCGTGCGGCGCCATCGATCTGGACCTCATCAGCAATGGTCGGGTGGTGCTGGGGCTGGGATCCAGCGCGCAGAGCCAGATCGAGGGATCGTTCGGCAGCGCCTATGGCAAGCCGCTCGCCCATATGCGCGAGATCGTGGGCATGATCCGCGCGATCGTGGCGCGCGGGCATACGGGCGAACTCACCGAATTGGCGGGCGACTATCACCGGCTCGACCTTTCGCACTTCCGCCTGCTGCACAAACCGGTGCGCGGCGACATTCCCATCGTCCTGCCGGCGGTGTTCCAGAAGGCCTGTGCGCAGGCGGCGGAAATTGCCGATGGGCTGCTGGGCCATCCGCTTTGGAACGATGCCTGGATCGAGCGGGAAGTGGCCGCACATGTGAAGGCTGGGCTGGATCGGGCCGGGCGTGCGCGCAAGGATTTCTCGCTCAACATTTCGATCTTCACCGCGATTTCCGACGACAGGTACGAGGCGATCGAGGATTGCCGGGGGACCGTGGCCTATTATAGCCAGTCACCGCAATATCTGCGCTATTTCGAGGAAATCGGTTTCGGCCGCGAGGCCTCGGCGATCCAGGCCGCTTTTGCGCAGGGCGACATGGCGGGCATGGCGACGGCTTGCACCGACGAGATGGTAGAGAGCATCGCCGTGGTCGGTACGGCGGACGAGGTGCGGGGGCGGGTCGCGCGGCGCGCCGCCCTGGCCGATGCGATCACGCCGGTCATTCCGCATTATGGCCTGTCGCCCGAAAAGAGCGCGATCTACACGCAGCGCATTGCGGAGACATTCTATGGCTGATCCCACTGCTGTCGCGGCCATGGCGGGGGACGGACTCTACAACCGGCATTCGGGCCTGCAACAGGCCAATCTGCAATCCGCGCTCCCGCTGCTGGAGGATGCGGCGCAGGCCGTCGGCGACGGTTCGGCTGGTCCTGTCACTATCGTCGACTATGGCGCGTCGCAGGGGCTCAATTCGATGGCACCGATGGCGACGGCCATCGATCTGGTGCGCGCGCATGACGCGCGGCGGCCGGTGCAGGTCGTGCATACGGACTTGCCCTCCAACGACTTCACGTCGCTATTCGGCCTGCTGGACCGGGACCCGGCCAGCTATCTGAACGGCCGGCAGGGCGTCTTTCCGTCCGCCATCGGCCGGTCCTATTTCGATACGATATTGCCACCCGCCAGCGTGGATCTCGGCTGGTCCTCCAACGCGCTGCACTGGATGAGCCGCAACCCGGTCGACGTCGCCGATCATGGCTGGGCGATCTTCAGCCGATCCGCGGAGGCGCGGGCCGCCGTCGAGGCGGTGCTGGCGGATGACTGGCTGGCCTTCCTGAAGGCGCGCGCCGTCGAATTGCGGCCGGGAGGGCGCCTGATCTGCCAGTTCATGGGCCGGGGCGCCGACAGCCACGGATTCGAATGGATGGCCGGAAACTTCTGGCAATCGATCGTCGCCATGGAAGGCGAAGGACTGTTCAGCGCCGACGAGACGCTGAGGATGACGGCGCCCTCGGCGGGGCGTTCGATCGATCAGATACGCGCGCCTTTCGATGCCGGGCTGGTGCCAGAGCTGGAACTGGAGCATCTCGCAGCGATCCCATCCCCCGACCCCTATTGGGACGCCTATCAGCGGAGCGGCGACGCGGCCGAACTGGGGCGACAATGGGCGACCATGATGGGCGCGGCCAACGGCCCTAACTTCCTGGCACGGGTCGATGCATCTCGTGATCGGGACGCCTTGCTGGCCAGTCTGGTCCAACGGGTCGCGGACCGGGTCGAGGCCGATCCGCAGCGCAGCCGTGCCTTCATCCTGATCCTGTCGATCCGGAAGGCGGTTTGAGGCGCGACGGGCGCCGATCAAAGCGGCGGGATCGCCCCCCCGTCAATGAACCATAAGTGAGAGGACGCTGCATGACCCGACTGGCCGACAAAATCTGCATCATCACCGGCAGCGGGAGCGGCATCGGACGCGCCAGCGCGCTGATGTTCGCGCGGGAAGGAGCGACGGTGATCGTTGCGGACATCCGCGCCGAAGCTGCCGAGACGACCGCACAGGCCGTTGTCGAGGCCGGCGGATCGGCGCGCGCGATCACCGTCGATGTCGGCGAACAGTCCGATCTGGAGAAGATGGTCAGCCAGACGATCGCCGACTTCGGTCGCATCGACGTACTCTTCAACAACGCCCTGTACGTCAACCAGCACCACGCCCTGCGCGACATGGATTTCCTGGCCTTCGACCCCGACATCTTCCTCGCCAATCTGAGGGTGAATGTATTGGGCGCGGTTCTGGCGAGCAAGCTTGCCATCCCGCATATGCTGGAGCGCGGCACGGGGTCGATCATCTCCACCTCGTCCGGCAGCTCCATGGGCGGGGATATCACCGCCTACAGCTATGGATCGTCCAAGGCCGCGCTCAACTGGTTCGTGCAGGCGATCGCCGCCACCTATGGCAAGCGGGGCATCCGCAGCAATGCGATCCTGCCCGGTCCGACGCAGACGCCGGCCAAGTTGCAATGGTCGACGCCCGAGATGGACCGGCTGTTTCTGGAGGTGCTCAACACTCCCTTCATCGGCGAGCCGGAAGACATTGCCGCCATGGCGCTGTTTCTGGCGTCCGACGAGTCCCGCTACGTCAACGGCATGTTGTATCCCGTCGATGGCGGTCAGAGCTGCACCGTGCCGTTCATCGGCGTGACGCGGGCACTGTCTGCTGGATGAGTGGCAAAATCAGGCAAGATAGCACAGGAAGAGGAGAGAATGATGAGCGTCGAACTGGAACGGAAGGTGCGGGAATTTTGCGATGCCTGGGGCGACGGCAGCGACGCCAGCAGACCGGACGTCGAAAAGATTCTGTCGATGATGGCGGAGGAGGCCGAATGGCAGCTCTGGGTTCCCGGCGGTCCCGTCGTGAAGGGCAAGACGGCGTTGCGCGAAGAGATCGAGCGACAAATGGCCTTCGCCACCAACAACAAATGCAATGAGGTGAATATTCTCTCCAACGACCGGATGGTGATGCAGGAGCGGTCGGATACCGCCATCATCATGGGACGGCCCTGTCCGCACCAGATGGTCGCCATCTACGAGTTCGACGATGACGGGCTGATTGCGCGCTGGCGCGAATATCTCGATATGGCCGACCTCACGCGCAAGATGGGCATAGACGAGGCCGCCGCCGGCGGGACGCAAGTGCCGGCCTGATTGCCTCAGGCGCGGAACAGGGCGATCAGGATCAGGCAGGTCAGGATCGCCCAGCTCTGAAACCCCCAGAGCAGCCAGCGCGGCGCGTGCCGCAACTCCATGAACTCGCGCCCGACGAGCAGTACCTTCGAGAAGGCGATGACGAGGATGGCGGAGCGCAGCAGAAAGGCATTGCCTAACGCCATCGTCTCGAACGACAGAAAGGTCGCGGCGATCAGCATCGCCCAGACCCATGTGATGCGGCTACGCCAGATCATGGCCATGAAACAGCTTTCCTAGAGCAGGTAGAGGAGGGCGAAGAGGATGATCCAGAGCAGGTCCACCAGATGCCAGAAGGCGCCGCTCCCCTCGATCAGGGCGACGCCACCCTGCATCCGGCCGGACCGGTCGAAGCGTGACAGGGTGAAGCACAACACGCCCAAGCCGATCAGCACATGCACCAGATGGATGCCCGTAAACATATAATAATAGATCGAAAAACTGTTGCTGTTGAGCGTGAAGCCCTGCGCGATCTTGGCCGAATATTCGAACGCCTTGACGACCACGAAGCCGCTGCCGAGCAGGATCGCCCCCAGCAGCAACCGGCGCGCCCTGTCGTCGCCCCGGCGGACCGCCGCAACGGCCTGCGCGACGAAGCAGCTGCTGGTCAGCAGCAGCAGCGTGTTGAGCAGGCCCAGGCGCCGGTCGAGCAGCGCCTGCGCACTTTCGAACAGCGCCAGTTCCTGCTGCCGGGCGAGCGCATAGGTGACGAAGAAGACGGCAAAGACGATGAGATCGCCGCCAATGAACACCCATACGCCTTCCTCGCCCGGCACATGGCCGCGCGGAGGCGAAGCGGCGGCTTGCGACGCCGCCATCATTCGCCGCCCAGCGCGTCGCGCTTGATCGCGCCGAGCATGGCGACAATCATCAGGTTGAACCAGATACCGAACACGACGGCAGGCATCCAGAAGGCCAGGGCGCCATTCCAGGCGAAGGGGCCGGTCTTGAACAGGCCAATCGCCAGTCCGGGCAGCAGCAGCACGCCGGTCCACAGGTTCATATAGCCCAGCCAGCGCGGCAGGATGGGTTGCGCGCGGCGATCGCCCAGAATGACGAAGCCGGTCAGAAGATTCTGCACGAAAGCGGGCACGGCCGGCATGACGAACAGCAGAAAGGCGATATCGCTCAGCGCGCTGACGACGGCGTCCGGCCGGTCGAGCCGATAGGCGGCCGCCGTGAAGATCAATCCGGCGAAGAACAGCGTGACGAAGCCGAAGGCCACGACCATCACAAAGGCCCAGGTCAAAGGCGAAACCGGGCCTTCGATCTTCTTCATGAAGGTGGCGACCGCCGCGAGGAAAGGGAAGAACAGCACCGAGGAAGAGGCGATCAGGATGGCGCCCGCCAATATGCCGATCTGGTGGCTGCGATAATAGGCTGCGACCTCTGCGGCGGGCATGGACGGATCCAGAGGCGGGAACATGTGCGCGACCGGCCATATGCCGACGAACATCATTGTCCCGGCTATTGCGCCCATATAGGTGCATAGCTTCATCGTCATGCTCTTGGTCGTCATGCGTTCTCCCCCTCCACTTTCTTGTGCGAGCGAAGATTGTGGAGCGATCGCGACGAGGCCACCCGCCCATGGATAGGGTTCCTGACAGCGGTCCCACCTGCACAAGGGCAATCCACGGCCATGGACCTGGAAGCATCGGAGAGGGTGATGAGCGATATCGAAGCGAACAAGGCGGTGGCCCGCCGCTATATGCGGGCCGTGGAAGAGGGCGATGTCGAGATGATCGAAGCGCTTCAGCATCCCGATTGCCAGTGGTGGATATTGGGCCATGGCGATATGAGCCGGGCCGACTTCATCGCCAGCGTGAAGGGCGGCTTGCTGAGCGCCCAGAAGCGCACGGCCGAGGTGATCGCGATCACCGCCGAAGGGGACCGGGTTGCGGTGGAAGTCCGGGGCGAGATGGTGTTTCCGGACCGGGTCTATCGCAACGCATATCATAATCTGCTGATCATCCGGGACGGACAGATCATTTCGGGCAAGGAATATATGGACACCCGCGCCGTGGCCGAGGCTTTTTCGGCCGGGGAGGGCGCGCAGTGACAAATGCCGCGCCGCTGAACAATTATGATGATGCCGCGGTCGGCCGGATCACCGCCTTTGTCGAACAACTGACCGGCGGCAAGGTCGTCGGGCTTGAACGCCTCGTCCGCTGGCGTCCCTCCTGGTTCGTCGAGGTCGAAACGGAAGGGACGGTTCGCCGCCTGCACCTGCGCGGCGACCGGGGCGGCGATGTGTCGATCTTCCCCGACCTCAAGCGCGAGGCGGACGTTATCGCCGTGCTGCACGGCCATGGGCTGCCGGTGCCGGAGATTTACGGCTATCTCGCCGATCCGCCCTGCATCGTGATGGAGGCGATCGAAGGGACGCGCGATTTTTCGGCGCTCGATGCCGCCACGAAAAGCGCTATCGGCCGCGTTTATATGCGGGCGGTGGCTGCGATGCACCGGTTGCCGGTGGAACCCTTTATGGCTGCCGGCGTGCATCGGCCCGAGGGCGCCGAGGCGATCGCGCTGGTCGGTCTCGACGCCTACATGCCGCATTACCGGCGCACCAAGAGCCGGCCCGAGCCGTTGCTGGAATTCGTCATCGGCTGGCTGCGCCGCAATGTGCCCCGGCACCGTGATCGCGCCAGCTTCATCCAGTTCGATTCCGGGCAATATCTGGTCGATCAGGGCGCGATGACCAAGCTCTATGATTTCGAATTTTCCATGATCGGCGATCCGCTGGTCGACATCGCTACCATGGGGATGCGCAACAGCTATGAACCGTTGGGCGCACCGCTGCCGGAACTGGTGCGCTATTATGAGGAAGCGACGGGCGAGCCGGTCGATCATGACGCGGTGGTGTTCCACGTCCTGCAATTTTCCCTGCTCGGCACGATGCAGTTCACCGGGACGGTCGGCAAGCCATGCCCCGGCGATCCGCATTCGGTCTATCTCATGTTCGATCTTGCGCTGCGCCGCTCCATCCTGCTGGCACTGTCGCACCTGACCGGCGATCCGCTGCCCGACCTGCCGCCGCTGGAGCAGCGCAGGGGCGACAATGCACCGCTGCTTGCCAAGCTGGTCGATACGCTTGGAACGCTGCCGGTAACGGGGGAGGCGGCGGAAGCGCACAAGGCGCAGGTCGCCGAACTGATCGAATGGGTGCAGCGCGCCGACGACCATGGGGCGGAGATGATCGCGCGCAACATTGCGGATGTCTCCGCGCTTCTCGGCCGCCGCTTCGACCGCTGGGTCGATGCCGCCGAAGCGCTGGAGGCGCATATCCTCAAAGCGGGTCCGGAGGAGGACGCCGTGCTCATAACGCTGCTTGCGACCATCGAGGAGCGGCGGCTGCAACTGTTCGGGCCGACGAAGCTGGGCGAGGCGGCGTGTCATGTCGTCCTGCCGGCGACTCGTCCGGACTGACGGGCACCGCGCTCTTGGTGTCGGACAGGTTACGTTCCTGTCTGTCATGCCGATAATGTGGACAGGAGAGGGATATGAGTGACAGAATAGTGCTGGTGACGGGCGCGACGCGCGGGCTGGGACGCGGCATGGCGCGGGGTCTGGCTTCTCGGGGCCATGTGGTGGCGGTCACCGGGCGCGACCAGGCGCAACTTGCCGCAGTCGTGGAGGAAATCGAACAGGCTGGCGGCAAGGGCATCGCGCTGCTGTGCGATCATCGGGATGATGACGCGGTCGAAAGGGCGTTCGCACATCTGGCGGAGCGGACGGACGGCAGGCTGGACCTGCTCGTCAACAATGCCGCCGCTGTCTACGGACCGGAACTGGTCGCGCCGGGCGGCTTCTGGGAAAAGCCGCTGAGGCTCGCGGACATGATCGCGGTCGGCCTGCGCTCCAGCTATGTCGCGGCCTATCATGCCGCGCCGTTGATGGTGGCGGCGGGCAGGGGGCTGATCGCCAGCATTTCCTTCTATGGCGCGGTATCCTATTTCCACGGGCCAGCTTATGGCGCGGCCAAGGCGGGAACGGACAAGATGACCGCCGACATGGCGGTCGATCTCGCGCCGTACGGCGTGTCCGTCGTGTCCTTCTGGCCTGGCTTCATCCTCACCGACGCGGTGAAAGCCATGCCGCCTGAAATGATCCCCGAAGAGTTGCGCGCCGCCATGCCCCATTGGGAAACGCCGGAATTTTCGGGCCTGATCCTAGACCGCCTCACGCAGGACCCGGAACTTCCCGCCTTGTCGGGGCAGGCGCTGATCGGCGCGGAACTGGGAGAGCGCTACGGTATACGGGATACGGACGGCAAGCAGCCCCTGTCCTATCGGGCGACGATGGGCGCGCCGACGCCCTTTATGCCGCCCGTCCGGCACGGTTGAGAGGATAGCAAGAGAGGAGAGGCAAAAGAGATGATCGATGCCGTGCTGGTCGTTCTGACCAAAGCCGTTCCGGGCCGGGAGGCCGATATGGAGGATTGGTACAGCAACATCCATATTCGCGATGCGCTGCGTTTCCGGGGATCGGTCACGGCGCAGCGTTTCCGACTCGCCGGGAAGCAGCCCTGCACGCTCGAAGGCTTCGACTGGCAGTATCTCGCTCTCTACGATGTCTTCGATCCGGTGCGCTTCAGTCGCGAGCATCTGGACAATGCGCTGACGTCGCGGATGCAGGTGTCGGACGCCATTGATGATGGCGTTCTGTATGACTTTCACTATTATCCGCTGTTCTTTCAGGACAATGATCCGGATGCCGCGCATTCTGGCGGCGTCATCCTGGAGGAATTGAACCCGCCTGCGGACTGCGACGACCGTTTCAGAACATTTTATGCGGAAAGCTATTTCCGTGAAGCCGCTGCCCGACCCGGCGTCAAATCGGCCGCTTTCCTGACCTTTCGCACCTTTGGCCAGATGATCCCGATGACGCCCGACTATCGCTATGTCGCGATCTACAAGATCAACGATCCGGCGGCGGCGCATGAAGCATGGCGAGGCGCCGACGCCCTGCTGGCGAACAGCGGCCTGTTGCAACCGGATGGGCTGCGTATAACCCAATGGGATTGCGTGACACCGCGTCTCACCAAGGACGATGTGCAGCATCCGACCGCCGCTGGCCTGGCGGAGGAGGAGCGCGCCCGCGCCCATATGGGCGACCGGGTCCGCACCGGCGGCGCGGAAAAGCTGGCGATGGCCTGATCCGTCAGGCGGTCTGAGGGCGATCGACAATGGCGCGCATCCGGCGATAGGCCGGGCGCGCCGCCATCCGCCCGACATAGGCGGCGATGTTTGGATGCCCCTCCACGTCGACGGACATGAACAGGCGCGTGGTGGTGAAGGGAAAGGTCATCATGATGTCGGCCGCTGTGAATCGGTCGCCCGCCAAATAGGGGGCATGCGCCAGCCGGTCATTGACCAGTGTCAGCAAGCGCGCCGCATGAGACCGGCCTGCGACGCGGGAAGGGTGATCCTGCGCGATGCCTGCGCGTTCAGCCATGATCTCTGTCACCAACGCCGGCATCAGGGAGGATTCGGCGAAATGGAACCAGAAAAGATAGTCCGCATAGTCCGCGTCGCCGGGATTGGCGCGGAGCGCACCGTTCGCCCGCGTCGTGGCGAGATAGTCCATGACCGCCCCGCTTTCGGCGATGCGTTGTCCGTCGGCCTCGATCACGGGTGACGAACCCAGCGGATGCAAGGCCTTGTAGGCCGGTTCCGCCGCGAGCGTTTCCAGCCGTGCAAAGAAGCGAATGTCATAGGGACACTCCATTTCCTCCATCAGCCAGACAGCACGTTCGGAGCGCGACCGGTCGAGTTGAAAGATGGTGACGCTCATGAAGGGCTCTCCGCTTGAGGAGCGCCATAGATGCGCTGCTTATCAATTCCACCAAACCTATCTTTATCTAGGTATCTCCGGACGCCTGCCGTGGCAGCGATCCGACGCGGCGGAAGTCCGGCTGCCCCCGCGCACATGAGAAACAGGAGAGAAATGCCCATGACGGATCTATCGGGACGCGTCGCTATCGTCACCGGATCGGGCGCCAATATCGGGGAAGCCTGCGCGCGAGCTCTGGCAAAGGCCGGCGCGACGGTAATCCTGGCGGATATAGCGGCCGAACGGGCAGAGGCCGTCGCGCGGTCGATCCAGGCATCGGGCGGGCAGGCACAGGGGATGGCGCTCGACCTTGCGCAGGAGGACAGCATCACGGCGCTGGTTGCAGATGTGATGCGGGAACATGAGCGCATCGACATCCTCCACAACAATGCCGCCGACACGCGGCTGGAGCAGATGGCGGCCGATGGCTCGCTTCTCGATCTCGACGCCGCGACCTGGGATCGCGCCTTCCATGTCAATGCGCGGGGCACGATGCTGATGATCAAGGCGGTCGCGCCGCACATGATTGCGGGCGGCGGTGGCTCCATCATCAACACCTCGACCGGCGTGGCGCTGACCGGCGACATCAACAATCCGTCCTATTCCGCGTCGAAGGCGGCCGTGAACGCGCTGACCCGCAATGCGGCGGTGCAGTTCGGCCGGTTCAACATCCGGGTCAATGCGGTCGCGCCGGGCCTCGTGCTCTCCCCGCTGGCCCGGGAGATGATGACCCCCGATCAGATCGCCATGGTCCAGCGGCATGTCCTTCTGCCGCGCGAGAGCGTGCCGGAGGATATTGCCGGTGCGGTGCTGTTCCTGGCATCGGATGGCGCGGCCTTCATTACTGGTCAGGTGATCGGCGTGGATGGCGGAATCGTTCACCACACGCCCTATGTCGCCGATATGCTGGAAGGCATGAGCAGGGCGCACTGAGCGGATAGAAAGCGCGATGGGCATCTTCACGCATGTCTGCCTTGGCAGCGACGATCTGGCACGATCCGCCCGTTTCTACGATGCGGTGCTTGCGCCGCTGGGGATCGTCAATCTCGGTCCGTTTCTGGATCAGGGCATCGGTTATGGGCGACGGGTGCCCGAATTGCTGATCCTGCGCCCACTCCAGGGCCCGGCAGCATGCGGCAATGGTGCGACATTGGGATTGAAGGCGCCGGATCGCCGTGCGGTCGATGACTTTCATCGCGCGGGTTTGGCGGCGGGCGGGGAAGATGCCGGACTGCCGGGCCCCCGTGGAGCGGTGCCCCACGCCTATGGCGCCTATCTGCTGGACCCCGACGGTAACAAGATCTGCGCCTATTGTTTCGATCCGCCCTAGGCGGCTAGGTATCGCTGGTCGGCGCCCAGCGTTTGTCAGGTGGATAGAAGGAGGCGGAATGGTGGAATCTTTGGACGGTCGCGTGGCGATCGTGACGGGCGCGGCGCAGGGCATCGGGCTGGAGGTCGCGACCGTGCTGGCGGAAAGGGGCGCGACCGTGATGCTCGCCGACATCTTGGCCGATCGGGTGGAGGCGGCGGCGGATTCGCTGCGCGGCAAGGGGCTCAGGGCCGAGGCGGAGACGTTCGACCTGACCGACGAGGACAGCGTTTCCGCCGCTGTCGCGCGGATCGCAAGCAGGCATGGCCGGATCGACATCATCCATAATAATGCCGCCTATCAGACGGTCGAGCAGCGCGGGCTCGACCGGGATGTCGTCCATCTCGACACCGGCGCCTGGGACAAGGCCTTTGCCGTCAATGCGCGGGGTCCGATGCTGCTGTGCAAACATGCGTTGCCGGTCATGATCGCGGGCGGCGGCGGATCGCTCATCCATTCCGCGTCCGGTTTCGGCCTGTTGGGGGAAATGACGCTGACGGCCTATGGCGCGTCCAAGGCGGCGCTCATAAACCTCAGTCGCTTCCTCGCGACCCAATATGGCAAGCAGGGCATCCGGTCCAATGTCATCGCCATCGGCTTCGTCCTCAGCGACACAGCCGTCGAGACGACGCCGCAGGTGGTCAAGGACGTGCTGCTCGACCATCATCTCAACCCGGAGCTGGGCAGCCCGCGCGACATCGCCCATGTCGTCGCCTTCCTGGCGTCGAACGAGTCCCGTTTCATCAACGGCGCGATGATCCCGGTGGACGGCGGCTTTACCGCGCACCAGCCCACGATGGTCGATTTCCAGCGGCTGTTCGCGGCATCGGGGAGCAATCAGCTATAGCTGGTCAACGCGCTGTCAAAACAGTGCGTCGACCAGCTTCGCGGTTTCGAGATCCTCATAGGCGGTGGTCAGTCGCAGATGGTTCATGACGTTGATCTCCCAGCCATAGTTGACGACCGGGGTGGTCAGCCAGCCGATATAGACGCCCCATATCAGGGTCCGCCGATATTCGTCCCAGGCGCTGTCGAAGGCGGGCGGGCGCGCGACGCCTTCCTGTCCCAGGCGGTCCAGATAATAGCCCAGAAGATCGCGCTCATGCGCTCGCCGGTCCGCGACGGAAAGGCCGGTGGTCACGATATAGTTGACGTCGTGCATCGCATAGCCGCGCACCATGAGCTGCCAGTCAAGCAGACCGGCGGTGCCGTCGGGCAGGCGATAGCTGTTGCCAAGATGCGTGTCGCCATGCAGCAGCGTCTGGGGCAGGGTCGATTGATGCCGTTGCACCGCCTGCACGCCGGCAAGCAGCCTATCGGGCGTCGTGCGGAGGCGCTGCACCATTTCCCGTTTGAAATTTTCCGTCTCGACCTCGTGCGCGATATAGGCGGGCGCAAGTTCGTTCATCATCGTTGCGACCGCGCCTTGGATATGGGTTTCTACCCAGCCGAGATCCGCGTCGAAGCGAGGCGATTCCCAGAAGCGCGCGTGCAGCCTGGCTAGTTGATCTAGCAAGGCGCGCACATCATCCGGCCCGGTTCGCATGGTGGTATTAGGGAAGGTCGCGCCCCGCACGCCTAGATCTTCGAGCAGCAGCCCGAAATGCGTGGTCGACGGATCGAAGGCGCCACCGAAAAAGCGCGGCGCTTCCATCGCGAGTTCCGGCCGGATGCCTCGGTAGAAGGCGACTTCATTGGCGTAGAAGGGGGCCATGATCTCATCGACCGCCCGGGTCAGTTTGAGCACCAGACGGGTGGGCAGGTCCGGGGACGTGTCATCGCGATAATCGACCTCGATCGCCACGCGACCCGCCGTCGACACCATCTGCTCGCCATAGGTCTTGGCGTCGATGATGCGCAAGGCGGTGACGGTCGCCCCCTTGCTCGCCGTGGCCAGTAGCTGGTTGATATAAGCGACCGTGATTCCGTCCGTGGATGTGGGATGTTTCAAGACCATAAGCATACTCATCGGGACAGAGGGCGATCAGCTTGCCGGGACTGTGACAGTGACGACCCTATCCAATTGCAGGTTCCGTGAACCGTGACGTGGCCAGTGTGACGGAAAATGAGCCTGCGGGCTTCTGAGACAGGAGAGAGCTATGCGTGAAGCTGCGTTGGAATTGCTCAACCGGACGATGGACGAGCAGTTGAAGCGATCCGAGCATCCCAGCGATTTTCCGGCCCTTCCACCGATTCCCGCCGGCCGCTACACCGACCCGCGTTTCGAGGCGCTGGAGAAGGACAGGCTTTGGAACCGCACCTGGCTGCTGGCCGGCATTGCATCGGACCTGCCCACGCCGGGTTCATACCGGCTGTTTCAGCATCTGGACCGCTCGGTCATTCTCTCCCATGGCAAGGATGGCCGGATCCGGGCCTTTCACAACGCCTGCCGGCACCGCGGTTCTCCGCTCCTGCTCGAACCGCAGGGGCGCGCCATGCGCTTCATTTGCCCATATCATGCCTGGGGCTACGACCTTGAAGGCACGCTCAAATCAGTCCCCAGCCAGCATGATTTCGCTTGCCTCGACAAGGCGGAAAACGGCCTGATCGAAGTGCAGTGCGATACCTATCGCGGCTTCGTCTTCATCAATTTCGATGATGATGCAGAACCGCTGCGGGACTTCCTGGGGGAATTCGTGGCGCTAACCGAAGGGTATCCGCTCGAACGCATGGTGGTGAAAGATCATTTCTTCGTCGAAATGGCGTGCAACTGGAAGATCGCCTATCACAACTTCCTAGAAATCTACCATGTGAACACGGTTCATCCCACGACGCTGGCGCCACATCTGGATTCGCGCAGTTTCGTGATAGCGCTTTACGAAGGTGGTCACATGCGGTTCGGGACCCGGAAGAAGGGCGGGGAGTCGCTGTTCAAGACGCCGCCGGTCAAACCGGACGACATCGCGCCGGTTTTCCTGGAAAATACGGTTGCGCTGCCGACCTTCCCCAACACATTTTTCTCGCTCGATCCGGTGGGATTCAACCTGCAATGTTTCTGGCCGATGGGGTCCGACCGGTCTGTCATGGAAGTGCGCCAGATGGGATGGGCGACCGACAGCGAGGAGGACAAGCTCTACTGGCAGGGGATGCGTGCGGCGACCGAGCATATCTTGTCCGAAGATCTGTGCCTGTTCGAAAATATCCAGCAGTCGCTGCGCAACGGGACGATCCCGTCGATCTGGGCGGGCTATCAGGAGCGCGCGCTTTACTGGTTCGAGGAAGAAATCGATCGGCGCATCGGGCCGGACCGGGTGCCGGCGGACTTGCGCGTTCAGCCGCGTATCGCGTCCTTCATGGCGCCGCGCAGCGCATGATCGCGCCGGTCGAGGCGGGGCAGCAGCGTTAGAATCGATCGCCCCCTGCCGCGACCCGTGCGCGGCAGGGGGCCATGACCGTCATTCACCCAGCAGTTTCCAGCTACCCAGGTCCTCGCCAGCAGCGAAGAACCGCTCGTTCATCGGCAGGCCGTTCTGGCCCCAATGGTCCATGTTCGCCACCCAGGCCTGAATACCGTACATCACCCAGCGCGGTACCTGTTCATTCCAGATGGTGTCGAGATCGATGATGTTGGTCGCGCCTTCCCTGATCAGGCAGTCGCGATAATGGGCGATCAGGTCGCGATGATTTTGGCGGCGCTCCTCGATCGTCAGCGATCCGACGGTGAAATAGGTGAGGTCGCGCCATGGCCGGCCGCGCCGGCCCAACTGCCAGTCAACCCACATGCGCTCGCCATCGGGCTGGATATAGGTGTTGCCCTGGTGGCAGTCGCCCAGGATGATGCAATAGGGGGCGTCAAAGGCGCGTTCGAATGTGACCAGCCGGTCATAGGCGCGCTCGACCCGTCGCGCGTCGTCCAGATAATGTCTGGGCGCGATGGCGCGGAAATTGGGGTCTTTCAGATTTTCCTCGATCCAGTGCCACATGATGCGGACCTGGTCATAGTCGACCGGCACCGCCATGGATGTCGGTAGCCAGGGCGCAGCTTCGGGCGTGATCACAGGACTTTCCCACAGGCCGGCATGCAGCTTTGCCAGGTCCGCCAGCGCTGACGCGACACCGTCGACACCGGCATGTTGGGTCGAGTGGCCGAACTTGCCGCCCCGATCGCTGAGACCCTCCAGCACGATGACGCCCCGCGCCGATCCGTCATCGTCCCAGTCTGCATAATAGCAGGTGGCCGTGTTGGCGGTGAGCTTGTCCGTCAGGAAATGGTAGAAGCGCGCTTCGAGCGCATGAATGTCGACATCGTCGAACATGCCCGACCAGTTCGACTTGATGCACAGATTGCGGGGCAGCCCGGCCGCCTGTCCGGCCTCGTTCCAGTCCACCGCGACACGCAATTTCGTAGTGTGGCTGTCGAACAGCTGCACGACCTCCATCGATTGCGCGACGACGCCCGGATATTTGTGGGCCAGCAACGATCCCAGCCACGCGGCGTCCGGCGTAAACCGGCCATGAGGCAGGGACGCGGTGCGGGCGGGATAGGGGCGGGGAACAAGATGCCGGTCGATGACGGCCGGGGTGGCGACGGCGGTCTCGCTCATGCACTATCCTCTCTCTCTTGTGGGCTGCGCCGCCGTCCTGCATCGGTGCAGTCATCCGGCACGATCCTGATACGAGGGCGATTTTGATCGACGGAAGACAAATCGAGCCTGCCGCGCGATAGGTCGATTGCGAGAGGCGCTACCCTTGCATCGCGCTGAAGCAGGCCCGCAATTCTTTGACGAACAGCGCCGGCTGCTCGAAGGCCGCGAAATGGCCACCGGCGTCCAGCTCGTTCCAGTGAACGAGGCGCGGGTAGCTGCGTTTGGCCCAGCGCCGCGATGGCCGGAAAATCTCCTGCGCGAAGATGCTGACGCCGACCGGAAGGTCCAGCTTGCGCGCCTGAAAGGCATTGGCGCTTTCCCAATAAAGCCGCGCGGACGACGCGCCGCTGTTGGTGAACCAGTAGAGGCTGATGACGTCCAGTATTTCGTCTCGCGTCAGGGCATCTTCCGGTACGCCCCGATTATCGGTCCACGCCTGGAACTTCTCGTAGATCCAGGCGGCTTGCGCCACCGGCGAGTCCGCCAGCCCATAGCCGATCGTCTGCGGTCGGGTGCCCTGCAGCTTGGCGTAGCCGGAATCATGCTCCTGATAATATTGCATGCGCTCGACCGTTTTGGCCTCGGCGGGGGTCAGGTCGGCAAAGTCGCTTTCCTCCGGAAAGACGAGCGGCATGTTGAGGTGGATGCCGATACATTCCGGCGGCGCGGCCATGGCGATGGCGGACGTGACCGCCGCACCCCAATCGCCGCCCTGCGCGGCGAAGCGGTCATAGCCCAGGCGCCGCATGAGCTGGATCCAGCTCTGCGCGATCGTCTCGACGCCCCAGCCCGTGGCCGTCGGCTTGCCCGAAAAGCCGTAGCCCGGCAGCGAGGGGACGACGACATGAAAGGCCGGTGCGTCGGGCGCGCCATGGGCAGCGGGATCGGTCAGCGGTTCGATCACCTTCAGAAATTCCAGCACCGATCCCGGCCAGCCGTGGGTCAGGATCAGCGGCAGCGCATCCGGGCGGGGACTGCGCACATGGATGAAGTGAATGGACAGGCCGTCGATCGCGGTGGTGAACTGGGGCAGGGCATTGAGCGTCGCCTCACACCGCCGCCAGTCATAGCCGTCCGCCCAATAGTCGCACAGATCGCGCAGCGCCGTGAGCGGGACGCCCTGGCTCCAGTCTCCGACCGTCTGCGGTTCGGGCCAGCGGGTGCTGCGCAACCGGAGGCGCAGATCGTCCAGTGCCTCCTGCGGAACGTCGGCGCGAAAGGCGGTGATGGCGTTGGTCATCCGATCATCTCGTCATCAAAATTGGACGCCGAGCGCGGCGACCGTGCCCAAATCCTCGCCCGCGACGAAAATACGCTCGACAATGTGCATGCCCTTCTGGCCCCATTCGTCCATGTTCGCGATCCACGCCTGCATCGCATAGGGCGGCCAGCGGCGATAATATTCCCAGAGCGTGTCGTCGTCCGGGACGCCGAGCGCCCCCGTTTCGACCAGACAGCGGCGATAATGGCGCAGCAATTCGCGGTCATGCGCGCGCCGTTCCTCGATCGTGAGCGCGCCCAGCACGAAATAGGTGAAGTCGCGGATCGGCCGCCCTTTGCGGACCAGTTGCCAGTCGAGCCATACCCGCTCGCCATCGGGGCGGACATAGCTATTGCCCTGATGGCTGTCGCCATGGACCAGACACCATGGCCCCTGTTCCTTGGTCTGCGCAAAATCGATCAGCGCATTGTAGACGCCATGCAGGCGGGAGAGATCGCCCTTGATCCAGCCGGGCAGGAAGGCCTGATAGTCGGGCTTGGCATGGTTCTGCTCGGCAAAGCCGTACATCATCGTCAGTTGCTGCGTGTCCACCGGCGTCGCCATGGAGACGGGCAGCCAGTCGGCCGCGTGAAGGACCGGGCTGTCCCAGAAGGCGCCATGGATGCGCGCCAGGCTGGCGATCGCGCGGGCCGCTTGCTCCACGCCCATATGGTCGGTGCTGATGCCGAAATGACCGCCCTCAATGGACAAATCCTCCATCACGACCAGCCCCTGACCGCTGTCGGAGCGTGGATCCCATGCCTCGAAATAGGATCGCGGGGCGGGGAAGGCGACGTGGCGGCGGAAATCCTCATAGAAACGCGCTTCGAGACGGCAGATGCCCTGGCTGTCGAACAGCGCCCAATTGGCCTTGAGGCAGACATTGTCGGGAATGCCCGCTGCCTTGCCCACATCGTTGAGGACCAGCTTCACCTGATATTTGGTGGTGTGGCTGTTGCGGAGGAACACCTGCTCCATCCCCTCGACCACGATGCCGGGATAGCGCGGCTGCATGATCTGCGTCAGCCATTGCGCCGTCACATCGTCCAGATGGGCGGGGATGCCGACGGGATTGGGTTTGCTCGACATCGCTTATTTGATCTTCTTGAGTTCACGCAGCGCGCGGTTGGCGGCGATCCGCCCGGCGATGCCGGATACGCCCCCGCCCGGATGCGCGCCCGCGCCGCCGATCAGGAAGCCGGGGAAGGGCGGCTTGGGGCCGCCGAAACCGGTGGCCGGGCGATGGACGCCCGAACGCAGCGCGCCGAAATCGATATGGGTCACGCAGCCATTGGTGACGTTGAGCCGCTTCTCGCGTTCCCGCGCGGTCTCGACGAAGCGGCCGACTTCCGTATCCAGACCGTCGTAAAATTCACCCAGATGGGTGATGACGGAGGCCATTGTCCGGTCCTTGAGCGCGGGCGACCAGCCCTCCCGCGCGTCCACGGCGACGCCGGGCAGATAGACGTAGGCGAGCGATCCGCCCGGAGGCGCCTGCGTCGGGTCGGAATTGGACAAGGGGCTGAGCGACATGGCGTGCCGGTCGGGAATGTCGCCGCGCCGCGCCATGGCGAAGGATTCGCGCACCTCCTCCGGCGTGCCGATCAGGCCGACCGCCTTGTTGAGATCGGCGTCGTCATGCCGCAGATCCTGATGCTTCTTGAGGCTGAGCGGCCCCGACATGGCGATATTCGCGAGGAAGGGCGCGGCGTTCGACCGGTTCGCCGGCGCATGTTCGATCCGCTGGGTCAACGCCCGCGGCACGCCGCCGGGCGTCGTGAGGCGCATGGCCGTGCGGGGATCGCAGGTCGCGATGACCATCTTCGCGCGGATGACCCGGCCGTCCTCCAGTCGCACGCCCTTCGCCGCGCCGTCATCGACGATGATCTCGGCCACGGGCGCATTGAGTTCGATCGTCGCGCCGGACGCCTCAATGCTGCGCGCGAGAGAGTCGGAGAAGGATTGCAGGCTGCCGATGGGCTTGCCGGTGCCATATTTGTGGGTGACGGCGAAGATCATATAGGCGGCGGCATTGCCGTCGTCATCGACCGGGCCAGCGCCCGCCGCGATGCCCAGCAGCAGGGCGATCGTCGCCGGATGCTCGAACCGTTCGCAGGCGATCTGGTCCGCCGTCGCCTTCGACATGGCGATCAGTTCGTCCTTCAGCCGGACATTGCGAACCGCGCTGCCGATCATCTTCGACAGGTTCTTGACGTCCGGCCGCCCCGGCTCGGCCATCATCAGCGGAAAGCCGATGTCCATCATGACGTTCAGTGTCTTCATGAAGTCCAGATAGGCTTTACCGTCATTGCGGTTGATGCGGGCAATATCCTCCGCCGTGCGATGATAGTCGTAGAAGAGCGCGATCGAGCTGCCGTCGGGATGGAGATAGGCGTAGGTCGGATCGGGATCGACGGTGCGCAGGCCATATTTGGGCAGGTCGAAATCCTCGATGATGCCCGATTTGCGGGCGAACAGCAGTTCGACCGCGCAGGGCGTCACCAGATGGTCGGGGGCTTCGGGGATCATATAGCCCGAACTGGTCATGCCGCCGACCTTGGCCAGACGCTCGACCACGACGACCTTCTTGCCGGCCTTGGCCAGATATCCGGCGGCGGCCATGCCATTATGTCCTGCGCCGATGACGACGACGTCGACCTGATCCGTCATTTCCTCTTCCCCTTGTTCGTGCCCGATCAGCCGTTCGCTGCGGCGGTATAGGCCTTGCCCCATTCGGCCAGCGCGACGAGGCGGGTCTTTCGATCGGCCTGGATCTGCGGGATTTTTTCCTCGTCCGGGCCATCGGGAACGATCACCAACGGTTCCTTGCCAAGGCTGGCAAGGGCGAGCGCGCAGACATCTGCCGGATCATAGGCCATGGAATAATCCATCCCCAGCCCTTCGGTCGCGCGGCGCAGAGTCGGCGTGTCCATGATCGGCGCGGCGATGCCGACGATATCGACATTCTGCCCTTCCAGCTCGGCCCAGAGCGATTCGACGAAATTGAGTTCGAACGCCTTGGTCGCGGAATACATGACCAGCCAGGGCTGCCCGCCAAGGCCTGCGCCGGACGACATGACGACGACACCGCCCTTGCCGCGCTTGAGGAAGCGGTTGCCGAAGCCATGCACCGCCTCCAGCACATTGGCGGCATTCATGGTCAGCAGCCGCAGCGATCGATCGGCGGGTTCGCCGAAGAAGCTGTTGCCCGCACCGTCCGCGCCGGCATTGGAAATATAGAGACCGATGTCGAGATCGGCGGTCGCCTCGACCAGCCGGCTTCCGGCGCCTTGTTCGGTGAGGTCGGCGGTGATGGCCCGATATTCAATGCCATGTTCGGTTGCCAGCCGCTGACCCAGGGCATCGAGCGCTTCGTGTCGACGCGAGACGAGCACCAGGTGGATGCCCATCGCGGCGAGCTGCTCCGCATAGCAGGCGCCGGTGCCTTCGGACGCGCCGGCAATGATGGCCCAGGGACCATATTTTTCGGTGAAAGCGGCGCGATCGAAGGGCGGAAGATCGATTTTACGCATCGGTGCAAGTCCTCTCTTGGTGCCGGCCTTACCGGCGCTGTCGGCGATTGCGCGGACCCTAGAAGAGGAGCGTTCGCCGACAGCCTATCGGGAGGCAGGGCGCGTCAAAACGAAGATGCAGCGGCCCGCCGGAAGGCAGGGCAAGTATGGCCGCCCGGATCATGCTTGCAATATAATGACAATAACGTCATTATATTGAGAAATAAAAAGGGAGGATGATTCGGATGCGATCTGAAACGGTAGAAACGCGCCCGGCGCACAAGCGGCCCGCGGCCTTCGTGGCCGATCCCTTAGAGATCGCTGCATCGCTGCGGCCGTTGCTGGAGGACCACGCCGCCGCCTGCGAACGCGAGCGGCGGATCGTTCCGGCGGTGATGGAGGCGTTGCGTGCGTCCGGCCTGTTCCATATCACGGCACCCGAACGCGCCGGTGGGCCGGGCCACAGGCTGACCACCCATATCGAGACCGTCGCTGAGCTGGCCAAGGGCTGCGTCGGCACCGCCTGGGCCTATGGTCTGCTGTCAGGAATTACCGGAACGGCGTTCGCGTTGCCGCCGGCTATGACGGAGCGGCTGTTCCAGACCGGCGAGGAATTGTTTTGCAGCGCCTCCGCGCCTTCGGGCAAAGCGGTTGCGGTGTCGGGCGGCTATCGCGTGTCGGGGCGCTGGGGCTATGGATCGGGGTGCCTGCACGCCGATTGGGCGCTGAACGGCGCCATGATCGAAACGGACCGGGGCGTTGAACCCGCTCTGGCATTTCTGGACCTGCGCGATCCGGCCTGTTCGATCGAGGATAATTGGCATGTTGCGGGCATGGCCGGTTCCGGCAGCAACATGATCGTCGCGCAGGATCTGTTCGTGCCGGACGACCTGATCCTCTGGTCGTCGCGCACGCCGCCTGCCGAGGCTATCCTGGCGATGGAGGGGCTGGAGCCGCGCGACCGCTGGCCGATGGAGCCTCTATTCCCCCTGGGTGTGCTCGCGCCGATGCTCGGCGCGGCGACGGCGCTGCTCGAAGGCGTGGCGCAGGCGATGCCCAGGCGGCAGGTGGTGGGCTGGACCTATGCGGGGCAGAGCGGTTCGGAGGCGTTGGTCGGCATGACCGGCCGCGCGGCGATGGAGATTGATTCGGCCTGGCTGCATGTGCGCCGTGCCGCCGGGATGCTGGACGAAACCGCGCAATGCCGCGTATTAACAGGCTTTGACAAGGCGCAGATCCAGGCCGATTGCGGCTATGCGATGGAATTGCTGCGCGCGGCGGGCAACCGGTTGATGGATGTCGCCGGGCCGGGCGCCTTCGCCCTTTCCAGCCCCTTGCAGCGGATCTGGCGCGACCTGAGCGTCGGCACCCGCCACAATGCGCTGAACGGGCAACTCTCGCTGGAGCTTTATGGCCGGGCGATCACCGGCCGGCCGTCCAATATCGCCCTGCTGCCCGACATCACGCCAGCACCGAACTGGGCGGAACCGAAATGACAGGAGAAGGACATATCATGACACGACCGACCGTGCAGGAAATCGCGACATTCCTGAAGACCCAGGCCCAGATGTTCAGCGAGGGCCGTATCGACGATTTCATGGCGGCGTTCCGCGCGATCGCGCCGGGCGGCTTCAAGGTGCAGGATCCGGCTACCGGCCCGGTGCAGGAAGGCTGGGACAAGCTGGAGGCGCTGTGCAAGCAATATGTCGGATGGAAGCTGATCGTCGAGGATGTGAAGGTGAGCGGCAACGAAGCGGTCATCTATGTCCGCAACGAAGGCGAATATGACGGGCATCCTGTGTGCGTATACAGCATCGAACATTATATATTCGGGGAGGATGGCAGCCTGCTTGCGCGCTATTTCCACCCGATGCAATAGGGAGGCGATGTTCGACGCCGCACCTGCTCATCCCGCTGTCGATCCGCGCACGGCGGCGGCGGCGATCAGGCGCGCCCGGATGCGCGAGCGCCTGCTGGACGCCGTGCTCGACCTGTATCAGCCAGGGCAGGGCAGCGGCAGTCTGGTGATCGACGATGTGATCCGCGTGGCGGACGTATCGCGCGGCAGCTTCTACAAATATTTCGACTCCCTCGACGCTGCGGTGAATGAACTGGGCGAGCGGATGACGGCGGACCTGATCGCCGATTTCCGCAGGCTGTTCGACGATGTGGCGGACCCGCTGGTCCGGGCGGTCGGCGGCGCGGCGATGGCGATGGCGCGGGCCTGGCATGATCCGCGCTGGGGCGGTTTTACCTGCCGTGTCGACTATGTCGATTATTTCGCGCGAGCGAGCATGTTCGACCTGTTGGTGCGCGACGCGCTGGAGGCCGCGCGGGACGGCGGGCAGATGACATTCCGGTCGCTCGACGTGGCGGTGGACCTGATCGTCGGCATGACGATCGAGGCGCGGCGGCGCCTGATGCTCCGCTCGGTTGAGCCACGTACCTATATCGACGAGATGATCGAGCGCACCTTCGCCGGTCTGGGTGCGGACCCAGCCGCCATCGAAGCGGCGGGAGCGCAGACATGGGATATGATGATAAGGGCCGCACCCGGCCTTGGCTGGTGGCGGAACGGGGAGGGGTTCGGCTTACAGTCGGACCCGGACTGAAATCGGGCAGCGTTGGCTTCAGGAAAGGCCGGCGCCCTAGAGCCGGGTCCAGCAGGGCGTCCCGGCCTTGTCCAGCGGACCGCAGTTGGCAATCCGTGTCGCGCCGTTGGACGCGATCAGGACCAGCCAGTCGCCGCTATCCTCGCAGCGTAGCGCCCAAGCCGCGTTAGGGCCGATATCCCCCCTGAACAGGGACTTCGACGTGCGCGTGCATGTTTGCCCCGCGTCATGCATGAGTTTGGCAAAGGCGACGCTACGGCCGGCCGCATCCTGGGTTTCGATAGCGTTGCTGTAGATGTTACGGCTGCTGCCCTGTCGCGTGATTTCGGCATAGGCGATCCTGCCGAGCAATAGAGCCGCGATGATCGATGTGGGTATCAAGGTCCACAGCATCGCGCGGCGAGCATTGCCGCCAGCATGGCCGCAAGCGCGACACGATCCGCCATAGCCGTCCTGTGGCATTTTACATTTCGGGCATTTCATGCGGCCGCTCTATAGCGGTTCGCCAACTCGGCACCCTATCCTTGGAGAGGAACGCATCGTTCCATTCTGTTCCATTCTATAGAATATGGAATCGCAGGATACACTATCCATCGCTTATTGGGGATCGGCCCTTGATCGGCTTGATTCGCCAGAGATTTTGCAATCTCCCGCGACGCGGCGCCAGGCCGTGGCGGCGGCGTTGCGATCAAGGATCGTGGCGGGCGTCATTCCGCCCGGCACGCTGCTGCGGGAAACGGCGCTGGCACAGGATTTGAATGTAAGCGCGACGCCGGTCAGGGAAGCGCTGGGCATGCTGGCCGCCGAAGGGTTGGTCGAAGTCGAAACCCACCGGCTGAAGCGGGCGACGCCGATCGACCTTCATGTGACCCGTGATCTGATCCGCGTGCAGGCCGAACTGTGGCGACTGGGCTACAACTGGGGCATGGCCCGCATCGGCGCGACGGAGATCGCGGCGCTGGAACGGGCGATAGCGCGCTATCGGGCCGCAGTGGAAAGCGGCGAATATATGGCCGCTGTCATGGCCGGCCTCGATTTCCATACGATTTTCATCAAGGCATCCGAGAGCCGCGAACTGTTGCGCTCGACACTTGATCGGCGCGGGCTGATCGCCCGCTTCATTTTCCTGCACGGCATCGCCACCCTCCGCGAAAACGGTCTCCGCCAGCATGAAGCGATATTGCAAGCCTTTCTGGCGGGCGATCGGGACGGCGTACTGGCCTGCCTCGACCGGATGGCGGCGCGCCTGATTGGCCTGTGCGACAGCCAGGCAGGGTCAGACGGCAATCAAGACCAACACCAAAAGGACTGACAATGGATTTCGAACTGCCCGAAGAATATCGTTCCTTCCGCGACATGGTGCGCCGTTGGATCGACAAGGAAGTGCCCAAGGAATGGGCGCGTGCGC
This sequence comes from Sphingomonas bisphenolicum, assembly GCF_024349785.1. NCBI lineage: Bacteria > Pseudomonadati > Pseudomonadota > Alphaproteobacteria > Sphingomonadales > Sphingomonadaceae > Sphingomonas > Sphingomonas bisphenolicum. Next base: position 56,195 of record NZ_AP018818.1, read on the forward strand.
TCGAAAAGGACGAGCATAATTATCCCTTTGCCCTTTGGGACAAGTTCACAGAAGCCGGATTCCACGGCGTGGGCATAGCCGAGGAGTATGACGGGCAGGGCGGCGACGTGGTCATGCAGATGCTGCTGGCGCGGGAACTGGCACGCTCGCTGGGCGGGCTGGCATGGATATGGGGTATCACGAGCTTTGCCGGGTCCAAATCCATCGGGCTTTACGGGTCGGCCGAACAGAAGGCAAAATATCTGCCGCTGATCGCGACGGGCCAGTTGAAGGCCGCGATCGCCTTTACCGAGCCGGGCGGCGGCACGGACTTGCTGGGGGCGATGGCCACCACTGCCGACCGGGTCGATGGCGGGTGGAAACTCAATGGCGAGAAGATCTGGTCCTCCTCCGCCCATGTCGCCGATTATCTGCTGGTGATCGCGCGCAGCGACAGGACCGTCGAGAAGAAGCATCAGGGTCTGACCCTCTTCTGGGTGCCGACGAAGACCCCGGGTGTGAAGATCACACCGCTGGCCAAACTGGGTATGCGGTCGATGGGGAGCTGCTCCGTTCATTTCGAGGATGCGTTCGTTGCGGACGATCATGTTCTGGGTGAGCCCGACAAGGCCTGGTATATGTTGCTGCCTACGCTCAACAATGAGCGCATCATGGTCGGTGCCTTCTGCCTGGGCGTCATCGACGGCGTGCTGGAAGACGCGCTCGACTATATGAAACAGCGCAAGGCCTTTGGCGGGATCATCGGCCGGTTCCAGAGCTTGCAACATTATGTCGCTGACATCGCGACCATGCAGAAGACGACCGAACTGATGCTGCATTACTGCGCCGACAAGCAGAGCCGGGGCGAGACTGTTGGCGTCGAGGCCAATATGCTCAAGCTCATGGCGTCCGAAAACGCCAATGCCGCGGCGGACATGGGTATCCAGATATTGGGCGGCATGGGCTATTCGGCGGAAACCGACATGCAGCGCTACTGGCGCGACAGCCGCCTGTGGCGCATCGGTCCCATCACCAACGAAATGGTGCGCAATGGCATCGCGGAGAGTCTGGGCCTGCCGCGATCCTTCTGAAAGACAGGTGATTGGCGGGTGGACGTGTCCCAATGTCCACCCGACATTCCCAGTAATAATTCACGGTCAAAGGTTCAAGGAGAGTAAGTGCGATGATGTTTCCGGAGCAGCCGATCCCCGATCATGTGGCGCCCGAGCTGGTGAGCAAGGATTTTCCCTTCATCTTCGGCGTGACGACGGCAAAGGACCCATTCGACGAGCTGGCGATGCAGGTGCATGAGGGACCTGACATCATCTATGCCGCCCATGCCTATCCCGGCGGAACCGGCGCCTGGGTGCCACGGCGCATGGCGCATCTGCGCGAAATCTATCTCGACACCGATCATTTTTCCTCGACCGACTTTTCGCCTTTCTCCAAGCTTGTGGGCGGAAACTGGATCAACTCGCCGGCGGAACTCGATCCGCCGGCCCACGGGCCCTTTCGCCAGATGGTCAATCCGGCCTTCACGCCCAAGGCGATGGCGGCGCTGGAGGACAAGATCCGGCAATATGCGGTGGAATATATCGACGCCTTCGCCCTGCGCGGCGAGTGCGAGTTCATGGGCGATTTCGCCTTTGAATTTCCGATCAAGGTGTTCATGGAACTGATGGGCCTGCCGCATGACCGGATGAGCGAGTTCATGGCATGGGAAATGAACCTGCTCCACAATCACGACCTGTCCAAGATTGCGGAGGCGACCCGCAGCGTGCTCGCCTATCTGGGCGGAGAGATCGAGGACAGACGCGCACATCCGCGCAACGACCTCATCAGTTTCGGCGTGCAGGGGCAAATCAATGGCCGGGCGTTGACCGACGACGAACTGCTGGGCTTCATGTTCAACCTGTTCATTGGCGGGCTGGATACGGTTTCGACCAATATGGGCCTGCACTTCCGCCATCTGGGCAGCCACGCCGAGGATCAGGCCTATCTGCGCGCCAATCCGTCGGAAATCCCGCACGCCATAGATGAGCTGATGCGGGCCTATGGCGCGGTGACCACCTTCAGAACCTGCAAGAAGGAGACGGAAGTGGCCGGCATCCGATTCATGCCCGGCGACAAGGTGGCGATGTCGACCACGCTCGCCGGTCGCGATCCGGCCGAGTTCGACGCGCCTGCGGAGGTTCGGCTCGACCGGCGGCCGCGGCATGTCGGTTTCGGTTTCGGCATCCATACCTGCGTCGGCATGCATCTGGCGCGGCGCGAGCTGCGGATCGCGATGGAGGAATTTCTCGCGCGCATTCCCGACTTCCGCATCGCACCGGGCCATCAGGTGGAATGCCATCTTGGGATGATCCAGCCGGTCGCCCTGCCTCTGGTGTGGACACCCGCAAGCTGAACGGAGGGAGGCGTTCGCCTTCTGGCGGACGCCTCCCTCCGCATCACAGGTCGAGACAGGCCTCTTCGAAATCGAGCCGGGGGTTGCGCGGAAAGAGCCCGGCCGGGTCGCCATAGCCGATATTACACAGGAAATTGCTCTTCCACCGGCCGTTCGGGAAAAATTCCGCATCGGTGCCGCCCTGGTCGAAGCCCGACATCGGCCCGCAATCCAGGCCCAGCGCCCGGGCCGCCATGATCAGATAGGCGCCCTGGAGTGTCGAAGAACGCGCCACGGTGTCCGCGATCAGCGCGTCCTTGCCCTCGAACGTGCCGCGCATGTCGCGCGACGGGAACAGCTTGCCGTAAAATTCGTAGAAGCGCGTGTCGCCCGCGATGATCACGGTGCAGGGGGCCTGCGTCACCTTGTCTACATTGCCCGCGCTCAGATGGGGTTTGAGGCGCGCCTTGGCGGCGGCGGAACGGACGAAGACGAAGCGGCCCGGATTGCTGTTCGCCGTCGTCGGACCCCATTTGGCGAGATCGTACAGGCTTCGGACGGTTTCGTCCGTCACCGGCCGATGGCTCCATTGGTTATGGGTTCGGGCGTCGCGGAACAGCAGGTCCAGCATGGCGTCTTTGGCAATATCGGTCGTGTCGGGCATGGTCGCTCTCTTATTCTGTGGTGGCTTCGCCGATACCCCGTTCATTCCAGCCACCGGCTTCGCGTGCAAGGATATCGTTGGCCTCTTCGCCCAGCTTCGCCATGTCGGCACTTTCCCATATGCGATGGTCGCCGGAGGCGTAGGCGCGTCCATTATCCCGATACAGCAGCGCATCGACTATGTTCGCACGCAGCTTGTCGATGCGGCGGACGACACGGCCGGGCGTGCCCATGACAAGCGAATGCGGCGGGATCACGCTGTCGGGCGGCAGGAAACTATGTCCGGCGATGATGGATCCGCGCCCTATGACGCAGCGCTCCATGATAGTTGCGCCGATGCCGATCAGGCAGGCGGGCTCTATGGTGCAGCCATGGATCACTGCGCGGTGGCCGATCGTGCAATAGTCGCCGATGATCGTGGGATCATCCCAGCCGATGTGGACCATCGCATGGTCCTGCACGCTGGTGCAGCGCCCGATCGAGACATGCGCTCGTTCGGAACGCACGACGGCATAGGGCCAGAGACTGCAATCATCGCCCAGCCGCACATCGCCGAACAGGCGGACGGTGGGGTCGATGTAGGCGGGCCTTCCCATGCGATTATCGAGTGATGACGATCTTGCCATGGGGACTGCCGGCCTGCGCTGCCCAGGCGTCGGCGGCATCCGCAAAGGCATAGCGGCATGTGTCGACGGTCAAACCCTGCGTCATCGCCATGTGGGTCAGCCGGTCATAGGCGGCACGGCGCTCGCTGGCCGGGCGTTGCCCGGTGCCGACGCCGACATGGCTGCGAAAGACGAGATCGCGCAGGGACAGCGTGACCGTTGGCCCGGCCTGCACGCCGATGCTCATCATGCGCGCGCCGGGTCGGGTAGCGCGCATCGCCGCTTGCGCGGGTGGGCCATAGATGATGTCCAGAACGACATCATAGCCGCCTTGCGAAACCGCCTGCAGCGTCGCCTCGTCATCGCTTTCGCCCAGCAGGGCGATCGCATCGGCATGACCGGCGGCCTGCATCGCCTCCAGCCGGTCGCGGCTGCGCGCCGCCGCCACGACGCGGCCCGCGCCCAGCAGCCGCGCGACCTGCGCGCCGATCTGCCCGACCGGCCCGGTCGCGCCGAGAATGAGGACGGACTCGCCCTTGGCGATCCGCGCCTCTTCCAGCGGGATCAGCGCGCCGGTGCCGGAGATGGCGAGGGCGATCAACTGGTCGTCCGAAAGGCCGTCGGGGGCAGGCCAGATTTCCTCTTCCGCCACCAGCGTGCGTTCCGCGATCGCGCCGAAGGGCGCTCTGCTATGGCCGAAATAGACGCGGCTGCCGTCATCCAGCCGGCCGACCCCCTCGCCGCCCGGCACATAAGGCGCATCGACGGGGCCGAAAAAGCCCTTCGCGCGCATGAGATCCGTCGGGCCGATTCCCGCGGCCGCAACGTCAACGACGCGATAGCCGGGCTGCGTGGCAGGCTCGGGATGATCGGCCAGCGCGAAGCCGCCATCGCTGTCGATCAGGGCGGCCCGCATGGTGTTCCCCCTTTTAACTGTCCTGAATGCGGCAGGGCCGCGAAAAGGGGAGGGCCACCCGCTCGTCCGGGGCGACCCTCCCTTCGCCCTCAATAGGCACCCGGCGGCGAGATCGGATCGGCCCCGGCCAGGTTGCGGCCATAGATTTCATAGCCAATGGTGGGGATATTCTGGATGTGCCGCAGCGCCATGGAAATGTCGCGCCAGTAGCGGTTGATCGGCTTGTCCAGTGCGAAGCCCGACGAACCGGCCTGGAACATAAGCGACTCGCTGGCGCCATGAACCAGTTCGATCATCTGCGCGCCGCCTGCGCGCTGCTTCGCCTTTTCCGCAAGCGTGAACTCTTCGCCCAGACCGACGCGATCCAGCTTGGCAGTCAGGTCGAACAGGATCAGCTTGGCGGTGTCGATCATTGCCGCCGCTTCGCCCAGATCGCGCATATAGGCGCCTGACTTGATGCGCGGGCCGATAATCGTCGTCAGCACCGGCTTCTTGGGGGCTTCGGCGGTGACGATCTCCAGCATGGCCTCGACCGCGCCGATCAGTTGGGCGATGCCTGTGGTGCGGACGACGGGCACGGCGGGCAACAGATCGGAAGGGGCGCCGAAATGGCGCTTGGTCCGGTCGATCTGGCCGGCGCGTTCATCCATCAGCACCATCTGGGCTTCGGGAATGAAGACATCCTTGGCGACCGCCGTGTCGGATCCGGTGCCCTGCATGCCGGAAACGAACCAGGTATCTTCGATGGTCATGCTGTTCATCGGCAGATAGCACATGCTGATGCCGGGAACGACGGGGCCGTCATAGCCCTCCAGCACCACGCCCTGTTGCGCCCAGTTCGACTGCCGCGACCCGGACATATAGGGCCATGTTCCATTGATGATCCAGCCGCCATCGACCTTGCGGGCCTTGCCGGGGGGGTTGTAGGCGCCACAGACCGGCTGGGGACCGTCGCCGAACACAGCCTCCTGCACGCCGTCGGGTGCAAGGCTGGTGATCCAGCTCGTGCCGTTGATGATCTGGATGACCCAACTGATCGCCGGATCGCCCTTGGCGATTTCCATCTGCACGCGGCAGAAATCCGTGGGGGACAGGCCCATGCCGCCCAGCCGTTGCGGCAGCAGCATGCGCAGGAACCCCTCTTCCTTCAGCATCTTGTCGACGGCGGGCGTAGGGCTGCGTCGTTTTTCGCCCTCGGGCGCTTCGCCCTGCAGGAACGCGCGGAAACTGCGTGCCTTTTCCACCATCGCGTCGGCGACGGCCTTTTCGGCGAAGCCGCACTGGATCTCATTGTCCACCTTGGGGGCAGTAGCCATCAGTTCATCCTTTCTTATGGTCGCTATGGTGTCCGGCGATCTGTAAAGCCCAGTCGCACAAACGATCCGGCGCGCTGTTCCAGATCGTCAGCCACTCCGCGGTGGCGGGAATGATAAGGGTGCTCAGTTGCAGGCGAACCATCGTGTCGCAAAACGCATCGCGGTTGATTCGATGACCAATGAGGTTATCGAAATGATCGAACACGGGTTCGAGCGCATGCTGGACAGCGGCTTTATGCCGGCCGAAATGGCTGCGCAGGAAATTGAGATGGAAGGCGGGTTCGACCTCGAAAATGCCTTCGGGCGAGCGCTCGATCGTGAAGCGGCCGTAAAAGCGCATCACCGCGCGGAAGCGCTCGATCGGTTCGGCAATGCCTTCGCCCGATTCCACAATGCCCTTTTCGAAACTGCTGCACACATATTCGCTGAAGGCCGCCAGCACTTCCTCCTTGGAGGCGAAGTAACGGTAGAGCGTACCGCGCGACACGCCACTGCTCTCGCTGATGTCGCTCATCGACAGTCGGCGCGCACCGATGGAATTGATCGCGCGCAACGTGCCGTCCATGATCTTCTGGACGCTGCCCGACTGATCCGTGGCGGCAATTTCGTTCCAGTCGGCGTGCGGCATCAGCTTCATGTCTGGGCTTCCATTTCTGCCAGATTATGCGGAACGCTTACATAGCCCGGCAGATGCTGACCGCCATCCACATTGATCAGCTCGCCATTGACGAAGCGCGACATCTCCGACGCCAGGAACAGGACGACGGGGCCAATGTCCTTCTCCGGATCGCCCGCGCGCTTGAGCGGATTGCTGGCGGTCGCCATTTCGAGAAAGCCGGGAACGTTTTCGGCGAGTTCCGCGAACACCTGTCCCATGCCGGTCGGTGCGATGGCGTTGGTGCGGATGTTGAAGCGGCCCCATTCGACCGCCGCGGTCCGGGTCAGCCCCAGGATTGCGCCCTTGTTCATATTATAATCGGCGTGGAGCCAGGCGCCGGTCTGGGCGTCGATCGAATAGAAGTTGATGATCGAACCGCCGCCGCGCGCCTTCATATGCGGGAAGGCGGCGCGCATGGCCCACCAGCTGCCCCAGGTACCGATCTCGAGCGTCCGCTGGAGCATCTCGTCCGTCTTCTGTTCGAGGAGGACGTTGGGCGAAAGCTGAGAGGCATTGTTGACCAATATGTCCAGCCCGCCAAATTCGCCGACGGCGCGCTCGATCATCGCCTCCACTTCGGTCTTGACGCCCATGTCCGCGGACATGCCGACGGCGCGGACGCCGAAGCTGTGCGTGATGTCCGCCGCGACCGCTTCAGCGGCAGCGCCATCCCGGCCTGTAATCAGGAGATGGGCGCCTGCCTCGGCAAGGCAGCGGGAAATACCGTAACCCAGCCCCTTTGCGCCGCCCGTGACGATTGCGACCTTGTCCTTCACCAATCCCGTCACGCCACTACTCCTGTCATCTGCTCGCTCAGGGCACGGTCCATGTCCATGCGGTCCTGGCAATAGTCTTTCGTGAAAACATAGCCGCGGATCGCCCCGTCGGCGTCGTGATAATGATATTTCAGCCCGCGCTCGTCATTGGCGACTTCCTGCCATTGCCCGTCTACGCCGACAGGCGCGGGCAGCAGGACGACGGGATAGGCGGTGGTCTTCACCTGCACCGACAGCGGCGGAAAGCGGATATCCGTCGGCGTGCCCAGCGCGCTGGGCGCGATGGCGCGGGCGGCCGCCATGATCGGGGTGACATAGGCCGCCAACCCCTGCGGATATTCGGCGCAATCGCCGATCGCATAGATGGCGGGATCGCTGGTGCGGCCGGTCTGGTCGACCTTGATGCCGCGCGCGACCTCCAGCCCGGCCTCCTGCGCAAGCGCGATGTGCGGGCGCAGGCCCACGGCGGACAGGACCGCCGCCGCCTCGATCACCAGGCCGTCGTCCAGCTCGGCCCGGATGCCGCTTTCGCCCTTATGGATGGCCAGCACCTTGCGGCCCAGATGCCATTCCACGCCCTTTCCGGCCAGCGCGTCGCGGATCATCTGGCCGACGCCCGGCGGCACGAGCTGGGCGAGGGGATGACCAAGCATGTCGACGACCACCGGCTGATAGCCGCTTGCCGACAGGTCGTTGGCGAATTCGGTACCCACAAGGCCGCCGCCCATCACCAATACGCGCGCGCTGTCCGGCAATTTTTCCCGGAACTCGCGATAATGGTCGAGATTGTTGACGGCCAGTGCCCGATGCGCGGCATCGCCGTCGATCGGCGGGCGAACCGGATCGGCACCCAGCGCCAGCACCAGCCGATCGTAGAAGATCGGCCCGCCGGTGGTGAGAACGGCCTTGTCCTCCCGGTCGATCGCTTCGACGATGCGGCCGGCGCGCAGGTCGAGCTTTAGCTGCGCGACCATCTTTTCCGCCGGCGTGGTGATCAGCGTATCGGCCACCTTGCCCTTGGCGAGCGCAGTGGACAATGCCGGCTTGGAATAGAAATGGCCGTCATCCTGCGTGACCAGCGTCAGCCGGGCGTCCGGCGCAAGCTTACGGAGCTCGCGCAGGACGCCATAGCCGGCGAGGCCGCTACCGACGACCACGATATGCGGGGTTCCCGTCACCAGAAAGGGTCCGTTCAGAGGAAGATGGCGAAGTTGGACATGCCCAGCGTCGACTGGTCGACGATGATCTCCCGGCGCGCCAGCTTGTACGCGCCGTCGACCAGCCGCCAGATGTCGCGGCGTTCGGCGCTGATGGTCTCATTCTCGGGATTGTCCATGCGGCTGCGCTCGACATAGAGGTAGCTCACCACCTCATATTCGCCGGCCGTTTCGCTTTCGGCGACGCGGACGTTGGTGACGAAGCGGCGCGTGCGCGAAGGCGGATCCTCGGCCCAGGCGCTTTTCGCCAGGCGGCCGGTCCGCATCAGGATGGAGCCGTAATTCTCGTCGAAATGCTTCATCGTGCGCACCACGTCCCGGTCCTTGTTGGGACCGTTTCGCGTCAGGCGCAGGGGGGCGGTGTAGATGAGATCCTGTTCGAGATAGGCCACCCAGTCGTCGAACCGGCGCTCGTCGAGGGCGGCGGCTTCGTCATAGAGGGTTTCGAGCAGGCGGTTATAGACTTCCGAGCCGAGCGGCACGCGCTTGGTGGAGACAAGGCCGCGCATGACGCTGGTCTTGTCGATGGCGGCGGTCGCGTAGTTCACCATGATATCTGTCCTCTCTCGTCGCGTCGGCTCAGGCGTCGGCCATCATGTTGTAATAGGCCATCCACCACGCCCATTGCGTATCGTCCTTGGTGAAGCCGGGATAGAGATCGCCGCCGCCGACCCAGCCTTCGGGACGCTCATGGCCATGCAGCGCCTGATATTTGAGCGTGATCGTCTTGCTCATATGGCCGCGCGAATTGCGCATGATCTGCGGCCAGGTATCGGCATCGTCCTGCTCGATCGTGCCCGACGTGCCGGTCGACCAGATGGCGTTCTGGAGCATGTCCCGCTTCACATCTTCCGGCGCGTCCTTTTCCGCGAAGATGAAATTCACGAACTCCACCTTGTCGGGCCCCTTGGGCACATAGGTGTGCAGCGACAGGGCGCCCGACGCGCCGCCATCCATGCGGGGGGCGAAGATGAACGCGATCAGGATATTGGGGAACATGCCGCCGACCTGGGGCGGAATGTTGGCCAACTGCTTGACCTGGTCCTCCGACAGATTCTTGAACAGCTGCGGGATGAGATCCTTGGTGATGCCCGGCGGCGGCAGCAGGTTGAGCCGCTCTTCGGTCGATTTACCCTCGAAGCTGACGTCGGCGAACATTTTGAAGGTCTGGGCCGCCTCCAGGCAACGCAGCGTGTGGCCCTGCGGCACCGAGAGGTCGACGCCATACATGCCCGGCGCGGTGTCGTAGATCGACTCCGCCGTGCCGCCCATGATGCCGCCTTCCATCAGCGAACGGTGCAGGGTCAGGGTATGGAAGCCATCCGACCCGGACTGTTCGCCCGGAATCTTCCAGTTGCACGGCAGCACGAAGCGCTGCGGCGGGCCAAGCATCTCGAGGCCATTGTCAGTGCGGCAGAAGAGCTGATCGAGATAGAATTTGGCGTCGCCCAGATAATCCTCGAACGACAGATCCTTGTTCCAGGTGGCGAAGATCAGGCCGCCATAGAGATGAACGCGGGCCTTTTTGAGCCCCAGTTCGTCCTTCGACCGTTTGCTGCCGTGCATCTGCTCCTTTTCGATCGGGGCGCCGATGAAGCTGCCGTCCGCGCGGAAGGCCCAGCCATGGTAAATGCAGCGATGGGCGTGGGCATTGCCCGCTTCGGCCGTGCAGACCTTCATGCCGCGATGGGGGCAGACGTTCAGCATGACGTGGATTTCGCCGCTGCGATCGCGCGAGACGATCACATTGTCTTCGGCCATGTCGCGCATGACATAGTCGCCGGCCTTGGGAATTTCCGACTCATGGCCAAGGAGGAGCCAGGTCCGGGCGAACACGCGCTCCATCTCCAGCTCATACAGCTCCTTGTCATTCATCACGCGCAGCGACACTTCGTTCATGTCGCGGTTGATGAGGTCGTCAAGCGTCGTTCCGTCGCTCAGCGTCAGCCCGGCATTGTGCAGCATCTTGCTCTCCTGGAGATTTCCTTGATTGAGTCGAGTTATACATATTGAACTAAATCTGTTCAAGCTGTAATGTGATCGAAATAGGAAGGAGAGGCCGGATGAGCCAGAAACTGAAAGTGGTGATCGATAAGGCGGCGTGCTGCGGCTATGGTGTGTGCGCCGAGATTTGCCCCGAAGTGTACAAGCTTGATGCCAATGGCATCGTGTATGTTGACGACGAAATCGTCCCCGAGGGACTGGAGGAGCAGGCAAGGGAAGGCGCCGAGGCCTGCCCGCAATCCGCTCTTGCCGTCGAAGCCGCCTGAGTCGATCCGACCATGTGCGGGGCCGGGGTGTGGATGTCCTGTCACAGGATAGGTTTTCGGCCCCCCTCCCCTGACGCACGGTCTTTTGACAGGCAGAGGAGAGGATCGCTGTGATGGGGCAGGCCGAGATTTTATATACGCCGTTCACGATGGGCGCGTTGCATCTGCGCAATCGGTTCGTAATGGCGCCGATGACCCGCAATTTCTCGCCCGGCGGAATCCCTTCGGACGGCGTGGCGGGCTATTATCGTCGGAGGGCCGAAGCCGATGTGGGCCTGATCATCACCGAAGGGGTGGGTGTGGACCACCCATCCGCCGTGGGACGCGAAACCATGGGCGGCGGCGCTTCGCCTGTCCTGCATGGCGACGAAGCGCTGGCGCGCTGGCGCGACATCGTGGCCGGCGTACATGCGGCGGGCGGCCTCATTATCCCCCAGCTATGGCATCAGGGCGTCATTCGTGTGCCCGGTACGGGCTATCATCCCGAAGCGCCCTCGGCCCGCCCTTCGGGCATATGGGGGCCGACCGACAAGGCCATGGTCGCGCCCGATTATCTGGAACAGGTGCGCACGCCCACCGCGCCGCTGACCGATAGCGAGATCGGCGACCTGATCGCCGCCTTCGCCCGCAGCGCGGCCAATGCGAAGGCGGTGGGCTTCGACGGCTTGGCTCTGCATGGCGCGCATGGCTATTTGATCGACAGTTTCCTGTGGCGTGATACCAATATGCGGGACGATCGCTGGGGCGGTGGGATTGCCGAGAGGGCGCGCTTCGCGGTCGAACTGGTGCGGGCGATCCGGGCTGCCACCGCACCCGACTTTCCGGTCATTTTCCGCTTCTCCCAGTGGAAGCTGCAGGATTATGACGCGCGCAATGCGGAGACGCCCGCCGAACTGGAAGCGATGCTGACCCCGCTCGTCGATGCAGGTGTCGATATATTCGACGCCAGCACCCGCATTTTCACCGCGCCAGCCTTCGAGGGTTCCGACATGGGGCTGGCGGGTTGGATCAGGAAGCTGACTGGCAAGCCGACCATCGCGGTCGGCGGCGTGGGCCTCAGCAAGGATCTGCAATCTTCCTTCGCGCAGCCCACCGTCATGACCGACAATCTGGCGCTGGTGGCCGACAGGATGGCGCGGGACGAATTCGACCTGATCGCGGTCGGCCGCGCCCTCCTGATGGACGCACAATGGGTGGCGAAGATGCGCGATGGCGGCGCTATCAATCCGTTCCGGCTGGACGCCTACGCCACGCTTGATTGATCACAGGGCGCTCCGGCTCCGGCCGGGGCGTCAATGGCTGTCGGCCGCGGCATAGACCTGGATGCGCGCGATGTTGGTGCGTTCGGATTGCCGCGCGATGACGGCGACGGCGTCGGCGATGTCGCGGGGTTGCATCGGCGGGATGAAGCTGTCCCAGGACGGCTGCCCCCTGGCCTTCATATCCTCGAAAATCTCGGTGCTGGTCGTGCCAGGCGCGACGATCCCCACCTTGACGCCCGATCCCGCAAGCTCGACGCGCAAGCAATCGGTAAAGGCCTCCAGCGCACGCTTGAGGCCGCCATAGACGCCCACGCCGGGGGCGGTGATGTTCGCGCCGATGCTGGATATGTTGATGATCTGCCCTCTACCCGCCGCCTTCATCGTTCGCGCGAACAGGGTGCTGGCGCGCACCACCGCCTCGTAGTTGATCGCGATCATGGGACGGAGCTGGTCGAGGTCGAATGCATCGATCGATGCAGCATGCAGCATACCGGCATTGTTGACGAGGATATCGGCGCGGCCGAAGCGGTCGAGGACGAAATCGTGCAGCCTTTGCGGTGCGGCCGGATCCGCCATGTCCGCCGCGAAGGCCGTGCTGCCACGCCCCAGTTCTTCGGCCAGTGCGGTCAGGCGGTCGGCGCGGCGGGCGACCAGCACCAGCGTCGCCCCCGCTTCGGCAAGCGCACGGGCGCTGGCCGCGCCGATGCCCGACGAAGCGCCGGTGACGATGGCGATTTGCCCTTCCAGATTGTCCATGACGTGATGTCCTCTTCCCAGATCAGACGAGACGGATGAGCCGCTTGCCGTCATTTTCGCCGCGATAAAGACCGGCGAGCGCGTCGGGGCAGGCCTCGATCCCGTCCAGTATGTCCTCGCGCCATGTCAGGCGGCCCTGCGCGATCCATGTTCGCAATTGGGCCGTCGCTTCGGCATAGCGATCGACATGGTCGAAGATGACGAAGCCCTCCATGCGGGCGCGCTTGACCAGCAGATGTCGTTCGACGCGCGGCCCCATCGGCCAAAGGTCCCAACGGTCGATCGATGCCGTCCCGCATACGATGACGCGCCCGCGCTGGGCCAGGTGGGGCAGAACCGAATCGCTTATCGCCCCGGCGACATTGTCGAAATATATGTCGATGCCTTCGGGCGCATGCTCGGCGATCGCCGCGCCTATGTCGTCGGTGCGATAATCGATGGCGCGGTCATAGCCATAGTCCTCCACGCAGCGCCGGACCTTGTCGGGGCCGCCGGCTATGCCGATCGTGCGGCAGCCAAGGATGCGGGCGATCTGGCCGACGGCCGAACCGACGGCGCCGGCCGCCGTGGATACCGCGATGGTCTCGCCCGCGCGGGGCTGGCCGGATATTGTGAGCGCCAGATAGGCCGTCATGCCGTTAATGCCCAGAATGCCGAGCGATGCCCGCATCTCGGCCGCGGTGGTGCGCTGGACGACCTGATCGGTCGCGACGCAGGCATAGTCCTGCCAGCCGAACCAGCCGGACACATGCTCGCCGACCACATAGCCGGGATGTGCAGAGGCCACCACCTTCCCCGACGCAAGGCTGCGCATGACCGAACCAATGGCGACGGGCGTGGCATAATTGCCCGCATCGGCGATCCAGCCGCGCATGGCGGGTTCGACCGAGAGATAATGATTGCGCACCAGAATCTGGCCCGGCGCGGGCTGTCGGACCGGCGCACGCCCGATCGCGAAATTTTCCGCCTGCGCGATTCCCATCGGACGCGACGTCAACAGGACCTGGCGGTTGAGCTCAGCCATCCAGCCCTGCCTTGACCATGGTGAATTTCCGACGGGAAATCTTCCAGCCGTCCGATGTGCGAACCAGGCAATCGTCATAATAGCCGGTCGCACGATGGGTCACGCCGCCTTGGGCCGCCTCCGGCAATATGGCATCGACATAGCTGCGCGCGTGGACCTGGTCACCACGCTTTTCTATCACGATATTGGTGATGCGGTGCAATGTCGGGCCCATGTGGCGGTGGGCATCAGCCATATATTCTGCAATCTCGCGGGGGCCGCGCCAATGTCCGAAACTGCCATAATCGGTCTCGCAATCCTGGGCGAAGCAGGTCCGAAAAAGCGGCCAGTCCCGTGTGTCGATACCGGTGGCGTAACGTAGCAGCACATGTTTGATCGCCCGTTCATCATCGACACCGACAGGCAAGCGTCTCACCAGGCTGCCATGTGCAGGCATGTTCTTCCTCCCCTTGTTGTCCGGAGAAACATAAAGCCGCGCCGCCCAATCTTGCCCGCCAAAGGATAGGATCGGGCGGCCTCTTCCCGCTATTTGTCGCCTTTGCCGGGCTGGCGCGAGACGTAGGCGCTCCGCCGCAGGTTATTGCTTGGGCAGGGCATAGGCGATCAGCGCGTCGCTCGCGCCTGACAGCATGGCACCGTGTCCGCCCGCCGCGATCACCACGAACTGGCGTCCGCTGGCATTCGACCAATAGGTCGTCGGAGAGGCGTTGCCGCCTGCCGGCAAGCGCCCCTTCCACAGCAGCCGACCGGTCGTCGTTTCATAGGCGCGGAACATATGTTCCTGCGTCGCGCCGATGAAGGTGAGGCCGCTCGCGGTCGCTACCGATCCGCCGATATTGGGCACGCCCATGGGGATCGGCACGAAGGTGGGCAGCGCCAGCGGGCCGCTGTCGCGCGAGGTGCCGAATAGGCGGCTCCACACCAGCTTGCCGGTCCTGAGGTCAACCGCGTTGATGCGGCCATAGGGGGGCTGCTGGCAAGGAATGGCGAGCGGAGAGAGGAATGGCGCGATATGGGCGGCATAGGCCACCCCCATCTGGGCGACCGGCCCGCCGACATCGCTCATATGGGCGGCGTTCATCGGCCTGATGCCCTGGCGGTCCGCGACGGCGCGGGGGATCAGACGGTTATAGTTGCCGACCTGATTGTTGTTTACGATCATCAGGCCGCGCCGGGGATCTACCGATACGCCGCCCCAGTCGATGCCGCCCAGATAGCCAGGCCAGGTGAGAGTGGGATGCTCGGTCGACAGCGGCGTCATGTCGCCGTCGAAGCGAGCCTGTCGGAAGCGGATGCGGCACATCGCCTGATCGATCGGCGTCAGGCCCCACATGCCCTTTTCCGTCGGACGCGGACCGCTGAAACTGGGTATGCCGACCGAGTAGGGCTGGGTCTTCGACAGGCGTTCGCCGGGCACGGCCCCTTGCGGGACGGGGCGCTCCTCCACCGGCAGGATGGGCTTGCCGGTCGCGCGGTCGAGGAAGAATATCTCCCCGCGCTTGGTCGGCTGGAGCAAACCGCGCACGCCGCCGGGGAGGTCGACCAGCGTGGGCTGGGCGGGCACGTCATAGTCCCACAGGTCATGATGGGTCGTCTGGAAGGACCAGCGCACCGAACCGCTTTCTGCGTCGAGGGCCAGCACGGCGCTGGAATAGCGATCGTCATTGGCGGTGCGATGTCCGCCGAAATAGTCGGGTGTCGCGTTCCCCGTGGGCACATAGACGAGGCCCAGCCTGTCGTCCGAACTCATCGGTGCCCAGCTATTGGGCGTGCCGGGCGTGAAGATGCCGCCGGGCGGTGGCGGGCCGTGATCGTCGGGGCGGCCGATGTCGAAGGCCCAGGAAAAATCACCCGTGACGGCATCGAATGCCCGGATGACACCGGAAGGCTCTCTAATTTTCTGACCGTCCATGACCCAGCCGCCCAGAACGAGGCGGCCGCGCACGAGAGCGGGGGGCGAGGTCACGAAATAATAGCCCTTGTCGACCGTGCCCAGTCCCGCTTTCAGATCCACCTGACCGCCCTGTCCGAAGCCGGGGCACAGCCTGCCGGTGGCGGCATCGAGCGCGATCAGCCGGGCGTCGAGCGTCGCGGTGTAGATGCGCTCGGCGCAATAGCCATGGGCCTGCGGGACGCGATAATAGGTGACGCCACGGCAGACGAGGCCATAGACGCCAGCGAGGTCGGTCTTTGGCTGGTGCCGCCATAATTGCCGGCCCGTTTCGGGATCGAGCGCGATTACGTCATTATTGCCCGCGCACAGGAAAAGGCGATTCCCCACTTTGAGCGGATTGACCTGAAAGGCGGTGCCCTGTTTGCCATCGGTCAGTTTGCCGGTGTGGTAGGTCCATGCCCTTTCCAGGTTGCCGACATTGGCGGGCGTGATTTGCGCCAGTGGCGAGTAGCGCGACCCGCCCCGGTCGTTGCCATAGGCGACCCAGTCGCCATCGACTGCCCATGCAGGCCCGGCGCCCCAGACCGCGCCGGGCGCTGGCGGCGAACGATCCGTCCAGAAAGCGCTGCCGACTGCGCCTATGACGAGCAGTAGAAGACTGGGCCAGAGAACGCGGGCGCCAGGCAGGGGACGGCCAAGCCCGACATGCTGCCGATAAAAGGGGGTAGCCATGTAGAGGCCCATGGCGACGGGCATGGCCAACCGGGGCGCCAGCGCCCAGCCGTCCAGCCCCACTTCCCAGAGTGACCAGCCCAGATTGGCCACGAGAAAGGCCCAGAAGAGGGTGGTCGAGAGTGGCGAACGGCGCCAGCCGAGAAACGCGGTGACCGTCATGACGAGGCCGGACACGCAATACCAGATCGATCCGCCGAGCAGCGCGAGTTGTCCGCCCAGCCAGAGCAGCGACAGGCCCGAGAGAAGCAGAAGCAGGACGAAAAACATGTTCAGAAAGCGGCGCATCGGGCTCCCCCTCAGAATCCGGAAAGGTTTGGCAGGTAATCAGGCGGGCAATTGGGCCGCGAGCCAGTCCGGCACATTGATGCGGTAGCAGTTCTGCTCATAGAGGCGGCTGATCTTCCAGCCTTGCGCTGTGCGGACGAATTCATGATGGTACCAAAGGCCGAAAACCAAGGTGTCGGTCGTTTCGCCATTGCTGACCGTCATCGGGTTATAGCAGGCGGTTTTGGTCTGCGCCCGGTCGCCCGCGATCTGATATTGGGTGGTGGACACGGCATGTTGAAAGGCCAGGATCGGCGTCAGGCTTGCCGAGAGGAATGCCTTGATTTCCGCAAGGCTACCGACGACGCCCACCATTTCGGAATAGTCGATCACGGCATCGTCAGTAAAATAGCGGTCCAGCGCGTCCCAGTCGCGCGTATCCACCGCATAGCAATAGCCCACGATCAGGTCCTGAATTTCGAACCGATCCGACATTTCCTGCAGGGTCATTGTCATTGGCCTCTCCTCCGTCTCACGACATTCTATAGAATGTCTGCTGGCACAGTGTTGGAGGCGCGCCGCCTTCCATTAGGTAGGTGTCGAGCGCGGTGGCTATGGGGAAGAAACCACAGCCCTCGGGACCGATCCCGCGGACCGTTTTTGATCAAGGAGACTATTATGGGCCTCGCCCCGTTCACGGAAGCCGATTTCGTCCTGTCCAAGGAGAAGCGGGCGGACATCACAGCCGGGCTGACCGAGCGGCAGGCGTTCATGGTCAATCACTGGATGGACCTGCATGAAGTCATCAATCGCGGCGATTGGGATGGAATGGACGCATTCTTCAATACCGACACGATGACCTACGACAATCCCAACCGGCCCGACCTTGGCACCTATCATGTGTGGAAGACCTCGCCGCAGGGCCTCTACAAGACCTTCCCGCCCAGCATCTATCGCACGCTGAAGGCCTGGGGCCGCGGCGAGGACGAGATTTGCGTGCTGTGCCATCATCATGGCAAGCATAGCGGCGGTCCCTATATGGGCGTTCAGCCCACCGGTAACGACCTCAACGTCCTCTGGTTCTCGTGGCTGCGTTTCCGGGGCGACAAGATCGATCACATCTATTCGATCTCCGACGTGCTGACGATGCTGAAGGATCTGGAAGTCATCAACGTTCCCCAACCCGTCGATCCCTATAAGTGACCGACAGGCCGAGCCGGCGCAGCGATGGTGCGCCGGTTCGGCGAAGGGGGACGGCGGTGTTTGGGCCGGAAGGAATGGCAAGGGCATGAAGCGCGCAGTCGAACTGAAGATCGATGTCAGCGAGGCGGCGGCTCTCGGCATGGCCGCCCATCTGGCGATTACGGTTCATCTTCCGGATAGGACGGAATTGGCCCATCCCACGACCGTCTGCTTCGCTTTTCCCGGCGGGGGCTATTGCCGACGCTATTACAGCTTCGACATGCCGGATGGGTCGGGCGGCGGGGAAGCGGGTTTCCATTGCGAACGCGGATGGATTTTCGTCGCCTGCGATCATCTGGGATTTGGCGATTCGACGATTCCCGACGGCAATGCCCTCAATCTCGATAACGTGGCGGCCGCAAACGACGCCATGGTGCGTCAGGTCATGGCCCGGCTGGAAGCGGGCACGCTCGTCGATGGACTGGAACCGATCGTCGATGCCACATGCCTTGGCATAGGCCAATCGATGGGCGGATGCTTCACGGTCGTCGCGCAGGGCAATCACCAGACATTCCATGGCATCGGCGTGCTGGGCTATAGCGGCGTCCATACGGTCGTGCCGACCCGGCCGGGACAGCCGCCCGCCGCGTGGCCCTGGATTTCGCGCCGTTCATCGCTTGATGCGCCGCATGTCCTGAACGCGGCGGCGCTGGCGCAAGCGCCTGGCGTGACGCTGGGCGACGCCGAAGCGCTGCAGGCGGCAGCAAGGGCAGGCGAGCATCCCTTCCAATGGTCCTTTCATAATGATGACGAGCCTGCGGATATCGTCACGCTCGACATGATGGCGTCCGTCGGACTGGTCGATCCGCTGCCCGAATGGCGTTCGGCGACCACGCCGCCCTGTGGCGTATATATGGTCGCCCCGGGCGCTGTGGCGCTCGAAGCAGCGGTCGTACGCGTCCCCGTGCTGATCGCCATGGGCGAGCGCGACGTTGCCCCCGATCCCTTGGGCGAGCCTCGGGCCTATAAGAGCGCGGAAGATATCCAGCTCTTCATATGTCCCCGCATGGCGCATATGCATAATTTCGCGCCGACCCGCGTCCGCTTCTGGGAGCGTATTCACAACTGGGGCGATGGCGTCGCGGCGCAGCGGCGGGTGGGGTGAGCGCAGCCGTCGACTTCAGAGGCTGAAGCCGCCATCGACGATCAAGGTCTGCCCGGTCATATATTGCGCCTTGTCCGAAGCCAGGAAGGCCACGGCCTCGGCAATATCCTCGCCGCGGCCGAAGCGTTGCAGGGCGATGCGTTTGCGTTGCGTTTCCCAGATGTCCGGCGAATAGAGCGAGGTGAGGAACGCGGCGCCAAGCCCGGCGTCGATGATGCCAGGAGCGACCATGTTCGCCCTGATGCCGTAACGGCCTTCCTCCTTGGCGATGGCGCGGCCCAGTGCTTCCATTCCGGCCTTGGGTACGGAGGACAGGGCGTCGCCGGGCGGGAAGCAATAATTTGCGACCGAAACGACGGTGACGAAATTGCCGAAACCCTGGGCACGGAAATAGGGCAGGGTGGCCGACACGATACGGGTCAAGCCCATCAGTTCGATCTCGATGACTTCGCGCCATTGCTCTTCGCTGATCTGGCTGACGAAGGGTTGGGCTATATCGACCCCGCTGGCGAAGACCATCGTGCCGACGGCGCCGAATTGCTCGACCGTCTCGCGGATGCCATCCGCTATCGATGCGCGATCGGAAAGATCGCAGGCCACCGGACATGCTTTGCAGGCGCTGTTCGGCAGTTCGGTGGCTACCGCCAACGCCTTTTCCCGGCTGGATCGGTAGCCGATGGCGATTTGATCCCATTCGGTCGACAAGCGTCGGCAGATAGCGCTGCCCAGTCCGCCGGTTCCGCCGACAACGAAGGCCGCGCCTTTCGTCATAGCGGCAGATGACGGGCCAGGTGGTGGAGCAGACGATCGGCAAAGGCATCGTTGCGGTCGCCGGTGAACATATGGCCGACGCCATGGGCGATTTCGACCTCCAGTTGCGGGGCGAGCGCCCGAAACTGCCGGACGCTGTCATTCGAGACGATCTCGCTCAGTTCAGCCTTCACGAGGACGATTGGCGACCGCGCGCGGCGGGCCGCGGCGATGAGCGCTTCCCCTTCCGAAGGGGGATGCAGAAATTCCGGCGCCGTCGTCCGCGGATCCCAGTGCCAGAACAGGCGTCCATCCGCTTCGCGCATCGATTTGGCGAGGCCCGACACGTCAGGCAGGCGGGGCTGGCCGAGATGGGCGTGGAGGGCGTCGGCCGCGTCCTCCAGCGATGCGAAACCGGAGTCGCTGGCACGGAAGAAGCCACGAATGTCATCAACGCCGTCATCCACCATAAAGGGCGCGACGTCGGCGAGCATGATGAGGCGTACCAGATCGGGATGGCGCGATCCGCCGACCAGCGCGGATTGGCCGCCGCGCGAGGCCCCCACCAGCGCGATCGGTCTGTCGAAGGCCTGGACGATGGACTCGACATCGCGACCATAGGCTTCCAGCAGATAGTCGCCGTCGGCCGCCCATCCGCTGTCGCCATGGCCGCGCAGATCGAAGGTCAGGCCGTAATAGCCAGCCTGAGCCACCCGCCTGGCAGACCCGGCCCAGGACCGACGGCTCTGGCCGCCGCCATGGAAGAAGCAGACGGGCGGAGCGGCAGGGTCGCCATAGGCGTCCGCAACCATCTCCAGACCGTCACCCGGCAGGATTGTCCTTATGGGGATCACCACGCCGGGCGCCTGCATTACTCGGCGGCGACCGGCGGGACGATGTCGGCGAAGGAGGGATGCTCGCCTGGGCCCTTGTAGGCAAACTTGCCGGGCGCATGGTGCCACTTGCCATCGTTGCGGCTCTCATAGGGCGAGGCGACCTCGATCAGCGCGCCATGCGTGCTCTTGTGGCCGACCCAGCTCCATTTCTGCCAGGTCATGTCCGGATCGTTGAACGTCTGGCCACCGCCGGGCAGGTGCAGCCCTTCGGCCCGCAGCTTTTCCATCGCGCCCGGTACGTCGTCGGTCGCATAGCAGAGGTGATGGACATGCTCGCCCACCTTTTCGAGACGATCGCCCATCGGGGTTCCAGGCGCCGGCTGAATGAACTGGATTTCCGTGCCGCCATTGTTGACGAAGGTCGCCCACTTCATGCCGGCGTCGTCGCCGCTGGAAAATTCGTCATATTTCACGAGACGTTCTTCCAGCGAGGCCGGATCGAGCACGCGCAGGATCTTGGTCCAATCCTCGATCGCCTTGTCCAGATCGCGCACGACCATGCACACATGGGCAAAAGGTCCGCTAGGCATTGATATTCTCCTCTGATTTTTTAGATTTCAACCGTCGCCGTGCCGGAATTGACCGTGCCGCGGCCATCGACATCCAGCGAGAATTCGCAGGTCACGGCATTGCCTTCGATCGCCGCGATCTTGCCCGTCACCACTGCCCGGTCGCCGCCATAGACATTGTCCAGAAAGCGCGAATCCATCGCTTTGATCCGCCCGCCGGGAAAAGCGCGCATCAGCATGTTCATCATATAGGCGACGTTGATCGGACCCTGGTTGATGACCCGGTCGCCCAGTCCCTTCGCCTTCACAACCTCGACATCGAGATGAATGGGATTGGGATCGGCAAGGAACACGGCCCATTGCTGCATGGCGTGTGGGCTGACGCTCTCGATCGTGAAGGGCGGCAGCATGTCTCCGACGGCGTGGCTCATGCGGCGAACTCCTTGCGGGGCAATACCCACACATTATCGGTTTCCAGCACCTGCGTGCCATCGAGCAGGTGCAGGCGCAGGCGATAGGTCAGCACGTCCATGACGCCCAGCTTGCGGCTGCGCTTGCGGACGAGGCTGAGTATCTCTCCCGTCACTCTGTAGTTTTCGCCCACCTTCAGTGACACATCGAACCGCACGCCGCTGCTGCCCATCATCGGGCCATCCTCGACATCGAATTCGCACGCTTCGCAGACGCCCGCCACCGTCTTGCCCATCGCGACCTGGGTGGCGATATAATAATAGATGGGATGTGCGCTGCCATCGGCGGCCGGCTCGACCCCGATCGACCGGCATAGCGCGGCATTCTCCTCCGCCGTGATGGTGAAGACCTTGTCCCCGTCCAGCGATGTGCCGGCGGCGTCGGGGGCAGGGGGTAGATCGTCGAGATCGCTCATCGCTTATAACCCTTAGAAGGAACGCGGCAGGCCGAGGCTTTCGGCAATCGTGTTGCGCACCATCTCGTTGCTGATCGGCGTCATCCGCAAGATGCGGTGATCGCGCCAGTAACGCTGCATGTCGGTCTCCGCCGAATAGCCCATGCCGCCCAATATCTGGATGCCGAGGTCCGCGGCCTTCACCGCATTTTCGGTCGCCACCATCTTGAGCATGTTCGCCTCTACGCCGCACGGCATTCCGTTGGCCTGCATCCAGGCGACATTGTTGAGTAGCAATTCGGTCGTCTTCTGCCAGGTCGCGATGTCGGCGACGTAGTGCTGCAGGATCTGGAACCGGCCGATGATGCCGCCGAACGCCTTGCGTTGCAGCATATATTCCAGCGCGTCTTCCAGCACCCCGTCGATCGCACCCAGGCATTGCGCGCCGACCATGATCCGCTCATTGTTGAGCGTGGGCAGCATCGCGTACCAAGCCTGTCCGGGTTCCCCAAGCACATCCTCGTCGGGGACGAAGACATCCTCATAATGGACTTCGCACGATCCCATGGCGCGCATGCCGAGCTTGGGCAGGAGCGAGGCGGTGATGCCGGGCGACTTGGCATCGACGAAGAACATGGTGAGGCCATGATGCTTCTTTTCGACAGTCTTGTCGGTGCGGGCGAGGACGAGCAGTCTGTCGGCCGCCTTGGCGCCGGTCGTCCACATCTTGGCGCCGTTCAGCTTCCAGCCGCCCTCCACCTTTTCTGCGTGGGTCTTCATCGCGCCCAGAACGTCGGTGCCGCCGTCGGGTTCGGTCATGGACAGCGAAACGCGCAACTTGCCCTGCGCCATGGGGCGCAGCCAGCGATTTTTCTGTTCCTCCGTGCCGACCGCGCCGATCGTCTTCGCGCCGCCGAAGGAGGTGAGGCCCCATACCCACAGCAGGCCGCCGGCCGTCCGCGCGAATTCACGGGCGAAGATCATCTGCATCATGACGTCGCCGCCCAGCCCGTCATATTCCTCGGGAATGCCTATCCCGAAAAATCCCTGTTCGGCGATCTTGTCCCACAGCGCATAGGGATAATTTTCTTCGTCGGCCTCCAGCGCGCGCATCCAGTCCTTGGGCGCTTCCGCATCGACCCAGCGGCGGACGATATCCCTGAACGCCTGCTGTTCCTCGGTGAGTGAAAAATCCATCGTCGTTCCCGTTAGTGGTGCCGCCGACTAAGCGCCCGTGCGACGCATTGCGAACCTATCCAACTATAGGGGAAGCCGTCGGCGCAAGCCGGGCTACCCGTCGGCCACTATCTTCAACCGATCGGGAAAGGCGCGTGTTCGATAGGGTCGTCTTTGCCGTCGACGATATAGATGGATATGCTCGGCATCACGCGTTGCCCGCGCCCGGTAGAGAAATAGTTGCCCATGCTGCCGCCAATAGCGACGACCATGAGGCGGACTCACATCAGATAGATAATCCACCTTCGACCGGGATGACCGACCCGGTGACATAGGCGCCCGCGCGCGAAGCGAGATAGATGGCTGCGCCCGCCAGATCCTCGGGCGTGCCGACGCGGCCGCGGGGCACCATTGATTCCACCATCTTGCGCATCTCGTCGGATGTGATGACGGTCATTTCGGATTCGAAGAATCCGGGCGCAATGACGTTGACGGTGATGTTGTCGCGGCCCAAGCGTTTGGCGAGGCCCTTCGCCATCCAGTGAATGGCGCTCTTCGACGCCTGATAGGCGTAGTTTTCCTTGGGGCCTACCTTGAGCGCGCCAACCGAACCGATGTTGATGATCGACGCGGGGCGTCCCGCCGTGCCGCCCGCGCGGAGCATAGGCAGGAATTTCCGAAGCGTGAAGAAGGGGGCCTTGAGGTTCAGGTCGATGACCGGATCCCATTCGTCCTCGCCATAATCATCGATGGGCGCGTCTGCCATCGTCCCGGCGTTGTTGACGAGGATATGCACGGCCTGCTCCCGCACGGACACCGCAGCAACCAGAGCATCGATCCCGGCGAGCGTCGACAGATCCGCGACAAGGCCGGTGCAGCGACCGCCGGTCGTGGCGGAAATCTCTGCCGCCGCTGCCGTCACCTTGGCCTCGGTCCGTGCGCAGATATATACTTGGGCGCCCGCTGCGGCCAGGCCGGTCGCGATATGGCGGCCGATGCCGGCCGACCCACCGGTGACGACCGCGACACGGTCCTGTACCGAGAACAGCTCAGCCGCATTCATGCCAGGACTCCCGCGCCGGAGATTTTGAGAATGAGGTCGGTCGTGCCTTCCGGGTCGCCCACCAGCAAGGCGTGATCGCCCGGATGGTCATGGATGGTCCAGCCTAGTTCGCGCGCTCGGTCGTGCATCGCCGTCATCACCGTGACGGCGGCCGCGATATAGTCGACTGGACGGTTGATCGTCTCGGCTCCCACGGGGATGACGCAGGCGGTCGCCTTCATCGGCTGATCCGACAGATTATCGAGCAGCCATTTTTCCCGTGCCGGGTCCATGAGATGGGGGTGGTCCTTGGCCGCGGCGCGCTGCATTTCGTGCACGCCCGACCCGACTGGGCCTTCGCCCGCCTCAAGCATCGCATCCAGCGCGGCGAGCTGGTCTTCGGGCACATAGCCCATGAGGGATGCGATCCGTTCCCCCGACCGGGGCACGATGGCGTCAAGATAGATGATGGAGGCGATCCGGTCGCCCACCTCGGCGATCACGCCGGGCGCGACCGTGCCGGCATAGCTGTGCGCCACCAGAACGACGTCGCGCAGATCTTCATATTGGAAGACATTGGCAATATCGCGCACATGGGTCGCATTGCCGACATTGCGGCCGATCAGATGCTCACGCTCGCCAAAGCCGGTGAAGGTCGGCGTGTAGACCTTGTGGCCCTTGGCCTCCAGAATTTCGCGGACATATTTCCATGTCCAGCCGCCCATGCCGCCGCCATGGAGAAGTAGGAATGTGGTCATGACGATCAGGCCTCCGCCGGTTCTGTGTTCTGGATAAATTCGGGGAATGGGTCGGGTCCCCACAGGAACATGCTGTCCTCCGGCGCATGGTTGGCGGCCGGCCAGTCGACATCATGCGGGATGAAGTCGATATCGGCCGAATATTCGCTGAAGCTGCCCCACGGATCGCGCACATAATAGAAATAATTGGCGCCCAGCACATGCTGGCCTAAACCCCAGTTCGGGCCATAGCCCGCGCGCGCCATGGTCGCGCCGCCCAGGCCCACTTCCATTACCGACCCCACGTCCCAGCTATTGTGATGCATGCCCCGTCGATCGGACAGGACGAGGGCCAGCAGATGATGATCGCTGCCATGAGCGCCGTGGAGGAAGGCGACGGCCGGTTCGCTCTTGTCGGACAGGCGCAGGCCGAGCGTCTTTTCATAGAAGTCGATCGCTGCATTCACGTCGGTCGTGAAGATCGCGAAATGCGAAAGGCGGCGAGGGTGAACCTTTGGCGCCTTGCTGTTGGGGATCGCGCCGGATTGGCCCGGCGCCGCGCTGACGAAGGTGAACTCGCTCTTTTCCGACGGCGTCGCCTTGTCGGCAACGCGGACATTGATCGGCAGGCCATCGAAGCCCGCGAACCAGATGCCGTCGGCCTCCGCGCCTTCGGGCGGTTCGATCCGGGTGACGCCGCAGCCGTCGAGATGGGCGGCGAAGGCATCCGCCTCGTCCGGATAGATGCCGAAGCTCAGATAGCGCAGCCGCTTGGCGTCACCGCCCTGGCTCACCACCGCCCAGCGATGCGGATTGTCGACCGCATAAAGTTCCAGCGTGTCATTCCGCTCGCGGACGTCGAGCCCGAAGAGCGTGTAGAATGTCCGCGCGGCTTCCAGATCGGGCACTTCGACCGCGAAATGATCGATGGAATGGACGCCCAAACTATTGGTGCGACGTCCCGACGGGCTGTTCTGGTTCATCCTTCCCTCCTTGGCTGGCCGGGCACCGACGGAGCGGCGCCCGGCCTGTCGATCATGCTGCCTTGATGGGGTTCACCAACAGGCCGATTTTTTCGATTTCCACTTCGCACACATCGCCATCCTTCATGAACAGCGGTGGCTTGCGGGCAAGGCCGATGCCCGACGGGGTGCCCATAACCAGAACGTCGCCCGCTTCCAACGTGAAGCAGGTGGAGAGGAGGGCGACCGTATCGGCAACGTCGAACACCATGTCGGAGGTGTTCGCGCTCTGCACCACTTGGCCGTTGAGACGAGTTTCGATCTTGAGGCCGGCGCCGCCCGCAGGCAGTTCGTCGGCCGTCACCAGCCAAGGGCCAAAGGCGCCGGTGTCGTCGAAATTCTTGCCGACCGTCCACTGCGGCGTCTTGAGCTGATAGTCGCGGATCGAACCGTCGTTGAACACCGAATAGGCGACGATATGCGACAGCGCGTCGTCCTTGCTGATATCCTTGCCACCCTTGCCGACAACCGCGACCATTTCCGCCTCATAATCGAGTTGATCGGAACAGTTCGGCTTGATGATCGGCGCACCATGGCCGATGAGGCTCGAATTGAAACGGCCGAATACCGTCGGGAATTCGGGTACGGTAAATCCGCCCTCAGCCGCGTGATCCTTATAGTTGAGACCCAGGCACAGTATCTTGGGCGCCTTGACGAGGGGCGGGAGGAAAGTGAGGTCTTCAATCTGCACGTCCTCGCCCTCTGCGCTGACTTTCGCGCCGGCGTCCGTCAGGGCGCTGCCGCCGCTGGCGATCAGTACATCCAGATCATAGAGGGCAGCGTCACCGAACAGCGCCTTGACGCCCGCGCCCGTGTCCACTGCCACACCGACCGCGCCATTCTTCGTTACCTTGGCCAACCGCATATGCAAACCTCCTGAGAATCTGTCCCACCGACTGAGCCTACGGCATGGGAGTGAATGAAATATATTTCAAGTTACAAAATACATCTTGCCGAATTGCCACGCGTGGCGAAGCTGATATAGTTGCTTTGATGATCAAGAAGCTGAGCCTGACCGAACGCGCCTACCGGCAATTGCGCGACGATCTTCTGACCTGTCGGCTGGTGCCGGGCGCGAAAATCAACATCAAGGATATCACGGAAACGCAGGGCTTCAGTCTCGGGGCGGTGCGCGAAGCCCTGTCGCGGCTCACGTCCGAGGGTTTTGTGACGCAGGACGATGCGCGGGGTTTTCGGGTGACGCCGATATCGATCGGGGACTTGACCGATCTGGTCAGGGTCCGCGGCGAGATTGAAGGGCAATGTCTCCGGCGCGCCATCGAGAAGGGCGGCCTGGACTGGGAAGCCTCGATCGTCAGCGCGGCCCACAGGTTGAGCAAGACCCCGACCCGCGATCCGCGGGAGGCGGCCCGTCTGAACGAGGATTATGCCGCCGCCCACGCGGCCTTCCACCACGCGCTGGTCGTGGCGTGCGACAGTCCATGGCTGCTCAAGATGCGCGACTGGCTCTATGCCCAGTCGGAGCGCTACCGTTATCTCACCGTACCCTTGGCTCGTGGCGACCGGGACTTGGTTCACGAACATGCGCAGATCGTCGATGCGGCGCTTGCGCGGGACGCCGACCGCGCCGTGACGCTGCTGACGGACCATTTGATGGCCACAGCGCAGCTGTTGATCGACCCGCAAAATGCGCGGGGCGGGACCGATGCCGAATGGACGGCTGGCGTGGATCGGGCCCCGTGATGCCATATCAGCTCTGCCGGTTCTGACCGGTGCCACCGCCGCTGGCGGGCATCAGCATGTTGCTCATGCCGCCATCGACCAGCAGGTCGACGCCGCTGATATGGCCGGCATGGGGACCGATCAGAAACAGGATCGCCTGCGCGACATCCTCGGCCACGCCCAGCTTGCGCAGGGGAATATTGGCTTCCCGCTGATCCCGCCGCGACTGGTCCTTATATCCTGCAGCCGTCATCGGCGTGTAGGTGGGGCCGGGCGACGCCGTATTGCATCGGATACCGTCCGGACCCCATTCGATACTGAGCTGGCGTATCATCATCAGCAAAGCGGCCTTGCTGGATGAATAGAAGCCAAGCCCGGGCGTAGGCTGGGTGGCCGACATGGACGCGGTCGCGACGAAAGCACCCTTGCTCTTCCTGAGGTGAGGATGCGCCGCCTTGCCCAGCAGCCAGGAAGAGCGCGTGTTGATGGCGAAGATGCGATCGAAATCGCCAATCGGCAGTTCGACCAGCGCGCCGCCCATGATGATGCCGGCATTGCTGATGACGGCGTCGATGCCGTCCATATGCGCGAGCGCCGCAGCCACGATCCGGTCGCCACAATCCGGTTCGGCCAGATCGACCACGCAGGTCGCCGCGGCGGGGCCGACGGCATCGGCCACCACCTGAAGATTGACCGCGTCGCGATCCGCGAGCAGCAACCGGTGTTCGCCCGGAATCACGGACCCGGCCGCCAGCAGCTCGGCGCAGGCCCTGCCGATGCCGCTTGCAGCACCCGTGATGATCACCCGCATATTACTCTCCCTACACTTCCATGGCGTCGACGCGCCATGCTTCACTCTTTCAGGCCCAGTTCGTCCATCAACGCGCCGCGCAGCTTGAACTTCTGGATCTTCGATGCCGACATCGGCCATTCGTCGATGAAACGGATATGCCGCGGAACCTTGAAGGAAGCGAGGCGCTGGCGGGTGAAGGCGATAAGTTCCTCCGCTTCGACCTCGACCTCGCCTTCGCGTTCGACATAGGCGGCTGGAATTTCCGCCAGCCGCTCGTCCGGCAGCCCGACGACCTGCGCCAGGCGAACTGCCGGATGGGTGGCCAGCACTGCCTCGACCTCGGCGGCGGCGACGTTTTCCCCGCCCACTTTCAGCATATCCTTGAACCGGCCATGGAACATGACATGGCCGTGTTCGTCGATCGAGCCGATATCGGCGCTATGATACCAGCCTTCGGCGTCCAGCGCCTCCGCCGTCTTTTCCGGATCCTTGTAATAACCGTCGAACAGATTGTAGCCACGAATGAGAATTTCGCCGCGTTCGTTCACGCCCTTTTCCGCGCCGGTTTCGGGATCGACGATCTTCATCTCTATGCCGGCCAGGGGAAAGCCCAGCTTCTTGAAGCCCATTTCCGGGTCCATCGCATAGCCGCCGGTGGTGACGATGCCGGTCGCCTCGGTCATGCCCATGGTGCCCACCTGCAGCATGTTCGGGGCCTTTTCCCGATAGGCCTCGCCCACGCGATCCGGCATGAAGGCGAAGCAGCTATTTTGCAGGCGCACCGACGACATGTCGGTCTTGGTCCAGTCGGGATGGGTGATCATGGCCTGATGGAATGTGACGAAGGGCAGGAACATCATCGTCACCCCTTCATCCTCGATCTGCCGCAGACTCTCCCCGGCATCGAAATGCGGCTGGCCGATGAAGGTGCCGCCCACGTCCATCGCGCCCAGCATGCAGAGCATGGCGGCGATATGGAACAGCGGCAGCGGCGACCAGGCGCGCTCGTCGGGCTGGAAAGACCAGCGATAGCGGGCGAGATTCGATGCCTCCCGGGTGACGGCCTCATGGCTGAGCAGGCACCCCTTGGGATTGGCCGACGTCCCCGACGTATAGAGGATCATCGCGGTGTCGCGGACCCTGACGGTCAGGCGGGACGCGTGAATTTCCGCTTCCTCCACCTGCTGCACTGCCGCGTCGAAGGTCGCCTGATCGACGAAACCGGGGATAGAACGGCCGCCCAGCATGATGATCCGCTTGAGCATGGGCGCGTCGGCAAGCGTAAGGGCAGAGGAATCGGCGGCTTTGGGCAGGTCGGGAAAAGCCTCCACCAGCCGGCGACCGAAATCGATATGCTCGCTAACCATGTCATTGGTGATGATCGCCGCCAGATCGGCATTTTGCGCGACATAGGCCATTTCCGGCGCCTTGTATCGCGCGTTCATCAGCACCGAGACGGCGCCGCACATCGCATTGGCGAACAGGGTTTCGACAAATTCGATGCTGGACGGCAACAGGATGCCGACATGGTCGCCGCGCCGGATGCCCAGCGCCTTCAGGCCGCGCGCGCGTTTCAGGACGCTTTGTACGACATCGTCATATGTCTTGCGTTCTCCCGGAAATACCAATGCTTCCTTGTCGGATGCCTTGTCCCACCCCTTTAGAAGCAGATCGCCCAGGGTGGTTGCAGAAATACGGAATGGGGCGCAATCTTCGCCTTGTGTGACCACGGATGTCCGCTCCTAAAAATGCCGGTCAGCTCTTGATGGCGATCAGATTGCAGCCATCGCCTCTGTCTGCGCCTTTCGTTGGATAGGTGCAGCTTTGCCTTCCGGCTCCAAGAGCAAGGACAGAGATTTTGTATCACTGGTCGGGAATTCACGATGGAAGCCTATGTCTACGATCATGTCCGGACGCCGCGCGGCAAGGGCCGCCCCGATGGCGCGCTGCACGAGATCACCTCTGTCGAAATGGCGACGCAACTGCTGAAGGCGCTGCAGAGCCGGAACGATCTCGACACCGGGTTGCTCGACGACGTGATCATCGGCATGGCCCAGCCGGTCGGTGAACAGGGCGGCGTGCTGGCGCGCGCAGCAGTGTTGCAGGCGGGCTATGCGCAGACGGTCGCGGGCCAGCAGATTCATCGTTTCTGTGCCACCGGTCTTGACGCGGTCAGCCTGATCGCGGCGCAGGTCCATTCCGGCATGATCCAGGCTGGCATCGGCGGCGGCGTCGAGTCGATGAGCCGCACGGTCATGGGTTATGATTCGGGCGCCTGGACGTCCGATCCGTCGGTTGCCTTCAGCAATTATTACGCGCCGCAGGGCATCGGCGCCGACCTGATCGCGACGCTGGACGGCTACACGCGCGAGGATGTCGACAATTTCGCCGTCGAAAGCCAGCGCAAGGCCGCCCATGCCTGGGAACAGGGCTATTTCAAAAATGCGATCGTGCCGGTCAAGGATGTGCTGGGCGACGTGGTGCTCGACCATGACGAGCATATGCGCCCCGGCACCACGGTGGAGAGCCTGGCCAAGCTCAAGCCCGCTTTCGAAGGGTTTGGCAAGGCCGGGTTCGAAGCGGTGGCGAAGGCCAAATATCCCGAAATCGAAGAGCTGAACTATGTCCACCATGGCGGCAACAGCTCGGGCATCGTCGACGGCGCGGGGCTGGTTCTGGTCGGATCGAAGGAATTTGGGGAAAAGGCCGGGCTCAAGCCGCGCGGCCGCATCCGGTCCTACGCCAATATCGGGTCGGAACCCACGATCATGCTGACGGCTCCGGCGGCGGTGTCGCGCAAGGCGCTCAAGGCAGCCGGCATGACCGAGAAGGACATTGATCTCTGGGAACTGAACGAAGCCTTCGCCAGCGTGGTGATGCGCTTCCAGCGGGAACTGAACGTCCCCGACGACAAGATCAACGTCAATGGCGGCGCGATCGCGATGGGCCATCCGTTGGGCGCGACCGGAGCCATGATCCTGGGCACCGTGCTGGACGAATTGGAGCGGCGGGACGCGGAAACCGGCCTCATCACCCTGTGCGCGGCCAACGGCCTGGGCACGGCTGCCATCATCGAGCGCGTCTGAGCGCGCAGACCGAACTATAGAGCGGGACATCCCATGAAGACTATGCGACTGGAAAAGGCCGAAGACGGCTTTGCTATCCTGACCCTCGACGCCGAAGGCTCGATGAACGTCGTCAACGATGCTTTCATCGCCGATATGGAAGCGGCGACGAAGCAGATCATCGAGGACGACGGCATCAAGGGCGTCATCCTGACGTCCGGCAAGAAGACCTTCATGGCCGGCGCGGATCTCAAGCAACTGGTGAACGGGTTCGGCACGCTGACGCCGCAGGAGGCCTATGCATTTGCGAAGCGCGCGACCGACATGCATCGTGCCATCGAGCGATCGGGCAAGCCCTGGGTGGCGGCGATCAACGGCCTGGCGCTGGGCGGCGGTTTCGAACTGGCGCTGGCCTGCCACCGCCGCATCCTGGTGGACGATGCCAAGGCGCAGGTCGGCCTGCCCGAAGTCAATGTCGGCCTGCTGCCCGGATCGGGCGGCACGGTGCGGCTGGGCATCATCGCAGGCATGAAGACTGCGCTCGACCTGCTGCTGTCGGGCCGGTCGGTCGGACCGCAGGAAGCACTCAAGCTCAAGATCGTGGACGAGGCTGTCCCGGCGGACAAGCTGATCGACGCGGCGAGGGCGTGGCTTGCCACCGGCCCGGACCCGGTCAAGCCCTGGGACGTGAAGGGGTGGACGCCGCCGCAGAAGAAGGGCCTGACCGTGCCCGAAGATTCCGGCGCCTATATGATGTATACCGGCGGCCTCGCCAAGGTCGGCTACAACCAGCCCGCACCCGCCGCGATCCTGAATTCGGTGTTTCACGGCATGCAGTTGCCTTTCGACAAGGCGCTAGCGGTCGAGGGCAAATATTTCGCCAGGCTGCTGACCGATCCGGTCGCGCGCAACATCATCCGCACCACCTTCATTTCGAAACAGGCGGCCGAAAAGGGGGCGCGTCGCCCCGAAGGCTTCCCCAAGTTCGAAGCCAGGAAGGTCGGGGTGCTGGGCGCCGGCATGATGGGCGCGGGTATCGCTTTCGTCTCGGCCAATGCGGGCATCGACGTCGTGCTGATCGACCGCGACGTCCCGACGGCGCAGAAGGGCAAGGACTATTCGGCCAAGGTGCTGGGCAAGCTGGTCGAGAAGGGCAAGCTGACGCAGGACAAGGCGGACGCCGTCCTCGCCCGCATCACCCCGACCGACGACTTCGGGCTGCTCGATGGCTGCGACATGGTGGTCGAAGCTGTGTTCGAGGATACGGCGATCAAGGCGCAAACCACGAAGAAGGCTGAAGCGGTGCTGCCGACGCAGGCCATTTTCGCCTCGAATACTTCGACCCTGCCGATCTCGCAGCTCGCCCAGGCGTCGCGGAGCCCGGACCAGTTCATCGGTCTGCACTTCTTTTCGCCGGTCGACCGCATGGGTCTGGTCGAGGTCATCATGGGCCAGCAGACCAGCAAGGAAACGCTGGCCAAGGGGCTCGACTTCATCGCCCAGTTGCGCAAGACGCCGATCGTCGTCAATGACAGCCGTGGCTTCTACACGAGCCGCGTGTTCCAGATGCTGATCCACGAAGGCGCTGCCATGCTGGCGGAGGGCGTGCCCCCCGCGGTGATCGAAAACGCCGCCAAGGCGGTGGGGATGCCGGTCGGGCCGCTCGCGCTGCTGGACGAACTGACCCTCGACTTGCCGCTCAAGATCGTCGACCAGGCGATCGCCGAGGAAGGCGACAAATATACGCCGCCGGCCGGCACTGCCGTGATGCGCCGCATGAAGGACGAGATTGGTCGGTCCAGCCGGAAGGCGGGCGGCGCCTTCTACGACTATCCCGAAGGCGGCAAGAAGCATTTGTGGAAGGGGCTGGCCGATCATTTCCCGGTCAAGCAGGACTGGGATGTCGAAGAGCTGAAGAAGCGCTATCTCTATGCGCAGGCGATGGAAACCGCCCGTTGCCTGGAGGAAAATGTGCTTGAAACACCGCAGGATGCCGATCTGGGCGCAATCTATGGTTGGGGCTTCCCGGCATGGACCGGCGGGACGATCAGCTACATCGACACGATCGGCCTCAAGACGTTCGTCGAGGAATCCGACCGGCTCGCGCAACTTTATGGCCCGCGCTTCCTGCCATCGGCATGGTTGCGCGACAAGGCCGCCAAGGGCGAGGATTTCTATGCGCCTGCGAGCGAAAGCACGGTCAAGGAGCCGATGCCGGCATGAAGCGCCTGATCTTCGAGCCGGAACATGAGCAGTTCCGCGACTCTGTCGTCAAGTTCATGACGGCGGAGGTGGGTGCCCATGCCGAGCGCTTTCGCGAACAGGGCATGGTCGATCGGGAGCTGTTCCTGAAAGCCGGTGAGCAGGGCCTGCTCTGCACCTGGGCGGACGAGAAATATGGCGGAGCGGGGATCGACGATTTCCGCTTCGAACAGATCATCATCGAGGAGAATATGCGCCACGGCGACATAGGCTTCTACATCAACCTGCATAATGATCTGGTCGCGCCCTACATCGCCAAGCTGGGAAGTGACGATCAGAAGGACCGCTGGATGCCCGGCATCGTCAGCGGTGAGAAGATCCTGGCCGTCGCGATGACCGAACCGTCGACGGGCAGCGATCTTGCTGGCATGCGCACCAGCGCGGTCGACAAGGGCGACCATTGGCTGCTGAACGGGGCCAAGACCTATATTTCCAATGGTATCCTGGGCGACCTGGTTGTGGTTGCCGCGCGGACCGATCCCAATAGCCGCCATGGTCTCGGCCTCATGGTCGTCGAACGCGGGATGGAAGGCTTCGAGCGCGGGCGCAAGCTGGCGAAGATGGGGCTGAAGGCGCAGGATACCGCTGAACTCTTCTTCAACGACGTGAAGGTGCCAAAGGAGAATGTGCTGGGCGATCCGACCCAGGGCTTCAAATATCTGGCGCGCTTCCTGGCGCAGGAGCGGCTGGTCGCGGCCATCGGCTTCATGGCGACGGCGCAGACCGCGTTCGACATCACGCTCGATTATGTGAAGGAACGCCGGGCGTTCGGAAAGCCGATCGGCGCGTTCCAGAACACCCGCTTCAAGATGGCGTCGATGCGGGCCGAACTGGATGCGCTCCAGACCTATGTTGACCAGTGCGTGATGCTGCTCAATGCAGGCGAACTGACCCCCGAAGATGCGTCCGCCGCCAAACTGCTGACCAGCGAGTTGGAAGGCCGGGTGATGGACGAATGCGTCCAACTCCATGGTGGTGCCGGCTATATGGAAGAATATCGCATCAGCCGCATGTATACCGACGCGCGCATCAGCCGCATTTTCGCCGGAACGTCGGAAATCATGCGCGAAATCATCGGTCGCGGACTGGGCCTGGACGAGCGCAAGCTGTCCTGACCGCCAACCGGGGATGAGTCGAATGCTTGACGTCGAACGATTGCGCGGCTTCCGGGTGCCGGAGGCACAGGATGTCTGCGATCCGCGCGGGGCGATCCTCTATGCGCTGGGTGTTGGCGCTGGTTTGGGCGCCATAGATGAGCAGAATTTGATTTTCGAACGCGATCAGGTCGTGTTGCCGACCATGGCGCTGGTTTTGGGGACACCCGGCTTCTGGCCCATGGCGCCGGAACTGGGCTGGGACTGGCCGCGCATTCTGCATGGCGAACAGACGCTGAAACTGTTCCGGCCGCTAGAACTGGGCCAGTTGGTCAACGGCCGGATCGAGATTGTCGGTCTCGCGGACAAGGGGGCAGGCAAGCCTGCGCTCGTGCGGGCAAAACGCGTGATTACTACGCCGACGGACCGGCCGATCGCCGAGATGGAGGAAGTGTGGGTCTTGCGCGGCGCGGGCGGTTTTGGCGGGCCGCGTGATCTTGACGGACCAGCGCCGGTCGTCATGCCGGATGTGCAGGCGGACGCATGTCTCGACCTGCCGACGGCCTCCAACCAGGCGATGCTCTATCGTCTGACCGGCGACCGCAACCCCCTGCATATCGACCGGGGCACGGCGCAGGCGGCGGGTTTCGACCGCCCGATATTGCATGGGCTCGCCACCATGGGGCTGGCGGCGCGCGCGCTGATCCATCTGTGCTGTGACGGCGATCCGGGTTTGTTGACGGACATGCGGGTGCGTTTTACCGCGCCGGTCTGGCCGGGCGAAACGGTTCGGACGGAAATCTGGCGCAGGGGTGACACCATATCGTTTCGGGCGAGCGTGCCTGACAGGAACAGCATCGTCATCGATGGCGGGGAGGCCCGCATCGGTGGTTTCAAGGAAGAACGGGACGCATTGACGTGAAGATATTGGATGGCAAGGTCGCACTGGTGTCCGGTTCCGGGCGAGGCATCGGGAAGGCTATCGCGCTGAAACTGGCTAGTGCCGGCGCCCATGTCGTGGTGAACGACCTGGACGAGGATGTGGCAAAGGCGACGGCGAGCGAAATCGAAAGTCTGGGCGTCCGCGCCGTGGTGTGTGTGGGCGACGTGACGGAGGCCGATTTCGGCGACAAGTTCGTGGGAGCGGCGGTCGCCAATTTCGGCACGATCGACATCATCGTCAATAATGCGGGCTATGCTTGGGATTCGGTGCTTCAGAAGACCAGCGACGAACAGTGGATGGCCATGCTCGACGTGCATCTCAATGCCCCATTCCGCATTTTGCGCGCCGCGCAGCCGGTGATCGCTGCCGCGGCGAAGAAGGAGGCCGCAGAACATGGTCGGGCTACACGCCGGACGGTCATCAATATATCGTCCGTGGCGGGTCTTGGCGGCAATGCCGGTCAGGCGGGCTATGCGGCGGGCAAGGCAGGGATCGTCGGTCTCACCAAGACGGTGATGAAGGAATGGGGGCGCTATAATGTCACCGTCAACGCCGTGGCTTTCGGCGCGATCATGACCCGCATGACCGCAGGCGAGGCGGGCAGTTCGACCATCAGCGTCAAGGGTCGGGACATCAAGGCCGGCGTCAGCGACGAAATATTGGAAGCCATGGAAAAGGGCATTCCGCTGGGCCGCGCCGGCACGCCGGAGGAAGCGGCGGGCGCCGTCTATCTGCTGTGCCTGCCCGAAGCCGATTATATCACCGGCGAGGTGATCGTCGCGGGCGGGGGCTGGAAACTCTGACGACAGGATGGGCGGGCCCTGGTGCCCGCCCTCGGTCAGGCGGGCCAGCCAGGCGTGCGGCCCTGCATGGCCTGAAAGATGGGACGCATGGGATCGGGCACGGATCCGGCGCCGATGCCGGTGCCGAAATTGATCCCCCGCCGCTCATATATCCGCCATCCCTCGGCCGTGCGCCGCAGCCTGTCCTCATAGCCGCCCACGGCCAGAAGGTCGGTCGGGCGCAGCGGGTCGGCATCGGGGATATCGAACCACTGCCAGGCCATGACGCGGCTGGCTGCGCGCGCTTTGTCGCCGTTCACCTCTATCACCAAGTTAGTGATGTTGTGCGAACAGCCCATCAAAGCGCCCTGATAACCCATGCACTGGGCATGGATGGCCTCGCGCCCCACGGAACGCGCGCTGCCAAAGTCGATCGATCCGTCGTCCGTGAACACTTCCTCCGCGATGCGATGAAACTGCATCGAATCGACCAGATGGGCATAGCGATAGAGGCATTCCTCGATCGCGATACGATCCGATAGCATGGCGAGGTCGATCGTCATGGCAGATACACGCCTTTGCTGCTCGCAAGAGCAGTCGTGATGTCCCACAATTGTTCCGCCTCCTGCGTGGGGAGGTCGAAGGGGGCCGGTGTGAAACTCTTGGGATTTTTGAAGATGGCCGCTTGCATGGCCGGGGGTGCTTCGTCGAGCAGCAGTCGGGTGGCGTTGACGGCTGATTTCTCGGCCGTGGTGCCAAACCGGCCCATGATCCGCATGATGAGGGGCATTGCGGGGTCAAGCATGGCTTTCGTCCGGGTGGATCCCACGCCGGTCGCATAAAGTCCGATCTGTCGGTCCGCCCAGCGTCGCGATGCCTCGTCAAGGAATAGGAATCCCTGAACATGGGTTGTCAGGATCGCTTTGAAGAAGCTCCATTTACGCCGCTCGAACTGCAGGTCGTCGAGATCGGGCGCCGCCATCCGATATGGAACGGCGCCAGCCAGATGAATGATGCGCCCGTCACCCGATGCGGCCAGCGCATCGGCGCACAAGCGATTGACGATAGCGCGTGCGAGATATTGGAGAGCGAATGCAAACTCCAACCCGTCGGTCGTCACGGTCTTGCTCGAAAATGCGCTCATCGCGCTATGCATCAGGCCGTGAATGGCGGGACGCCAGAGTTTGATGCCTTGCGCCGCGGCTGCGGCGCCCGCGATCGTCGAGAGATCAGCCTTCAGAAAGGCCGCGTCCCGCGCGCCTGCGTCCAGCATCGCATCGACCGCGGCCGCGCCGCGGTCCTCGTTTCGTGCGACGAGGAGGATCGACGAACCGTGCCGCGCTACGTTCAGCGCCGCGGCGCGACCTATGCCGTCCGTGCCGCCGACGAAAACGAAATTGCCGCTTCTCGCCATTACTGAACTTTTCCCCTCAGCCGCAACCGACTACCCCGCCGTCAACCGGGATTTCCGCGCCGGTGACATAGGCGCCCGCGCGCGAACACAGGAATATGACGATGCCGGCGATATCGTCCGGCGACCCCAGCCGTTTGAGCGGAATATGCGCCAGCAGGCCGGGATCGACCTGATCCTCGTCCCTCATATGCGCCGTCATCTTCGTCGGGAAGAAGCCGGGAATGACCGCGTTGACGGTGATGTTGCGTTCGGCGAGATCGCCGGCCAGATCGCGCGTCATCATATGGACCGCAGCCTTGCTCGCGGCATAACTGTATGCGCTGAGCCGCGCCGTCTTCATCCCCGCGACCGAACCGATGTTGATGACCCGGGACGGATCGCCGGGCGTTCCGGCCGCGCCGAGTTCGGGCAGAAGTTCCCGGACCATGGTGAAAGGCGTCTGGACATTCACGGCCATCACGCCGGGCCAGGCCTTGTCGGGGAAACTGTCGATCAGCCCGCCCCAGGTCTTGCCCGCATTGTTGATCAATATATGGCATTCGCCAACGGCATCGCGATAACGCGCGACGAGGTCGACCGCCGCCTCGGGCGTCGCCAGGTCGGCGGGGAGGGGGATGCACGATCCCAGCGTGGCCATCTCCCGGGCGGCCTCTTCGCAGATGTCGGCCTTGCGCGATGTGATGGCTACCGTCGCCCCGGCCCGCAGCAGACCTTCGGCAATCATGCGGCCCAGACCTTGCGCGCCGCCGGTGACCAGCGCCTTCTTGCCGGCCAGGCTGAACAGATCGCTCACATCGTCACCACGACTTTGCCGAACTTATGCTGGTCGCGCAGATGCAGAAGGGCCTCTTTCGCCTGGGCAAGCGGATAGGTCGCCTCGATCACCGGCTTGATGGCATGTTGCTCGGCAAAGGCGAGCATTTCCTTGAAGTCCTGCGGATCGCCGACCTGGCTGCCGACGATGCTGGCACTCTTGAGGAAGATGTCGGTGGCGTTGAACTTGATCTCGTTGCCGGCGGTAGACCCGTAGATGACGATCCGCGCGCCCGGATTGATGGCGCGCACATAATTGGCGAAGCTGGGCGAGGGCGCCCCGTCCAGCACCACGTCGATGCCGCCGGTGAGCTTGCCGACCTGCTTGCGCCAGTCGGGATCGGTGTAGAGCAGGCCGCCCTTGGCCCCCATCGCCACGGCGCGATCGATAACGTCCTGATTTTCGCCGGTGACATAGACATTGGCGCCCTTGGCTACCGCGAAAGCCAAGCCGAAGGTTGCGACGCCGCCGCCCACGCCACTGATCAGCAGCGTCTCTCCTGCTTCCAGCCGCCCCTTGAACATCAGCGCGCGCCAGGATGTCAGTGCCGTCAGCGGCATGGCGCCGGCTTCCTCGAAGCTCATGAAGGCCGGCTTGGGCGCCAGATTGTCGACCGGCACGCAAATATATTCGGCGATCGTGCCGGCGAAGGGCATGCCCAGCAGGCCGAAATCGGCGGCCGGCGCGTGGCGGTTCGGCCCCCAGTTGCGCGCGGGATACAGCACGACCTCATCGCCCTCGCTGACCCCGGTCACGCCATCGCCGATCATGTCGACGACACCCGCACCGTCGCAGCCAAGCGTGGTCGGCACGGTCATGCCGGGATATTGCCCATGGGTGATGAACAGTTCGCGATGGTTGATCGATGCCGCCCGCAGCGCAACGCGTACCTCTCCAGGACCGGGCACCGGCGTGTCGACGTCCGCCACCACGACGGATTCGGGGCCGTCGGTCCGTTCGAGATAAAGGGCCTTCATGGTCAACCTTTCCTAATATCCTGCTCGGTGCCGCAGTCTGTATGGCAACGCTGGTTGCATAGCGACCTTGGCTTGTTCGGTGCGAAGCTGGACATTTTTCTACCTCACTGGGAACCTATCTGCCGATAGGAAAAAGGGATTGCGTTATAGATTCATCGCGCAGAATATATTTCGCATAACAGAACGAATCGCGCCAAGCGCGCGTCAGGAGAGAACAGCATGACCGTTGTGCCCACAGCTATCTTGCCGCCACGATCGACTCATATGCCGATCCGGCGGGCTGCATTGGCGGCGCTGACGGAAAGAGTGGCGCAGTCGCGAATGACCGCGGTATCCGCACCAGCTGGCAGCGGGAAAACGACCGCGATGCTGTTCTGGGCCGATGAACTCAGGGCGCAGGGACGCCCCGTTCTCTGGCTTGCGGCCAGGGCAGGAATAGAAAGCAAGCGGTCGTTCCTCCAGGCGCTCAAGGCCGCGGGCCTGTCTGCTGGTCTGCCGTGGGATAATTTGGACAGCGACGCTTCCGACGCAAACTGGCTATCCGTCCTCGCGACGATGGGCAGCGTAAAACCGGTTATCATCGTTGACGACGCGCAACTTCTGGCGAAGCCGGTTCTGGAATTTTTGGCTCAGTTGTCATCGAGCGCGCGCGATGCATTGACCATCATCATCGCCGCGCGCGGCACGGTCGGTCTGTCGCTGGCGCGTATGCGAGCGCTCGGATTTCTGGTCGAAGTGGGGGTCGCCGATCTGTCTTTCACCTTGGCGGAAGCGACGGAGTTGGTCACGCGGTCCATCGGAACGCCGGTGGACTCGCGCGACCTTCAGGATATTGTGGGCGATACCCAAGGCTGGGTTTCCGGTATCGTCATCGCGTGCGACATCTACCGTCGGCCCAGCGACAGCGCGGCCAAGCTCCGGCTGACGGGTCTGCGCCCCGAATTCGCCGAATATTTTCATGACGAAGTGGTGAGTTTGCAGCCGGACGACGTCCGCCGCTTCCTCGTAGACACGTCGATCCT
This sequence comes from Sphingomonas bisphenolicum, assembly GCF_024349785.1. NCBI lineage: Bacteria > Pseudomonadati > Pseudomonadota > Alphaproteobacteria > Sphingomonadales > Sphingomonadaceae > Sphingomonas > Sphingomonas bisphenolicum. The sequence goes on from NZ_AP018818.1 coordinate 97,109, forward strand.
CGACGAACTGACGCCTTCCGCCTGCGCCGCGGTAACCGGCGATGAAAATGCGCGCGCGATGCTGGACCATGTCTTTCGCGAAGGTCTGTTTCTGAACGCGATTGATCAGGAACATAGCCGTTATGCCTATCACCGGCTGTTCCGCGAAATGGTGCTGGGCCGGCTCATTGATCGGGCGCCCGACCGCGCTGCCGTCATGCATCGGCGGGCGAGCGAATATTTTGCCGAAACCGGCCAGCTTGCCCTGGCGATCGAACATGCGCGGCTGAGCGGGGACAAGGCGTTCCTTGCAGACCAGCTGGATCGTCTGGCTGAAGGACTGACCTATTCGGGCTATCTCTATCGCATCGAGGAACTGGGCGCGGAACTGCCCTGGCCGATCCTGGCCGAACGACCCAACCTGCTCTTGGCTCTGGCCTGGAGGCGCATCCGCCAACTGGCCTTTTCATCGGCCGACAGACTGATTTCCGCCGCGCGGCAGGCCTGTGACGCGAAGCGCGAGGCGCAGTCCCTGCCCGCGCACGAAATCGAGCAACTGGACCTGCTGATTCGCCATCGCTTCGTCATGCTCGCGGCGGCGCGCGACGACATGATCAGGGTCGAGGCCGATTCCGAGCCGCTGCTTGCCGAACTCGCCGACAGCCATGCCTATCTCAGTTGCACCTTGCTGGCGCAGCTCATGTCGGCGCGGCGCGAGCTGTATCATTTCCAGGATATGCTCAAGCTGGAGGCAGAAACCAGCCGTGCTCTGTCGCGTCCCGGCTCCGCCTTCGCCTCCATCGCCCTGAAGGCTTCGGTCGCGCCGACCATGATGGCGCAGGGAAAGATTCCCTTGGCGCAACGCTTTCTGGAAGAGGCCTTCGCGTTAGCGGTTGAAATCCATGGCGCGGGTTCCGGCCTGGCCGCGCTTCCCGCGCTGCCGCTGGCCGAGTTGCTCTATGATGCGGGCGATCTTGAACAGGCGGCCGAGCTGGCGGAACAATATCTGCCAGTCGTGCGGCAATGGGGCTTTTCCGATCAGATGGCATCGGGCTATCTGGTCAGCGCGCGGCTGTGGGCGGCGAGGGGCGATCTGCCCAGCGCGCTGTCGACGCTTAACGATGCCCATCTCGTGGCAATCGAATGTGGGCTTGATCGCCTGCGCTCCTTCATCGTGGCCGAGGAAGTGCGGCTTTTGATCAAGGCGGGGCAGATCGACGAGGCGGAGCAGCATTTTCTGGCGGGCGATCCGCAACTGGACGGTGAACCCATTCCGACCCTGCACCCAACGCGGCGCAATGAGAATATCGCGATCGCCTGGCTCAGGATCGAGATGCAGCGCCACCGGCTGGGCCGGGCGCGCAAGGTCGCCTACCGGTGGCTGGAATTCGTCAAGCGCGCGGGAGCGATCCGGTCCGCGGTGATCTTCGAATTGCTGCTGGCGGAAATCGCGGTGCTTCAGGGTAACCGGTCCGAGGCGCGCAGGGCCGTTCGCGCTGCCGTGGAGATGGCCGAACCGGCCGGTTGGGTGCGGGTCTTCGTCGATGAGGGAGAGGTCATCGCGTCTCTCATCATCGAAGCCTATTCGCAGGGTCCTGAACTGGAAACGCCGGCCGATCGCTTCGCCGTTCGCCTTGTGTCGATGTTGCGGCGGGGACCGCAGATCGAAGCGGATGAAGAGGAGGACGATGATTTCGGCCTGACCGGGCGCCTGGCCAATCGGGAGGTCGACATTTTGACGATGGTCAGCGGAGGCCTGCGCAACCGGGAAATCGGCGATCGTCTCGGCCTGACCGAAGGTACGGTCAAATGGTATATGCAGCAAATATACGACAAGCTGGGCGTGCGCCGTCGGCCGCAGGCGGTGCTGCGGGCGCGGCAGCTCGGCATTTTGCCCTGAAGCGCGCGCCGCTTCCTATCGAAGGATAGATTGCGCCGATCGCGCAACCTGCGACCGGCGCAATCTGCGCGAAAGGAACTATCATGGCAAAACGCAAGGTCATCATCAGCTGCGCGATTACAGGCGCAATCCACACGCCCTCCATGTCGCCCTATCTGCCCGTGACGGCGGAGGAGATCGCGGAATCGGCGGTCGGCGCGGCGGAGGCGGGCGCCGCCATCATCCATCTACATGCGCGCAATCCCGTCGATGGGCGGCCGGACCAGAATCCCAACCTGTTCGAACCCTTCCTCAAGGTTATCAAGCAGCGTACCGACGCAGTGTTGAACCTGACCACGGGCGGGCACCCCTCCATGACGGTGCAGGAACGCATCCGTCCCGCCCAGACATTCGCGCCCGAAGTCGCCAGCCTCAATATGGGGACGATGGGCTTTGGCCTGTTTCCGATGCTGGACCGGTTCAAGACGTTCAAGCATGAGTGGGAGCCGGCGGCGCTCGAAGCCTCGCGCGATCTGGTGTTCAAGAACACCTATGCCGATATCGAACATCTGCTGACCACCTTGTCGCCGCTGGGCACGCGGTTTGAATTCGAATGCTATGACACCAGCCATCTCTACAATCTGAAATATTTTCTCGATCGCGGCCTCGTCAAGGCGCCGCTGTTCATCCAGACCTGCTTCGGCATATTGGGCGGCATCGGCAGTCATCCCGACGATATCATGCATATGAAGCGGACGGCCGACCGGCTGTTCGGCGACCAATATGAATGGTCCGTGCTGGGCGCGGGCGCGCGCCAGATGAGCATCGTCGCCATGGCGGCATCCATGGGTGGCAATGTCCGCATCGGTCTGGAGGATTCGCTGTGGGGCGGTCCGGGGCGGCTGGCCGAGACCAATGCGGAGCAGGTGAAGACCGCGCGGCAGATCGTCGAGGGCATGGGCCTGGAAATCGCCACGCCTGATGAGGCGCGCGCCATGCTGGACCTCAAAGGCGCGGACCGGACGAATATCTGATGACGAAAAAAAGCGGGCCGCTGGCCGGTGTTCGCCTGCTGGAGATCGACGCGATCGGCCCAGTGCCGCTCGCGGCGATGCTGTTGGCCGATATGGGCGCCGAGATCGTCCGCATCGCCCGGCCGCCATCGGCCACGGCGGGGGATTGGGACGATGTCGGTGGTGACATCCTGCACCGCAGCCGGGCCGTGGCCTATCTCGATCTCAAACAGGAGGCTGATCGCGAACAGCTGCTCGCACTGGTCGAGCGGGCGGACGGGCTGATCGAGGGATACAGGCCCGGCGTCATGGAACGGCTTGGCGTCGGTCCCGATGCCTGCCTGGCGCGCAATCCACGGTTCGTGTTCGGACGCATGACGGGCTGGGGCCAGTCGGGGCCGCTGGCGCTGAGGGCCGGCCATGACATCAACTATCTGTCGATCACCGGCGCGCTCCACGCGATGGGAGAGAAGCAGGGAACGCCGCCAGTGCCGCTCAATCTGGTGGGCGATTATGGCGGCGGCGCGATGTTCCTGATCTTTGGCCTGTTGAGCGCACTGCTGGCGGCGCAACGGACAGGCCGGGGGCAGGTCGTCGACGCCTGCATCACCGACGGCGTCGCATCGTTGATGAGCCTTTTCTACGCATGGCAGCCGAAGGGTCTGTGGGAAGATGCGCCGGGCTCCAACCTGCTGGACGGCGCGGCGCCCTTCTACCGCTGTTATGAATGCGCCGATGGACGGCATGTCGCGGTGGGATGCCTGGAACCGAAATTCTTTGCCCAGATGGTGGAGGGACTGGGTCTTTCCGACCGGCGCTACGACCAGAACGACCGTAAAGGCTGGCCCGCGATGCAGGCTGAATTGGCCGCGGCATTTCTGAAGAAGAACCGGGATGAGTGGGCCGCTCTGTTTGCCGCGAGCGACGCCTGCGTGACGCCCGTTCTGTCAATGGAGGAAGCGCCACGGCACGCGCATAATGAAGCACGGGGGACTTTCATCCAGCGCGATGGCATAGCCCAGCCTGCTCCTGCGCCCCGGCTGTCCCTTGACACCGGCACCATTGGCGAGCCGTCGGTCGCAACCGTTGCGGATTTGATCGCGGCTTGGTCTTAAGGTGCGGATCGCGCCAGAACGAAGACGTTCACCTCCGTAAAAACCTGCTCTGGATCAGGGCAGGAGGTCTGCCGGGGCACTGGCCGTTTCGAACGGCAAGGCGGCAGCGCCGTGACTGGTCGCGGCGCTGCGGCGCAAATGCAACACCGGGATCAATTATGTTTGATCCGTCCAAACCCTGTCGAACGATAGGTGGTAAATGGCGGCCAATGCCGATTTTGCCGCAAGCGATCATGCCTGCGCGCAGCGCGGGCCATACCGATAAATGGACTAAATGAGAGGATTTTTATGCGATTGACCGCACTGAAGTTGGCATTGGTTGCGAGCACCGCAGCAGTGGCATTTCCCTCATGGGCGCAGTCCGCCGCTTCGACCGCGCCGCAGGCGGATGATGCGAATGCTGGCGACATAGTTGTCACGGCTCGTCGCCGGGAAGAACGACTGCAGGACGTTTCGGTTTCCATTTCCGCTTTCTCGTCAGAGGCGCTGGAACGCAGCACCGTCCAGACGGTAAGCGACGTCAAGACGATCGCGCCCGGCTTCACCTTCTCGTCCGAAGGGGGTAAGGACAATGTGGCGCTGACCCTGCGCGGCATCGGTCAATTGCCCCTGGGCGAAGTGACGCCAGGCGTCGTCATCTATCTCAACGATACTCCCTTGCCGTCGGTCGGCTCGAACGTGCCGACTTACGACATCGGCAGCATTCAGGTGCTCAAGGGGCCGCAGGGCACATTGTTCGGCCGCAACACATTGGGCGGCGCGGTCGTGATCGGCAGCCAGAAGCCGAGCTACAACTTCGAAGGCTATGTCGAGGGCACCTACGGCCGCTTCGATTATCGCGAACTGGAAGGCGCGGTGAATATTCCGATCATCGAGGACAAGGTCGCCTTCCGCGCTGCGGGCCAGATCCGTCGTCAGGATCCCCGTACCGTCGCCTTCGATGGCGGGCCTGGCTTCGACAATATCCATCAGGACGCCTATCGTCTCTCGCTGCTGGTCGAACCGTTCGAGGGCCTCAAGAGCACCACCATCTATGAATATTTCAAGGGCGATGAACTCGCCGGCGGCCTTTATCTGCTGCGCGAGAATTTCCCCTTTGCCGCGCTGGGTCTGGGCGTCGTCGAACCACAGGTACAGGCGGCGTTGCAGGCACAGAAAGCCAATCGCCGCGGTTCGTTCGACGGCGGCATCAATGGTGGCGCGGCCTATCGCAAGACCACGTCGATCACCAATGATACGTCCTTCAGTTTCGGCGATCTGACGCTGCGCAACATTTTCGGTTACCGGAAAAATTACAGCTATCAGTTGATCAACACCGGCGGGCTGCCGCAACTGCAAATCCCCACGGGTCTGCCGTCTCCCGCGCCATCGGCCGTGCCGTTCACCTTGTTCACGGCGTCTTCCGTGCTGGACCGGCAATATCTGACGAACGAAACCCAGTTGCTGGGTGATTTTGGCTCCTTCAACTTCATTGTTGGCACTTTCTACAATAATGACAAACCTGACGGTGCCAGCGGATCGCAGTTCACGGCATTTTCCGTGGGCGGTGTCCCTGCACCTGCGGTGACGTCGCATGTCCGCAACAAGAACTGGGCGGTCTATGGCCAGATTGGTTATGAATTCACCGATAAGCTGAAGCTCAATCTGGGCGCGCGCTATAGCTGGGACAAGGTGTCGGCCTGCGGCGGCACCATCGGCACGACCTATGTCGACGAATCCACCTGCCTCAGCACGGCAGCCCTGGGTCTCGCGGACGGCGTCGGCACCGTATCCAACAAGGGCGAGGAGCCGAGCTGGACCATCGGGCTCGACTATAAGGCGACCCCGGACTGGCTGCTCTATATCGTGTCGCGGCGCGGCTATCGCGGCGTCAATGTGAACACGCCACTATTCGAAACGCCGTTCACCACCGGCGGCACAGATCCGGCCTGCGTGGCGACCGGTGGCGTCTGCGCGGATCTTCGTCCCTTCCAGAAGACCGGGGAGGAAACGATCACTGACGTCGAAATTGGTTCCAAATATGACTATCATGTCGGATCGGCGCGCGGGCGCCTCAATATCGCCGCCTATTACAGCAAATATAAAAATGCGCTTCAGTTCCTGAATACGCAGACGACCGTTCCCAACGGCACGCCGGATTCGCCGACCAACGGGTCGCTGGCCGCCAATGTCGCCGATCTGCGGATCTGGGGCGTCGAATTGGAAGCCTCCATCAGCCCCGTGCGCAGCCTTACCGTCGGTTTCAATGCCGCCTATACCAATGTGAAGGTGGAAAGCCTGACCATTCCTGCAGGCCTGCCTTCGACGATCGTGCTGGGCGAGGGCCAGATCAACAAATATTCGCCCAGCTTTTCCGGCACCGCCAGCGTGAGCTGGACCCTGCCGATCCGCCCGGCTGACGGCGACGTGGTGGTCAACGCCGACCTGTTCATGACCGACGATTTTGGTGGTCAGAACGGCGAAAAGCTGCCGGGTTACCAGTTGGCCAACGCGCGTCTGGACTGGCGCGGGATCGGCGGCACGGGCCTTGATCTGGGCATTTATGTGAAGAACCTTTTCAACGAGAAATATTTCGCGGCTTCCAGCGTTCTTCTGCCGTCCTTCCCAACCAGTTCGGTTTATGCCGGCGATCCGCGGACCTGGGGCATCATGGCAAAATATACGTTCTGATGCGGCCATGGGACGGGGAAGGTGCGCGATCTGCGCGCCTTCCCCTCTACAAGGACAGGTTTGCAGCGAGACGGCAGGGCGTAGGAAGTTCCCGAGAGGATGACCATGAAGCTCGGCATATGCAGTATGTGGGGGGACCGGCTGGACGGATTTCGCGAAGAGGTCCGTCTTGCCGCCGATCTCGGTTTTGAGCTGATCAGCGTAGGCGATTCGCCGGCGGGTTGGCACGAACTCTATGTGTCGCTGACCCTCGCCGCGCTTGACGCCCCGAAAGCGACTTTGGCGCCACTGGTCACCTCGCCCTTCATGCGGCACCCGCTGGTGACGGCCTCCGCCCTCAGCACGATCGACGATCTCTCCGGGGGGCGCGTGGCGCTGGGCCTGGCGACTGGCGGCAGCACGGTTATGGCGATCGGGCGGCCGCCCGCCACGCAACGAGAAATCCGCATGGAACTGGCGGCGCTGCGCGATCTGTTCGCCGGACGGCCCACGCATATGGACGGGGCGCAGATCAAGCCGCTGCGCTTCGCCCGCCCGATTCCCATCTATTATTCCGCCTTCGGCCCCAAGGCGCTGGCGCTGGCGGGCGAGCAGGCCGACGGCGTCATATTGTTCGCGGGCGAACGCCATCTCGACGCGCTCAAGGACCGGATCGATACCGTCCGGGCCGCGGCGCAGGCGTCCGGGCGCGATCCCCTGTCGATCGATATCTGGGTCGTTTCCTTCGCATCGATCCGTCCCACACGGGCCGAGGCTATCGAGGATCTCAAGGCGTTCATCGTCGTCAATGGCATGGCCTTTCGCACGCCCGAAACCCTGGCGCGTGTCCCGACGCAGTTTCGCGGCAAGATCGATGCACTGCACGCGCGCTATGATCCGACCGAGCATGTGGTCGTGGGCGGCAGGAATGTGGCCCTGATGGAGGAATTGGGTCTGACCGAGTTTCTGGCGGACTTCGATACGCTGGCCGGGCCGGTCGATGCGGCCGTGGATATGCTGCGGCGCATCGAGGCGATGGGTGTCTCGACCTTCATCGCGGCCTTGCCTGGGCACGCTGCGCCGCTAGAAACCATTCGCGGGCTTGCCCGAGCGCGGAGTATGATGTGACACTGGATCTACTGCATCTGAGCGAAGACGAAGCAGCGGGCATCGCGGCAGTGCTGCGATCCCGGTCGCTTGGCGACATGATGGAGGCGGCGGAGGCGATGACGGTGGCGGCGCATGGCCGTCGCGTGACCTACTCCCGCAAGGTTTTCATTCCACTCACCAAATTATGCCGCGACGTGTGCCACTATTGCACTTTTGCTACCACGCCGGCCCGCGCGGGTGACGCCTATCTCAGTCGGGACGAGGTTCTGGCCATCGCCCGCGCCGGCGCGGCGGCTGGCTGCCGGGAAGCCCTCTTCACGCTCGGCGATCGACCCGAGGCCCGCTATGCCGCTGCGCGCGAGGCTCTTGCGGGGCTTGGGCATGACTCGACCCTGTCCTATCTGGCCGAAATGGCGGAGATGGTGTTCCGTGAGACCGGCTTGCTGCCGCATCTCAATCCCGGCCTGATGGACAGCGAGGACTATGCGCAGTTACGGCCGCATGCCGCTTCCATGGGCATCATGCTGGAAAGCAGCTCGGATCGCCTGTGCGCGCGGGGCGGCCCGCATTTCGGCTCGCCCGATAAGCAGCCGGCCCTGCGATTGGCCGCCATCGAGGACGCCGGACGGGCGCGCGTGCCGTTCACGACCGGCCTGCTGATCGGCATCGGCGAAACCCGCGACGATCAGGTGGAGGCGCTGGTCGCCATTCGCGATCTGCATCGCCGCTACGGCCATGTTCAGGAAGTCATCATCCAGAATTTCCGGGCAAAGCCGGGAACGCGCATGGCGGATCATGCCGAACCGTCGCTCGACGATCATCTCTGGGCCATCTCCGCTGCGCGGATCATTTTGGGACCAGAGATGACGATCCAGGCGCCGCCCAATCTCCACGACCGCGTCGATCTGGCGCCGCTGATCCGGGCCGGAGTCAATGACTGGGGCGGGGTGTCGCCCGTGACGCCCGACCATGTGAACCCGGAGGCGCCATGGCCGCATCTGGAGATATTGGAGGACGCCACCCGGTCCGCGGGCCGCCTATTGATGCAGCGGCTCGCCATCGGCCCGCGCTACGCCCTTGCCGCGCGGGATTGGGCGGCGCCGGCCATCGCCACCCAGATCCTGCGCGCTATCGACGGGCGGGGATTGCCCAAGGTCGGCGACTGGTCCGCAGGGCATGGCGATCCAGCGCCCGACATCATGGCGGTGGAGCCCGTTTCGACCTCCCGATCGATCCTGTCCATCCTCGCTGCGGCGGAGCCGGGCGAACGGCTAAGCGAAGCGGATATCGTCACCCTGTTCGATGCCGAGCAGGAAGATTTTGCCGCCATCGTCGACCGGGCCGACCGGTTGCGGCGGCAGGCCGTGGGCGACACGCTGACCTATGCGGTCAACCGCAATATCAACTATACCAATATCTGCCTCTATAAATGCGGCTTCTGCGCCTTTTCCAAGGGCAGCACCAAGGCCATGCGCGGGCCTGCCTACAGGCTCGACATGGAAGAGGTCGGACGCCGCGCGGCCGAGGCCTGGGATCGCGGCGCGACCGAAGTCTGCCTTCAGGGCGGGATCCATCCCGACTATGACGGGCACACCTATCTCAATGTCCTCAAGACGGTGCGCGAGGCTGCGCCGGATATTCATATCCATGCCTTCTCGCCGCTGGAGGTGACGCATGGCGCCCGCACGCTCGGCCTGCCGCTGGAGGATTATCTGGCGCGGCTGAAGGAAGCGGGGCTCTCCACGCTGCCCGGTACGGCGGCGGAGATACTGGACCCCGAAGTTCGCGATATCATCTGCCCGGACAAGGTGACGGCGGACGAATGGGTCGAGGTGATGCGCGTTGCGCATGGAGTCGGCCTGCGCAGCACGGCCACGATCATGTTCGGCCATGTCGAGGAATATAAGCATTGGGCGCGCCATCTGATCCGCATTCGCGGATTGCAGGAAGAGACCGGCGGCTTCACCGAATTCGTGCCGCTGCCCTTCGTCCATATGGAATCGCCGATCTGGCGCAAAGGGCTGGCGCGATCGGGGCCCAGCTATCGCGAAGCGGTGCTGATGCACGCCGTGGCGCGCATCGTGCTGCATCCCGTGATCCCCAATATCCAGGTGTCCTGGGTGAAGATGGGACCTGAGGGAGCCGCGGCGATTCTGAAGGCGGGTGCCAACGACATGGGCGGCACGCTGATGGATGAATCTATCACCCGGGCCGCCGGTGGCGTCAACGGGCAGGAATTCGGCCCCAGGGAAATGCAGGCCCTGGCGGTATCCGTCGGGCGACCTGTGCGCCAACGCACCACGCTTTACGAGCCGGTGCGCGCGCGTCGCGCCGTCTTGGCTGAACCATCGTGACCGATCTGCATCATTGATCGCCCGCTCAATTGAAGGACAATATATGACTCTTCCCGCCATTGCCGTCGTCGGCGGCACCGGTAATCTGGGCGCTGCGATCGCCTGGCGGCTGGCGCGTGCCGGCTATCCCGTGACGATCGGATCGCGCAACGCGGAAAGCGCGGAAAAGGCCGCCGCTGAATTGGGGCATGGCTTGCGGGCTGGCGCCAATGTGGATGTCGTCGCGCATGCGGACATCATCATCGTGACGGTGCCCTTTGCCGCGCAGGAGGCGACGCTTCGCGACATCGCGCCGCATGTTGTTGGCAAGTTGGTCGTGGATACGACCGTTCCCCTCGTTCCGCCCAAGGTGATGCGGGTCCAGTTGCCCGATGAAGGCTCCGCCGCCCAAAAGGCGCAGGCGGTTCTGGGAGAAGGCGTGACGCTCGTGTCCGCGTTCCACAATGTCGCCGCGCACAAGCTGGCCAGGGACATCGATGTCGGCTGCGACGTGCTGGTTTTCGGCGACGACAAGGATGCGCGCGGTCGCATCGTGGCGCTGGCCGATGCCATGGGATTGAGGGGGCTTCACGGCGGCGCGCTGGTAAACTCGGCCGCCGCCGAAGCGCTCACGTCGATCCTGATTTTCATGAACAAGACCTATAAGGTTGACGGCGCGGGCATTCGTATCACAGGAGATTTGATCCCGCCCGAGGCTTGAGGTGTATTCGATGATCGAGATCGTACCGTTGACCGGAATTGGAGAGGTCAGACCGGGCGATGATCTGGCGGACATTCTGCATGTGGCGCTTGATCGGTGCGGTATTGAACCCCGCGTCGGCGACCTTCTGGTCGTGACGCAAAAGATCGTGTCCAAGGCAGAGGGACGTTTCGTGTCGCTGGCTGATGTGGAGCCGGGGGAAGAGGCGCGGCGCCTGGCGGATATCACGCGCAAAGATGCGCGGCTGGTGCAACTGGTGCTGGACGAATCCAGCGCCATCCTGCGTGCCGTGCCGCACGTCCTGATCGCGCGGCACCGGCTGGGTCATGTCATGGCGAATGCCGGGATCGATCGTTCCAACATCGGGGCGGGGGAGGGCGATCGCGCCTTGCTCCTGCCGGTCGATCCCGATGGAACGGCGTCGCATCTGCACGCCCGACTGGGCCTGCCCGTCGTCATCTCGGACAGTTTTGGCAGACCCTGGCGGATGGGTGTGGTGGCGGTCGCCATCGGCGCTGCCGGATTGCCGGCGTTGCAGGATCGCAGGGGCGAACTGGATCGCGATGGGCGGACGCTCGAAGTCACGCAGGTCGCTCTGGCCGATATCGTCGCGACGGCCGCCTGCCTCGCCACCGGAGAAGGCGCGGAAGGCATACCGGCGGCTCTTGTGCGGGGCTGCCCGTTGACCGGCCCGGAACGTCCCGCCGCCGATCTGGTGCGTCCCGTTCATGAAGATCTGTTCGCATGAAGCGCGTCGTTGTTCTCACCGGCGGCGTGGGCGGCGCGAAGCTGGTTCTGGGCCTTTCACGCCTCATCGCGGGCGACGGGCTGACAGCGATCGTCAACACCGGGGATGACTTCCGGCATCTGGGGCTGCATATATCGCCTGACATCGACACCCTGCTCTATACGCTGTCCGGCAAGGCGAACGGCGCGCAGGGCTGGGGGCGGGAAGGCGAAAGCTGGGGCTTCATGGCGGCCCTGCGCGAATTGGGCGGGGATGACTGGTTTCAACTCGGCGATGGCGACCTGGCGCTGCATGTGGCGCGGACCCATGCCCTGGCACAGGGGCAGACCCTGTCGCAGATCAGCGCGCGATTTGCCGACCAGTGGGGCATAGCGACCCGGATATTGCCCATGAGCGACCAGACAGTAGCCACGATATTGGCTACGGACCAGGGACGGCTTGAGTTTCAACGCTATTTCGTCGAACAGCGTTGCGCGCCGGCCGTGCGACACATCATGTTCGAGGGCGCTGCGCACGCCGTTCCCGCCCCCGGCGTCATCGAGGCGATCCAGTCGGCCGACGCTGTATTACTGGCCCCATCCAACCCATTTCTCAGTATCGATCCGTTGCTTGCGGTGCCCGGTATGCGCTCGGCGATCGAACAGGCCAAGGCGCCCGTCATCGCCGTATCTCCGCTCGTCGGCGGCACGGCGGTCAAAGGCCCGACCGCCAAGCTGATGCAGGAATTGGGCATGGCGGTCGATAATGACAGCATCGCACGGCATTATGCCGGGCTGATCGACGGTATCTTGATCGATAGCGGAGACCGTTGCGAGGCGCCGGACATCGTCGTTGGGCGTTGCGCGACCCTGATGACGACCCTGGATGACAAGATACGCGTGGCGCAGGCGGCGCTCGATCTCGCGATCGCCCTTCGTCCGTGACGGACTGGGCTGCTCTCGTCCCTTTGAAACAGGGAGTGGAAAGTAAATCGCGGCTTCGGGACGCGCTGGAACCAGCCGAGCGCATGGCGCTGGCGTCGGCGATGGCCGCACGGGTCATGACCTGCCTGTCCAAAGCGGATGCGATCAATTCCCTATATTTGCTTGCGCCGACGGTCGTGCCTGAATGGCCGTCGCATTGGTTGCCCGACAGCGGCAGAGGCCTCAATCCAGAGTTGGAGGGCGCGCGCGCACAATTGGGCAACCGCCCTTTGCTCGTGATCCATGCCGATTTGCCGCATCTCACGGTGGAAGACGTCCAGGCCTTGCTGGCCGCCGCTGACGAGTGCGGCTGCGCCTTCGCGCCGGATCGGCACGGCCGCGGCACAAATGCGGTTGCAATCCGGGATGCCAATCCCTTCCGCTTCGCTTTCGGGCAGGATAGTCTGATGTCCCACAGACAGCAGCGTCCGGCAGCGGCGATCGTGGAACGGGCCGCTCTTGGCTTCGATATCGATACGCCCGCCGATTTGGCTGGGCTTCATGAAATGTTCTCGGCAAGGCAAGACTGAAATCTCGACCTGCGCTTTCCTTCCCAAGGAAAGGTGTGGTCGAAACGATCCCGGCCATTCTGCCCGCCAATCTGAAAATCAGGGAGGATCGGTCGATGAAACTGAACGTGGGCGTGCCCAACAGCATGCATGTCGCGGCCATGACGCAAGCTTGGGAATATAGCCTGACCGGGGACGACATCGGACAGGCGATGGCGATGGCCGATCAGCTTGGCTTTAACAAGTGCATGTTGGGCGAACATTTCATCATTCCGCAGGAGCATATCGGCCTGTCGGGCGACCATTATGTCCATGGCACGGTCGCTCTCTCCTTCCTGGCCGGCCGCACCAAGACGATGAAGTTGAGTTCTTCCGTGTCGATCCTGCCGCTACAGAGCCCGATCGTCCAGGCCAAGGCCTGGTCGACGCTCGACTGGCTGAGCGGCGGTCGCGCCACGGCACTGTTCGGCGTCGGCTGGCTGAAGGAAGAGTTCGACATGCTGAATGTCGACTTTCACCAGCGTGGACGCATGGCCGATGAATATATCGCCGCGATCATCGAATTGTGGACGTCGGAAAAGCCCGAATTTGAAGGCGAGTTCGTTCAGTTCAGGAATGTCGGTTTCGCGCCCAAGCCGGTGCAGCAACCCCGCTTGCCGATCTGGCTCGGGGGAGACGCCGAACCGGTGCTCCGCCGCGTGGCGAAATTTGGCGACGGCTGGTCGCCCTTCCGCACGCCGCCGGAGAAATTTCCCGAATGCCTCGACTTCATCCGTTCGCAGCCCGAATATGACGGACGGCCGATCGACCTGTTCTTTGCGCTGGAAATGCTCAATGTCGGCGCGCATCATGAGATCATGGACGACCCGCGCGCGCCTGGAACGCGGGATGCGCAAAAGGTGATCGATCAGGTGGGCTGGCTGAAGGAACTGGGGGTCAATGAAACCATCGTTCCGCTGCCGCCGGGCATATCCGGGCTGACCGAATATCTCGATCGGCTCCAGTGGGTGGCCGAGGAAATCATGCCCAAAATCTGAAACCTGCCGGGGGAAAGGCGCGGGCGGCTGCGATTTTCCCCCATGGATATCGAAAGAAGGATCGGGAGGACGTGATGGCCCAATATGATGTTGTGGTGGTAGGATCGGGCGCGGCCGGCATGACGGCGGCGATCAGGGCCGCGTCTGCCGGGCTGTCGGTTCTCGTGCTGGAAAAGGCGGAACATTTCGGCGGCACCACATCGGTTTCGGGCGGCGGCATCTGGATCCCCGGCAGCCCGCAGGCCAGGGCGGCGGGTGTCGAGGACAGCCGCGCCGTGGCGCGCCAATATGTACTGGACGTGATCGGACCGACGGCCGACCCCGCGCTGATCGATGCCTATCTCGATGCGGGTCCGGAAATGGTGGAATGGCTGGACAAGAACAGCCAGGTGCATTTCCTGCTCTCGCCGCCCAGCAGCGACTGGTATCCGGAAATCGCTGGCGCAGCCGATCATGGCCGCCTGCTGTCGCCGGAGGAATATGACGGCAAGAAGCTAGGCGATCAGTTCGCCGAGCTCCGTCCCGCGCGCGAGGAGTTCAACGCGCCGGGTGGCTTCATGATTGATCTGTTCGATCTTCCCTATCTGGCGGACATGCCCTCACCCAAGTCGCTGTTCCATTTTGGCAAGCTGGCCGCGAAGTTCGGCCTGGACAAGGTTCGTCGCTATCCGCGCGGCACGCGGCTGACCATGGGCAATGCGCTAGCGGCGCGGCTGATCCGGTCGGCTATCGATGCCGGTGTCACGCTGCGCAAGGACGCGGCCGTCGACCGGCTGTTGGTGAAGGCCGGCCGCGTTACCGGCGTGCGCGTCAATGGTGAGGATATTGCGGCCAAGCTGGGTGTCCTGCTGGCGTCGGGCGGCTTTTCTGCCAGCGAGCAACTGCGCAAGGCCTATATCCCTTATGCCGAGGAGCATGTCTCGATCCTGCCCTATGAAAATACCGGCGACGGGATGAATATGGGGCTGGAGGCCGGGGCCTCGCTGGACGGTGACAATCTGGTGAACGCCGTCTGGGCCGTGGTGTCGAAGATGACGCGGCCGGATGGCTATGTCGCGCGCTACGCCCATCTGGTCGACATGTCGAAGCCCGGCTGCATCGCGGTCGATGCCAGGGGCGAGCGGTTCGGGAATGAAGCCTCTGTCCATTTCGTGGAGGCCATGCATAAGAGCGGCACCGTGCCCGCCCACATCATCGGCGACGCCGCCTTCATCAAGAAATATGGCATGGGCATGGTCTATCCCGGCGGTGGCGGCCTGAAGAAACTGATCGCGGCGGGCTATGTCATAGAGGCGCCCAGCCTGCGCGAACTGGCCGGCAAGATCGGGGTCGATGCTGACGGGCTGATGGCCACGGTTGCGAAAATGAACCGCTATGCCGAAACCGGCAAGGATCCCGACTTCGGCAAGGGCGACACGCAGATCGACATCGAGATCGGCGATCCCAAACATAAGCCCAACCCATGCCTGGGCCGGGTGGAAACCGCGCCCTTCTACGCCATCAAAATCTATCCGGGCGACGGATCGACGACCGTGGGCCTCAAGATCGACGCGCAGTGCCGCGTGATCGGCACCGATGGCGCGCCGGTGGAGGGATTGTTCGCAGCAGGGCTAGACGCCAATTCCATTTGGCGCGGCAAGTCGCCGGCCCATGGCTGCAATGTCGGCCCGGCCATGGTGACAGGGTTCATCGCGGGCAAAGCCATGGCCGAGACACTCGTAGCGGCCTGATCCTTTTTGGGTGGGCGAAAACGGCGGAAGCCGGGATCGGGGAGTATCCCCGATCCCGGCTTCCGCCGTTTCAACGCTTGAGATCGCCGCTGGCTGCTATGCCGGTTCGACCACCATGCCCGCGCGCGCCCTGGCGGTCGCCACCAGCTTGAACAGGCCCGCATTATAGTCGGTCAGTTGCTCCATGGTCAGGTCTCGATAGGGCGTCATCGGACAGAGCGAGTCCACCACGTCCCAGAAGGGCTCGATCTTTTCGAGCACTTCGTCCACTGGCCCGCAGGTCACGAAGGCCTCGACCATCTCGTCGGAGACATTACCGATAACCTTGCCGATGTCGCCATGCTCGCCCAGGCTGAGCTGGCAGGCGCGCGCCTGATCGCCAAAGCCGATTGCCTCGAAGAAGGGCTCATATTCCTTGTAGCCGGAATAGGCCGCGACGGTGGCGCGGCTGTCGTCGATCGCCTTCTGCTTGTCGTCATTGACCGCGATCCACGGCCAGGCGTTGATTTCGATATCCTCGCGCTTGCGGCCATATTTGGCGAGCGTGTCGGTGATGAAGGGCAGCCGGCTCCTGGTATAGGCTGCCGACCATAGGGCATGGACCATCAGGCCGTCACCGACCTCCAGCGCCAGCGCGGTCATCTTGTCCTGCAGCGCGGCGATCCAGATCGGAATCTCTTCCCGCACCGGGGGAGCGGTCAGCATCATCTCCTCGAAATCGGCGGAGAAATATTCCCCCGTGACCGGATCGAGTCCTTTATGCGCGTTGGCGATGACATAGCGGATGATCTTCACGCTTTCGCGCAGGTGGGACAGCAGTTTGCGTTCCGGCTCCCCATACATGCCCGTGACGCAGCTCTTGATGCTGGAACCCAGTCCCAGCACGAAGCGGCCGCCGGAAATACGATCTACGTCCATCGCCGCATAGGCGGTCTCGACCGGACTGCGCGTTCCGGCGATGGCGACGCCCGTCCCTACTTTCAGGCTGCTGGTCAGCGCGGCCGTGGCGGCCATCGGTACGAAGGGCGGCCCGTAGATCTGCAGCGAAAAGCAGCCTTCGAAGCCCGCCTGTTCCATCTGCTGGCCGATACCCGCCATGGCGGGGGCGGGCAGGGTAGGCATGACGGCCCACCAGCGGCGTTCGCCGCCGACGGCATTGACGAGCTTGGACATGGCGTCTCCGAAAAAGAAAAAAGAGCGGACGTTGCCGTCCGCCCATGGGGAAGATCAGAACTGGAACAGTTCCTTGCGCAGACCGATGATGTCGCTGCAATCGGCGCTGACATTGTCGCGATAGGCGAAATCGCCCTTATCCTGCCGATCCGCCAGCTCCATCATCGCCATACGATAGCGCTGCCCGGCCTGGTCGAACTTGCTGTGCAAATCCTTGCGGTCGGTATGGCGCATGTAGCGCGGGCTTTGCGGGGACGTCATATAGCTGTCCTGCCGCGACACCTTGTAGCCCGCCTTGGGCATGACATGGCGGAACATCAGGCCCGCATTGGACGTGTTCATGACCATTTCCATCCGCGTGCGGTCCCGCGTTTCGGGCGTGCAGGGGTGGAACAGCGGCACATCGTCGCCGGGGCTGAACCGGCCATAGGCGATGGCGCAGTGCGAGCGCAGATAGATGCGGATCACCTGCCGCACATTCTGGGTCGGCTGCTTGATACCGCTGAAGAACTTCATCACCGGGGCGACCGACTTGTTGACGCAGGTGCGGACCATCGTGACGGTCTCGCTGTCGTAGAAGGTTTCCACGGTTTCGCTGTCCGACCGTTCGTCGCCGACGACGTCGGCGTGCAGGAAGTCGGCATGGGTCAGGTCGATCAGGTTTTCCAGGCTGATCGGCGCCGAGCTTTCGAAGCGGACGGTCGCGGTCATGTGGCGCGGCAGGCCCCCCTTTGGCGGGAGGAAGGGCAGGCTGGGCAAATGGCGGGGATCGGCGGCCAGCGGATTGCCGAACCATACCCAGACGACGCCATAATGCTCCATCACCGGATAGCGGCCCTGGGCGTTGGTGAACTCGCTTTTGTCACGGGCGATCCGCTCGTTGGGATGGAACTCGCTCGCCACGGCCACGCCATTGTCGCGCCACAGGAAGATGGGGTGCGAATAGATGGCGCGACGGACGGGCTTGCCGGTCACGGAATAATCATGCGCTACCGGAAACCAGCTATCGCGCATCACCAGATTATGCGGCACCCAACGGTTGATGGCGTTTAGCGCGATCGGGCTGCCACCCGATGGCGCGGTGGAGTTATCGTCGTGCGAGACGGGACGATCGGCGGTTTCGAGCATCTTCAAATCCTCCTTCAGGCCGCTACGGTCTGATCATGGGTCGCGGGCGTGGTTTCCAGCATCACCTTGCGCAAATCCTCGCCATGCAGCGAGACGGTGGGCTTGGTGGCGCGCAATTTCGATCCGTCGACCGACGCGCGTACCGACAGCGGATTGATCCCGCGCAGCACGGCGCCGCGCACGCCCGGATGGCGCACGCCCAGTTCGGCCCGCCAGCGGACGGCAGTCACGCCCCGCGCCGAAGGCACGGGCGAGAGAACGGCATGAAGCAGATCGTTGAACTGGTCGTCACGCAGCGTCAGTTGCGTTTCGCCGGTCAGCGGATGGGTGCGCGTCAGCAGGGTGAGCGGAAATTCGGCCACGAAATGCGACGGCCAGTGCAGTGGATGCCACTGGCAGTTGCGCTCCATCACCAGCAGGCCGTCTTCCTCGTGCAGTTCCGACATCAGATAGGGGCTGAAGCGGACGCCGCGGATCGACAGGATCAGGCCGGGATCGTCATAGAGCGCGTTCAAATATTCCTGATGGCTGCAACTGACATTGACCGTGCCGACATAGGTATATTTCGGGTCGGCGCTGAGCGGCGCCTGCGCCTTGGGATTGAGGCAGACCCGCACGAATCCGGCCTGTTCGGTCACGGCAAAGGCATTGGCCTTGTAGATCGGCGGGAATTTCTGCTGATCCTTCATGTTCGGGATTTCCTTGAGGCGCCCCGTCTCGCCGTCATAGCTCCAGCCATGGTAGCCGCACTGGATCAGGCCATTATCGCGGATGCAGCCGAGCGACAGCGGCGCGCGACGATGCGGGCAGCGATCCTCAAGCGCGCGGGCGATGCCCTGATTGTCGCGCCACAGCACGACCGGCTGATCGCCGATATCGACGGACAGGGGCTTTTGAGAGGTCACTTCCTCGGACCGTGCGACAGCCCACCAAAGATCAGAATCGAGACTCATAGCGCTATCCACTCTCCTTTCGATTAAATTGACGGATGACAATTTATATGTCAACGTCTTTTCGCTATGGATTTGCTGATGCTCGATCGCCCCCAGCGCACACGCGGCCGCCCCGCGCTCAATGCCGTCGAGGCCGTGGACGAGGACAAGTTGCTGGGTCTGGCCTTCGCGACTTTCGCGGAACGCGGATATGAGGGCACGACGCTGCGTGATCTGTCGAAGCGGCTGGGTGTCAGCCACAATCTCCTGAATGTCCGGTTTGGCCGGAAGGAGGATTTGTGGATACGTGCGGTCGACTGGCGTATGGCGCAGGCCTCCCCCTTCGTCGAAGCCGCCTTTGACGAACCGGCCGATCCGGAAGTGCGGCTGCGCCACCTGATCCAGCGTTTCTGCCTCTGGGCGACGAACAATGGCGACATCGTGTCGCTGACCAATGTGGAAGGCTGTCGTTCGACCTGGCGGCTTGACCATATCGTCGAACATTTCGTGCTGCCGTTCCAGCGGCGGCTCGACGGCTTGCTCGACGCGGTACGGCTTCAGCGGCCGGTGCATGGCTTGTCGACGGCCGCATTGATGGCGCTGCTGGTGCAGGGGGTCGGCTATTATTTCTGCGCCGTGCCGATGCAGGAACGGCTGGGGGCCGGGCGGGAAGTGGATGATATCCATGCCGCCGAACATGCGGACAGGCTGGCCGCCTTCTTGCTCGCTGCCCTTCTTCCGCCGGTCGCCTGACCAGAGCGAAAGAAGGGCAGTAGCACATCTGCTTACTTGTAGGGATCGACCGGCTGGGGGACTTCCACCACGCCGATGTCCTTCAGCATGGTCAGTACGTCGGAAATGCTGAAGATGCTGACGATCTTGTCGTCCTTGAACTTGACGATCGAGAACCAGTTGACCTGAAACGCGTTGCCGGTCGGCTGCACGCCCATATAGGGTCCGCCGACATGCTTGCAGTAGTGGGTGGCGTAGATCCAGATTTCGTCCTCGCCCTTGCCGACCGCGTCGATCGTCTTGTAGGCGGCGGGGAAGAAGGTCTTGTAGAGCGCGACCGGCGACGTCTTCCACTGTTCATAGGTGCCCAGATCCGGCCGGTTGGGGTTGCCGTACCGGAAATCGGGATGAAAAAACCGATCCATGCCGTCAAAATCACCGGCATTCAGGGTTTCCTGCAGGTCGGTCCAATGCTTGACCATCTGCTTCTGCTTGTCTGTCAGTACGGTCGAACCCGACACGTCCAGCTGTTCACGAATATCTTCTTTCCAGGCCACGATAGTCCTCTCTCATACATTCAGGATTGATATTATGCTCAGTCTTCAGGAGCGATTGTGATCGTGAGGCCCGAAAGGGCTTCCGTCATCATGACCTGACAGGACAGGCGCGAATAGTCGTTGCGGTGCGGCGATCCATCCAGCAGATCGTTTTCGTCGTCCGATACCGGGGGCAGGGAAGCAGCGAAGGCCGGGTCGACATAGACATGGCAGGTCGCGCAGGAACAGCAGCCGCCACAAAGCGCCAGCAACTCATCGAAACCGGAATCGCGTATGGCTTCCATGACCGAGCTATCGGCGGATGCATTGATCGTCTGCTGTGCGCCGTCACGGGTAATGACATTCAGTTCGGGCATGACATTCCTCTGCTGGAATCGGAAGCGATGGCCCCTCCTAATCGGGGGAAGCTCGTTTCCCGCCTGTCGAAAGGCAGGTCGTGAACGCTGCTATTTCACCTCGACCTGCACCGGGAACCGATCGAAATAGAAAGCGAAGGGACGGCGCAATTCCTCGCCGGTCACATGGAAATCGCGTTCCAGATCGTAGACGATCTTGCCTTTGGTCTGCTCGCCATGCTCGGCCAGATAGTCGTGCAGATCGGCCAGAGCCTCATCGGTCAGCGGGATGTCGGCAATGCGATAAATCTCCTTCAGGATCGGATCGGGATTTCTGATCCACTCATGGAAATAGACGTCGATCGTCTGGTCGGGGGGCAGGATGTCGCGATCCCGCACGCAGGCGCGGAGCAGCTTCTCATAGCGGTCGGGCCAGTAGCCGAGCGGTTCCTGGATATCGACCGTCTTGCGCAACATGCGCGCCGCATAGCTGTACATGGTGAGCTGCGACCGGATCGACCCGACCGGATCGCGATGGGTCAGGACGAAGGTGGCATCGGGAAAAGTCTTATGGAGGGCGGGCAACTGCTCCATATGCTGCGGGCATTTGATGACCCAGCGGTTCGGTCCGTTCAGGAAGGTCAGGACCTGAAGCCCCTTCTTCAGATAGGCATAGGTGCCCGACTGGTCGTGGCTCAGATAATAGTCGCGCCAGCGCGGCACATGCGCCAGCCATTCGATCAGATAGGAGGAGAAGTCGACCGCCTGAAGCTCGATATCCTCGCTGATATGATCGGGCGAAAACTCGTGCATGATCGCCATATAGGGCAGGATGGATTCCATCATGCGCCAGCCCTGTTCTGCCTTGGTCCAGCGCGGATTGCTGTCCTGGTCGGTCGGAGTTTCGTCCGGGGCGGGAACCGGCGCGATCGCTTCCCACCAGGGCAGGGACCGGAACCGGCGGTCGGCCGACAGCAGGCCGAGCAGATGCGTCGTGCCCGATCGGGGAAGGCCCGCGACGATGATCGGCCGGTCGATCTGGATCTCCAATATCTCCGGATGGCGCTTCACCATGTCCTCGATCCGCAGGCGCGTCGCGGCAAAGCGGATCATCATCTGGAACAGATTGGCGCGCGTGACCGCAGAGGCGTTGGCATCCTCGTCCACCGCCTGGCACCAGACGGCCAGCCGCTCGCGAAAATCCTCCGCGCCGAAATCCGACAGCCCGGTCTGCGCCTGCGCCGCGGCCAGGATGACCTCTGGCTTCAGGATTATCTGACCCGCCGCCGCTTCGGCCCCGGCCATCACCTGCTTCTGGACATCGGTCAGCACGGGGTGATGCAGGTCGGTAATGTCAATGATGTTACGGCGCGCGGCCTCTTCCTGCACGGCACTGCCCATGTCGCTCTCCTTTTATCGATGCGCCATCTAAATGCGCGGACCCTTTCTTCCGCAAGGTGCGCAGCCATCGCCGCTGCGCCAAATGCTCCGCAAAAGCGCCATGCCATGCAGCGATGGCATCGCGGCGGGCGAAACTGTTCGGAGAGGTTGGATGAACGCTGTTTCCCAGGTCTATGATCTGCCCGTCACGCCGGCCATGGAATGCACGGTCCGGGGTCGGATCGCGCTGCCCGGCGTCGTGATGGAATTGCATCATTACCGCTTCCGCGGCCAGCAGGGCGGGGTCTTTTCGTCGCCGCGCAGCTTTCTCGATCTCGCGCTATCCCCTCGCCCGGGTCGTCCCTGCGGCGGCTATGGCGGGATGAAGGAGGGGAGGGCCAGCGCTCTGGGCGACGTACTGTTCGTCCCGGCCCGAAGCGAACTGCATACCGAGTGGGGCGAGGGCGAACAGACATCCATATGCTGCGGCTTCGACGGGATGGGCTTCGATCATGACGGGCCGGACCTGTCGAAAGACGCATTGCAGGCTTCGCTCGACGTGCGCAGCCCAGCCGTGCGCGAGGCGCTGCGCCGCATTGCCGGCGAGATTGCGCAACCCGGCTTTTGCAGCGAGATGCTGACGCAAGCGATATGGCTCCAGGCCGCGATCGAATTGCAGCGCTATCTGCACGGTTCGGCGCGCGATGGCGGAACGGGCGTCGGCGGCATGACGCGAACCCAGCTTCAACGCATCGGCGATCGTGTCGAGCAGCCGGGCAAACCCCCGTCCGTCGCCGAGCTGGCGGCGGAATGCGGCCTGTCCACCCGGCATTTCTTTCGACAGTTCAAGATCGCCACGGGGCAGACGCTCACCCGCTATGTCGCCGACCGCAAGATCGACCGCGCAAAGCAGTTGCTGCGCCAGGCCCGTCCGGCGATCAAGGTCATCGCCTGGGATTGCGGCTTCGACAGCGCGGCCGCCTTTTCCGCCGCCTTCCGCAAGGCCACCGGACTGACGCCCCGGCAATTTCGCGAGGGCGCGATGCATTGAAGCCAGGGCCGTTTCGCGATGGCATTGGCACGATCGCGAAACTGGGGCCGCTTGTCGATCGGTCCGGTCGCCAGCAATGTTGCGCCAAAGCGCCGCCGCCGTTCGAGCGGCCATCGGGAGAATGGACGTGCCGGAAAATCTGTTCGATCTGAGTGGCAAGGTGGCGCTGGTCACGGGCGCCAACTCGGGCCTCGGCTTTGGCTTTGCCCGCGGCCTTGCCCGTGCCGGCAGCGACGTCATCCTCTGGGGGCGGCGCGCCGACAAGAATGAAGAGGCGGCGGCGGCATTGCGCGCATATGGGGTGCGGGTCTTCGCCGATGTCGTCGACGTGTCCAGCGAGCCTGCGATCGTCGCCGGCTTCGCCCGTGCGCTCGATGCCATGGGTCGGGTCGACACGGTCGTCGCCAATGCCGGCATCGCCAGTCGGGTGCCGTTCACGGACATGGACGTCGCCACCTATCGCAAGCTGATCGACGTCAATCTCGACGGCGCCGTCTTCACCCTGCGGGAGGGCGCGCGGCACATGAAGGCCCGCGCGGAAGCCGGCGACCCGGGTGGTTCGCTGATTATCTGCGGCAGCGGCTCGATCTTCCAGGGTGTACCGACCATGGCCCATTACGGCATCGCCAAGGGCGCGCTCAACGCCCTCGCCAAGGCGCTGGCGGCCGAACTGGGGCCGATCGGCGTGCGTTGCAACGTCATCGCGCCGGGTTTCATCGAAACCGAAATGACATTTGCCGATCCGGAGGTCGGCAGGATGATCGCGGACGTGGTCGCCGCGAAGGCCCCGCTCGGGCGGGCGGGCAAGCCGGCCGACCTGGAGGGCGCCGTCGTCTATCTCGCGAGCGATATGGCGGCCTACCATACCGGCGACACGCTGGTCGTGGACGGGGGAAAGATGTCCGCCAACTGACCGAGCGGCAGGTGCCGCGCCGGGCATTTACGGCCTGACTGTCGATTTTAGCAGGAGATACGCATGTTCGCCCGGCCCAACAGCCATCATTGCCAGGTCGCCTACGTCACCAACGATCTCGACGCGGCGATGGCCGCGCTCGAGGACGCCTATGACACGCCCGGCTTCTTCGAATTGTCGAACATCCAGCCCGGCGAAGACCCGACCGGCAAGCCGGTGCTGAAGATCGCGCTGGCGGTGGTCGGCGGCGTCGAGGTCGAACTGATCGAACCGGTGGGCGACACGGCCCCCTTGTTCAGCGATTTTCTGCCCGAGGGCGACGCCCTGGCCATTCGCTTTCATCATGTCGCGACCCGGATAGACGGACCACTAGAGCATTGGGACGCCCATGTCGCATCGCTCGACCTGACCCGGCACCCGGTCGTGTTCGAAGGCGCGCTGGGCGACGCGCTGCGCTATATCTACACCGACGAACGCGCGACGCTGGGCCATTATGTCGAGCATGTCTGGATGGCGCCCGACCTTCTGGCGCAGATGCGCGCCGTCGTTCCCGCCTATCCGCCCGTAAAGGACTGACTGCATGACCATAGCCCTGTCCCGCCTCAATTTCCGCGACATAGGCGGCCTGCCGACCGTGGGGGGTGGGCAGGTCCGCTCCGGCATCCTGTTCCGGTCCGAAGGCCCGGCCAGTTTCTTCGAGGATCATCATGCGGAACTGTCGGACCTGGGCTTTCGCTCGGTGGCGGACCTTCGATCGACGATCGAAAGGGACGCGGCGCCGCATGGATGGTGCGGCCCGGACTGCCGGATGCTCGACCTTGACATGAACACCGACCTGCGCGCGCAGGGGGAGGACATGTGGCTCTCGCTCGGTCGCGAGCCGACCGCCGCGCGCGCCGTCGCGGTGATGTCACATAATTACGGCCTCATACCGCAGGCCTTTCTGCCGCATCTGTCGCGGATGGTCGATGCGCTGCTGGCGCAGGACACGCCGATGCTGGTCCATTGCACTGCCGGTAAGGACAGGACCGGCGTGGTCGTCGCCCTGTTCCTCGACCTGCTCGCCGTGCCGCGTCCCGCGATCATGGAAGATTATCGCAAGTCCGACATATTCGGCCAGAATCTGCGCGTGTCGGGGCATCTCAAGCGCGATCTGCAAAAGACCTTCGGCTTCGTGCCGCCCGACGACATGGTGGCCATCCTGATCGGCGTGCAGGATGATTTCCTCCTGAGCGCGCTCGATATGGTCGCGACGCGCTGGGGCGGCATCGAGGGCTATTTCGAGGCGGCAGGCATCGACGCGGAACGGCGTGCTGCGCTGAAGCAATTGCTTGCCACAGACTAGGCGGGAAATCTGCGCGGGCGTGTCCGCCACCCTGGCCGGGCTTCTGCTGCCGGGCGGGATCGCCGGGGCGTCCGCCGTCAACCGGAAGAAAATGGTGGAGAATGAGATGAGCGACAACGGCATTTTCGAATGGGAAGAGCTGCTCGACCAGCTTCGCCCGCTGGGTCAGTTGATGCGCGACCGTATCCCGGAAAGGCTGCGCAGCGATCCGCGCGTCATGCAGGAATCGATGCGGCTGCTGCTGTCGGGCGTGCTGCGGACCACTAACGACGCGATCATGCATGATCGCAGTCACCCGATCTTCGTCCCCGAACTCAATATCTGCCAGAATATCTTTCAGCCCAATGCCGACACCATCTACAAGGCGGCGCTGATCGAAAAGGGGGGGACCTATCGCATCCGGGGCGATCGCGGTACGACACGAATGATGATCCTGGCCCAGCTCGGCCCGGACACGCTGCGCACCGGCCAGCATCATCCCGCGCAGGACGCGAATGATTTCAATGATCTGCATATCGGTGCCGATGGGGCCTTCGATGTCATCCTCTCGCCGACCCGTCCGACCGGCTATGAAGGCGACTGGTGGGAACTGAAACCCGCGACCGAGAAGCTGATGGTCCGGATCGTCGCCTGCGATTGGGGCGTCGAGCGCGAGCCGCGCTTCGGCATCGTGCGCCTCGACGCCGATCACGCCGCCAAGGGGCGCCCCACGCTGGCGCAACTGGCGCATCGTTTCGGCGAAATTCCCGCCACGGCGACCGTCTGTGCGCTGGCCTTCCCTGACAAGGTGCAGAAGCTGCGCGACGAAGGGCTGATCAATATGCTGAAGGTTGTCGATTTCTCGCAGATGACCGGTCTTGCCCGGCAGTCCTATTATGAGGGTGCCTATGAACTGGCGGATGACGAGGCGCTGATTACCGAGGTGCAGATCCCGAAGGAAGTCGACTACTGGTCGCTGATCCTGACAAACGAACTCTATGAGACGACCGACTGGTATCATAACCAGTCCAGCCTCAACGCGGCGCAGGCCGTGCTCGATGGCGACGGTTATTTTCGCGCCGTCATTTCCGCGCGCGATCCGGGCGTTCACAACTGGCTCGACACGTCGGGCTATGCCAGCGGCGCGGTGCAGGGGCGCTGGTTCAACACCGACGAGCGGCCAACCCCGACGATGAAGAAGGTCAAGCTGGACGACGTGCGCAGCCATCTGCCCGCCGACACCGTGCTGGTGACACCGGACGCGCGCGCGCAGGCGATCCGCGAACGCACTCTGCGCGCGCACACGCGCATCATCTGGTGACGGAGGAACGAATGAGCGACGAACTGGCCAGGCTGCTCGACTATGAGGCGATCCGCAATGTGAAGGCGCGCTATTGCCGCTTTCTCGACACCAAGGACTGGGATGGCTTTCTCTCTCTGTTCACGCCGGATGCGGTGCTGGACGTCCAGGAGGATACCGGCAATCCTCCGATGAGCGGGCACGCCGCCATATTGGAACAGGTGCGCTCCGCGGTCATCGATGCGCGCTCGGCGCATCAGATCCACTCGTCGGAGATCGACCTGCGCGGCGACGAGGCGGAGATGATCACGGCGATGCAGGACCGGGTCGTCTGGGCGCCGGGCAAATGCCCTATCCCCGGCGGCCAGTCGATCACCGGTTTCGGCCATTATACCGAACGCTATGTGCGCCGGGACGGGCAGTGGAAAATCGCCGCGCTCAAGCTCACGCGCCTCTATGTCGAAGTGCATCCCGGACCTGTCGTTTGACAGGTTGCCAATGGTCCTCCCAACGGCAATGCAGTGGCATATATTTGAGAGGATATGGGAATGACGGAAGCGGTGGAACCGGGCGCACAGGCACTTTTCGACAAGTTCGGCACCTATATTCTGCCCGGCCGCGTCAACGATCCGCGTCGCGGCATAGACGAAGCGAAGGAGGCGGAGCGCATCGGCCTTGGCTGCGTGTGGATTTCCGAACGCTATGCGCTGAAGGAACCGGCGGTGCTGGCGGGCGCTGTGGCCGAGGCTACGTCGAAGATCCGCATCACCGGCACCATGTACGCGACGATGCGTCATCCGCTCGTCACCGCCAGCGTCGCCGACATGATGCAGGCGATGAGCGGGGAGCGGTTCCGCCTGATGTTCGCGCGGGCGGTGCCGGCCTATATGAAAATGCTCGGTTCGCCGCCGATCACCATGGAGCGACTGGCCGACCTGATCTCGATCTGCCGACGCCTCTGGGCGGGCGAGAAGGTCGATTATGAGGGCGTGCTGGGCAAATTCCCCGCCATCAGCCTGACCGATCGCCATGGCGGTACGCCGCCGCCGATCATCTTTACCGCGATCGGGCCCAAGAGCCTGGAATTTGCCGGCGAACATTGCGACGGCGTGCTGCTGCATCCCTTCGTGTCCGCACAGGGGGTGAAGAACAGTGCGAAGATCGTGCGCGATGCGGCCGAAAAGGCCGGGCGCGATCCCATGTCCGTGCGCATCTATCACAATATCATCGTCGCCCCGGACCTGCCCAAGGATGAGGAGGAGGCCGTCGTCGGCGGTCGCGCCATCACCTATTTCGAACTGCCCGGCTTTGGCGACCTGATCGTTGACATCAATGGCTGGGACAAGAAGGTGCTGGAGGAAATCCGCGCCCATCCCAAGATTGCAGGCCTCAACGGCAAGCCGGCTGATCAGGCCTATACGCGGCAGGAGCTGGTCGATGTCAGTCGCCTCATTCCGCAGCAATGGCTGGACGAGGGCGCTGCGGTAGGAACCGCGGCCCAATGCGCCGACCAGTTGATGGCCTTTCTGGACGCCGGCGCCGATGAAATCCTCCTTCATGGCTCGTCGCCCAAGGATATGGGGCCGCTCACCACCGAACTGAAGCGCGCGCTGGCGGGGAAGGGGCTGTAAATCATGGAATTGTTGACCCCCGATCGCATCACCGTCCAGTTGCAGGACTGGCTGGCGGCCGAAAAGCCCGACTGGCGCGACATCCGCGTTCGTCCGCGCGATGTGACGCTGGGCGCGGGCTTTTCTGCCGACATCTTCTTCGTGGACGTCGATTATGTCGATCCGGCTGGTCCCCAGAGCCAGACGCTCGTGGTCCGCCGTCAGCCGATGGATCTGGAAGTGGTGTTCGGCAGCAGTCTCGCGCTGCAAGGCAAGATGATGGCGGCGCTCGATGCGCGCGGCGATCTGCCCGTCCCGCCATGGATCGGCATGCATCTCGATCCCGATATTCTCGGCCTGCCTTTCCTCGTGATGGGCAAGGTGGAAGGGGAATGCGCCAAGCAGAAGCCCAACTATAATGTCGAAGGCTGGCTGGTCGAGATGACCCCGGCGCAGCGGCGGCAAAGCTTCACGAACGCCATCAACGCCTTTGCCAGCCTGGCGACGATCGACTGGCGCGATGGCTTTGACTTTCTCGCGCAGCCGGAAAATGGGCGACCGGGTCTGGATCAATATGTCGGCGCGCTCGAAGCGTGGCACAAGGCGGCCGGACGGGGTCGCGCGATGCCCATCGTGGATGCAGCCATGGCCTATGTGCGCGCCAACATGCCGACCGATGCGGGGGTGAATGTGCTGTGGGGCGATCCCACGCCGTCGAACGTGATGTTTTCCGCCGACGGCCAGGTCAACGCGCTGATCGACTGGGAACTTGCGGCGCTGGGACCGGCCGAACTCGACCTCGCCTGGTGGCTCTATTTCGACGATCTGTTCGGCCGCCGCTTCGGCATCACCCGGCTGGAAGGCCTGCCGAGCAAGGACGAGACGATCGCTATCTGGGAAGCTGCGAGCGGCCAGAAGGCCGGACATCTCGATTATTATGACATCGTCGCGGCGCTCCGGATGGCGCTCGTGGCCGTGGGCGCTTTCGACCGACAGGTCGGCATCGGCAATATCCCTGCCACCAACAAATCGCTCAACGACAATTTCATGACCCTCTATCTGGCGGAAAAGCTGGGGTTGCCCATCCCCGAACTCGGACCCGATTTCGTGGCCTTCATGAAGAATCTGACGCCGGTGGAAGACAAGGCGGCCTGAAGCGGCACGCACCGTGCAAAAATGCATTGCTCGCTTGACCAACGCCTCATCCAATAAATATACAGTGTGGAATAATAAAATGGAGAGGTGAGTCATGCGACATCGGACGGTCGAGGGGCATCGATGAACGGTGCTGTCGCAGAGCGCGTGCCGCTCGCCGCCGACGCGCTGATCGCGGAGGCGCGCGCCGCGACCGGGTTGTCGGACTTCGGGCCGGACCTGTCCTTCATGACCGGCTTTCGCCGCCTGGTCGACGCGGTCGAGGCGATGGACCCGCCCGCCCAGTTGCGCGAGACCGCGCATCACAAGATCGTCGGCCTGCTCGCGACCCGGCTGCGCTTTGCCGAAGACGAACGGCTGCATCCGGACATCGTCGCGCAGGCTGTGGGCGACCCGTTGATCGTCTGCGGCCTGCCGCGCACCGGGACGACCATCACTTACGACCTGCTCTGCCTCGATCCGGCTGCCCGCGCGCCGCGCGAATGGGAATGGTATATCCCCTGGCCGGCCCCGGAAGAGGCGAGTTTCGACAGCGATCCGCGCATCGCGCAGGTGCAGGCCATCTATGAAAACTGGCTGAAGCACGCGCCGCAACTGGCCGATATCCAGCGTATGGACTGCACCCAGCCGGGCGAGTGCAACCATGGCATGATGTTGCATTTCGCCAGCACCAATTTCCCGGCGGAACTGGGCGTTCCCGCCTTCGCCCGCTGGTTGCAGGACGTCGTGCCGGAAGGGCAGTATCGCACGCACAAACGGATGCTCCAGCATTTCCAGTGGAAAGGGCCCAAGGGCCGCTGGACGCTGAAATCGCCGCAGCATCTCATGGATCTGCCGGGTCTGGTGGAGGCCTATCCGGGCGCGATGCTGGTGTGGACGCATCGCGACCCGGTGCTGACCCTGTCTTCGCTGTCCAGCATGATCGCCGGCTTCCTGGCGGCTGTGGGCGGCGCCAATGATCTGAAGGCGATCGGCCGGTCCGTGGTCGATACCTGGTGTGCTGGGATGGCTCGAGCAACCCAGGCGCGCGCAAGTGATCCGGCGATCGAGGACCGCATCCTCGACCTCGCCCATCGCGATATCGTCGTCGATCCGATGGCGACGATCGGGCGCATCTACGACCGCTTCGGCCTGCCCTTCACCGATGCGCATCGCGCCCGCATCGCCGCCTTCCTGACCGACAATCCCGCCGCCAGCCGCCTCGGCAAGCACCGGCACAGCCCCGACCAGTTCGGCATCGATCCGGGCGAGGTGCATGAACGGCTCGCCGGCTATTATGCGCGCTACGGCCATCTGTTCGACCGCGCCTGACCCCGATCTTTGGGAGTATCCAGCATGAGTGTTCTCGATCGTTTCCGCCTGGACGGGCGCACCGCCATCCTGACCGGCGTAGGGCCGGGCGTGGGCGAACATGTCGCCAGGGCCTATGCCGAACTGGGGGCCAATGTGGTTCTCTCCGCCCGCTCGCAGGACCGGCTCGACCGGATCGCGGCAGAGATCAACGCGGCCGGTGGCGGCCGGGCGATCGCCATCGCCGCCGATGCGGGCGAGAAGGCCGATCTGGAACGGCTGGTGGCGGGCGCGCGCGAAGCCTTCGGTCCGATCCATATCCTGTTCAACAATGCGGCGGCGGGCGTGGTCTATGCCGCCGATGGCGGGCTCTGGGCGAACACGGACGAGGTCTGGAAGACGGCGATGGACGTCAACGTCATGGCGACCTGGCGCCTGACCGAATTGACCGAGGCCGATATGAAGGCACATGGCAAGGGCAGCATCATTTCGGTCCAGAGCTGCGGTGGCTTCACGCCGATCCCGCCTGCCGTCGCCTATGGCGTGTCGAAGGCGGCGCTGCTCTTCCTGGTGCGTGAGTTGGCCAAGACGCAGGCGCCGCACACGCGGATCAACTGCCTGTGTGTCGGATCGATGAGCCCGGACGGGCGGGAGGCCGATATCCACAAGGGGTTGGGCCTCGCCGAGCGCAACGCGATCAAGCGCTTCGGCGCGGCGGACGAGGCGGTTGGGGCGGCGATATTGCTGGCGGGAGACGGTTCCAGCTACACGACCGGCAGCACCATCTTCACCGAAGGTGGCCGGGTGGGGACGATTTCATGACCCCTAACCCCCTCTGGACCGACGATCAGGCGGCGGCGGAAAAGCTGGCGCTGCGTCTGATCGAACGCGCCGACATCCGCGCCGCGCGCGAACAGGCGCGCCTCATGCTGCTCGCCGACCCGATCGCGGGCACGCTCGATGGACGACTGGGGCTGGATCGGGCGCTCGATCAGTGGGTGCTGGGCCTCGCCATGCGCGAAGCCAACGGTGATCCCGCCGATCCCAGGGTCGTCTGGAATATCAGCAACGCCCCGCGGCGCTGGTTCGGCCATATCTATGCGGGCGCGGCGGTCGCGATCGACAATCCCGATAATTTCAACCGCGAAATTCCGGTCGATGGCGATGGGCATTATGCCGTCGATATACGCTTTTCCGCCGATCCGCCGCAGTTCAGCATCGTTGCCGAGGTCGAGCCGCCGCATCATGCCGGGCTTGGCCGCAATCTGGGCGCGTTGACGCTCCAGCAGCTTGCGCCCTTCTGCGACGCCGACGGGCGGGTGACGGTGACGGTCGGCCCGCAAGAGGGCGGCGCGACCCATTTGCGGACCGAGCCGGGCGCACGGATCCAGGTCTATACCCGCGACAGTCAGCGCGACTGGCGTCAGGTGCCGGCGCAGGTCGGCGTCCGTCGCCTCGATCCGCCAGCCGACCCGCGCCCACGCGACGAGGAGGATATCGCCCGCACCGTCGTCGCCGACCTGCCAGCCTGGGTCGCCTTCTGGTCTGGGTTCAAGAATGATTTTCTCGGTCATCCCGAACCCAACCGGCTGATCGGACCCAATGGCCGCGATGGGGGCTGGGGCTATCTGGCCGGCGGCCGCTTCGCCCTGGGGGAAGGGCAGGGGCTGCTGCTGACGATCGATCCGGCGGGCAGCTATTATACCGGCATCCAGATCGCCGATCCGTGGACCATCTCGCCCGATCCGATGCTGCGCCTGGTGAGCCTCAACAGCGCCCAGGTCACGCCAGCGGCCGACGGCACGATCAGCTATGTGGTGGCGGGCATCGATCCGGGCGTGGCCAACTGGATCGACACGGCGGGTCTTGAAGAAGGCTGGGTGTTGCTGCGCTGGCAGGGCGTACCCGAGGGCGCCGATCCCGCCCGCTTCATCCGCGACGTACGCGTCGTCGATCTGGCCGCTATTGACCGCGACGTGGACGCAACTGTTCCGCGGATCGATATCGCCGCGCGCGGACAGCAGTTGCGCGCCCGCGCCCGCCTGCATGGCCTGCGAACCCATGCCGCGACCTGGGGAGACGCATGATGCAGCCCAAGGGCTCGATACTGGAATTGTGCCAGGTGGTGCGTGACATGGAACGCGCTCTGGATCACTGGACGCGGGTGATGGGCGCGGGGCCGTTTTTCGTCTTCGACGTGCCCGTGCTGCCGGGTCAGATCTATCGTGGCGAACCGACGCAGGTAGCGATGAAGGTCGCCTTCGGCTTTTCCGGCGGATTGCTGATCGAACTGCTTCAGCAGACCAACGATGGTCCTTCGGTCTTCACCGAAATGCTCGACCGTCATGGCGACGGCTATCATCATGTCATGCTGCGCATCCCTTATGATGAGGGTGTGGAGCGGCTGTCCGGCGAAGGCTATGCCATGGCCTTCAGCGGCCAGATGCCGTCTGGCGAACGTTTCGCGCTGTTCGACACCCATGCAGGGAATGGCGGCTATGTCGAACTGATGGAGATTTCGCCCGCGATGGAGGCGTCGCTCAGCCGGATGCACGCTGCCCATCGCGCCTGGGACGGGATCGACCGCCCCGTCCGGTCCATCGCAGACCTCGGCTGAGTCTGAAGCTCAGGCCGTGCCCGCGACGGCGCGGATTGCGCTCAGCAACATGTCGGTCGCGCGGGTGAAGGCGGCTTCCACCACATCGCGCTGCATCGCCAGCCGGTCGTCATTGTCGGTCAGGCTTTCCGCCACCACGACATTGCCCAGCACGATGACGGAAAAGATCACCAGCATTTCGTCACTTTGCGGTTGCGTCAGCCCGGCCTCGGCCAGCGCCGCGAAGATGGCGCGGCGGATCGCCAGCGCATTGGGCTGCTCAAGCCGGTTGGCGCTGCGCGACAGAATGAAGGCGGCGGAGCCTGGGAAATCCCGATAGGCCATATGCACCGCGCGGGCGATGCTGCGCAGGCGGCTTTCCCAGTCGGGCGCCGATAGATCGGGCATCCGACCGCGCAGGATTTCGTCGGTCAGCAGACCGAGCATTTCCTCCTTGTCACGGACATGATGGTATAGCAGTCGCGGCGACACGCCCAGACGCCGTGCGACCGGGCGGATATTGAGCGCCTCGATCCCGCCCGACCGCGCCATGTCCAGCAGCGTCGCGATCAGTCTCGCGCGATCAAGCGCAGGCCCTTCGCACTGCGGCGGCCGGCCGCGCCGCGAAATCCGTGCAGGCGGTTGCTTATCTGCCCTCATGCGTCCGCTTTAAGCGCAGGAACGGCACTGGTCCATGCCCCACGGTCCTGCAAGACCGTGGGGCATGGGATTACAGCTTCTTCAGTTCGGCATTCGACAGGCTGGTCGTCACGCCCTTCTCACCCGCGCTCAGCGTGGCGGCGGGAATGGCGATGAACTTGCCGCGATAGATGACGCGAACGGCGGACACCGCTCCGTCGGCCGCGGTGACGACGCGATCGACCTTGCCGATCTTGGTCCCGTCGGCGGAGTAGATCGCCTCGTTGCGATCCACCGCAGGCGCCTGGGCAAACGCAGGCGCGGTCAGGCCCAGAGCAGTGAGCGCGATGATGATCGTCTTCATATGCTGAAATTCCTTTGTCGAAGATGGCGATCTGTTGGCGCAGTCCCTAGATGGTTTCAAGAGAAAACCGATACACATAGAAAAGAATCTGTTCTATCTGTCCTATATGCAGAATGAAAACAGCCGGATGGCGGTGGGAGGGGCGATGAAGGGCGGAGAGGGATTTCGGCCGCGAGACAGATGGTTCCTGCTGCTGCTGGGCGCGATCTACATGTTCAATTTCATCGATCGCACGATCATCGCCGTGGTTGGCGAAGCGATTCGCCACGACCTGCGCCTGAGTGATCTCCAGCTCGGTATGCTCGGTGGGCTCGCCTTCTCGATCTTCTATGCCGTACTGGGTATCCCGCTGGCGCGACTCGCCGAACGCTACAGCCGGGTGCGGATCATCGCCATGGTGACCATGCTTTGGTCGCTGATGACGGCGCTGTCCGGTGCGGCGGGAAGTTATGTCCAGCTCCTGCTCTGCCGCATGGGTGTCGGCGTCGGCGAAGCAGGCTTCACCCCGGCGCTCGTTTCGATGATTTCCGATCGGTTCGATGCCGGGCGCCGCGCGGTCGTCTTTTCGCTGATTGCGATGGGGGTGCCGCTGGGCGGCGCCATCGCCGCGATTGCGGGCGGCGCGGTGGCGCAGGCATTCGGCTGGCGGCTTGCGCTCGTGACGGTTGGCGCGCCCGGCCTGTTGCTGGCGCTGCTGCTGCTTGCGACCATTCCCGAACCTGAACGGAAAGATGCCGGGCAGAGTGCGGATACGCCCCCCTTCGCCATGGTGCTGCGGCGGCTCGCCCGTTCGCCTTCCTTCCTGCACCTGACCTTCGGCAGCGGCTTCGTCGGGCTGGTGGGGTTCGGTACCAACCTGTTCCTCATTCCGTTGCTGGTCCGCCGCTTCGATCTCCCGCTGGCGCAGGCGGGTCTGGTGTTCGCGCTGTCGTTCAGTCTCGCAACGATGGTGGGACAAGTCAGCGGCGGCTATCTGATCGGACGGCTGATCCGGCGGGACATACGCTGGGGTGGCTGGGCGCCCGCGATCGCGGTGGGGCTGGCTCTGCCCCTCTATCTGCTGGCGATCCATCAATCGGACTGGCGGTGGCTGGTCGCCTTTCTCTTCGTCGCGACAACATTGCTCTATGCGTTTACGCCCGCGATCATGACCATCACGCAGTCGCTGGTTGAACCCCGTATGCGGGCGTCCGCCGCCGCGCTTCACTCCTTCGGCCAGACCGTCGCCGGGCTGGGGCTGGGATCGGTGGTGCTGGGCTATCTCAGTGATCGCCTCGCTGTCTTTCTCTACAAGGGCAATTATGCCGCCGACTGCCTCGTTTCGGGCCAGGCATCGCCGCCCGCCGCCTGTCTCTCGGCGGCGGCGAGCGGTCTGCAACTGAGTATGCAATTGTCGGCATTCGTGCTCCTGATCGCAGTTCTCCATTATAGCTTGGCTGCCAAAAATCTGCCGCTGGAGGCAAATGCATCGTGAAGAACGGTAAAGCTGTCGCGGTTCGGCCACGCAGCGCCGGACGGGATGACGCCGCGGCCCCGGCTATGCCACCCTTGCGGCCTGGCTATGACAGGACCGCGAGCAAGCGGCGGAAAGGATGATGAGGATGGGAAGAGCAGGGGTTATCGGCCTGGGGCAGATCGGCGCGGGCGTCGCCATATGCCTTGCGCGGACACAGCAATTGGCTGCGGTCTACGACATTCGCGCCGATGCCGCCGACGCGCTGGAGGGCGTGCCGCCCGTCGTCGCCAGTCCGGCGGAACTGGCTGCGCAGTCCGACGTCGTCATTATCGCCGTCGTCAACGCAAAGCAGACGATCGATGTGCTGTCAGGCCCCGACGGCGTGCTTGCGCGCGCGCGGCCGGGCACGATCGTGGTGCTGGTGGCGACCGTCTCGATCGAGGATCTGGACGCCATTCGCGCCCTGACCGACGCGGCGGGCGTGGAACTGGTCGATTGCGGCGTGACGGGTGGCCCCAAATCCCGCGAACACGGCCTCGTCTGTCTCGTCGGCGGTACGGATGAAACCGTTGCGAAGGTGCGCCCGGTTCTGGACGGCTTTGCCAAGCTGGTGGCGCATATGGGTGGCCCCGGCGCGGGCATGGCGGCGAAGATCGCCCGCAACGTCATTGTCTTCGGCTGCCTGCGCGCCGGTTATGAAGCGTCAGTATTGTGCCGCAATGCCGGGGTGGATGTTCGCCAGCTTGCGCATGTGATCGACGCCAGTTCGGACAGCGTGGGTGGCCCGCTGATGCTGGCGGTGCGCGACGATCCGTCGTCCAGCGAGCAGGAAGCGGCAGTGCGTGAATATACCCGCGGCCTGATGGTCAAGGATCTGGATGCCGCCATCGATCTGGCGCGCAGCTACGGCATCGCGCTGCCCCTGGTCGAATTGACGCGCCGAACCGATCAGACGGTCGTGGGCCTGGAAAATGTAATGGGAGAAAAGGCATGAGCATCGACGAAGCGCAGTGGCAGAAGGGACTGGAAGTCTTCGACAAGGTTTACGGACCGGGATCGTCGGAAATGACCCTCCCTTATCGCGAATCGTCCTTCAACCAGGAAATCGTGGGCAACCAGTTCGCCAATCTGTGGGCGAGCGACATCTTCTCGATGCGGGAGAAGCGCCTGCTGGTTCTGGGCGCCACGGCCATGCTGGGCCGCGCCGATCTCGTCGAGATCCAGATGAACGGCGCGCTCATCAACGACGAATTCACCGACGAGGAGCTGGATTTCCTGCCGCTCTTCGTGCTCTTTTACGCCGGGGCGGGCAATACCACCACCGTATTTCGGGGGATCGAAGCCGCCAAGGCGCGACGCAAGGAACGCGACGCCGCGAAGTGACGGGGCATATATGATGAAGGGCGGCCTGGTCGAAAGACCGGGCCGCCCTTTTCTTATGCTTCGCCGCTACCCCCTGCGCGCCGGATCGCGCGCGACGCCAGCAGCAGCAATATGCCCCCGGCGAATGTGAACAGCATGGCGGTGCCGATTCCCCAGGCGACGCCGGCCGTGCCCCCGACAAAATCGCTGACCACGCCGATCAGATAGGTGCCCGCGCCCACGCCGATCAGGTTCGCGCCCAACTGCACCAGCGATACCGCCAGGCCCCGCAGGCGCGGCCCGGCGATCGTCACGATGACGGCGTAGATCGGGCCGTTATAGGACGCGCTGAGGAAGCCGCAGGCCATCAGCAGCGCCAGCATCAGATCGACGTCGTGGAACAGAACCGTGCCCACCCCGGTCACGGCTGTCAGCAAGGGGATCACCGCGCCAAACAGCGATGTCCTTGCCGGATCGAAGCCGCCCCGTCGCCGGTTGACGAGATCGATCACCCACCCCGCGAGGAATCCGCCCAGAGAACCAAGGCCGCCATAGGCGATGGCGATCAGGATGCCCGCCTTCGCGATGGGCATACCGTGGACCCGGATCAGGAAAGTGGTGAGCCATGTGCTCATGCCGTAGATGCCCGCCGCGATCAGGACGATGGCGAAGATGCAGTACAGCAGCCCCGGCCGCGCCGCGAGCAGGCGGATGCGTTGCAGCAGCGTCAGCGTTTCTTCCTGCTGCGGGGCCGGCCCGTCATGCGCGCCGCGCACGGGTTCCCTGACCGTGAGCAGCAGCAGCGGCGCCAGCAGCAGCCCCGGCACGCCGGCGGCGACGAAGGCCCAGCGCCACCCCGCGCTCTGCACGATCGCGCCGCCCACGATGAACGCGATGGCGAGGCCGATGCCTGAACTCAGATACCAGATGCCGATGGCGGTCGCGCGCCGGTCTTCACCGAAATAGTCGCTCAGCAGAGACATGCCGGTCGGGGATCCTCCTGCTTCCGCGGTCCCTACGGCGGCGCGGCCGATGACCAACGTCCAGAACCCTGTCGCCAGGCTGCACAAGGCGGTCGCGCCGCTCCACAGCGTCAACGCGGCCGCCATCAGGTTGCGGCGGTTCCAGCTATCGACGGCCACGCCGAAGGGCAGGGCGGCGAGCGCGAAGAATATGCCGTAGGCGAAACCCGCCAATATCCCCAACTGTCCGTCCGAAAGTGCAAATTCATGCCCGACCGGCGCCAGCACAAGTCCGATGATGGCGCGATCAATGCCATGGCAGGTCTGCGCCAGCGTCAATATCCCCAGCACATACCAGGGATAATGGCCGATGGCGGCTGGTTTGTCCGAGAGCGCTCTCATGGCGTCCGCGGCTGCAAGAGCGGTGCGATGGACATTGAGCGCCTCCTGTTTGTGGGTATCGAACCGGGCGCATGGCGAATGTCTCGCCTATGGTCCCATGCCGCGCCTCGATCGGGCAGCCAGGGATGTGCCCGCACATGGAGCCTTGACCACCTATCCGAAGATAGAAGTAAAAGCGCATGGTGCGCCTATTTCGGGGGCATCGAGAGAATAGAACCTGGCAGAGGTAGAGATGTTTCGTCCGGAGAGCGATTGGACCGGCCAAGGCAGGGCTGGCGTCCAGAATTTCTACATCGAAGCAGCGGCGAGCGTGCGCGACGCGCATGTGGATGTGCGGCATTTCGACTGGGTCCAGCCCAGCAGCGGCATTTTCAGTCCGGAAAAACATTATCTGGATTATTCGCTCGACGGTCAGCCGCGGCGCAGCATGGTCAGCATGGGCCGCCCGGACCGGCGCGCCGCATCGGGGGACATCCTCTACATGCCGCCGCACCGCCAATATTTCGGCGAGCCGGCGCTTCAGGAGCGGCATCTCGTCTGCGTGGCGCTTGGGGAAGAATTTCTGGAGGAATTGTTCGACGGGGAGCAGCCGCTGAGCAAGGTGGAGCCGTGCGCAGACATTCAGAATATCTCCATGCGCCGGCTTTTTGCAGGGCTGGCGGCGGAATTGCGGACGCCGGGATTTGCCAGCCAGACGCTCGTTGAATCGATGCTCATGGGCCTTGCGGTCGAACTGGCCCGGCACATGGTTCCGCGCGAACGGGGCTGCCTGCATTCGCGTAGCCCGCGCCAGGTCCAGAACATCATCGACTATGTGATGGACAATCTCTCCGCGCCTCTTGGCGTCGCCGATATCGCGCGCGACTGCAACATGAGCGTGCGTCACGTCGCCCGCGTTTTCAAGGAAGGGACCGGCGTCAGCCTCGGTGAATTTGTTGCGCGCAGCCGGATCGCCTTGGCAAAGGAACTGCTGCACAATGACGGCGCCCGCATCAAGGAAATCAGCTGGCGATGCGGCTTCAATAGCACGTCGGCCTTTTCTGCCGCTTTTCGATCCGCGACGGGCCAAACGCCCAAGGCTTTCCGGTCGACATCACCGCAGGTCCACTGATCGGGCGAGCTGGAAAATATCGATGAGCGGCCAAATTCTATCGCCGCACAGTCAATCGTTGACCGGCCACTATGGCGCCGATCGGCTCCAAGCTAGACGGGCTTCTTATGTGCAAATCGAAGCAAGATAAAATGATGGGGA
Source organism: Sphingomonas bisphenolicum (assembly GCF_024349785.1). Classification (NCBI taxonomy): domain Bacteria; kingdom Pseudomonadati; phylum Pseudomonadota; class Alphaproteobacteria; order Sphingomonadales; family Sphingomonadaceae; genus Sphingomonas; species Sphingomonas bisphenolicum. Next base: position 136,807 of record NZ_AP018818.1, read on the forward strand.
GGAAGATATGAGCAAGAAGGCCGTCACTCTGGGCGCGATCGGCATGGGTGCGCTCGTCGCCGCCATGGCGCAGCCCGCTTATGCGCAGCAGCCGCAATCGGGTGCCAGCGAGGGCATTCAGGATATCGTCGTCACAGCGCGGCGCACGGAAGAAAGTCTTCAGACGACCCCGATCGCTGTCACGGCGCTCACTCCCGAGGCCTTGGCGACGGCCAAGGTAGAAAATGTCGTCGATCTTCAGCGCACCGCACCGGGCCTGGTCATCGGCCGCGGTTCCGCGGGCGGCGACGGTATCGTCTTCGTCGCCATCCGCGGCCAGGGCAATCTCCAGCCTATTCTCGCCAACGATCCGGCGGTCGCCACTTATATTGACGGGATTTACATCCCACGGCCCTCGACGGGCATGACTGACATTCAGGACGTGCAGCGGCTCGAGGTGCTGCGTGGACCGCAGGGTACGCTCTTTGGCCGCAACACGACCGGCGGCGCGATCAACATCGTCACCAACGATCCCAACGACCAGCTCAGCGGCACTTTCAAGGCGGAGTTTGGCAATTACAGCACGCTGGGTGCGCAGGCCAATATCAATGTGCCGCTCGCAGAAGGCCTCGCGGTCCGCCTGAGCGGTGCGATCAACGAGCGGGACGGCTATGGCGACAATCTCGCCACCAACCGCGATTTTTCCGACAACAACAGCAAATTCTTGCGCGGCAAGCTCAAATATGAAGGCAATGGCTGGGACCTGACCCTTTCGGGCGACTGGAACCGCCAGTCCAACCATGGTCAGCAGATCGCGCTCTGGGCCTTCAATCCGGCGATCGTCCCCGCCGCCTTCCAGCCGGGCCTCACGGCCGGTCTGCTGACCAAGGATCATTGGTGGGGCAACACCGCGACCGGGACATCGACCCCGGCCACCATCGGCGCGCTCACCCCGGAAGCGCAGGCTCTCTATGGCGTGAAGCCATTCAATACGCTGGAAGTATATGGCTTTTCCGGCACGCTCAACGTCGAGCTGGGCGGCCTGAACTTCAAGTCGATCACGGGCTATCGTCACTCGATGAACTATGGCCAGAACGACACCGATGGCACCGCCGTGCCGCTGCTGGCGACCTTTGCGGGGTCTGGCTCCTATTATGTTTCCCAGGAATTCCAGCTCTCCGGGAACATCACCGACAGTCTCAGCTTCATTACGGGCGCCTACGCCGGCAAGGAAAGCGGCTATGAATTCAGCCGGTCGCAGATTTTCGGCGGATTGATCCGCGATTCCAATGCCGATGTCACCAACAAGACCTTCGGCCTGTTCGCCCAGGCCTATTATGAACTGACCCCGACGCTGCGCGCGGTCGGTGGCTTCCGCTACACCTGGGACACGCGCGACAGCGTGCTGCACAATGCGCAGGTATATGGCCTGCCCTATGACGTCGCCGTGGCGGGCACGCCGACCGGCATCAACTGCACCGTTACACCGACTGAACCGGTAACGGCCACCACCTGCAACCAGGAGCAGAATGCCAAGTTCAACTATCCGGCCTGGAACCTGGGCCTGGACTGGCAGGCGAGCGACAATCTCTTCCTCTATGTGGCGACCCGCGGCGCGGCCAAGGCCGGCGGCTGGAACCTGCGCGCCGGCGGCCTGCCTGCCTTCTCTCCCGAAAAGGTGAAGGACGTCGAGGCCGGTTTGAAGGTCGATCTGTTCGATCGCCGCCTGCGCTTCAACACGGCGATCTTCCACACCTGGAAGGATGACAATCAGGCGATCGTCAACAGCTTCGTGACCGGCATCGGCGTTACCCAATATATCCAGAACAACGGCAAGGTCCGCATCTGGGGCATGGAAAATGAAATCACGGCCGTGCCTTGGGAAGGCATGACGCTCAGCGTCAATGGCTCGCTGCAAAACGGCAAATATGTGAAGGGTAGCTTCAGCGAAATCCAGGTGGTGGCCGGCAGCGGCTGCACCAACAGCGCCGGGGTCGTCAATGGCTGCGTCGTCGACCTGAGCGGCTTGCCGCTGCTGCAATTGCCCAAGAAACAGCTGAACGTCAGCGCCACGCAGAAATTCCCGGTGGGTGGCGGCACGCTCGCCGTCACTGGCGCCTATTCCTATGTCGGGGGCCAGCATTTCGATGCGGTCCGGGCGGCGCAACAGGCCTCGGCGGCGACCAAGGCCGCCTATGAGACGGAAAACCGCCTCGGCTTCGTGCCCGGCTATGGCATTTTCAACGGGCGTATCGCGTTCCAGCTTGAAAATCCCAATGTCGAAGTGGCGGTCTATGGCCGCAACATCACGAACAAGAAATATCTGCTGCGCCGTTTCCCCGATCTCTATCGGACATTGGGCATCGCAGCCGCCTATGTCGGCCAGCCGGCCACCTATGGCGTTGAAACGACGTTTAAATTCTGATCGACCAAGCGGCTGGCGGGATAAACTGCAATCCATGCAGCTTTCTCTCGCCAGCCCATCACCGGGGATGCGCGCATGATGACGAGGTTGGTAGACAGGGTAGCGATCGTCACGGGCGGCGGCGGCGGTATCGGCGCCGCGGTCGCGCGACGCCTGGTCGCGGAGGGCGCGCGCGTCGTGATCGCCGACCTGTTCGAGGCTGCTGCCGTCCACGCAGCGGAATCGCTGGGCGATAAAGCGTTGCCGGTCCAGTTCGATGCCGCCGATCCGCAGTCGGTGAAGGCGATGGTGGATCGCACCATCGACCATTTCGGCAGGCTGGACATCCTGCACAATAATGCGGCGATGACCGATCCGGACAAAAGCCCGCAGGACACCACGGCCGTCGATATCCCTATCGGCATCTGGCGCGAGATTCTCGACGTCAATCTCACCGGCTATCTGCTCGGATGCAAATATGCCATCCCGCATATGATCGCGGGCGGCGGCGGCTCGATCATCAACACCGCATCCAATTCGGGCAGTGCAGGGGATTTGGCCCGCATCGCATATGGTTCGTCGAAGGCGGCGATCATCGGGCTCACCAAATATGTGGCGACCCAGCATGGGCGGCAGAATATCCGCTGCAACAGCATCGCGCCGGGCGTCGTGCTGACCGAAGCCCTCGAAAAGACCGTGCCGGGGCTGAAGGACATCATCCAGCGGCACATATTGACGCCGGAATTCGGTACGCCGGATGATATCGCGGCGCTGGTTGCCTTCCTGGCTTCGGACGAAGCGCGCTACATCACGGGTGAAAATATCTCGATTTCGGGCGGTGGCCTCGTCCACCAGCCCCATTATGCCGATCTGCTGGCCTTCATGCAGGCGAAGGACTGAGCCATGTCCAGCGCCTGCACGTCGGAACATGGAAGGTTAGTGGGCGGTCCGATGAAAATAGCGGATCGTCAGCCGGCCATCGGCGACCTTGTAGGTTTCGAGACTGGGCAGAGTGACAATGCCATCTTTGGTTTGCAGGCGGTTGGCGACATAGGCGGCGCCCTCGGCGCCGTTGACGATCACCTCCAGCGGTTCCGTCGTGCATTTGCCGCCATATTCCGCCCACATGTCAGCCATCGCGGCGCCGCCGTCCACGGCAGGCGAACCGACATATTCGATCGTGAACCCCTCTGGCCCCAACGCCCGAAAAAGGCGATCGAGTTCGTCGCGCTTCCCTTCGTTCCACAGCCGGTAATTGTCCCGGATCGCCTGTTCCAGATCCAGCACCTCTGCCTCGCTCATGTGCATCGCCTCCTGTCATTGCGGATCGTCCGCATGGTCGCCAGTCTCGGACGGACGGCCACGACCGCACCTGTCTTTGGCAAGGGTGGAATTTATCTCTTTTTGCTTCGGAGACTATGATGACCCAAGTCGCACAACAGCCCCTGCCGGATCATGTGCCACCTGAACTGGCGATGGCGCTGCCGCTCTTTTCGCGGAAGGTCATCTATGACAACCCGCAGGAAGTGCTGATCCCCGCGATGCATGCGGACCTGCCGCCGATCACCTATGTCACCAACATCTTCCCGGGCGATCAGCCCGGCTGGCTGCTCAAAAATGCCGAGGATGTGCAGGCGATGCTGCGCGACGCCGACAATTTCACCAAGAATGGCATGGGCAAATGGGCGCAGAATATCGGCGAAAATTGGCTGGTCATTCCGACCGAGGCCGATCCGCCAGTCCACACCGGCTATCGCAAGGCGCTGAACAGCCATTTCGCGCCGCAGAAGATGTTCGCGATGAAGGAACAGGTGCGCGAGCGCGCGCAGGCCTTGATCAATGCCTTCAAGGATCGCGGGCAGTGCGATTTCATTGATGAGTTTTCGGAAAAATTCCCGATCTACATTGTCCTCGATCTGCTGGGTCTGCCGCAGGAAAGAATGACGCAATTCCTTAAATGGGAAAAGGAAATGCTCCATTCCAACGACTGGCAGGTGCGCGGCAACGCCGTGCGCTGCGTGAAGGATTATCTGCTCGAAGAGATCGAGGCACGGCGCCAGCAGCCGCGCGACGACTATATCAGCAAGGTGCTGACCTTCGAGGTCGATGGCCGTTTGTGGAATGACGACGAGGTGTTCGGCCATTGCTTCAACCTGTATATCGGCGGCCTCGACACGGTTACGTCCCTGCTCGGCAACATCTTCAACTATCTGGCGTCGCATCCGGACAAGCAGAACGAACTGCGCGCCGCCCCGTCGCTGATCGTCCTGGCGGTTGAAGAATTCCTGCGCGCCTTCGCGCCTGTTACGGCCTTCCGTATCGCCACCAAGGTCATCGAGATTCAGGGGCAGACGATCATGCCCGGGGATTATGTGGCGTTCAGTTCCCCCGTGGTTGGCCGCGATCCGGCTTTCTACGAGGATCCCCAGGCGATCCGCTTCGATCGCAAGGCGCCGCATATGTCGCTGGGCAGCGGCATCCACAAATGCCTGGGCATGCATCTGGCACGGCTGGAATTGCAGATCGCGGTCGAGGAATTCGTCAAGGCGATACCGGAGTTCCGGATCAAGGACGGTTTCCGGGTGCCCTATTATGTCGGCAATATCCTGCATGTGCCGGACCTCCACCTGCAATGGGGCTGAACCGGCCCGGCGCCTAACCGTCTGAAACTGGGATATAGAGCGGGTGTCCGATGATGCCGGGCATCCGCTCGGGCACACCGCCCGTTTTCGGCCGAAAGGCGAGGGGCCGAGCCGCCAGCCATGGCGCTCCTGCAATGGTTTGGCAGTCAGGCAGACCCCGTTTGGGATTTACGAAGGACGTTCGGAGTGATTAGCTCGCTCGCGAACTTGGAGAAGGCCTCAGGGATATTTCATGACGGATAATATCAGGAAAATTGGCTTCATCGGTCTCGGCAGCATGGGTGGCGATCAGGCGCGGGAATTGGCTAAATTGCCGCTCGACCTGACCGTTTACGACCTGTTTCCCGATGCGCTGGCGAAATTTGAAGGCCGCGCGAAGCTCGCCGCCTCCATGGCGGCGGTCGGCGTGGATGCCGACGCCGTAGGCATTTGCGTGCGCGACGATACGCAGGTGCTGGAATGCGTGGATGCGCTGCTGCCCGTGATGAAGCGGGGCGCGACCCTGCTCATTCACAGTACGATCAAGCCGAAGACCGCGCAGCAGATCGCCGAACGCGCCGCCTCCGTGGGTGTAGACGTCATCGATGCGCCGGTCACGCGCACCGAAATGACCAAGGACGGTCCGTTCGTCTTCTGCATGACCGGCGGCGATGAAGCCGTCGCCGCGCGCGTGCAGACCGTGCTCGACGCCTTTTCGACCAACACGATGCATATCGGCCCGCTCGGATCGGCCATGGCGCTCAAGATTTGCAACAATCTCGTATCCTGGTGCGGCATCATGCTGGGTGTCGAAGTCGCCAATGTGGCGGAGGCGTCCGGCGTGCCGATGGACAAGCTGCTGACCGTGATGAAGCGCAATGGCAATCTCACCCCGCCGATGGCGGGTTTTATCGACTTTCGCAATAATCCGGGAGACGCCGCCCGGCGCGCCTTCTTCGCCAGCCAGGCGGGCATAGGCGAAAAGGATCTCGCGCTGGCCGAAGAACTGGCGGCGGGTGCCGATGCCGCATCGCCGATCACCAGTCACACCAAGACGCTGCTGAAGAAGACGTTGCTCGCCATCTGCGAGGGCTAGGCTGCCGCCTCGTTGAATGGACCAGAATTCAATCGAGCCAAGGCGTGCTGCGCGGCGAATAACGCCCGACCCTATCTGGTCCTACTCGCAAAAAGCCATTTCCGGGGTTTTTGCGTCTGACGCGTCGCGTGTGTCGGTGGGCGCATGCAGCTCGATCGGAAAGTCGAGGTGGATGGTCGCGCAGCGTTTGATATTGTTTCACTACAGGCGCCTGCCACACGCGCGATCCGGCATGGCGTATCGAGGATCGGTGAGGAAAGCCGCATCGGTCAGGCTTTCAAGAAAGGCCAGCAGGGCAGGGCTGGCGTCTTCTGACGGGATCGCGCCATGGCGCGCGATCGCCGCCGCCAGGCTCTTGGCTGTGCCGTCATGCAGCCAGGGTCCGGTGACGGCGACGTTGCGCAACGACGGCGTGCGGAAACGGCCTGCATCCGATGCCAGTCCGCTGGCCTCGGCCAGGCCCTCATCATGGGGATCTCTGCCTCTCACGGCATGATAGCGATCGTCTGTCAGATCGCGCCCGCCGTGACAGGCGGTGCAACCGAGCGCAGCGAACTGGGCTGCGCCTTGTCGCGCCAGCGGCGACAGGGCATCCATCTCGCCCGCGCGATAGCGATCCCAGGGACTGTCGAGCGCAATCATCGTGCGCTGAAACGCAGCCAGGGCGGCGCTGACCGTGCCCGTATCGATCCGGCCCATTCGTCCGGGAAAGGCGCGGGCGAACATGCGGACGTAGCAGGCATCCCTGCCCAATCGTCGCGGCAACTCGGCCTCCAGCGCCTTCATCCCCATTTCCACAGGCCGCTCGCCCAGCAGCGGGATGGTCGCCTGCGCTTCGAGCGTCGTCACGCGCGGATCGCCCCATGTCAGCACCGGTCGCCAGGCGACATTGGCCAGCCCCGGCACGTTGCGTCGGCCGGGTTCGCCATGAACGCCGGGGCGGGTCGCATTGCCATCGGCAAAGCCGCGCTTCTGTTCATAGCAGGCCGCGCACGCCATCGTCCCATTGGCCGACAGGTCCGCGTCGTAGAACAGCCGTCGTCCCAGCTCGACCTTGATCGCGCTCATTGCGTTGTCTGCAGGCACTGGTGGCGCTTGGACATCCGGGGGCAGCCGCCAATGCCACCGCGCCGTGCCGGCGCCGAGCAGCAGCACCGCACTCGCCAGCAGCACTACGGCCTGAAACGCCGGCCTCACGGCAGGCGCGTCACCAGCAATGGCAGGCTGTCGGTGCCGTTCGCCGCCACCTGCAGTACATAGTCGCCGGGCTGAAGGTCATAATCGACCATCTTGCGGATGCCCGAACAGTCCGGTCCATGGCCGTGCGCGACCGATGTCATGGCCGCCTTGCCCTTGACCACATCGACCCAGGCGCCAGATCCCAGCGCTACCCGCCATGTCCCGGCCTTGTCCACCGTGAAGCGCGCCACGCCGCCATAGCTGACCGACCCGCCGGGTTTGGCCGGGCGGACAGGATATCGCACGTCGGGCGTCGGCAGCAATTCCATCGTCACCGCCTGCCCGGCCACCAACGCAGGGCCACTCCCGGCGGCCGCACCGCTTCTGGCCGTCACGGGATTGCGCCAGGTGGCCATTGCGTCGGGCAGATCGGCCGGCGCGTCGCAACTCTGGGTCATGGGCGTATCTACCATTTGCGCTGCAGCAGGGACGGCTCCACTCAGCGCCAGCAACGATATGGTCCAAAAAATCGATGGCGTGCGCATGGGGGTTCCTTTCGCGAACCTTGTCTATATACGCCCGGATATAGCGAGTCGAACGACCGTGAACAGGGGAATGTCTATGCGCCGATACTATCTTGCCGGTTTGCTGGCCTCCGGCATGTTTGCGTCCGCTCTTTCCTGCGCGAGCGCCCAGACGGCGGCGCCCGACGCAGATGCGCCGGATACGCGCTTCTCGCTCGGTCAGATCATCGTCACGGCGCCCAGGACGACGGGCATCGAGATCGACGGCGCTACGCTTTCGTCCGAAGCAATCTACACGTTCGGTCGCAACGCGCTCGACGACGCGGTCAATCTGATGCCCGGCGTGTCGGCCGGCAATAGTGGGGGGACACGCAATGAACGTCTTGTCTTCGTGCGCGGTTTCGACCGGTTCCAGGTGCCGCTGTCGATCGACGGCATCCGCGTCTATCTGCCTGCCGACAACCGGCTCGACTATGGCCGCTTCCTGACGACCGACATTGCCGAGGTTCAGGTCGCCAAGGGCTATGCCTCCGTCCTTGACGGCCCCGGCGCGATGGGCGGCGCGATCAACCTCGTCACCCGCAAGCCGACCAAGGCGCTCGACATCGACGTGCGCGGGTCGGTCAATTTCGACAATGACACCGACTATGCCGGCTACACGACGTCGGCCGTGATCGGCACGAAGCATGACAAATGGTACGCACAGGCCAGCTATGCGCGCAGTTTCACCGATCATTGGGATCTGCCCAATGATTTCACCCCGCGCGTCCCCGCGCTGGAGGATGGCGGCGCCCGCGACTTTTCCCGGACGGAGGATTGGCGCGTCAATGCAAAGGTCGGCTTCACCCCCAATGCGACCGACGAATATGCGCTGAGCTACACCTATCAGGAAGGGTCTAAGGGCGCGCCGCTTCACATCAGCGACACGATAACGACGCCGCGTTTCTGGGACTGGCCGCAATGGAATATCACCAGCGTCTATTTCCTTTCGACCACGGCGCTGGGCGATCGCGCGACGATAAAGACGCGCGGTTATTACAACCAGTTCGATTCGATCCTGCGGTCCTTCGACACGCGCGCCCAATCCAGCCAGACCCGGCCCTTCGCGTTCGACAGCCCCTATGCGGACAAGGCGTGGGGCGGATCGCTGCAACTGGATTTCCGCGCGACCGACGCGGATACGCTGCGGCTGGCCTACCATTATCGCCACGACAAGCATGTGGAGTTCCAGACCAGCTTCTCGACGGCCGGGGTGGGGACGACCGAACCGCGTCAGACCCAGGCCGAAGACACCTATTCGGTCGCGCTGGAAAATGAACTCAAGCTCTCGCCCGCGCTGACCTTCACCCTGGGCGGCAGCTTCGACTGGCGCAATCTGGAACAGGCGCAGGAATATGGCGCGCCGTTGGGCACGTCGGGCGTGCCATCGGTCATCTATCAATATCCCCGCCGCGACAGCGACGCGTGGAACGCGCAGGGTCGAATGGACTGGCGGGCGACCGATGCCATCCAGTTGTACGCCAGCCTGTCCTCGCGCACCCGCTTCCCGACCATCTTCGAACGGTTCAGCCAGCGCTTCAACCAGGCGATCCCCAATCCGGACCTGAAGTCCGAACGGGCCACCAATGCGGAAATCGGCGGTAGCTGGAGCGACGGCACGATCCGGGTCGAAGGTGCCGCCTTCTACAGTTGGGTGCGCAACGCCATTTTCGGCATTCTCACGCCGGCCTATCCCTGCACGGCATCGACCCTGCCGCCTGCCGTTCCCACGGCGGGGTGCGCGTTGCGCAACATGACCCAGAGCCGCAATGTCGGCAAAGGCGAATATTATGGCGTCGAACTGTCCGTATCGGCGACGATCACGTCCGGCCTCGACGCCGGTTTCAACTATACCGGCATCAAGCGCGACCTGACGGACCCCACAAACGCGCTCTTCCGGCCGACCGGCGTGCCGACGCACAAGGGGTTCGCCTATCTCGACTGGTCGCCGGTCGCCGCGCTGCATATTGTGCCCAGCGTCGACCTCGCGTCGAACCGCTGGACGATCTTCACCGCCACGCCAGCGACGCAGCCCGCGCGCTACTACCGTACCGGCGCTTACGTCAATGCAGCTATTCGGGTCGACTACGCCATCCGTCCCGGGATCGAGATCGGCGTCGGGGCACGCAACCTGTTCGACGACTATTATATGCTGACCGACGGTTTCCCCGAACCAGGTCGCAGCCTGTTCGCCAGTATCAGGGCGAAATATTGACGCGGATGTCCGGTGCGCTTGCCTGCAAAGACGCACACGGCAAGTCGAAGGTAAGGCGCGATATGGCGGGGTATCTTCGTACCGGATCGCCGCACCACCCGGTCGCTGGGGGCGGGAGCGATCGACTTGTGCGCTGCCCAGAAAAGGGGTGGATCGGCTTGCCTCCCAAACTGACATGGAAACACGATAATATATATTATGTTAAATTTATCGCACGTCGCGTTCGGCGTACAACTGTCCAGTTCGCCGTCGCAGCGTCCCCCGTCAGGCGATCGCCAGCACGCTGCTCAGGATGATCCGCACCAGCTCGGCCTGGCCGCGCGCACCCATCTTGGCGTAGATTTTCTTGGAATAGTTTCGCGCCGTCTCGACCGTCAGTCCCAGATTGGCGGCGGCCTGCATGATTGGAATGCCCTGGCCCATTTCCCAGGCGAGCCGCGCTTCGCTGGGCAGCAATCCGAACAGATCGACCAACTGCTCGCACCGATCCGCCTGCGACGATCGATCGCCGCTCAGATAGACGATCGCCACCGGAGCGCCGCCCGCCGCCATCGACTGTCCGCGGAACGGCGCGACCAGCATGTCCATCCATGGATCGCGGCTCAGGTTGATTGCGCGCGGACGCGCCTCCGCATCCTGGGCGAAGGTCTTGACCAGCGCGGTCAGTTCGCGGTCCAGCCCCGGCGATGTCGGGGTCAGTCGGTCGTACCGCCCTCGCCGCAGGATGCTGTTGCGCTGGAACAGTTGCTCGACATGGGCGGTCATGTCGAGGATGCGGCACTGGGCGTCCAGCGTCAGCCAGCCGAAATTGAGTCGCCCGAAGGCTTCGGAGGTCAGGGTCGATCGCAATTTCTCGCGCTCAAGCGCCACGAAGCCGCGCAACGCCGCGCGCAGATGTGGTGCGAGCGCGGTCAGCAATGCCGTCGCCGATGACGATATGCGTGGGCCCGCGCAACTCAGCCAGGCATCCACCCCGCTGCTTTCGGTCACCCGAACGGATCTTATATCCTCCACGCCCAGGCCACGTAGAAAATCGTTGCGATAGGATTGCAGCTCGACATTGTCTGGCGGGACCAGTTCGGACAGCGAATAGACCCGTCCTTCCCGCATGTCCCGATAAGGTAAGGGATCGCGCGCGAATTTCTCGGCAAATAGCCGGTCGAGATGCGGTGGAATCGCGGGGCCGGCGTAAAGCTCCACGATGCTCTTCTCATCAATCGGACGGAAAGCGAGGCTGGCGTAACGGACCTGCATCCGGCTGCGCAGCCGTTCGAGAAAATCATGCCAGAGAGGTTGCTGGAACATGCCCTCGTTCAGGCTCACCAGCAGGCCGGAATCATCCAATCGCATGGGTCGATCCTACACCCTCCCATATGGGAGGTCCAATGTTAGTTGCTTGCTGCCAAAGCTGCACGCAAGAAGATTGCGAGGATCTATGATGGACGCGAAGACACTGACCCATCTTGAGCGGCTGGAGGCCGAGAGCATCCACATCCTGCGTGAGGTTGTGGCGGAGGCCGAGAAGCCGGTGATGCTCTATTCCGTCGGCAAGGATAGCGCCGTGATGCTGCATCTGGCGCGCAAGGCGTTCTACCCTTCGCCACCGCCCTTCCCGCTGCTGCACGTCGACACGACGTGGAAATTCCAGGAAATGTACAAGCTGCGCGACCGAATGGCGCAGGAAAGCGGCATGGAGTTGCTGGTCTATCGCAACCAGGAAGCGATGGACCGCGGTATCAACCCGTTCGATCATGGCGCGCTGCACACCGACATGTGGAAGACGGAAGGCTTGAAGCAGGCGCTCAACCTCTACGGTTTCGACGCGGCGTTCGGTGGCGCGCGACGCGATGAGGAAAAGAGCCGGGCCAAGGAGCGCATCTTCTCCTTCCGCACCGCGTCGCACGGCTGGGATCCCAAGAATCAGCGGCCCGAATTGTGGAACCTCTACAACGCGCGCAAGAACAAGGGCGAGAGCATCCGCATCTTCCCGATCAGCAACTGGACCGAGCTGGATATCTGGCAATATATTCATCTCAACGATGTGCCGATCGTGCCGCTCTATTTTGCGGACGAACGCCCGACGGTGGAGCGCGATGGCATGTTGCTGATGGTCGATGACGATCGCTTCCCGTTGCAACCGGGCGAGACGCCGGTGATGCGCTCGATCCGCTTCCGCACGCTGGGTTGCTATCCGCTGACCGGTGCGGTCGAAAGCACGGCCAAGACCTTGCCCGAAGTGATCCAGGAAACGCTGCTCACCACCACTTCGGAACGGCAGGGCCGCGCGATCGACAAGGATGCGGGCGGCGCCGGCATGGAGAAGAAGAAGCAGGAAGGCTACTTCTGAACCTTCACGCTCCCATCATTCGCCCTGAGCCCGTCGAGGGCTCGGCCGACCGACGGGGAGCACTTCGCTTCGCTCAGTGGAGAGCTTCGACAAGCTCAGCCCGAACGGGGAATTTAGATTATGACCGACACCATCGCCGATCCCATCTACAAGACCGACGCCCTCATCGCGCAGGATATCGACCAGTATCTCAAGGTGCATGAGCATAAGACGATGCTGCGCTTCATCACCTGCGGATCGGTGGACGACGGCAAGTCGACACTGATCGGCCGCCTGCTCTACGACAGCAAAATGATCTTCGAGGATCAACTGGCCGCGCTGGAAGCGGACAGCAAGCGTGTGGGTACGCAAGGGCAGGAGATCGACTTCGCCCTCCTCGTAGACGGCCTCGCCGCCGAGCGTGAGCAGGGCATCACCATCGACGTCGCCTATCGCTTCTTCGCGACCGAAAAGCGCAAGTTCATCGTCGCCGACACGCCCGGCCACGAACAATATACCCGCAACATGGTGACGGGCGCATCGACCGCCGACCTTGCCGTCATCCTGATCGACGCGCGTAAGGGCATCCTGACCCAGACCCGCCGTCACAGCTATCTCGCGCACCTCATCGGCATTCGCAACATCGTGCTGGCGGTGAACAAGATGGATCTGGTCGGCTACGATCAGGCGGTATTCGATCGGATCGTGAGCGACTATGCCGAATTCGCCCGCTCGATCGGCATCACTGCGTTCACGCCGATGCCAATCTCCGGGTTCAAGGGCGACAATATCACCGGCCCGTCGGACAATACGCCTTGGTATCAGGGGCCTGCGCTGATCGAGCATCTGGAAACGGTGGAGGTCAACAGCGCGGCCGATGCCGACAAGCCTTTCCGCATGGCCGTGCAGTGGGTCAACCGCCCCAATCTCGACTTCCGCGGCTTTTCCGGCCAGATCGCGACCGGATCGGTCCGGCCCGGCGACGCGGTCCGCGTCCTGCCCTCAGGCAAGACCAGCACGATCACGCGTATCGTGACGCTCGATGGCGACCTTGACGAAGCCGTGGCCGGCCAGTCGGTCACGCTCTGCTTCGCCGATGAAGTCGACTGCTCGCGCGGCGACGTGATCGCGACGTCGGACAACCCGCCCCAGGTCGCCGACCAGTTCGAGGCGACGATCGTGTGGATGGCGGACGAGGAAATGCTGCCGGGCCGTTCCTACTGGCTCAAGATCGGCACCCAGATGGTGACCGCCACGCTGCAGCAGCCCAAATATCAGGTCAACGTCAACACGATGGAGCATCTGGCCGCCAAGACGCTGGAGCTGAACGCCATCGGCGTCGCCAACCTGTCGACCGACAAGCAGATCGTGTTCGAATCCTATGCGGCCAATCGCACGCTGGGCGGCTTCATCCTGATCGACAAGCTTACCAATGCCACCGTGGCGGCGGGTATGCTGCATTTCAGCCTGCGCCGCGCGCAGAATGTCCACTGGCAGGCGACCGATGTCAGCCGCGATTTCCACGCCAATCTGAAGAACCAGAAGCCGGCGGTGCTGTGGTTCACTGGCCTGTCTGGCGCGGGCAAGTCGACCATCGCCAACATTGTCGAAAAGAAGCTGGCGCGGATGAACCGTCACACCTTCCTGCTTGATGGCGACAATGTCCGTCACGGCCTGAACAAGGATCTGGGCTTTACCGATGCCGACCGGGTGGAAAACATCCGCCGCGTGGGCGAAGTGGCGAAGCTGATGACCGACGCCGGCCTGATCGTCATCACCGCCTTCATCTCGCCCTTCCGCGCCGAGCGCGACATGGTGCGCAGCATGATGCAGCCGGGCGAGTTCGTGGAAGTGCATATCGACACGTCACTGGCTGATGCGGAAGCGCGCGACGTCAAGGGACTCTACAAGAAAGCGCGGTCGGGCCAGCTCAAGAATTTCACCGGCATCGACAGCCCCTATGAAGCGCCCGAAGATCCGGAGATCAGGATCGACACGGCGGAGATGACCGCGGAGGAAGCGGCCGAGGCGATCGTCGCGAGGCTGATCCCATGAGCGTCGCTCTATCGGACGCCGCACTCGCCTCCTATCTCGCCGAGATCGCGGGCCGGCTGCTGCTCGACGTGCGCGCGTCGGGCCTGTTCAGCCCGAAGGCGCTGGGCAAGGCGGGGGATCAGACCGCCAACCAGTTTCTCTGCCACGCCCTGCGTGAGCAGAGGCCCGACGACGGGCTGCTGTCCGAAGAGGAAAAGGATAATGACGACCGCCTGGCCAAGAGCCGGGTGTGGATCGTCGATCCGGTCGACGGCACCCGCGAATATGGCGAGGAGCGGGCCGACTGGGCGGTGCATGTGGGCCTGGCGATCGACGGTCAGCCGGTGATCGGTGCGGTCGCACTGCCGGGGCTGGACCCTGAAGGCCGGGGTCGGGGCATGGTGCTGCGCTCCGACGAACCGCTACCGTTGCCACCCGCGCCCGAAAAGCTGCGCATGGTGGTCAGTCGCACCCGCCCCGCCGCCGAAGCGGTCGCGGTCGCGGCGGCGCTGGATGCCGAACTGGTGCCGATGGGATCGGCCGGCGCCAAGGCGATGGCGATCATTCTGGGGCAGGCCGACATCTACCTCCATAGCGGCGGCCAGTTCGAATGGGACAGCATGGCGCCAGTCGCCGTCGCACTCGCCCACGGCCTGCATTGCTCCCGCATCGACGGCTCGCCCCTCGTCTACAACCAGCAGGACGTCTATTTGCCTGACCTGCTGATCTGCCGGACGGAACATGCCGAAGCCGTGCTGGGCCATGTCGCCCGCCTCAAACAGGATGCGATTGACGCCTGACAAGGCAAGGCACAGGATTCTGCGCGGTCAGAACTGATCGCGCAGGGTTCGCATGACCTCGTCCAGGAAATCGACCACCGCCCGGACGCGGGGCAATCCCTCCAGATCGGCGTGCATCACCAGCCAGTAGCTGCGTTGCGCCGCCATGTCTTCCGGCATAATCCGGATCAGCCGCTCGTCCTGTGCGGAAGCGAAGACATGGAGCATCCCCAGTCCCATGCCGGCCGCGACCGCGGCATGTTGCGCTGCGCTCGAACTGGCGCGAAAGCGTATATCTGCGCCTGGCAGCAGTTCATCGAGTGCGATCATTTCGGGAAATCCGGCCAGATCGTCGATATAGGAAACAAAGCCGTGCCGGGCGAGGTCGGCGCGGCTTTCTGGCACCCCTTCCCGCTCCAGATAGTCGCGCGATCCATAAAGGGCGAGACGATAGTCCACCAGCTTGCGTGTCACCAGCCGTCCCCGAGGCGGCGGATTCAGCATCACCGCAATGTCCGCTTCGCGTTTCGAGAGGCTCGCGGCACGGCTTTCCGACGCCAGTTCCAGAGTCAGCCGGGGATGGCGCGCGCGTAACTTCGCGACATGGGGTGCCACCAGATGCGCCGCGCAGGCTTCGGGCGTCGCCAGCCGCACGGTGCCTTCGACATCGCGGTCGCGCCCCTCCACGCTGCTGATCGCCGCCAGCAACTCGCTTTCGATCCGTTCGGCATGACCGACCAGGGCGAAGGCGGCGGGCGTGGGCATCACGCCGCGTGGCGACCTATCGAACAGCCGTGCGCCCAGCGTGCGCTCCATATTGGTCATGCGCCGGGCGACCGTGCTATGATCCACGCCGATACGGCGCGCGGCGGCGAGCATATTGCCTTCGCGCATCACCGCCAGGAAGAGGCGTAGTTCGTCGGAATTCAGCATGGGCAAATCTGCACAATCATTGTGTCATTGCCCCTGTATATCTGCAAAGCCGGCGGGTCTATAGCGCTTGCATTGCATCGTCTGGAGAGGATCAAAAACCATGCGTTCCATCAGCCATTTCATTCACGGGAAAAGCGTGTCCTTCCCCGGCGCGCGCCTGTCGGACGTACTCGACCCGTCGACCGGCGCGGTGCAGGCGCAGGTCGAACTCGCCACCCCGTCGCAATTGCAGAAGGCTATGGATTCGGCCCTGTCGGCGCAGCCGGACTGGGCCGCCACCAACCCGCAGCGCCGCGCCCGCGTGATGTTCCGCTTCAAGGAACTGATCGAGGCCAATCTGGACGAGATGGCGCGGATGCTGTCGTCCGAACATGGCAAGGTGATCGCCGATGCCAAGGGCGACATCCAGCGCGGTCTGGAAGTGGTGGAATTCGCCTGCGGTATCCCGCATCTGCTGAAGGGCGACTATACCGAGGGCGCAGGCCCCGGCATCGACGTCTATTCGGTGCGCCAGCCGCTGGGCATCGTCGCGGGCATCACGCCGTTCAATTTCCCCGCAATGATCCCGCTGTGGATGAGCGCGATGGCGATCGCCTGCGGTAACGCCTTCATTCTCAAGCCGTCCGAGCGCGACCCGTCGGTGCCGGTGCGTCTCGCGGAGTTGGCGCTGGAAGCGGGTCTGCCTGCAGGCATCCTCAACGTCGTCCATGGCGACAAGGAAATCGTCGACGCCATCCTCGACCATCCCGATATCAAGGCGGTCAGCTTCGTCGGATCGTCCGACATCGCCAATTATGTCTATCAGCGCGCCGCGGCGAACGGCAAGCGCGCCCAGTGCATGGGCGGCGCGAAGAATCACGGCATCATCCTGCCCGATGCGGACATGGACCAGGCGGTCGCCGACATCGTCGGCGCGGCCTATGGTTCGGCGGGCGAACGCTGCATGGCGTTGCCGGTCGTGACTCCGGTGGGCGAAGCTACGGCGGAAATCTTCCGCACCAAGCTGATCGCCGCGATCGAGACGCTGCGCCCCGGCATCCCGAGCGATCCGGATGCGCAATATGGCCCGCTCGTCACCGGCCAGCATAAGGCAAGGGTGGAAAGCTATATCCAGATGGCAGCGGATGAAGGCGCGGAAATCGTGGTCGACGGGCGCGGCTTCCAGCTTCAGGGCTATGAGGATGGCTTCTACCTCGCCCCCACGCTGATCGACCGGGTCACGCCGCAGATGAAGAGCTATCAGGACGAGATTTTCGGCCCGGTTCTCCAGATATTGCGCGCCGAGACGTTCGAGGAAGCGCTGAGCTATCCGAGCAAGCATCAATATGGCAATGGCGTCGCCATCTTCACCCGCAATGGCGATTACGCCCGCAAGTTTGCGGCGCAGGTCGAAGTCGGCATGGTCGGCATCAACGTGCCGATCCCGGTGCCGGTCGCCTATCACAGCTTCGGCGGTTGGAAGCGCTCGGGCTTCGGCGATCTCGATCAATATGGCGAGGACGGCGTGCGCTTCTACACCCGCACCAAGAAGATCACGCAGCGCTGGCCGACCGGCGGCGCAGTGGTGGACCAGAGCTTCGTCATTCCGACGATGAAATAAGGTTCGCGCGCACTATCGGGAAAAGGGGCCATGGTTGTTGCAGCAACGATCATGGCCCCTTGTTCATGCGGCCATCCTGGCTATTGCGCTCCAAAGCGGATGCGGCGCAGAAAATCCAGCACGCCGTCGCTGAAGGTGTCATTGCTGTCGCCTGCGACCATATGGCCGGCCTCCGGGACGCAATATATTTCGGTCTGTGGCACCAGCCGGACGAGTTCGGCCACGCCTTCGTCATCGACGATGTCGCTCTTGCCGCCGCGCACCAGCAAGGTCGGGATCGACACCCGCCCGCTCACCGCCAGCAACTCCTCGGTCCAGGTGGGCGGTTCGGCGCTGGGCCGTGCCGCCAGCATCCTTGGATCCCAATGCCAGTAGAGACGCCCGTCGTCGTGCAGGCGCAGATTTTTCATGATGCCGGATGCATCGCGCTGCGCCTTGCGTTGCGGATTATAGGCGATGACAGCCGCAAGGGCATCATCGACGCTGGCGAAGCCGCCCGCATGGGCTTGCATGAATCGCTGGATTTTGTCCACGCCGGCCGGTGCCGGACGCAGCACGATATCGACCAGCACAAGCGCGGTCGCCTGTGGCGCCTGGCCCATACCGACCGCGTAGAAACTGGTCATGCCGCCCATGGATGCGCCGACGAGCGCGACCGGGCGGCGATCGCCGATGGCCGCCTGCAAATCCGCACCGCGCGCCGCGAGCGAATAATCCCCCTCTTCCGACCAACTGCTGTCGCCATGCCCTCGCGCATCGAAATTGATGACATGATAGCCCTCCCCGATCATCCGGCGCATCGCGCCCGACCAGCTATGGCGGGTCTGCCCGCCGCCGTGCAGCAGCATGATCGTGGGAGCGTCGATCGGACCGCCGACATCGCCGACCAGCGTCAGTCCATCGCGGGTCGCAAATTCGCGGCGGGATATATCCATCGTCGAGGCATGTTCCGTCATGCGTCCTGCGCTACAATCTTTCCCGCGGATATGCCAGCACGCCAGGCCGGCGCCCCGGCCTGTTTACAAAGGCCGTCGACATTGGCCGTCCGATCGGCATGATCCGACTCATCGCGCAGCCCTGCGCCAAGGAGTTGATTATGCTGTTCTCTTCATCGTTCGCCCGCCCGTTGATGCTGGCCGGCCTGCTGTCCACATCGGCGATCGCGCTGGCGGCACCGCCCAGCTTCGACGTGGCCCGTGTCAGCGCCGACATCAAGACGCTGGCGAGCGACGCCTTTGAAGGGCGCGGCCCGGCGACCCGCGCCGAGGTGAAGACGATCGACTATATTTCCGCGCAAATGAAGGCGGCGGGGCTGAAGCCGGCCGGGCCCAAGGGCAGCTGGTTCCAGGATGTGCCGCTGCGCATGTCGGACATCACTGGCACGCCGGCCCTGTCGATGAATATCGGCGGCAGCGCTGAGGCGCTGACGCAAGGTAGCGAAATCGCGGTGCGCGCGGCCGAGACTGGCCAGTCATCGGTTCAGTTCGCCGACCTGCCGCTGGTCTTTGTCGGCTATGGCGTGAAGGCGCCGGAACGTGGATGGGACGACTTCAAGGGCGTGGACCTGAAGGGCAAGATCATGGTCGTGCTGGTCAACGACCCGGATTTCGAGGGTGGCGAAGGCGATTTCGGCGGCAAGCTGATGACCTATTATGGCCGCTGGACCTACAAATATGAGGAAGCCGCGCGGCAGGGCGCGGCGGGCGTGCTGGTGGTGCATGAGAGCGAGCCGGCCTCCTATGGCTGGGCCACGGTCAAGAACAGCAACACCAATACCATGTTCGACATCGTCCGCGCCGATCCCAAGGCCGCGCATACGCAGATGGAAGGGTGGATGCAGAAGGATCTGGCGGCGAAGCTGCTGGCGGCATCCGGCGTGGATTTCGAGGCGGCCAAAGCGGCGGCGCGCAAGAAGGATTTCAAGCCCATTCCGCTCAAGGCCACGATGAGCGCCGACTATGCGGTGAAGTCGGAGATCATTACCTCGCATAATGTCGCGGGGCTGGTGCAGGGCGGCACATATCCCGACGAGACGGTGATCTATTCGGCGCATTGGGACCATCTGGGCATCGGCGCGCCCGATGCGAAGGGCGACACCATCTATAATGGCGCGAAGGACAATGCGTCGGGTACCGCCGCGCTGCTGGAGCTGGCCCGCGCCTATGCCAAGGGGCCGAAGCCCGAGCGCACCGTGCTGTTCCTGGCGGTGACGGCCGAGGAAAAGGGGTTGCTGGGGTCCGAATATTATGCCGACAATCCGCTGCGTCCGCTGGCGACCACGGCCGGCATAGTCAATATGGACGGGCCGTTCGGCATGGAGAAGACGAGTAATTTCAGCATTTCGGGCGCGGCCAAGCTGGACCTGCTGACCACGCTGACGCAGGAAGGCGAGAAGCTGGGCCGCCATTACACGCCGGACGCACGGCCGGAAGCGGGCAGCTTCTACCGCTCCGACCATTTCCCGATGGCCAAGCGCGGCGTGCCCGCCATTTCCTTCAATCCGGGGCGCGAACTGGTGAATGGCGGGGCCGAGCGCGGCAAGCTGTTGCAGTACGCCTATACCAAGGATCGCTATCATCAGCCGGCGGACGAATATGATGCCAATTGGGATACGAGCAGCTGGGTCGGCGACCTGACCCTGCTCTATAATGTTGGACGACGCGTGGCGGACAGTCATGACTGGCCCAACTGGTCAGCGGACAGCGAATTCCGTGCGACCCGCGATGCCACGGCAGCGGAGCGCAAATAGGATAGTATAACCATAAGCTATGCCCCGGTCAGTTCGGCCCGATTGCCGATGCTGACCGGGGAGAGGATCATGGCGGCTCTGCCGAGGAGCCGCCATGACCATTGCCCGATCCCTGAACGCCATCGCCACCGTATCGCTGCGCGGGACGCTGGAGGAGAAACTGAAGGCGGCGGCTGCTGCGGGTTTTGCCGGGGTCGAGATTTTCGAAAATGATCTGGTCGGGTCATCCCTGTCGCCGAAAGAGGTGCGGGCGATGCTGGACGACCTCGGCCTCGCCTGCATGCTCTACCAGCCCTTCCGCGATTTCGAAGGGTTGTCAGGCGACCTTCGCCGTCGCGCCTTCGACCGGGTGCGGGCCAAGTTCGACCTGATGGCGGAGCTGGGGACCGACCGCATCCTCTTCTGTTCCAGTTGCCATCCCGCCGCATTGGGCGAACGTGACCGGATCGTCGATGATTTCCGCGAACTGGGCGGGATCGCGCAGAAACGCGGCATCATCGTCGGCTATGAGGCGCTGGCCTGGGGCCGGCATGTCAACGACCATCGCGACGCCTGGGCGATCGTGGAGGCGGTGGACCATCCGAATATCGGTATCATCCTCGACAGCTATCATTCGCTGTCGCGCCAGATTCCGAGCGAGAGCATTCAGGCGATACCGGGTAACAAGATCGCTTTCGTGCAACTGGCCGACGCGCCGCTGCTCGACATGGACCTGCTTTACTGGAGCCGTCATTTCCGCAACTTGCCGGGACAGGGCGGGCTGGATGTCGCGGGCTTCGTGGCGGAGATATTGCGCACCGGTTATGACGGGCCGCTGAGCCTGGAGATCTTCAACGATCGCTTCCGGTCCAACGCCGCGCGACTGGTGGCGGAGGATGGGCATCGCTCGCTCGACTATGTCCGCGATACCGCGCAACGGCTGATCGCCCAGCCGACCGCCATGCCCGCACCGCAGCCGGTGCTGGGCTGCGAGTTCGTGGAGTTCACCGCCGATGGCAGCGATGCCGCGCGGCTGGGCAGCAGCTTCGCGTCGCTGGGCTTCACGCTGGTGGGCGAGCATCGCCACAAGAAGGTGACGCGATGGCGGCAGGGCGGCGTCAACCTGATCGTCAATGCCGAACCGAAGGGCTTTGCCAGCGCCTATCGCGCGACGCAGGGCACGGCGATCTGCGCCATCGGCGTGCGGGTGAAGGACAAGGCGGCCGTGCTGGCCCGCGCCGCCGCGCTGGGGATCAAGGCCTATAGCCCCGAAGGGCGACCGGGCCGGATGGCGATGCCGGCGCTGCGCGGGGTCGGCGGCAGCCTCATCTACCTGATCGACGATCATGAGGTGGAGGGACTGTGGGCACGCGAGTTCGACGCGGTGGAGATGGATGCAGATGCGATCGGTGCGGATGTGCGCGGCATCGACCATCTGGCCGCTGTCGTCCATAATGACGAATTCCTGTCCTGGCAGCTTTACTGGCGTTCGCTGTTCGGACTGGAAGCGCGCGGGCCGCAGGATGTGATCGACCCATCGGGGCTGGTCCATAGTCAGGCCTTGCAGTCGGCGGACGGCGCGTTCCGGGTGACGATCAATGCGTCCGATGCGCGGGAAACCCTGTCCTCCCGCTTCCTCGACCATGGCTTTGGCGGCGGGTATCAGCATGTCGCGCTGACCACAGACGATATTTTCGCGACGGCCAGGGGCTTGCGGGACCATGGCGCGGCGATGCTGGAGATACCGGCCAATTATCATGCCGACCTTGCCGCACGCTTCGACCTCGACGCGGCGATGGCAGCGCGGATGGCGGCGGACGGCGTCCTTTATGACGAGGATGGCGATGGGGCGGGCTTCTGGCAGATGTATAGCCGCGCCTTCGACAAGCTGTTCTTCTTCGAATTCGTCCAGCGGGCGAAGGGCTATGCGGGCTATGGCGCGCCCAATGCCGGGGTACGGCTGGCGGCGCAGAACCGGTTCCGGCCGGACGCGATCCCGGCGGCGACATTGTAGGAATATGGGCGCTTAACTTCGCATATTTCCCGCTGAATGCGACATTTCAGAATACATGTTGGAAATTATCGAACAATGTCCGTTCGTCCTGAGCCTGTCGAAGGACCGTCCTTCGACAGGCTCAGGACGAACGGCAAATAGCATATTACGGGTTACGGGCGCTGTAGGACAGCGCCCTGCCCTTACAGGATGAGCTTAATCGTCGCCCCCGCCACCACGGCATCAGGATAACGATCGGTCGCGCCGACGCGGTGGATATATTGGAGGTTGGGGCGCAGCAGCAACTGGCGGGTCGCCTGCCAGCCATAGAAGATTTCGCCGCTCATTTCATGCGTCTGGACCGCGACATCCTGCCCCAGCGATAGCTGATCGCGCTGGCGATCGGTGATGCGCGGGTTGACGCGGGCATAGACGAGGCCGAGGCCGAAATTATCCTTGGGCCGGCTGTCCCACAGGCCACGTGCGACGAAACCGCCGCTGATGAAGGTCGGCACCCGCGCGGTGTGGCGATCCGACAAAGTGAGCGTGCCGAACAGGCTGAGGCCGCGATCGCCCGGCCCGAAGCGGACGATCATCTGTTCGCCCATGACCCAGGCGCTCCACCGTTCCTGCCGCATCGCGGGCGACAGGCCGGACAGGACATAGGAATCGCCGTTGATATCGTCGCGTACATCGGCGCGGTCGGTGGTGTCGACCAGCCCGCCTACGCGAAACAGGCCCGGCAGGCCGCCCGGCTTCTGCCCTGTCTTCAGCCCCAGCTCGACCGGAAAGACGAAGCTGTCGAAGCGCGGCGCCAGTTTCCACCCTGCCCCGGTCTGGGCGCGGAAAGCGTTGACCTCGAAACCCGCGACAGTGACGCTGAGGTTGGGCGCAATCTCCTGCCGCACGCGCAGACCCCAGCGCGGGATCGGAAAGCCCGAAAAGCCGCTATTATAGAAAAGCGTGGTCGGGCGCGGGCAGAAGGCGAAATTCTGAAACTGGCAACCGCTGGGCAAGGTCGCGAAATCGTCACCCGTATGATAAAGGCCGAATTTCACCGCGGTCTTGCCGCCGTTCAACTTCTGTTCGTAGCTGAGTTCGGCCGGCCGCAGATCCTGGCCGCCGCCGAACAATTCCTGCACTTCGAACAGATTGCCGAGGCGGGTTGCGGTCAGGTCCTCCCCCTTGCGGTGGATGATCGTGGCGATCAGCTTGCCGCCATTGAGGCCGAACGCCTTGCCCGTGTCGATCGAGGCGGAGGCGAGCAATTGCTGCGTGTAAGCCGCGCCGCCGTCCCGCCCGCCGGTGATGCTTGCTGCGCTTTCGGAGACATAGGAGAAGGTGAGATCGACGCCCTTGTCCTTCAGCCGTGAGCGCCAGCCGGGCTTGTCGGCCGGGGCGGCTGGCGGCGGTGTCTGGGGCCCGGCGGATGGTCCCTGCAACTGCGCGGCTTTTGCCAGCACGACCGGCGCAGGCACGACGATGGCAGGGGGCGTGTCGGCGATCATGCGGCGTCTCCTGCGCTGGCGCGGTCGAAATCGCGGAGCATCCGCGCGGCGTCCGGTTCGGTTCCGGTGAACAGGGCGAAGGCGTGGGCCGCCTGCATCACCGCCATGCCGCCGCCGGTCAGCGTCGCGCAGCCCTTCGCCTGCGCGGCGGCGAGCAATGCGGTCTGGAGCGGGAAATAGATGATGTCCGACACCCATTGATCGGCTGTCAGCAGATCGGGATCGAAGGGCAGGCCGGGATGGCTGAGCATGCCGATCGGCGACGTCTGGACCACGCCGTTGGCGCCGCTGATGGTAGCCTGCGCTGTGGGGGCGGCCGTCACCTGCGCAGCGGGGAAGAGCGTGGTCAGGCGATCGGCCAGTAGCTGCGCCCGGTCCTGTGCGGGATCGAACAGGGTGAGGCGCGTGGCGCCGAGGTCGAGATGGGCATAGCCGACCGCCGCTGCGGCCCCGCCTGCGCCGATCATCGCGACATGGGCGCGCTTGTGCTGGCCAAGGCCGGCAAGGAAGTGGGCGCGGTAGCCGGACCAGTCCGTATTGTCGCCATAGGTGCGGCCATCTTCGAACAGGATGGTGTTGACCGCGCCCAGCGCCTTGGCCGCAGGCGACAGGCTGTCGAGCAGCGGCATGACGTCCTGCTTGAAGGGATGGGTGACGTTGATGCCGTCGAAGCCCATGGCCGCCAGCATGGGGATGAGGCGCGGCAGGCCCGCCGCGTCATAGCCCATCACTTCGCCATCGAGGATGCGATAGACCATCGGCAGGCCGAGCGCGCGGGCTTCGCCTTCATGCATTTGCGGGCTGCGCGATCCGGCTATGCCGCTGCCGATCAGGCCGCAGAGGATGGACGCGACCGGTCGGCCCGTATCCGATACGGGGGTCTGGAACATGGGATTTGTCCTTGGTCGAGAGGTTCAGGCGGCCTTGGGCAGGCGGATGAGCGCGGCGCACAGGCCCGCCAGCACCACCGGCACCGCGAAAATGCCGAAGATCACCGGCAGCGACACCTTGGCCGCGAGCAGGAAGCCACCGAGCATCGGGCCGATCACCGCGCCGATCCGGCCGACGCCCATGGCCCAGCCGATGCCGGTGCCGCGCGCTTCGGGCGGATACAGGCTGGCGGCGAGCGGATAGCAGCCGTTGAAGCCGCCCTGCACGAAGACGCCGATCAGGAAGGCCGTGCCCAGTGTCGCAACGAGCGGCATGGCGACCGACCCGAAGACCGTGAGTGCGGCGGCAGCGAGCACCATATAGACCAGAATCAGGCGGCGCAGGTCGAAACGCATGGCGACGAGTCCGATCGAGGAGGTGCCGATGAAGGCGCCGATATTGTAGATGGCGCCGGCGTAGATGGCGTCCTTGGCCGGCAGGCCGGCTTCGACCGCCAGCTTGGGAATCCAGCTGATGACGAAATAGAGCGTCATGAAGCTGAAGGTGATGGCCAGCCAGAGCAGGATGGTGCTGGGCGCGCGGCCTTCGCTGAGCAGGCCGCGCACGCCGGCATGACGGGTTTCGCTGGTCTGCTGCGGGGGCAGCGTGTCGAGTTGCGGCTGGCCGATCGAGGCGAGCAGCTTGTTCGCCTTTTGCAGGGCGCCCTTGGGCTGGCGGCTGAGCAGGAAGGCAATGGATTCGGGCAGCAGCAGCCAGACCAGCGGAATGGCGATGGCGCAGAGAGCCGCCGCGCCCAGCAGCATCGCCTGCCAGCCATGGGTGGTGACATGACTGGCCACGACGAAGCCGGTGATGGTCGCGCCGACGGGATAGCCCGCCTGAAGGAAGCCGACCGCGAAGGTGCGATGTTTTTCGGGGGCATATTCGGCGGTGAGCGCGGCCATGCTGGCCAGCACCGTGCCGATGCCGATGCCGACGACGAAGCGGCTGGCGATCAGTTCGGGGATGGAGGTGGCGATGCCCGATGCGAACATCGCGGCGGCCATCATGATGAGCGAGGCAAGGATCAGCTTGCGCCGGCCGAAGCGGTCGGCCAGCGGCGCGATGAGCAGGCCGCCCGCCGCCATGCCGGCAAGGCCGGCGCTGAACACGACGCCCAGGCTTTCGGGGCTGACCTGCCAGTCGCTCGACAGCGCAGGTGCGATATAGGAGAGGATCAGCACATCCATGCCGTCGAGCATGTTGAGGATGAAGCAGGTCGCGACGACGAGGATCTGGCGGGCGGTCCAGACGCTGTCGGACGCTGGGGCCGATGCGTGCGTGGACGGCGTATCCACGGTCACATAGGGCCGGACGGACACGGTGCCGCTGGCGGAATAGCTGGCCATCGAAAAAACGCCTTTCATCCTCTCGCGGGGCGGACCATGCCCCATAGCTCTAACCAACCCGGTGCCGTATCTGGTTCTATTCTGCGGGTCTGGCTACCATGTTGCGATCGTTCCTTTCTTTCCAGCGTTTCAAACGCGCTTTGCCATGCCCTTATGTTATGGCTTTGGCCGAGGAACGCCCAGCAATATGGTGCGGGCGATCTCTTCGAATGTTTCGCCGATGATCGCGCGCGGCGATTCCAGATTGCGGTTGATATAGACCGGCAGCGTCCCCGGATCGTCGAACTCCAGGAAGCGCACGGTTTCGGCATGGGCCTGCATCGCGGTGAAGCTGTCCACCAGCGCCACGCCCATGCCGTTGGCGACGAAGGCGACTGCGGTTTCGGCGAAGCGGATATAGGTCTCTACCTCCAGCGCCTGCCCCGCCCGCGCGAACATGTCGGCGATGATGCGGCCGTGCGGCGTGTCCGGGCGAAAGGATTGCAGCTGTTCGTCGGCGATGTCGGCCACGCTGATCTGCGTCCGGTCGGCCAGTCGATGGCTGGCGGGCACCGCGCAGACCATCCGCCCGGCCCCGATCCGGCTGGACAGGATATTGGGATGGTCGATGGGGAAGACGCTGAGCGCATAATCGCCCCGCTGCAGCGCCAGATAATCGGACGCCTGTTCAACCGACAGGATGTCGAACTGGATGGTGAGGCCGGGATAGTTGGCGGTCAGCCGGGCCAGCATCCTGGGCACCACCGAATGACCGAGCGAAGGGGACGCGCCGACCCGGAAAGTCCGGTCCTCTCCCTTGGCCAGCCGTTTGATGACATGGTTGAGATCCTCGAACCCCTTGTAGACATGTTCGACTTCCTGGAACAGCACGCGCGCTTCATGGGTCGGGACCAGTCGGCCGCGCGTCCGGTCGAACAGCCGGAAATGCAGCTTGTCCTCCATATGGCCGAGCATCCGGCTGAGGCCCGGCTGCGACGTGCCGAGCATTTGCGCTGCGGCGCTGATCGTCTTGGCGATCATGATGGCGCGGAATATTTCGATCTGGCGCAGGGTGAGCATGTCGCCCTGTAGCATCATTTCAGCGCCTTGGCGCGGGCTTGCGCGGACGCTTGAACCAGAAGGACCAGACCGCAAGTGTGCCGAGCAATGCCATGGCGAGGCCCGAAAGGCTCATCACCAGTCGATAGGCGAGACCGCCGACCTTGGCGGCATGGAGCGGATAGAGCATATTGTAGCCCCTTACCGTACCAGGCAGTTGTGCCGCGTCGCGCGCATCGACGAGGGCGCCCGTGTCGGCAGCGAACCAGAGGGTGGTGCGGCCATTGGGCAGCCATTCCGGCGGTCGCTTCATGCGGATGGTGATGAGACCATTATCCTTGCGCGGCAGCGACAGGCTGCGCAACTGGGCATCGGGGAAACGGGCATGGGCGGTGCGGATCATCGCCGCCCAGTCCAGATGCTTGCCCAGTTCCGCCACGCGCGGCGGCGGCGCGGCGAGCGACCGGTCGATCTGCGCGGGTGCGCCCGGACCGAACAGGATCGCCGTCATCGGACGGAATATCAGGATCGCGCCGGTCATCAGAGATAGCAGCAAGAGCGGTGCGACGACGATGCCCAAATCGCGATGGTGACGCACGATGGAGGAACGGCTCATCCGCGCCGGCCACAGACGAAAGGCAAAGGTCTTGCGCGTCCGCCACCACAGCAGCACGCCGGTGACGACGAAGAACAGGCCGCACAGCGCCGCCAGCCCGATCACGGTGTCGCCGACCTCACCCATGAAGAGATGATGGTGCAGGTCGAACAGCCACAATTCGGGCCGCTGCCACTGGCTGTCCCATTGCATCACCAGCGCACCCGCCTGATCGGCATAGGCGCCCTTCCCGCCTTTATAGGCCAGGCGCAACAGGCCGAAATCGTCGGAGGCGTAGGTGATCGATTGCGGCATGGGACCGGTCGTCATCAGATGCTGCGTCGTTGCCGCCAGCGACTCCATGTCGGTCACCCGGACGTCGCCGGCATGGGGCGCAAAGGTCAAACTGTCGCGATGCACCAGAAACAGGCCGGTCAGGCCCAGCACCGCCAGCAGCAGGCCGACGATGCCACCGGTCCAGCGATGCAGGCTGTCGAGCAGTCTCATTAGAAGCGATAGTCCCAGGACAGGGTGACATTGCGCCCGCGTCCGGCGAAATAATGGGCATTGTCGTTGGGACGGACGGTCTGGCTGTAATAGTCGATATAGAAGGTGTCGAAGATATTCTGCGCCGCCAGCGTCAGCGCGCCGAAGCCGGTCTGATAGCGCAGCGACAGGTCGGTCACGTCATAGCCATCGAACCGGTAGAGCGGGTTGTAATTGCCCGGCGCGCGTTCGAACTGGCGGGCCAGGAAGAATTGCGTCTGGATGCGCGCCGACAGCGGGCCGTGCACATAGCTGGCGGCGAGGTTGAGGCGATCGGGCGAGATGTTGGCGCCGTCCAGATCGCGATCGACCCTGTCCACGCCGTCCGTCGCATTGCCGTCGGTGCGGCCGATCAGATGGGCGTAGCCGGTCGATAAAGTGAGGCCCGGCAGCGGCGTCTTGACGCTGAGATTGAGTTCGAGGCCCTGAATTTCCACGCGCTGCCGCTGGATTTCGAACGGCGCGCCGATCGCGGTCTGGACCAGCAACGATCCATTCTTGCTGGTCGACCAGAAATAGGCGGCGCTGGCGTCGAGCGGGCCGCGCTTCACTTCCACGCCGACTTCGCGGTTGTTGGATACGATCGGTTCGATATTCACATAATCGTCGATATCGACCCCGGCCTGACCCACGGCGCGGGCGATGCGACCGACGTCCGGCACGGTATAGCCTTCTGCATAGCTGGCATAGGCGCGGATGCCGGCCCATGGCTCCAGGATCACGCCCCCATTGACCAGCGTATCGCTGAAGCGCGGCGTGCCGCCCGATACCGCAAAGCCGCCATAGCTGGCGAGCGTGGTATAATCGTCGATGCCGATCTTCACATCTTCATGACGGATGCCGGCGGCGATCCGCAGCTTCTTGTCGAACAGCGCAAGGTTAGCCTGCGCGAAGGGCGCGATGCTGCGATAGTCGGTCGGCGGCACCCAACTGCGGCCGGTGGCGATCAGCCTTTGTTCGGTGAGGTCGTAAAGCGCATCGACGCCCACGATCGCGGTCAGCGCCTCGAAACCGGGGATGGTGCGTTCATAGCTGAGCTTGCCGCCATATTTGCGGCTGCGATTCTGCGACTGGTCGAACAGCGCGCCGATCGGCGCCAGCGCGGCGTCCTGGAAGGTCGCGATCGGCGCGATTTCACCGCCATAGGTGTCGCGCGAGCGGTTGAAGAAAATCTGGGCGATCAGATTGCCGCCGGCCAGATCGGTATCGGTCAGGGTCAGTGCCGCGCTTTCGGTGCGGCTGGTGGCCGGCACGCCCGGTGGCGTCCCGCGCACGGAGCTGGTCGGCCGATCGATGCGATAATCGCCGTTGGACGCGATATAATCGCCCTCGCCCTTCAACTGGAACCGGCTCATGGTCAGGTCGAGGCGTGCCGTGTCGCTCAATGCATAGCCGAAGCGGCCGAACAGCGACCAGCTGCGGCTGTCCTGGGTTTCGCCCTGGGTCAGGTCGGTGCCGATACGGTTGCCATGGCCATCATAGAAGACGCCCCGCTTTTCATAAGCCGCCCCGACCATCGCGTCCCAGCGCCCGCCGCGCCAGGCCAGCAGACCAGCGACCTTGCCGCCGACGCCGTCGCCATGGAATCCGGTGTCGGCATTGCCCTGCATCAGCATACGTCCCGACAGGCCATCGCTCTTCGGCGGCGACACCGTCACCTGGTTGACGATGCCGCCGGTGCCGCCAATCCCCTGCAAGGCGTTGGAGCCATAAATCAGCTCGACCCGATCGACGAAGAAGGGGTCGATGGTGAAACCGTCGCGCGCGCCGTCGCGCAGCGGTGCGGTCTGCGGAATGCCGTTGATGGCATAGAGCGGCGATCGGCCACGCAGCGTTTCGCCCGCGCCCGACAATTTCTGCCGTGTGGGGGAGAAGGAGGGCGTCAGCGCCGACACTGCGTCCACGATGGAACCGCCAATGGCGACCTGCTGATTGAGCGTTTCCTGGTCGATCACGTCGATCGTCAGCGGCAGGGCGTTGGCCGGCAGTACCGAGCGCGCGGCCGTCACCACGATCGGATCGCTATCCTCGGCACGCGCGGCGGTGGACGCCATCGCGGCGAGACTGGCGAGGGACCAGGCTGCGCGTGAAAGCGCGGTGCCGTTGAACAGGATTGCGGCGCGGATATTCATAATGTCCCCCAGAGTGACGCGCCGCTCCGCTAGACCAGTGGCGAGGCTGTTGCAAGTCATTAGCATCGCAAGCCGT
This sequence comes from Sphingomonas bisphenolicum, assembly GCF_024349785.1. Taxonomy (NCBI): domain Bacteria; kingdom Pseudomonadati; phylum Pseudomonadota; class Alphaproteobacteria; order Sphingomonadales; family Sphingomonadaceae; genus Sphingomonas; species Sphingomonas bisphenolicum. The sequence continues at coordinate 167,431 of NZ_AP018818.1, forward strand.
CTACGCTATACAGTCGATCGTTGAGGGGGGCACGCGGGGACTCAGGGATGTCAGCGGCCTAGAGCCTGATGACCTCAGGTCGCCCCACCTTGCCAACATATACACTCAATGGCGGCGCGTTTGTCTCAGGCCACCAGCGCCTCGACCGTCGGCAGGCGGACCTGGAAGATGCTGCCTTCGCCGGGCGCGCTATGCTTGAGCGAGAGCGCGCCGCCGTGCAGCGCCACCAGTTGGCGAACAAGGGCCAATCCGATGCCAAGGCCGTCCTGCGCATCGCCGGTCGACCGCTTGACCTGCGCGAACAGGTCGAAGATCCGGGCCTGCATGTCCGGCGCAATGCCGATGCCGGTGTCCGCCACCTCTATCTCCGCCCAGCCATCGACCGTCCGAACGGTCAGGCGCACTTCGCCGCCCGGCTGCGTATATTTCGCCGCATTGCTGAGCAGATTGCTGACGATCTGGACGACGCGCGCATAATCGGCGTCCAGTTTAATCGGATCATCGGCGATATCGATGACGAGCCGGTGCTGCGCCGCCTCGATCGTCGGCTGGCAGGTTTCCACGGCGAAGGCGAGGACATCCTGCAGCACGATGCGCTGGATCTTCAGCGAAATCTTGCCCTGGTCGATGCGGGCGATATCGAGGATATCCTCGATCAGGCGGGACAGATGATGGACATGCCGGTCCATCCGGCCGCGAATGTCGCGCGCGGCCTCCGTTCCTTCGCGCTTCTCCAGCAAATGCAATCCGGCCGCCAGCGCCGCGATCGGGTTGCGCAATTCATGTCCCAGGATTGCGAGAAATTCGTTCTTGCGCCGGTCCGCCGCCTGAAGCGCGCCGGCCAGCGTCGCCAGTTCGTCGCGCTGCGCGATGATCTGGCGACGCTGGTCGTGCAGATCGAAGAAGATGGCGGCCTTGGACCGCAATATGTCCGCTTCGATCGGCTTCTGGATGAAGTCCACCGCGCCCGCCTCATAGCCGCGGAAGCGGCGCTGCCGGTCGGCGCTGCCGGCGGTCACGAAGATGATCGGGACATGGCGCGCGCGTTCGTTGCCGCGCATATATTCGGCCAGTTCGAACCCGTCCATGCCGGGCATCTGGACGTCGAGCAAGGCGAGCGCGACATCGTGGACCAGCAGCAGTTCCAGCGCTTCCTCGCCCGAACGGGCCTTCAGACAGATCAGCCCATCGCGCTGGAGCAGCGCTTCGAGCGCCAGCAGATTTTCCTCAAGGTCGTCGACCAGCAGGCAATATAGGGGATGCGTGTCGCTGGTCATGTCGCCGCCAGTGTCAGAAGATAGGAAATGATGTCGTCCAGGGTCATGGCCTGCGCGGATGGACAGACTGCGAGCGCGGCCGCCGGCATGGTCGGCACCTGTGCATCGGCCGGTTCCTGCGCGATCGCGACGCCGCCGACATCGGCCACCGCCGCCAGGCCCGCCGCGCCGTCATGATTGGCGCCGGTCAGGACGATCCCCACAAGCGCGGGACCATAGGCGTCGGCCGCGCTTTGCAGCAGCACGTCGATCGCCGGGCGGCTGTGGTTCACCTGCTCGTCCCACGACAAGGCGAGCGATCGGTCGGCCTCCACCAGCAGATGATAATCGGATGGCGCGAAATAGATCGTTCCCGCCGCGATCGATTCCTTATCTTCCGCTTCCCTGACCTGAAGCGGGCATTTGGATCGGAACAGGCCCACCAGCGCATTGTCGCGGTCGGGCGGCACATGGACGACGATCAGCACCGGCAGCGGGTAGTCGGCAGGCAGCGCCGGTAATATCCGCAGCAACGCTTGCACCGCGCCGGCCGACGCGCCGATCGCGATCGCCTGGATCGGCTGCGCCGTCATGGCTCCCGCCTCTGGTAGATTTTCTCCTCGCGCACGAAATCGGCGAAGGACGGCGCGTGATCGGAAAAGCGCAGGCTCTCCTTCGACCCCAGGCCCAGAAATCCCTTGCGTGCGAGGGAGTCGCGGAACAGGCCGAGCGCCCGATCCTGCAGGTCGCGGTCGAAATAGATAAGGACGTTACGGCACGAAATGAGATGCATTTCGGCGAACACCGCATCGGTCACCAGGCTGTGGTCGGAAAAGACGACCTGCGATCGCAGGCTCTTGTCGAATACGGCGCGGCCATAATCCGCCGTATAATAGTCGGACAGCGAAGACCGTGCGCCCGACTGCTGATGGTTTTTGGTGAACTTGCGGATCTGTTCTAGCGGATAGACGCCGGCTTCCGCGGCCTTGAGCGCGTCGGGGTTGATGTCGGTCGCGTAGAAGAGCGTCCGCTGGTCCAGCCCTTCCTCCCGGAACAGGATCGACAGCGAATAGAGTTCTTCCCCGTTGCTGCAGCCGGCGACCCAGACCTTGAGCGAGGGGTAGGTCCGCAGATGCGGGATCACCTTTTCCCGCAGGGCGCGGAAATAGCCGGGATCGCGGAACATCTCGCTGACCTGCACGGTCAGATAGTTGAGCAGGCGCGGCAGCGTCGCGGGATCGTGGAGCAGATGGTCCTGCATGGCGGAGAAACTGGCAAAGCCCAATTGCCCGCGCGCCTGCACCAGGCGGCGCTTGATCGACGCGCGCGCATAATGACGAAAGTCATAATGATAGCGTTGATACAGCGCCTCCAGCAGCAACTGGATTTCGATATCCTCGACGCCCGCCTGCATGGAGCCTTGCACTAGCGCGGCATCCATACACGCACCAGCGAGAGCAGTTTGTCGACGTCGATCGGCTTTGCCATATAATCGTTGGCGCCCGCTTCCAGGCAGCGCTGCTGGTCGTCCGGCATCGCCTTGGCCGTCAACATCAGGATCGGCAACCCCGCCCAGCGCGGATCGCCGCGCAGCGCGCGCGTGGCGGTGAGTCCGTCCATCACCGGCATCATCACGTCCATGAGGACAAGGTCGATGCTCTTTGCTGGATCGTCCAGCGACGCCGCCAGCGCATCGATCGCCTCCTGCCCGTTGCGCGCGATCTGGACCGCCGCGCCGCGCGGCTCCAGCACGCTGGTCAGCGAGTAGACGTTGCGGACGTCATCCTCGACGATCAGGATGCGGCGCCCTTCCAGCGCGGCATCGCGATTGCGGGCCTTCTGGATCATCTTGCGCTGTTCGGGGGGCAGTTCCGACACGACCTGGTGCAGGAACAGCGACACTTCGTCCAGCAGCCGTTCGGGCGACTTGGCGCCCTTGATGATGATCGAGCTGGAATAGCGGCGCAGGCGCTGCTCGTCGTCAGGCGACAGGTCGTGGCCGGTATAGACGATGACCGGGGGGAAGCCATGATCCCCCTCCTCGCTCAGCGTCTCCAGCAAGGCGAAGCCCGATGTGTCGGGCAAGCTCAGGTCCAGCACCATGCAATCGAACGTCTGCTGGCGCAGTTGTTCGAGACATTCGGCGGCGGTGCCGACGCCGACCGTTTCGACATCGTCGGTCAGCAGCAGCCGCGCCACCGCATCGCGCTGGACCGGGTCATCCTCAACGATGAGGACGCGCCGTACCCGCGTCGCCAGCTTGGCGTGCAGGCTTTCCAGCACTTCGGCGAGCTGTTCGCGCTTCACCGGCTTCACCAGATAGCCGACTGCGCCGAGCGACAGCGCAGCCTGGCTGTGGTCGGACGCCGAGACGACATGGATCGGAATATGGCGCGTCGCCTCGTCATGCTTGAGCCGATCGAGAACGGTCAGCCCCGACTGGTCGGGCAGGCCGAGGTCGAGCACGACGGCGCTGGGCATATAGTCGCGCGCCAGCCTGATCGCCTCTTCCGCGGTGCCGGCGATGATGCACTGGAAACCCATGTCGCGCGACAGGTCGCACACGACCGAGGCGAACACCTCGTCATCCTCGATGATCAGCAGCAGGCGGCGCCCTTCGGCGATCGAGGCGCGGTCGTCCTCCACTATCCATTGGGGCTGGACCGGGACGTGTCTGGGGGGCGCGGGCGTTGCCGGCGCGACCGGCGCAGGTTCGACGCGGGCTGGCGCCGCGACGGGGCGGGACCCGACCGCCGCCGGATCATAGGCCAGCGGCACGATCAGGGTGAAGCGGCTGCCCTCTCCCGGCTTGCTCTCCAGGCTGATGTGGCCGCCGAGCAGGCGGGCGAGCTGGCGCGAGATGGACAGGCCGAGGCCAGTGCCGCCATAGCGCCGGCTGATCGTACTGTCCGCCTGATGGAAGGCTTCGAAGATATGCCCCTGCTGTTCGGTCGACATGCCGATGCCGGTGTCGGTGACGGCGAGCGCGATCCGGTCCCCCTCCGCCGGCGACAGGGTCAGGCGCACGCTGCCTTGTTCGGTAAATTTGAAGGCGTTGGACAGGAGGTTCTTGATGATTTGTTCGATCCGCATCCGGTCGGTTTCGATCGCGCGGGGGCAGTCGGGAGCTACCTCTATTTCGAACGCCAGATTGCGCGTTTCGGCGACGGGCTGGAACAACTGGCGGATATCGCCGACCAGCCGCTGCAGCGGCACCGTTTCGGGCTGGACCTGGATATGCCCGGCCTCGATCTTCGACAGATCGAGAATGTCGTTGATGAGGGTGAGGAGATCATTGCCCGACGATTCGATCGTCCGCGCGAACTTGACCTGATCGTGTGACAGATTGCCTTCGGAATTGTCGCCCAGCAGCTTGGACAGGATCAGCAGCGAATTGAGCGGCGTGCGCAGTTCATGCGACATATTGGCCAGGAAGTCCGATTTATACTGGCTCGCCTGTTCCAGTTCCCGCGCCTTGGACTGCAATGTGCCGGTCGCGCGCTCCAGTTCGTCGCGCTGGTTTTCCAGCGTCTGGGCCTGCTCTTCCAACTGGCTGTTGGTCTGTTCCAGTTCGACCTGCTGCTGTTCCAGACGAACCTGCGATTCCTTGAGCGCGCGGCCCTGCTCCTCCAGCTCCTCGTTGGAAACGCGCAGTTCCTCGCTCTGCGCCTGCAACTCGCCCGACTGGCGCTGGGTTTCCTCCAGCGCATCCTGCAGCCGCGCGCGAAAGCGGGCCGATCGCAGGGCGATGCCGATCGCGGGCGATGCATGGTCGAGAAGGTCGAGGACGGCGGGGCTGACCGGCTGGAAAAATCCCAGTTCCAGCACCGCGTTGACGACCTCGTCCGCCTTGGCCGGGATGATAACCAGATGCCGGGGCCGGTCCCTGCCCATCGCCGATCCGATCGTCAGATAGCCGTCTGGAATATCCTGCAGGACGAGCGGCGCGCCTTCCGCGGCGACCTGACCAAGCAGTCCTTCCTTGATCAGGAAACTGGCGGGCAGGTCCGCGTCTGCCGGTATGCCGAGCGTAGCGGCGCGCTGGAAGCGGCCCCCTTCGCCCTTGAACAAGGCGCCGCCCTGAAAGCCGAGATAGCGGGCCAGGAAGACAAGGATCGCTTCACCCAGTTCCTCGACCGACTTTTCTCCCCCCATCGCCGTCGACAGGCCCAACTGGCCGGCCTGCAACCATTGCTGACGGGCGCGGGCGCGGTTGCTTATCCGCATGAGAATGAAGATGACGAGGGTCAGGCCCGCGCCGATCAGGCTGGTGATAATCCCGGTGGTAATCGCCGTGCGCGACGCCGCCGCCATGTCGTCCATGCGAACTTGGCGCAGCCGCAACTCTTCCTGCGCCATGCCGTTCAACTGCGCCCGGATCGCGTCCATTTCGATCTTGCCACGGTCGGTGGCCACCACGGCCAGCGCGGCGCCAACCCCCTTGGTGCGGCGCAGATCGACCGTTTCGCGCAATTCCGCCACCTTGGCGTCGACATGCCGTTTCAACACGGCAGCATTGGCCTGCTGGGTCGGATTGTCGCGAGTCAGCAGAATGACCGCCTTCATGCGTTCGGCGAGATTCTGCACCGCGCTGTCATAGGGTTCCAGATAGGCCTGGGTGCCGGTGAGCAGATAGCCACGCTGCCCGGTTTCGGCATCCTGCGCCGTCGAGAGCAGATCGTCGAGCGCGATCAGCACGCTGTGGGTGTGGCGGATCGCTTCGTCGCTTTCGCGCAGGCTCTGGATATTGCGATAGGCGATCGTGCCGCTGACGAGGAAAAAGGCCAGGCCGACCGCCAACCCCAATGCGGCCCAGATCGACGCGCGCGACAGCGGGCTGCCCGCAAAAGCTGTTTTTCCGATTGCCATGGACGTTCGCGTAAAGGGGTCTCAGCCATCCGCCAAGCAATTGTTTTGCCGGATAAGCCGGGATTGCGCCTGCGCGCCCCGCAAAGCTGATCTGCATCAACATCGGCTGGCGACGGCCGCGCAATGCCCCCTGGAGATCCATGCCATGTCGGTCCTGGGTCGCCTTTCGCCGAGGATATTGTTAGAAGGCGCATGTGATTGTCGGAGCGGATATGACCCATGGCTCATCGTCGGCGGACCCGGATGCGTCGGGTGCCCAGTCCTTCCTGATCGAAGCGAGCGAGCGGCTGGCTGCCGCCCGGTCGATGGCGGAAGTCGTCGATGTCTTGCGCCGGACGGCGCGGTCCGCGATCGGTGCGGAAGGAATCGCCATCATCCTCAAGGATGGAGACCTGTGCCATTATGTCGCAGAGGATGCGATCGGCCCCTTGTGGAGCGGCAAGCGCTTCCCGGCCGATAGCTGCGTGTCGGGTTGGGCGATGCGCCATGCCCGGACCGTCGCCATCGCCGACATAGAGAGGGACGATCGGGTGCCGCAGGACGCCTATCGCCCGACCTTCGTCCGCAGTCTGGTGATGGCGCCGATCGGCAGGCCTGCGCCGGTGGCGGCCCTGGGCGCCTATTGGTCGCAGGCAGGCGAGCATGACCAGGCGACCATCGCCCGGCTGGAAAGCCTGGCGCACCTGTCGGGCATCGCGATCGAAAACGCGCGTCTGATTCATGAGATGGAAGAAAGCGAACGCCATCGCGAGCTGATCCTGGCAGCCGGTCGCATGGGTAGCTGGACATTCGACACCGCCACCGGCGTGCTGGACGCATCGGGACTATGTCGCCGTAATTTCGGCCGCGATCCGGCGCTGCCCTTCAGCTATGCCGATCTTCAGGCGGCCATTCACCCGGAAGACCGGGATTGGGTCAATACCGCAATCCGCGACAGTTTGACGAGCGGGCGCGACTATGACGTCGAATATCGGGTGATGACGCCCGATGGCGAGGTTCGCTGGATCGCAGTAAGGGCTCAGCCGACCCGGCTGGCGGACGGCACTGCCACCGGGCTGGCCGGCATATCGATCGACGTCACCGATCGAAGGCGAATGGAGGATGCGCTGCGGACGTCCGCAGCGACGCTGGAGCATCTGGTCGAGGAGCGGACACGCGCACTGGTGCGGACGCAGGATGCGTTGCGGCAGTCCCAGAAACTCGAGGCGATGGGCCAGTTGACCGGCGGCGTCGCACACGACTTCAATAATCTTCTGACCCCGATTATCGGCAGCCTGGACTTGCTGCACCGACGGCAAGTGGGCGGCGAACGGGAACAGCGGCTGATCAGCGGCGCTTTGGATTCGGCCGACCGGGCGCGGACGCTGGTCCAGCGGCTGCTGGCCTTCGCCCGCCGGCAACCGCTCAAGCCCGAGCCGGTCGACCTGTCGACGCTTATCCTCGGCATGGCCGAACTGATCGGCACGACGCTGGGCCCGCAGGTGCAGGTGCGGCTTGACCTGGCGGCGGACCTGCCCTTCGCCCAGGCCGACGCGCATCAGGTCGAGATGGCGCTGCTCAATCTCGCGGTCAATTCCCGCGACGCGATGCCGGCCGGGGGCGAATTCACCCTGTCGGCGCGCTGCGTCGAACAGACAGAAACGCCGGCCGAAGGCGTGACGCCGGGACGCTATGCCGTGGTGTGCGTAACCGATACCGGCACTGGCATGGATGCGGAAACCCGGCGGCGGGCGATCGAGCCTTTCTTTTCCACCAAGGGTGCGGGCCAGGGCACTGGCCTTGGCCTGTCCATGGCCCATGGCCTGGCGCTGCAACTGGGCGGCGCGCTGACGATCGACAGCGCGCCGGGACAGGGCGCGTCCATCGCCCTGTGGCTGCCGGTGAGCGAACAGAGTCCCGTCGCCACCCTTGGCGCACCCGCCCGGCAGGGCGGCTTCAGCGGCACCGTCCTGCTGGTCGACGATGAAGATGTGGTGCGGGCCAGCACTGCGGACATGCTCGCCGACCTCGGCTTCGACGTGCTGGAGGCGCGCTCCGGGGGCGAAGCGGTCGAGCATCTGCGACAGGCCGATCACATCGACCTTGTCGTGACCGACCATATCATGCCGCACATGACCGGCGTCGAACTGGCGCAGGAAATCGCGCTTATCAACCCCACCTTGCCGGTGCTGATCGTATCGGGTTATTCCGACGCTGTCGGGCTGGCCGCAGGCCTGCCCCGGCTGGGCAAGCCGTTCCGGCAGGCCGACCTGGCCGCCGCACTGGCGAGCATCCGGCACCATCCGCTGTTCGCACCGCTCAGCATAGCGACGGAGACTCGTGCGGACTGACCCGTCAGATCAGTCCGCGGTCCAGCCCCCATCCACCACCAGGCTGGTGCCGGTCATCAGCGCCGCCGCATCCGAGGCGAGAAACACCACCACGCCCATCAGATCCTCCACTGTGCCCAGTCGGCCGAGCTTGATCTTGTCCAGCACGCTGGCGAGGAATGCCTTGTCCTCGAAAAAGGGTTTGGTCATCGGCGTTTCGATGAAGGTCGGGGCGATGGTGTTGGATCGGATGCCATGGGGCGCCAAATCGAGGGCCATCGCCTTGCTCAATCCCTCCAGCCCCCATTTGGATGCGCAATAAAGCGAACGGCGCGGACCGCCGACATGGCCCATCTGCGAGCCCATATGGATGAGCGACCCGCGCACCCCCGCATCGATCATCCGCCGCGCCGCGCTCTGGGCGACGAAGAAGGCAGCGCGCAGGTTGAGGCCCAGCACGGCGTCATAATCCTCTTCCGACACGTCGGTAAAAGGCTTGGGCCGGTTGGTGCCGGCATTGTTGAGCAGTATGTCGAACGGCGCGATGCCGTCGAGCGCCTGCGCCGTGCCAGTCACGTCGTGGACGTCGAGTAGCAGTGCGTCGGCCTGGCCGCCCGCCGTGCGGATCGCCTGCGCGCCTGCCTCGACCTCGCCATGGCTGCGGGCGGCGAGGGTGACATGCGCGCCCGCCTGCCCCAGCGCCGCCGCGCAGGCGAGGCCGATGCCCCGCCCTGCCCCGGTCACCAGCGCCCGCTTGCCGTCCAGCCGGAAACTCGGCGTCGTCGGTAGTGTGTCCATGCTCAGGCGGCCGTCGCCGGGGTCGGTTCCGCCATGCCGGCATAGGGCACGTTGCGTCCGCCGTAACGGCGCACGCGGATATTCGCCTGTTCGCCATGGCCGGCGAAGCCCTCCAGCCCGCACAGGCGGCTGCAATATTCGCCGACCAGTGCAGATGCCGCATCGGTCAGCACTTTCTGATAGGTGCAGGTCTTGATGAACTTGCCGACCCACAGCCCGCCGGTATAGCGGGCCGACTTCCTGGTCGGCAGCGTATGATTGGTGCCGATCACCTTGTCGCCAAAGCTGACATTGGTACGCGCGCCCAGGAAAAGGGCGCCGTAATTGGTCATGTTCTGCAGGAAATAATCGGGGTCTGCGGTCATTACCTGAACATGCTCCGAAGCGATCGCATCCGCAATCCGAACCATTTCGGCATCATCTTCCGCCACGATCACTTCGCCATAGGTTTCCCACGCCTTGCTCGCATAATCGGCGGTCGGCAGGATCATCAGCAGGCGTTCGATTTCCCGCATCGCCTCGCGCGCCAGCTTTTCCGATGTGGTGAGCAGCACCGCCGGGCTGTCCGGCCCATGTTCCGCCTGCCCCAGCAGATCGGTCGCGGCCAGTTCCGCGTCGCAGCCAATCTCGTCGGCGATCACCAGCGTCTCGGTCGGGCCGGCGAACAGGTCGATGCCGACCCGGCCGAACAACTGGCGCTTGGCTTCTGCGACAAAGGCGTTGCCCGGTCCGACCAATATGTCGATCGGATCGATGCTCTGCGTCCCCAGCGCCATGGCGCCGATCGCCTGGATGCCGCCCAGCGCATAGATGGCGTCGGCTCCGGCCATGGCCTGCGCCGCCACGATGGCCCGCGCAGGCTGCCCCTGGAAGGGCGGCGCGCAGGTGATGACCCGCGGAACACCCGCCACCTTGGCGGTGATGACCGACATGTGCGCGGACGCGAGCAACGGATATTTGCCGCCGGGCACATAGCAGCCTGCGGCGTTCACCGGCAGATTCCTGTGTCCCAGAATCACGCCCGGCAGCGTTTCCACCTCGACATCGTGCATCGATGCGCGCTGAATCTGGGCGAAATTGCGCACCTGCGTCTGCGCGAATTCGATATCCTTGCGCTCCTGCGGCGTCAGGCTGTCGACGCAGGCGTCGATTTCCGCCTGGCTGAGCCGATAATCGTCGCGGTCCCAGCCGTCGAACTTGATCGACATCTCCCGCACGGCGGCGTCGCCGCGCATTTCGATGTCGGCCAGCGCCGCCTCGACGATGTCGCGCACCTTGCGGTCCGCATCCGCTTTCGCTTCGGCGGTTGCGCCACGCTTCAGATATTGAGCCATATTGCTGATCCTCGTTTAAAAGCCATTCACCGCCGTCTCGACATGATCCACGTCCGGCGGTGTGACGAAAAATGGGCCGACCAGCGCGCGCCACGCCTGATAACCGGGCGAATTGCGGAAGCCGTCGACATGCGCGGCGACGGTGTCCCAGCCCACGACCAGTCGATAATGACCCGGCCGATCCACCGACCGGTCGAGCCGAAAACTGCGGCACCCGTCCGCTGCGCGAAAATGCGGGGTCGCCAGCGCGACCGCGGTCTCGAAGCGCTCCGCATCCGCCGGATCAATCTCGATCCGCGCCACTTCCCTGATCATGCCGGTCTCTCCCCGAATCGCGATATTGATTGCATACTTATGCATTACGATTCTTGCAACGTTCTTCGCGGAAAAAATGCTGAATCATAGGTAACGGTCGAAATATACTTGCAATCATATTCAATAAACAAGATCGGCGGTTGCTCATTCGTGCAACTCTTGCGAAGAAGGGCCGTGACCATCAGCGACCGCTCCTTCATCACCGCCCATGACGTCGCCCGCGCGGCCGGGGTGTCCCAGTCCGCGGTGTCGCGCGCCTTTACGCCCGGCGCCAGCGTGGCCCCCGACACGCGCGCGCGCATCATGGACGCCGCAACGCGGCTCGGCTATCGCCCCAACCTGCTCGCGCGCTCGCTGATCAGCGGCCGCTCCAACATCGTGGGCGTGGGCGTCGGTGATCTGTCCAACCCCTTCTTCGTGGAGACGTTGCAGCTATTGTCGCGAACGCTCGATGAGGCCGGGCTTAGGCTGCTGCTCTTCCCGGCCGAGGCCCAAGGCGGCGGCGAGCCGTCCATCAACGAAATCCTGCATTATCGCCTCGATGCACTGGTGCTGCTGTCCGTCGGCCTGTCGTCTGGCCTGGCGGAAGAATGTCGCAAGGCGCAAGTGCCCGTGGTCCTCTACAATCGCACGACGCAGGACCATGCCGCCTCCAGCGTGATCGGCGACAATGGCATCGGCGCACGCACCATTGCGGCCCATTTGCTGGCGGGCGACCACCGCCGCATGGCCTTCATCGCCGGCGCGGATGGTTCATCCACCAACATGCAACGCGAAAAGGCCTTTTTCGGCTATCTTGCCGAACAGGGCGCAACTGCGCCCCTTCGCGCAGCCGGCGACTATCGGACCGAGGTCGCCACCGCTGCAACGCGGCAATTGCTGGCCGGCCAGGATCGGCCCGACGCCATCTTCTGCGCCAATGACAATATGGCGATCGCCGCGATCAATGTCGCGCGGCATGAATTTGGGCTGGATGTCGGCAGGGAAATCTCGATCGTAGGCTATGACGATGTGGCGATGGCCGCATGGCCGGCTTTTTCCCTCACCAGCTATGCCCAGCCTGCGCAGCGCATGGTCGACGAAGTGTTGCGGCTGATCCTGGCCCTCCGCGACGATCCCGATCGGCATGAGGATGTGGTGGTCGATGGTGGACTGGTGGTCCGCGGCAGCAGCCGGACGATCCGTCCGCGATGACCGCGATCATCGAGGGATAGAGGCCCGCTGCCTGCCCGTTGCGATCGCCGCCCGATTCAGTCCAATATGCCCGGCAGGTCGAGGCCCTTTTCGCGCGCGCATCTCAGGGCGATGTCATAGCCCGCGTCGGCATGGCGCATGACGCCCGTCGCCGGGTCGTTCCAAAGCACCCGCTCCAGCCGCCGCGCCGCCGCTTCGCTGCCGTCCGCGACGATCACCATGCCGCTATGTTGCGAATAGCCCATGCCGACCCCGCCGCCATGATGCAGGGACACCCATGTCGCGCCGCTGGCGGTGTTGAGCAGCGCATTGAGCAACGGCCAGTCGGATACCGCATCCGATCCGTCGCGCATGGCTTCCGTCTCGCGATTGGGGCTGGCGACCGATCCGCTATCCAGATGATCCCGGCCGATCACCACCGGGGCCTTCAGTTCGCCTGTCGCCACCATCTCGTTGAAGGCCAGTCCCAGCCGGTGGCGGTCGCCAAGGCCCACCCAACAGATGCGCGCCGGCAGGCCCTGGAACCGGATTTTCTCCCGCGCCATGTCGAGCCAGCGGTGGAGTGGCGCGTTGTCGGGCAGCAGTTCCTTCACCTTGGCGTCGGTGCGATAAATATCTTCGGGGTCGCCCGACAGCGCCGCCCAGCGGAACGGGCCGATTCCGCGGCAGAAGAGCGGGCGAATATAGGCGGGGACGAAGCCGGGAAAGTCGAAGGCGTTCGCTACGCCCTCATCCTTCGCCACCTGCCGGATGTTGTTGCCATAATCGACGGTCGGTACGCCTGCCGCCTGGAAATCGAGCATCGCCTGGACGTGGATGGCCATCGACGCCTTGGCTGCCGCCGCGACGGTTTCAGGCGCGCGTTCGCGCTGTTCGATCCATTGCGCGACTGTCCAGCCGGAGGGCAGATAGCCGTTGACCGGATCATGGGCCGACGTCTGGTCGGTCAGCAGATCGGGCCGGATGCCGCGGCGGTAGATTTCGGGCAGGAGGTCGGCGGCATTGCCGAGCAGGCCGACCGAAACGGGCGTGTTTGCGGCATTGGCTTGCTCGATGATCGCCATCGCCTCGTCGATCGTGTCCGCCGCACGATCGAGATAGCCGGTGCGCAGGCGCATCTCGATCCGGCTGGGCTGGCATTCGATCGCCAGGCAGGAGGCCCCCGCCATCACCGCGGCAAGGGGCTGTGCCCCGCCCATGCCGCCCAGGCCCGCCGTCAGCAGCCAGCGGCCCGACAGATCGCCGCCATAATGCTGGCGGCCCATCTCGACGAAGGTTTCATAGGTGCCCTGCACGATGCCCTGGGTGCCGATATAGATCCAGCTACCCGCCGTCATCTGGCCGTACATGGCCAGCCCCTTGCGATCCAGTTCGGCGAAATGCTCCCAATTCGCCCATTTTGGCACCAGATTGCTGTTGGCGATCAGCACACGGGGGGCATCGGCGTGCGTGCGAAAGACGCCGACCGGCTTGCCCGATTGCACCAGCAGGGTCTGGTCGTCGTCAAGTCCGCGCAGCGCTTCCACGATCTTGTCGTAACTCTCCCAGTCGCGCGCGGCACGGCCGATGCCGCCATAGACGACCAGTTCCTCCGGCCGTTCGGCGACGTCGGGGTGCAGGTTGTTCATCAACATGCGCAGCGGCGCTTCGGTCAGCCAGCTTTTGGCGGACAATGCGGTGCCGGTGGCGGGGTGGATGATGCGGCTGTTGTCGAGGCGGGTCATGGCGATACTCCTTCAGGCGCGGGCAAAGGCGATGCACGCCGCGATGATGGTTTTGAGGTCGGCGATCAGCGGGGTCGCAGGATCGAAAGGCGGTGGCCAGTTGCCGGGCGATGGCCGCGCCGGCTCGACCAGATAGCCGCCCATGGCGAGTTCCATCTGGATCGCATGATAGCCTTCCGCCGGTCGGCCATAGTGACGCGTCGTCCAGCCACCCCGGAAGCGCCCGTTGAGGACATGGTTGCGCCCGATCGCCCCGACCGTGCCGACCACGGCCTCCTCCAGAACGGGATCGCAGGTCGTGCCGCCATCCGTGCCGATATTATATTGCGGCAGTTGGCCGTCGAACAATCGGGGTACATGGCTGCGGATCGAATGGGCGTCGTACAGCACGACCTTCCCATGCAGAGCGTGAAGCCGATCGAGTTCCGCCGACAAGGCCGCATGATAGGGGTTGAAATAGGCGGTGCGCCGATGCGCAATCTCCATCTCGTCCGGCTCCTGGTCCACATGATAGAGCGGTTCGCCGTCGAATGTTTCGGTCGGGCACAGCCCTGTCGTCGTCTGTCCTGGATAGAGCGACTGGCCGGACGGATCGCGGTTGCAGTCGATCACGCTGCGCGACAGGCGGGTCCGCACCATAGTCGCCCCCATGTCGGCGGCGAAGGCGTAGAGCCGGTCGATCCACCAGTCGGCATCCTTGCGCGCCAGCCAGGGCGACACGAAACGATTCTCCAGCTCCGCCGGAATATCGGTCCCCGTATGCGGCAGGCCGATCACCAGCGGCGCATCGCCGGATATGATGTCGATCCAGTCGGTCATGACAGGCCCGGCAAGTCTATGCCCGCCGCTACGATCAAGGCGCCCGATCGAATGATGGCGTTGGCCGCCTCCATATCCGGGTGGAAATGGCGATCATCCTCCAGCATCGGAACGTCGCGGCGCAGGCGGGCACGGGCGCGCTCCAGCGCGGGACTGGACGCCAGCGGCGCATGGAAATCGCACCCCTGCACGGCCGCCAGCAATTCGATACCGATGACGGCGCCCGCATTGCGCGTCATGTCCAGCAAGCGTCGGCTGCCATGTGCGGCCATCGACACATGGTCTTCCTGATTGGCGGAGGTTGGCAGGGAATCGACGCTGGCCGGGGTCGCGCGCTGCTTGTTTTCGGACACCAGGGCCGCGGCGGTCACTTGCGGAATCATGAAACCGGAATTGAGTCCCGGCCGCGGCGTCAGGAAAGCGGGCAGACCGGACAGGGCCGGATCGACCAGCATCGCGATGCGCCGTTCGGTGATCGACCCGATTTCGCAAATGGCGAGCGCGAGCATGTCAGCGGCGAAGGCGACCGGTTCGGCATGGAAATTGCCGCCGGAGAGTGCCTCGTCCGTGTCGGGGAAGATCAACGGATTGTCGGATACGCCATTGGCCTCGATCGCCAATGTCGTCGCAGCCTGGCGCATCAGGTCCAGCACCGCCCCCATCACCTGCGGCTGGCAGCGCAGGCAATAGGGGTCCTGCACCCGCGCATCATTTTCCAGATGGCTCGCGCGGATCGCCGATCCCGCCGTCAGTTCCCGCAGCGCCCTGGCGGTTTCGATCTGGCCCGGCTGGCGGCGCAATGCATGAATGCGCGGATCGAAAGGCGTGTCCGATCCCTTCGCCGCTTCGGTCGCGAGTGCGCCGGTGATCAGCGCGGACTGGAACAGATTTTCCGTTTCGAACAGGCCCGCAAGGGCGTTGGCGGTCGAAAACTGAGTGCCGTTGAGCAGCGCTAGCCCCTCCTTCGGGCCAAGCGCCAGGGGAGACAGGCCGGCCCGCTCCAGCGCGGCGCCAGCGGACAGGCGCTGGCCATTCACATCGATTTCGCCGACGCCGATCATCGCCGCGGCCATATGCGCCAGCGGCGCAAGATCGCCGCTCGCGCCCACCGACCCCTGCGACGGCACGACCGGCGTCAGGCCGTGCTGCAACAGGGCTTCGAGCATCGCCACCGTTTCCGGCTTCACGCCCGACGCGCCCTGAGCGAGGCTGACGAGCTTGAGCGCCATCATCAGTCGTATGATCGGGACCGGCGAGGGCTCTCCCGTGCCAGCCGCATGGCTGAGAACGATATTGCGCTGGAGCGTCGCCAGATCCCCGTCGCCAATCCGGACGCTCGCCAGCTTGCCGAAGCCGGTGTTGATGCCATAGACCGGCTGATGTCGCGCCAGGATGCGCTCGACCGCCAGCGCGCTCGCCGCGATCGCCGGCGCGCTGGCAGCATCGATATAGGGCATCGCGCCCCGGTAGATGGCGCGCCACTGGCTCAGGCTGGTTTCGCCGGGGGTAAGAATGATCTGGCTCATAGGCCCTTCCAGATGCGGGCATGGAGCGGGTTATGCCCCATGCGATAAACGAGTTCGGCCGGACGTTCGATGTCCCAGATGGCAAGGTCGCAGCTCTTGCCCGCCTCGATCGTGCCGGTTTCGTCGCTCGATCCCAGCGCGCGGGCCGCGTGGCGCGTGACACCCAGCAGGCATTCCTCGACGGTCAGGCGGAACAGGGTCGCGCCCATGTTCATGACGAGAAGAATCGACGTCAGCGGCGACGTGCCGGGGTTGCAATCGGTCGCGAGCGCGATCGGCACGCCGGCGGCGCGCAGTCCCTCGATCGGCGGCAACCGGGTTTCGCGCGTGAAATAATAGGCGCCCGGCAACAAGGTCGCGACCGTTCCGGCCCGCGCCATGGCGGCGATCCCTTCCGTGTCGAGATGTTCGAGATGATCGGCCGACAGCGCGCCCGCTTCGGCCGCCAGCCTGGCGCCGTTAAGGTTGGAAAGCTGTTCGGCGTGCAGCTTGACCGGCAGCCCCAGCGCGCGCGCGGCGCCGAATACGCGGCCGGTCTGATCGGCCGAAAAGCCGATCCCTTCGCAAAAGGCATCGACCGCGTCGACCAGGCCCAGACCGGCGGCCGCGGGCAGCATGTCCTCGCAGACCAGGTCTATGTAGCCGTCGGAATCGCCTGCATATTCGGGTGGGACGGCATGCGCGCCCAGGAAGGTCGTGTGAATGGTGACGGGCCGTTCCTTGCCCAACGCGCGGGCGGCGCGCAGCATCTTGATCTCGTCGTCGCACGTCAGGCCGTAGCCGGACTTGATCTCGACCGTGGTCACCCCTTCGGCGATCAGCGCATCCAGCCGCCGCATGGCGCTTCCGACCAGTTGCGCTTCGCTGGCCGCTCGCGTCGCGCGCATCGTCGACAAAATGCCACCGCCCGCCCGTGCAATCGCCTCATAGGAGGCGCCGGCCAGCCGCAGTTCGAATTCCTGTGCGCGATTCCCGGCATGGACCAGATGGGTGTGGCAGTCGATCAGGCCGGGCGTTATCCAGCGCCCGTTGCAGCCGATCACCTCGTCCGCTTCAAAGGTAGGCGCGTCGGCGGCGGAGCCGACATGGATGATGCGCCCGTCGACAGCGGCGATGACGCCATCGTCGATGACGCCCAGGCCTTCGCCCGCCATCGTCGCCAACCGCGCATCCCTCCAAAGTCGATCGCATTGCATGTCGAATCTCCCTGCCCTCCGAGCATTGCACCGATGGATAATAATGTATAGACATAATATCGGAGGCCAGCCGATGAATGCGAACGCAAGCCATTTCGTGCATTTCGCCACGGCCCTGCTGCCAGAGGGCTGGGCGGATGATGTGCGGATCGCCATCAGCGATGGGGTGATCGCCTCGATCACATGTGGCGCCAACGCCCAGGCCGGTGACGAGCGGCACGGTATCGCCCTCCCCGGCCTGCCCAACCTGCACAGCCACGCTTTTCAGCGCGGCATGGCCGGTCTCGCGGAGGTTCGCGGATCGACGAACGACAGTTTCTGGACCTGGCGCGAAACCATGTATCGCTTCGTCGATCGCGTGACGCCCGACCAGCTTCAGGCGATCGCCGCTCTCGCCTATGTCGAGATGCTGGAGGGCGGCTTTACCCGCGTCGGGGAGTTTCACTATCTCCATCATGACCGTGACGGTCGCCGCTTTGCCGATCCCGCGACCATGAGCGCCGCGATCGTCGCGGCGGCGCAGGACAGCGGCATTGCACTCACCCATCTGCCGGTCTTCTATGCCCATGCCGGCTTCGGCGGCCTGCCGCCCGGCGACGGACAGCGCCGCTTCCTGCATGACATGGGCGGTTTTGCGGCGTTGCTCGACCGGCTGCGCACCGGCCTTTCCCTTTTACCGGATGCGATATTGGGCGTGGCTCCCCACAGCCTGCGCGCGGTGACGCCGCCACAACTGAGCGCGCTGGCCGCGCTGAGCGACGGGCCGATCCATATCCATGTCGCCGAGCAGGTGAAGGAGGTGGAGGATTGCGTCGCCTGGAGCGGCGCTCGCCCGGTCGAATGGCTGTTGGCCAATATGGCGGTCGACAGCCGCTGGTGCTTCGTCCATGCGACCCATATGACCGACACGGAAACGCAAGCGCTGGCGACAAGCGGCGCCGTGGCGGGCCTCTGCCCGATTACCGAGGCCAATCTGGGCGACGGCCTGTTCCCGGCCGCCGGATTCCTGGCGGCCGGCGGCGGTTATGGCATCGGGTCGGATTCCAACATATTGATCGACGCGACCGAAGAACTGCGTCTCCTGGAATATGG
Organism: Sphingomonas bisphenolicum; assembly: GCF_024349785.1. NCBI lineage: Bacteria > Pseudomonadati > Pseudomonadota > Alphaproteobacteria > Sphingomonadales > Sphingomonadaceae > Sphingomonas > Sphingomonas bisphenolicum. The sequence goes on from NZ_AP018818.1 coordinate 185,863, forward strand.
TCAGCGGTTGGGCGCGCGCGGTCGTAATGTCATGGCGTCGGCGGGCGGATCGACCGGCGGCGCGCTCTTTCGCGGCGCGTTGCAGGGCGGGGCGCGTGCGCTTGGCGCGCCGGCCGCCCTGGCGAAGGGGGCATCGGCGGATTTTCTTACGATCGACGGCGATCATCCTTCTCTGGCCGGGCGGCAGGGGGATGCGATCCTCGACGGGTTGATCTTCGCCGCAGGTCGGTCGGCGATTGACGGCGTCTGGCGGCGCGGTCGCCGCGTCGTCGAGCAAGGCCGGCATATCCATCGCGACCGCATTGCCGCGCGCTATCGGCGCGTGCTCGCAGATCTGCTCGCATGAAGCCGGCGACGCTGCACGATCGCATCCGCCAGGATATAGAAAATCGGATCATGGCGGGCGTGTGGGAGCCGGGGCACCGCATTCCGCCGGAGCATGAATTGATGGCCGAATATGCCTGTTCGCGGATGACCGTGAACAAGGCCATATCCGCCTTGACCGAACGCGGCCTGATCGACCGGCGCAAGCGCGCGGGCAGCTTTGTCGCTGCGCCGACGATGCATCGCGCGATGCTGGAGATTCCGGATGTGGCGGTGGAGGTCGAACGACGGGGGCGCAGGCATAGTATAGAAATATTGGAGCGGACCGAACGGGAGGGCGATAGCGATGATCGTCGCCTGCTGGCGATGACGGCGGGGCCGGTACTCGCCTTGCGTGGCATCCATCGCGCCGATGGAACGCCCTTCGCGCTGGAAGAGCGACTCATCAACCTTGTCATCGTCCCTGCCGCCGCGGATATAGACTTTACGCGCGAAAGCCCCGGCCGCTGGCTGCTCGGCCATGTTCCCTGGACGGACGCGCAGCATCGCATCACGGCGACGGCCGCGACCGCCGCCCAGGCGGCGCATCTGGACCTGCATCCAGGCGCGCCATGCCTGTCGATCGAACGCGCCACATGGCGCACCCAAGAACGCATCACGCATGTCAGACTGCTTTATCCGGGCGATCATGCATTGAGCGCGCGCTTCATCGCCTGATCGCCGCCGCGCCGGCCCTTCAAAGCATGGGAAACCGGCCGTATTCCGCCGGAAAGGGAACCTGCCATCTGGGGCGCGGGTTATCGCGCCAAAGGAGAAGGCGATGGATGAGACTGGGAACAAAGAGGAAAGCGTCACCCATGTGACGACGACCGACGCGCGAAGTGGCTCGCGGACGCGGGTTACCCGTAATATCCTTGCGGTCAGCCTGCTGCTGATCGTCATCCTTCTGGCGGTGGCAGTCGGGTTCGGCTTTTTCGAAACGGGTCGGTCCGGTGCCGACAATGTGAATGTCGACAACGGCGCGCAGCAAAGCGGTCATCCATCCAATGGCGGTTGATGCCGGGCGGCTTGTCGTTCGGAGGGGACGCAGAGATCGTCGACACAGGGGGCAATTCGATTGATCTTACTTCCTTGTCCACTCAGCCGACCGCCGACCGCCTTCCCGGGTTGCTGTTCGGCTTTTTCAAGCAAAATCAATGGCTAGGCAAAAATTGGCCGGTGGCCGCGTTAACCATTTTTTCACAAATATCGACAAGATTCGGGGATGCTCGACCTGGTCGGGAACAACTGCGCCGAAAAATCGACGCTTTCGCTGCTAAAGGAATGTCGCGATGACAGTCGATAAATTGGCCTTCAGATTTGACCGGAGGCAACATCCGCGCTTCGTCACCGCTTTCGAAGCCGAATTGCTCGAAGGCGATGAAGCGCGCATGGTGATCGTCGGCGATATCTCGGCGGGCGGATGCCTGCTGGAAGAAGGTCGCGGATTAAAGGTCGGTAGTCGCGTGCAGCTCCGCGCCAAGGGGCTGGACATGGCATCGCGTATCAGCTGGGTTCGCGACGACCTGTGCGGCGTGCGCTTCACCCAGATGGTGGACCCGCTACAGGTCATTCAGGATAATATGACGAGCGTTCCAAGCCTGACGGATATGATCGCGAAATTCTCGCGGGACCGCCTGGACGGGGCCGAATTACGGCGTTGAAATTCCGTCCGGGATGCCGAAGCGGACCGGCCGGAACCGATCCGCTTCATAGGACAGATCAGCTTTTCGCCTTGTCCAGATCATAGCTGCCCAGCCCCGGCTTGAATGTCTTTTCGTCGATAAACTGCCGGGTCGCTTCCTTGCGGCCTTCGCTGTCGAAAAAGCCGGCCGCTTCCTGCGCGCGCACCAGATAATCCTCCGCATTATGGTAGGTCATTTCGCGCACGCGGCGGATGGCCCATTTCGTGGCGCGAAGAGCTTCCGCATTCTTGCCCAGCAACACGGTCGCGATCTCCGTCACGCGCGCTTCAAGCGCGGCGGCCGGCACGGCTTCGTTCACAAGGCCCCATTCCGCCGCCTGCGTGCCGGTCAGGTTCTCGCCCATCATGGCGTGATACATCGATCGCCGGAACCCCGTCAGTTCGGTGATGATCTTGCTCGCGCCGCCGCCGGGCAGGATGCCCCAGTTGATTTCGGAAAGGCCAAACTGCGCATCTTCCGCCGCGACAGCCAGGTCGCAGGCAAAAAGCGGGCCATAGGCACCGCCGAAGCACCAGCCGTTGATCATCGCGATCGTCGGCTTCTGATACCAGCGCAGCCGTTCCCACCAGCCATAGGCCTCTCTTTGCGCCTTGCGCGTCGCGTGCAGGCCTTGCTGCTCATTTTCCCGGAAATATTCTTTCAGGTCCATGCCGGCGGACCATGACGTGCCTTCGCCCGTCAACACCAGCACGCCGACATCGTCCCGAAATTCCAGCTCTTCCAATATCCGCATCATCTGCCGGTTGAGCTTGGGGCTCATGCAGTTGCGCTTCTCCGGGCGATTGAACCACACAGTGGCGATGCGGTTTTCGACCTTGAAGCCGACAGTATCTTCTTCTGCGCGATCAGACATGGCATTCCTTCCCGGATTGACTAAAGCTTGCTATGATAGATAGCATAATTTAATTGCTATGTACAATAGCATAATGGAGCCTTGATGCACGATCCTCTTGCCCATCTGCCCGGCTACGCCCTGCGTCGGGCGGCGCATGTGATGATGGATGATCTTTCCACGCGTCTGCAGGCAATCGACCTGAAATTGTCCGAGGCGTCGGTTTTGCTGCTGATCGACGGGCGGGACGACATTACGTCGAGCGAGATCGGGCGCGTCCTCGACATTCAGCGCGCGAACATGGTGCCGCTGCTCAATCGTCTGGATGCGCAGAAGCTGATCCGGCGCAGGCCGCTGGATCGCAAGTCGATGGCGATCATGCTCACCGAGGAGGGGCAGGAACGGCTCGTGCGCGCCAAGGCCATCACCGAAGCGTTCGAGGCGGACCTGTTGGCGCGCATTCCCAGGCAGCATCGGGATCATTTCGTTCCGGCGCTCAATGCCCTTTGGATGACGGCGCCGTAGCCCGACTGCGGTGGGGCAACGGACAATGACCGGCGCCCCACGCGCCGCCCAAAGCCAAGCCCGGCGTCATCGCCTATCCGCCTGGTGACAAAAGAGACTCGTGCCAGCGCCGCTCATTTCTGCTTGCATACCGGATCGTCTCCACCCTTGCGCAGCGCCGGATTTTGAAATTGAAGCGACTTGTGCTAAAGCCACTTTGCTGAACGTCGCGTTTTGACGGATATCGGGCCGCTTCGGCTCTCCTTTGTCCCCATATTTGCCTCTAAAAGCCGGGATGCGCGAATTGTCGCGTATGCCCGTGGACTTGCGACAAGGAGACTTCGTTATGATCACCGGAACCGTCAAATTCTTCAATGCCGACAAGGGCTATGGCTTCATCGCTCCGGAAACCGGCGGCGACGATGCTTTCGTCCATATTTCCGCCGTCGAACGCGCCGGCCTGCGCACGCTCGATAAGGACCAGCGCGTGACCTACGAACTGGAAAAGGATCAGCGCGGCAAGATGTCGGCAGTCAATCTCCAGGCGGCCTGACAAGGCATTATCGGGGGGACTTGGCCGGGCGGCTCCATCGCCTGGCCCCTTCCCGCCTGCATTTGGAACAACAGGATATTTCTCTGCATGAAAAGATATAAGGAACCACAGTTTCAGGAGCGCATAGCTGCGGCGGCGCGCGCCCGAACGGCGGTTCTCGAGCAACTGCGTGACAAGCCTCCGGTCGATGAGGCCGCGGCGGCGGAACGCGCCGAACGGCGTCTCGCAAAGGAAGCGGCTGCGCGGGAAAAGCGTCAGAAAGCGCTTCTGGCGGCCAAGGAAGAAAAGGCCGCCAAGCGGGCGCTGGCCCTGGAAGCCGCGGCGGCAAGCGCCGCACGCCAGAAGCCGGTGCTGACGGAAGCCGAACGCAAGGCCGCGCGCGACGCGCGCTATCTGGCCCGGAAGAACCGGGCCTGATTTTGAAGAGGCATGGCGCATTTCCACCGTCAGGCGGCGATCCGGGGATTAACGTCCCGACGGCGCGCCCTGCGGGAGGATCATGCGCCTTTCGCCTGCAAACAGAACGCGGCACAGGCCGCCAGGATTTTACAATGAATATCACTCCCGAAACCCGCGGCCGCCCGGCCCTCCGCCTGCCTTATGGCCGGTCGGCCGGACGACCGGCCACGCCGGCAGCAGCAATATTGTCGAGCTGCGAATTGAAGCAGATCGTCGCGGCCGTGCTGGGCTGAACATCGCAGGCCGGGAGGACATATGTCCTGCCGGCCTCCCAATATTATAAGGAACACCCATGAGCCGAGAAAAAGTCCGCCCCTTTTTGATTACCAAGGATGAGGAAGGGAATTTTCGGCTCACTGTTCGCGAAACCCGCTATAATTCCCAGGGCTATCCGCTCGTAACATCTCAGTTGCAGGATGAAGTGTTCAAGTCGGCAGCGGCCGTGCGCAATTTCGCGCGCGACACGTTCAAGGCTCAACCCGGACAATATGCCACGCAATAACAGCGCATCAAGCCAATGAAGGGGCATGTTTTTGGCCATAACTGCTGAAGTTGCGACAGTTCCGGTGGAACTGATCGACACGGCCGATCTTCCCGATGGCGGGACATTGCGCCTGTTGCGGCGCGGCGACGATTATTCGATCCGCTTTCGCGACACGGAATTGATGGGCAATCAGGTTCGGCAATCCGAAGAGGCACTGGCCATTTTGACATGCCAGCGGCTGGCGCATTCCGACAGCCGCATCCTCATCGGCGGGCTGGGCATGGGCTTTACGCTGGGGGCAGCGCTCAAAGCGCTCCCGGCGACTGCCGCCATCACGGTGTCCGAACTCCTCCCGGCGATCGTGGAATGGGCGAAAGGGCCGCTGGCCCACCTGTTCCACGACTATCTGAACGATGACCGCGTGTCGCTGAAGATGGGCGACGTCCATGATGCCATCGTGCAGGAGACGGTCGGATATGACGCGATCCTGCTGGATGTCGACAATGGACCCGATGGGTTGATCCACATCGCCAACGAACGGCTCTATTGCAACTGGGGGTTGCGTGCGGCCTATGCGGCGTTGCGACCCAGGGGCATTCTGGCCATATGGTCGGCCTATCCCGACGACGATTTCGTCATAAGGCTGGAGCAGGCCCGTTTCGATGTCGAAGAGGTTGATGTGGCGGTGGTGATCGACGGCGAGCCCGCTACCCACACCATCTGGTTTGCGACCCGACGGGAATGATGCCACGACCGGGATGGTCGTTTATTCGTCTGGTCCATATCAGTCCCCATGATGGCGCGGCACAGCGCCACAGCAGCTTCTCGTCCCCTCCCCCTGTTTGTCCATTACATGGGCCGTCACTTCTGATCCTCGCATGACATCAATTCCACCGTCAGCCGGGAAGACGCCTGTCATCTCGCCCCGGACGCGACCACAATCAGCTGGAGATTGACTTTTTCACGATCACCTTTGGCGAGACGTCGGACGAATATTCGCAAGAATTGCAGCTCAACCTCAATATCGACGGAAACAAGCTGGTCATCGGTGCCTGAGCGCATCGAGGGTGGCGATGTGACGGGGCGTCTCCTGCTTAAGGCAGCAGGACGGCCTTGATGCAGCCGCCCTCATGTTGAGCAACGACAGCGGCATTGATTTCGGCCAGCGGGAAGGTCGCGATCAGGCGGTCGAACGGGAAGCGACCCGCGCGATGCAGCGCCAGCAGTTCCGGGATGAAGCTGTCCAGGTCGCTGTCGCCCTCGACGATGCCGATGATCCTGTGGCCATAGGTAATGACCGACGCCAGGTTGATGGCGATGCTGCTTTCGGGCCGGGGCGGAACACCGACCAGTCCCAGCATGGCGTGGCTGGCGAGACTGGCGAGCGCCGCTTCGACCACCGTCTCGCGCCCGCTCGTTTCCAGCGCGAAGTCCACGCCATCGGGCAGGATGGCGCGGATCGCCGCGGATATGTCTTCAGATGCCGGGCCGCTGGCCGGGTCGATGACATGGGTCGCGCCCAGCTCCAGCGCCATGGCGCGGCGGCTCGCGATCGGCTCGACCAGAATGATGGTCGCGCACGCGCGAATGACGGCCGCCATCACCGCCGCCAGTCCGACCGGACCGCCGCCGAAGATCGCGATGCTGCTTCCCGGCGGGCAGGCCATGGATCGCATGACGGCGCCCGCGCCCGTCTGCAGGCCGCAGGCGAGCGGACCGAGGGTTTCGAGCGCAATCCCCTGTGCATCGACGCGCACGACATTGCGCTCATGGGCCAGGGCGTGGCTGGCGAAGGAAGATTGGCCAAAGAAGCTGGCGGACAGGCGTTGCTCGCCAAGGCTGAGGCCGGAACTGCCGTCAGGACGCGCGCCGGTGTAGTTGAGCATGGGGAAGTCGCGACAATAGGACGGCAGATGCTCGTCGCAGCGGGCGCAATGGCCGCAACTGCTGAAGCCGATGACGACGGCGTCGCCGACCTGCACCTTCGTTACGGCAGAACCGATCGCCTCGACGATGCCCGCGCCCTCGTGGCCAAGCACGGCGGGCAGCGGGATCGGAATGAACTGGTCGCGCGCGACGAGGTCGGTGTGGCACAAGCCGACCCCGGCGATCCGTACCCGCACCTCATTGGGCCGGGGCGTCTCGATCTGCACCGTCTCGACCGAGAAATCCCCGTGCGCTTCGCGCGCGATCGCCGCCATGATGTCCACTGGCCCTGTCCTTTCCGTGCGCGATCAGGCGGCCGTATAGCCGCCGTCGGCGATAAATTCCGATCCGGTGATGAAACCCGCCGCGTCGCTGGCGAGAAATGCGATCAACGGCGCGATGTCCTCGGCCGTGCCCAGCCGGCCCATCGGAATCAGCCGTGACCAGGCGGCCAGCGCCTGCTCCGGCGGGATGAGGTTGCCGTCCGCATCGCGCGGCGGCTCCCAGTCGGCGCTGAGGTTGGTCGCGACCGGCCCCGGCAACACGGTATTGACGCGAATGCCGGTCGCCGCCAGCTCGGTTGCGACCGCCTTGGACAGCGCGCGCACCGCGCCCTTGGTCGCGCTATAGGCCGCATATTCCGCGCCGCCGACCTTGCCATAAATGGACGAAACATTGATGATCGCGGTCGTACTCGCGCCTTGCGTCAGGGCCGCGCGCATCAGCGGCAACACACCCTGCATGCCCAGATAGACGCTGTCGACATTGACCCGCTGCTGTTTGCGAAGCAGGTCGATTCCCGCTTCGGCAAAGGGCCGGGCGATCATGATGCCGGCATTGTTGACCAATATGTCGATCCGGCCATGTTTCGCCTCCACTGCCGCGAACACAGCCGCCCAGTCGGCCTCGCTCGACACGTCATGATGCAGCGTCACCACGTCGTCCCCCAGCATCGACGCCGTCTGCGCCAGGCTGGCGTCGTCGATATCGGTCAGGACGAGGGTGGCGCCCAGCGCATGGAGCAGCTGGGCGGTGCCCCGGCCTATGCCGGATGCGGCGCCGGTGACGAGGGCGATCTTGCCGTCCAGGGCAAATAGGGGCTGGCTCACTCACTCTACTCCGATATTCGATCCGGGGAATTGCTGCGCGTCGGGCATTGTCGGCAACCATGGCACGCGACTGTCGCAATAGACTTCCATGACAGGGACATGCCGGTCGAAATCGTCCAGCGTGCCGGCCTTGATGAGCACCAGTCCCGGCAAGGCATCGGCGATCGAGGCGATCGGCGATCCGCATGTGGGGCAGAAATGCCGCGCGACGGCCTGACCGCTGTCGCCGGTGTCGGCGAAGACCTTCGTCTCGCCCTGTTGCGTGAAAGAATCGGCCGGCACCGCGACGACGACCGAAAAGGCGCTGGCGCCCTGCCGCTGGCAATGACGACAATGGCAGACCGCGGTCAGCAGTGGCGCGCCGGTGAAGCTGTAGCGAACCTGGCCGCACAGGCAGCGGCCATGGGACAGCGGCCCGCTCATAGCGCCACCACCACCGACTTGGGTTCCAGATAGGCGTCCAGCACTTCCATTCCATTCTCCCGGCCAAGGCCCGATTGCTTGAACCCGCCAAAGGGAAAGGCAGGGTCGGCGACCATGATGCAGTTGATGAAGACCGTCCCCGCCTCGATCCGCGCGGCGGCGCTATGGGCGGTCGCCAGGTCGCGGGTCCAGACATGCGCGGCGAGGCCATAGGCGCTGTCATTGGCCAGCGCGATCGCCTCATCCAGATCGTCGAACGGCGTTGCGGCCAGCACCGGGCCGAATATTTCCTCGCGGGCGGCCTCGGCATCGGGGGATACGTCGCGCAGGACGGTCGGCGCAAAATAATGCCCTTGCTCGGGAAGAGCGATGTCGCCCCCTACCCGTTCGATTCCGGCGCGGTGGGCGCGGTCGACGAAGCCGCTGACCTTGTCATGCTGCCGGGCGCTGATGAGCGGGCCAAGCTGGCTCGCGCGATCGCCGCTCGGCCCGATCCTCTGCGCCGCGCCGACCTGCGCGATCCCTTCGAGCGCCTGATCGTAAACGGAGCGATGAACGTAGAGCCGCGTGCCCGCATAGCAGACCTGTCCCGTGTTGAAGAAACAGCCCATCGCCGCCTGGGGGATGGCGAGCGACAGGTCGGCGTCGGCGCAGATGATCGAGGGCGACTTGCCGCCCAGCTCCAGCGTGACCCGCTTGATGGCGGGGACCGATGCGGCCAGGATCGCCTGCCCGGTGGCGGTGGAGCCGGTGAAGGCGACCTTCGCGACATCCGGGTGGCCGGCCAGCGCCGCGCCGGTGCGGCCGTCGCCCGTGGCGACCGAGAATACCCCGGGCGGAAATCCCACTTCGCGGGCGATCTCGGCCAGACGCAGCGCCGACAGCGGCGTTTCCGGCGCCGGTTTCAGGACCAGCGTGCATCCCGCCGCCAAAGCCGGCGCGATTTTCCACATGGCGAGCACGATCGGAAAATTCCATGGCGTGATCGCCGCTACGACGCCGATCGGTTCGCGTCGCGTATAGACATGATAGCCACCCGGTGTCGCGGCGAGCGTCCCGGCCCTGCCCGCAAGCTTGCTCGGCCATCCGGCATAGGTGCGCAGCCATGCCACGGCGGCGGGAATATCGACGGCTTCGGCAATCGCGACCGGCTTGCCCGTATCGAGCGATTCCAGAGCGGCAAGGCGCTGGATGTCGGCCTCGATCGCGTCGGCGAAGCGGTGTAGCAACCGCTCGCGCGCCAACGGAACCAGATCGCGCCAGGCCGGGTCGCGCAGCGCCGCCTTCGCCGCCGCGACGATTGCATCGACATCAGCGTCGCTGGCGACCGGAATATCGGCAAAGGCCTGACCGGTGCAGGGATCTTCATCCGCCGCCAGCCTCGTTACCGGCAGTATGTCGTCCCCGGCCCGCAGCTGCAGGTCGGGCAGGTTCAGCCCGGCAAAGCCCGCCTGCATCGTCCCCGCTTGCATCGTCATTGCATCATCTCCCGTCCGCGCTTGCGGAAGTCGCTAGGGGTTTCGCCGGCATATTGACGAAAGGCGCGCGTAAAATGGCTCTGGTTGGTGAAGCCGAGAAATTCGGCGATCGTCGCCAGCCCCATGTCCGACTGGGTCAGCATCTGCCGCGCCCGGTCGAGCCGGGTCTTCATCACATATTGATGGGCGACATGCCCGCCGCTTTGCGAAACACGCGGCAGAAATGCGACGGGGTAATGCCGGCCTGCGCCGCCATTTCCTCCAGGCTGTGACTGGCCTGGGGCCGTTGCTGGACCGCGTTCATGACGTGATGCAGGCGATAGGCGGAGAAGGCGGCGGTCGGGATATCATCGCCGCTCGCCGAAATCGGTCCGCGCAGCATGTGCGCCTTCAACGCATTGACCATGGCGCCGACATAGATGTCGCGCGCGGGCGATGGCGGGGCGTAAAGTTCCGCCAGCACTTGCCGCGTCAGCGCTACGCCCAGCGGGTCGGTGAAGGCGAAGCGCAGCCGCCGGAACTGGTCTGCGGCGGGTGCGGCCTTGAGGATATGGGACGAGACGCTGAGCGTCACGACATCCAGTTCGCCATCGACCAGCCAACCGGTTTCCTGCCCCGAAGGAACGATCGTGGCACAGCCGGGCATGGAACTGAGTTCGCTCCACCCGTCGCGATCCCAGGTCTTCACCTGCGGCTTACCGGCGATATGGACGGTGAAGACCGGATCGGGCAGCGCCGGCAGGGTATAGGTGCCCACGAACTGGCGCCAACGACATAATTGCCAGCCATCATCGTCCGAGCCAAGCTGGATGTCCGGCATCCGTCCGAGCGCATCGATGATGATGCTCTCGTTCGTGCCCACCTTGTTGCGGGGAGGCATCCACGCGGTCATGCGGATACCAGCCGGGTATCGAGATTCTTGAGGCCATTGATGAAATTGGAGCGGAAACGGCGCGGTGGGCCGGTCACCTCGAAGCGGCGGACTCGTCCCGCCAGCAGTCCGAACGCCACCCGCAACTGCATTTCAGCCAGGCGCGATCCGACGCAGACATGCTGGCCGCTGCCGAACGCCAGATGCTGGATATTACCCCGGCCGATGTCGAAGCGGTCGGGATCGGCGAACACCGCCTCGTCGCGATTGGCGGCGATATACCACATCACGACCTTCTGCCCCCGGCGGATCGCCTGCCCGCCAATCTCCACATCGGCCATGGCCGTGCGCCGCATGTGCATGACGGGACTGGCATAGCGGACCATCTCGCGCACGCCGTTCTTCAACAGCTCACGGTCCTCGCGGATGCGATCCCACTGGTCGGGATTGTCGGAAAAGGCGACGATCGAGTGACTGAGCGAATTGCGCGTCGTTTCATTGGCCCCGACCAGCGTCAGGATGAGATTGCCCAGAAATTCGTTGAAGGTCACCGGCACGCCATTGACCTGCATCGTGGCCAGCAGGGTGGCGATGTCGGTCCCCGGCGTCGCGCGCCGATCGGTGAAGAGCTGCTGGGCAAAGGCCATGAACTCGCCCATCACCGCCGCCATGGCCTCCGGCGACTGGCGGAACTCGGGATCATCCTCGCCGACGAAAGCATTGGTCCAGTGATAGAGCTTGATCCACATGTCCGGCGGCAGGTCGAGCAACTCGGTCAGCGTCAGCAGCGGCAGCGGCGCCGACAGCAACGGGACGAGATCGACCGGCTCATCCAGTGGGATCTTGTCCAGTAGCGCCGCGCATCGCGCCGTGATCCGTTCCTCTATGCCCGCCAGCCGCCCCGGCGCGACGGCGGGCATGATGAATTTGCGATATTGGGTGTGCACCGGCGGATCGAGCGAGATGAACGGCACACCGATCGCAGTCTCTCCCGCGCCGGTCAGGCCGACCTCATTCTCGTTGAAGATCCGGTGCCCGCCATTGTCATGGGCCGACGAAAAGAGATCGGGCCGCTTCGACACCTCGACGATATCGGCATAGCGGGTCAGCGCCCAGAAACCGCTGCTGTCCGCCTCCGGGTTCCAATAGACCGGCTGGTCCCGCCGGAGCCGGGCGAACACCTCGTGCGGCGCCCGGTCGAGATAGAGGTCGGGGTTCTTGAGATCGGGACCAGTGGTGGCGGTCATGGCGCTGCGCTCCCTCTTAGAAGCTCACCCGCGCGGTCACGCCATAGGTACGCGGCGTGGACGGAACGAGGAAATTATAGGGGAAGCCGGCGCCGCGCAGGTCCAGCCCATAAGCATAGACCTTTCGATTGAAGGCGTTGTTGATCCAGCCGCGGAGCTGGAGATTGTCATGCACCCAGATCAGGCTGGCGTTGACCTTGGCATAGCCGGCCTGTTGCAGTTCGGAATTGATCTGGCCGGTGCCTGGCGCATTCTCGCTGTTGAAGGGCGAGAAATATTGGCGGCTGAAATAATTGATCGTCGGCGAGAAGGTGACGGTATCGCTGCCGGCATCGATGATCTTCCAGTCGATGCCCGCCTGCGCCGTCCAGTGTGGCGCGAACGGCAGGTCGTTGCCCGCGAGATTGACGCCCTGCAGCGCCAGTTCCTTGTACCTGGCATGGAGATAGCCGGCCGACGCGTTGAGCGTCAGCGCGGATATGATCCGCAGGCTCGCTTCGACCTCGCCGCCATATACTTCCGCTTTGGGCGCATTGACCAGAATGTTGACCGGCCCGGCGCGCAGGTCCTGCACCTGCTGGTTCGTATAGTCATAATAGAAGCCCGCGGCCGAGAAGGTCATGCGATTGTTCAGCGCGCGCCCTTTCAGGCCCAGTTCATAGGCGTTGACCCGTTCGGGATCGACATAGTTGATCCCCGACGAGGAGGTATAGCTGCCGCCGTTGAAGGCGCCCGAACGATAGCCGCGATTATAGCTGGCATAGGCAAGCAGGCCATTGTCGAACGTGTAGCTGAGCGCCACGCGGCCGGTCAGCGCATTGTTGCGCCCCTTGAGGTTGAAGATCGCGGCAGGATCATAGGCGCAACTGCCCGGCGCGCCGGCGCAGGGAACCGTCGTCGCGATCGGCGTTTGCGGATCGGTGACGCTGCGCGCGAACAGATAGGCATAGCCGTCGTCATAGCGACCACGATCGGCGGTATAGCGCGCGCCCAGCGTCAGGATCAGCTTGTCGGTCAGATTATAGTCGCCCTGAAGGAAGGCGGCATAGGAACGGCGGGTCTGGCGGTAATGCTGGAAGAAGCCGCCATCGACGCCCGGCGCCAGAACGCTGCCGATATAGAAGCTGTTGTCGGTGACGATCCGGTCCCAGCCGTAGAACACGCCGCCGACCAGCTTGAGCTTGTCCGATTCATAGTTGAGCCGGGCTTCCTCGCTGAACTGGCGGAACGTCGACCGCCAGTTGATGTTGAGCACGTCTATCGGGGCGCCATCCGAGGATTGCTGGAGGTTCTGCTTGCCGCCATCATAGGAAGTGATCGAGGTCAACGTCACGGCGTCGCTCAGTTCCAGGCTGATATTCGCCGCGACGCCCCAGGCGTCGGTCTGGTTTTCACCGACACGGCTTTCATTCACTTCGAAGAAGCCAAGGCCCGTGCGGAATGGCTCGAGCCCGTGGATACCCGCTTCGGTGCCGCGATTCTGGCCGGCATAGGCGCGGATCTTGATGTCCAGCGGGCCGTTGCCGGGCCGGATGCGCAGCGATGCCCGCCCCTGCCAGGTGTCCACGCCGCCGGGATCGCGCCCGCCCGGCGCCACATTGCGGAACTGGCCGTCGCCCTTTTCATAATTGCCCGCGATGCGGATGCCCAGTTCGTCCTCGACCATCGTGGTTTCGACCGCACCCTGCACCTTGAAGGTGTCGAAATTGCCGTAGCCGGCCTCCAGATAGCCTTCCGTCCCTTTGAGCTTCGGCCCCTTGGTGATGAAGTTGATCGCGCCGCCGGTGGTATTGCGACCGAACAGCGTCCCCTGTGGCCCGCGCAGCACTTCGACGCGGTCGAGATCGAACAGGCCCATGCCGTGACTGGTGCGCGCGGCGATATAGACGTCATCGATGTAAACGCCGACTGGCGACGCCTGATTGGCGTTGAATTCATTGGCCACGCTGATGCCGCGCAGCGAGAAATTGGGCTGGGTGCTGCCATAGGGGCTGCTGACCTGCAAATTGGGCACCGCGGTCGCCAGCGCCGCGGAATTACTGATCCCCTTGGTGGCCAGCGTTTCGTCGCTCAGTGCGGAGATGGCGAGCGGGACCGACAGCAATGATTGCGACCGGCGCTGCGCGGTGACGACGATGTCGGGAATTCCGCCGCCATCGGCCCGCGATGCGGCCGTCGCCGCACCCGACGCGTTCGCCTCCTGCGCCAGAGCCGGGGCCGCAGCGCCGCACATCAACGCGCCGACGAACATGTGCCTCGCAAATCCGAATTCCATAACCTCTCCCTTATCTGTCGGCCCTTTTTGCCGCCGAAGTTGTGCATTCGGTCTAGGGGATTGGAGGTCGGAAGGCTTTACACGGACCTGCTCTCGTTTTTTACATTTCTTGCGCAACGGCGCGCGTAACAATGCGCAAGCCGACGGATCATGGGGTGGCCGCGCCGCAATATCGCTCAGTCGAGCCGGCGCTTGCGGAAGCTTGAGGGCGTTTCCCCGGCAAAATTGCGAAAAGCGCGGTTGAAATGGCTCTGACTGGTAAAGCCGAGCATGTCAGCAATCTGGCTCATCGGCGTCTCCGACTGGCTCAGCATCTGCTGCGCCCGCTCCAGCCGGGCCTTGAGCACATATTGATGCGGGCTCATGCCCGTCGCGCGTTTGAAGACGCGACAGAAATGGGACGGCGTGATGCCCGCCTGCGCCGCCATGTCCTCCAGGCTATGCTCCGCCTCGGGACGTTCGGCCACCGCATTCATCACATGATGGATGCGATAGGAGGAAAAGGCCGAGGTCGGAAACCCACTGCTCGCGGTGGTGGCCGGACCGCGCAGCATATGCGCCTTGAGCGCGTCGATCATCGCCGACACATATATGTCGCGCGCGCCCGATGCGGGGCGATAGAGTTCGGCCAGTATCTGCCGCGCCAGGGCAGCCCCCAACGGATCGGAAAAGGCGAAGCGCATCCGGGAAAACTGGTCGAACACCGACGCAGCCCGCAAATCCCCGGAATCGATGCTGAGCGTCACGACGTCCAGTTCGCCATCGACCAGCCAGCGCGTCGCCATGGTCGCGGGCACGATCGTCGCGGCGCCGGGATAGGAAGCGGTCTCGCTCCACCCGTCCCGCTCCCAGGTTCGTACATTGGTCTTGCCCGCCAACTGGACGACGAACATCGGATCGGGCAGCGCCGGCAGGGTATAGCTGCCCACAAACTGGCGCCAGCGGCTGAACCGCCAAGCGCCGTCGCTGGACGCAAGCTTGACCTCCGGTTCCCGCTTCAGCGTATCGGCGATGATCGCCTCGGCGTGCCACTTCTGCTGGTGCACGATCCCTGTTCCTCTCACCATGCGATCGATATCTGCCGATGGAGGCGGCCGGTCGCCATCAAAGGATGGAGAGCATGACGGCCGCGCACAAGAGGCGAAGGGAGGAAACCGCGAAAATCGGCGCATCGGCACGAGAGGCGCGCGCCATGCAGACCGCCCCTGCCACGCGCGGCCGACGCGTCGCTCTTCCCGTCACGCTATCGCCCGGTCCAGCGGGGCGCGCGCTTTTCGGCGAAGGCCAGCGGTCCCTCGACATGGTCCTGCGACGCCAGCATCCGCCGCATGGCGGGATAATCCCACTGCGCGACGATCGCCTTGTCCACCGGCTCGGTCAGACCCTTGCGCACCGCCTCCTTGGTCGCCTGCACCGACAGCGGGCTGCAGGCCAGTATCTCGGCCGCCCAACGCCGGGCCACGTCCATGACGTCGCCTTCCGCGACCTCGTTGACGAAACCCAGCGCCGCGCCTTCTCGCGCACTTACCCGGCGGCCCGTTAAAACCATGCCCATCGCATGGTGCAGCCCGATCGCGCGCGGCAGGCGATGCAGCCCGCCCGCCAGCGCCGCAATCCCCACCCGCGTTTCGGGCAGCGCGAACATGGCATGGGTGGATGCGACGACAATGTCGCAGGCCAGCGCGATTTCGAACCCGCCGCCCATCGCCACGCCGTTGACCGCCGCGATCACCGGCTTGTTCAGGTCGAACCGGGCGGTCAGGCCGGCAAAGCCGCTCGGCGGCGTTGCCATGCCGCCGCCCGACGCCTGCTGCTTCAGGTCGTGCCCGGCGCAAAAGGCCTTTTCCCCGGCGCCGGTGATGATGGCCACCCATTGGTCGTCATCGGCGGCGAAATCGTCGAATGCCGCGGCCAATTCTTCATGGGCTGCCGTATTGAGCGCATTGTGTGATGCTGGGCGGTTGATCGTGATGATCGTCAGCGGGCCTTCCCGCTCCACGCGGATATAGTCCATCCGGGTCATTTCGCCGCCATCCGGATCGCGCCGTCCAGCCGGATCACCTCCCCGTTGAGCATCGGGTTGCCGATGATATGCTCGACGAGCGCGGCAAATTCTTCCGGCTGCCCCAGGCGATTGGGAAAGGGCACCTGGCGTCCCAGCGAATCCAGCGCTTCTTGCGGCAACGTCGCGAGTTGCGGGGTCCAGAATATACCCGGCGCGATCGTCATCACGCGAATGCCGTGGCGGGCGAATTCGCGCGCGATCGGCAATGTCATGCCGACGATGCCGCCTTTCGATGCGGCATAGGCCGCCTGACCGATCTGGCCATCATAGGCCGCGACGCTGGCGGTGTTGACGATCACGCCGCGTTCCTCCCCCAACGCATCGGCATCATGGATGCGCGCGGCGAATTTGGACAGGACGTTGAAACTGCCCGCCAGGTTGACCGTCAATATCTTACTGAAATGGGCGAGCGACATCGCATTGCCGTTGCGATCGATGATCTTTTCCGGCGCGCCGATACCCGCGCAATTCACAAGGATACGGGCCTTGCCATGCCAGGATTCGGCCTGGTCCAGCGCTGCTTCGACAGCAGGCTCGTCGGCAACATCCAGGGCAATGCTCCGCCCGCCGATCGCCTTGGCATGGGCTTGGCCCAAGTCGGCGTTGAGATCGAAGATGGTGACCCTGGCACCGGCGCGTGCGAGCATTGCGGCGGTGGCGCCGCCCAGCCCGGAAGCACCGCCGGTCACGATCGCTGCCAGACCGTCAATCAGCATGGGACATCTCTCTTCCGGCCTTATGGAGCGGGGATGCTGCATATGTAATGACGCATCTAGCGGTGGGGGCGACGGTCGCGCCTGGCTGTGCCGGATATCGCAAAATCTCTCCTCCTTCGGACCTTGATGGTCGCTGGCTTGTCTGGCGGTTTAGTCGAAGCGCGCTCGTCAGGCTTTACACAGAGATGTTCTGCTTTTTGACATTTCTTGCGCATCGCTTGCCTCCCGCGGCACGATACGGCTTTTCAGGTTCGACAGACGCACGGAAGGCGACAGCTCGACGGCGCCATAGCGAGGCAGCGGACTCCCGAAGGGCGGTCGCGCCCGACAGGAGAGGCCGACATCCATGCACCCCATGCACCATGCCCTTGCATATCCCGACAAGCCTGCCTGCATCATGGCCGAAACGGGCAAGGTGCTGAGCTATCGGGCGCTCGACGCGGCATCGAACCGCTGCGCGCATATGTTGCGGCGACTCGGCTTGCAGCGGGGCGATGTGATCGCGGTAATGCTGAACAATGAAATGGCGGTGTTTCCCATTGCCTGGGCCGCACAGCGCGCAGGTCTCTATCTCACCAGCATCTCGACCAAGCTCAGCGCCGACGATCTCGACTATATCATCACGGATTCCGACGCCCGTCTGCTGATCGTTTCCGATTCTCTCGCGCCGCTCGCGCAGCAGGCGCTTGCGGCCAGGCCTGCGCTTGCGGCCTACAGCGTCCATGGCGAGGCGGGCGGCCTTCCCGGCTGGATCGCGGCCTGCGCCGCTTGCCCCGCCACGGCGATCACCGACGAAAGCGCAGGCACGGAGATGCTCTATTCTTCCGGCACCACCGGCCGTCCCAAAGGCGTGAAACCGACCCTGCCCGACGGGCCGCTGGACGCGGAAATTCCGCTCGTCGCCATGGGGCGCACCCTTTACGCCATGGATGAGGACATGATCTATCTGTCCACTTCCCCCCTTTATCATGCGGCGCCCCTGCGCTGGGCGATGACGGTGCAGCGCTTCGGCGGCACCGTGGTCCTGATGGACCGCTTCGATGCGGAGGCTGCGCTTGCCCATATCCAGGACTATCGCATCACCCATGCGACCTGGGTACCCACCCACCTGATCCGCTTGCTTAAACTGCCGGAGGCGGTACGGGGGCGCTATGACAGCGGCTCGCTGGTGGCGGTCATCCATGCCGCAGCCCCCTGCCCGGTGCCGGTGAAACAGGCGATGATCGATTGGTGGGGACCGATCGTGCATGAATATTATTCCGGCACGGAAACCTGCGGTATCACTGCCTTGTCGTCCGCCGAATGGCTGGAACGCCCGGGATCGGTCGGGCGAGCGATATTGGGGACGGTCAAGATCCTCGATGCCGCGGGCCGGGAACTGCCCCCCGGCGAAACGGGCGACGTCTATTTCGCCGACGGCCCGCGCTTCGAATATCATAATGACCCGGACAAGACCGCCAAGGCCTATAATAGCCGGGGTTGGGCAACGCTGGGGGACATCGGCCATGTCGATGCGGACGGCTATCTCTATCTGACCGACCGCAGGAATTTCATGATCATATCGGGTGGTGTTAACATCTATCCGCAGGAAATCGAAAATTCCCTGATCACCCACCCCAAGGTCGCGGACGTGGCGGTCATCGGCGAACCGAACGAGGATCTGGGCGAGATGGTGATCGCGGTCGTCCAGCCCGCGCCGGGCGTGACCGGCGATAACAGCCTGTCCAGCGAGTTGACGACCTATGTCCGCAAGGCGCTGGGTGGCGTGAAGACACCGCGGCGATTCGATTTCCGCGATCAGCTTCCTCGCGAACCCACGGGCAAATTGCTCAAGGCCAAACTGGTTGCCGAATATCGGCGACAGGCCAGGACGGCGTCACCATAGCCGCCGCGCCCGCACCAAATGCAGGAGGAAAACGGGGACGCCGAGGAAGGCGGTGAGGACACCGAGCTTAAGTTCATTATAGGTCGGGATCAGGCGCACCGCGATGTCCGCCAGCGTCAGCAGCGCCGCCCCCGCCAGCAATGAGGGCAGCAGGATCGACGAGGGGCTACGATCGGTCAGCGGCCGCACCAGATGAGGCACGATCAGCCCGACAAAGCCGATCGAGCCGGCGACCGCCACTGCGCCGCCGACACCGATGCCGACGCCCAGCAACAGGCGCAACCGGGTGCGCTGCAGGTTGACGCCGAGCGCCTGCGCACCCTCCTCCCCCAGTGTCAGGGCATCAAGTGCGCGGGAGTCGAGCAGGAGCAGCACCGCGCCGCAGGCGATGCAGGGCAGCGCGATCCAGACGTGCTCGACCGATCGGTTCTCGATCGATCCGAGCAGCCAGGCGGTGATCTCCATGGCGGCGAAGGGATTTTCAGACAGGTTGAGGGCGAGGCTGATGCCCGCGCTCGCCAGCGCAGAGATAGCGATTCCGGCGAGAATGAGGCTGAGCGGGCTTTCGGCGCGCCCCGCCAAGGCGAACAGCAGCAGCAGGGCGAGCACGCCGGACCCGATCGCCAGCAATGGCAGAAGCAGGATATGCAGTTCGGACAGCCCGAAATAGAGGGCGCCGACGGCCCCCAGCGCCGCGGCGTTGGATGCGCCCAGCACCGACGGTTCGGCCAGCGGGTTGCGCAAATAACCCTGCAACGCCGCGCCTGCGAGGCCGAGCATCCCGCCCACGGCCAGGCTGAGCAAGACGCGTGGCAGCCTCAGGGTGAACAGGATCGCGGTCGCGATCCGGTCGCCATGGCCGGTCGCTGCCGCCAGCAGCCGCGCCGGATCGATGGCCGCCGATCCCACGCCCAGCGAGGCGATTCCGGCCAGGATCGTCAAGACCAGGAGAATGAGCAGTAGCACGCGCCGCCGCGCGTCGAACGGGTGGAAGTTGGACAATGGCACCTCGCAGTGGATCGGTGGTCCCCGTCACGCTTGTGTCCCGGGGTCGTGTAAGTCATGGGGCGGCTATGATACTGGGACTAAGGAAATCGTCGTCCGCCGCACTGGCGGCGATTTTGTTCGCGCTGGCGGCGGGCAGTCTTCTGGCTGGTTCGGCGCCCGCATCGCGAACCGGGGACACCGCCGCACCGCAGCGGATCGTGTCGCTGAACCTGTGTGCAGACCAATATCTGATCGCGCTGGCCGATCGCGCGCAGATTGCGGGTCTGACCCGGAACGCTAACAATGCGGCCATGTCCGCAGCCGCGGCGCAAACGCGCGGCCTGCCCATCCTGACAGGTTCCGCGGAAGAAGTTCTGGCCATCGATCCCGATCTGGTGATCGGCGCGCCGGCCAGGCGCGGCGGGATGATGGCGGCGCTGTCGGGCGCACATTATCATACCCTCGATCTGAAGCCCGCCGGCAGCTACGCCGGCATCGTCACGCAAATCCGCGCCGTCGCAAAGGCGGTCGGCCATGTCGATCGCGGCGAGGCGCTGATCGCGCGGATGGACCGGGATCTCGCCGCCATCGCCCGTCCCCGCCGGTCCGGCGTCGCGGCCTATTATCAGCGGCGCGGTTTCCTGACCGGGACGGGCACGCTGATCGACGATCTGATGACCCGCGCCGGGCTGGTCAATCTGGCCGGCAAGCTCGGCAAGCCGGTCCTGTCGCAACTCACGCTCGAAGAGCTGATGGTCGCCCAGCCCGACTATCTGCTGATCGAAAGCGGCTCCGAACATGTGGTCGATCAGGGTACGGAGATGCTGCGCCACCCGCTGTTGAAGGACATCAAGCGGCTGCGCCTGCCCCAGGCCTGGACCGTCTGTGGCGGGCCGGCTTATGTCGATGCCGTTCGCAGCCTGGTGAACCAGATCGACCATCGGCTTTAAAATTCGATGCCGGGCTGCGCCTTGACGCCCTGTTCGCGAAACGGATGTTTCACCAGCGTCATCTCCGTCACCAGATCGGCGGCTTCGACCAGCGCTTCGGGCGCGTTGCGGCCGGTGACGATGACATGCTTCATCTCCGGCCTGGCCTTGAGAACCGCCAGCACCTCGTCGAGGGGGAGATAATCGTAGCGCAGGACGATATTGAGTTCGTCGGCCAGCACCAGATGATAGGCCGGGTCGGCTATCATGCGCTTGACCTGATCCCAGGCTTTGCCTGCCGAAGCAATGTCTTGCGCCCGGTTCTGCGTATCCCAGGTGAAGCCGTCGCCCATGGCCATGAATTCGACCTGATCGGGAAAACGATCGAACACGGCCTTCTCGCCCGTCTCCATCGCCCCCTTCACGAACTGGACCACGCCGACCTTCTTGCCATGGCCGATGGCGCGCACCACCATGCCCAGCGCCGCGGTCGTCTTGCCCTTCCCCTTGCCGGTGTGAACGATCAGCAGGCCCTTTTCGACCGTCTTGCCCGCTACAATCCGGTCGTGCGCGGCCTGCTTCTTCTTCATCTTCTGCGCATGTTGTTCGTCTGTCCGTTCGGCCATCGTCATCCTCCTGCAAGCTGGGCGAGCAACAGGCCCGCGCTGTTCGATCTGGGTTTCCACATGCCGCGCTCCAGCGCTTCGGCCAGGCGCGCCGCGGTTTCGCGCAGCGCGGCCGGATTGGCCTCCGCCAGGAAGGCACGCACGGCTTCATCCTCGATGAAGGCGGCATGGACTGCGTCGAAATGATGATCGCGCACGGCATGGGTCGTGGCGGCGAAGGCGAACAGATAGTCGACCGACGCGGCGATCTCGAACGCGCCTTTGTACCCGTGGCGCATCACGCCCGCGATCCATTTGGGATTGGTGACGCGGGCGCGGACCACCCGGCCGATCTCGTCCTCCAGCGTGCGGACGACAGGGCGTTCGGGGCGGCTATGGTCGTTATGATAGGCGCGCGGCCGCTTGCCCGACAGATGCTCGACGGCGGACGCGACGCCGCCCTCGAACTGGTAATAATCGTCGCTGTCGAGCAGGTCATGCTCGCGATTGTCCTGGTTCTGCACCACGGCGTCGGCCTGGGCCAGCCGCGTGGCGAACAGGTCGCGCGCAACGTCGCCCTCCGCCCCTGCCCCATAGGCATAGCCGCCCCAGTCGAGATAGACGTTGGCGAGATCGGCGCGGTCGTGCCAGATTTTCTCGTCGATCATCGCCTGAAGGCCCGCGCCATAGGCGCCCGGCTTCGATCCGAACACGCGAAAGCCCGCGCGCCGGGCGGCCGCTTTCGCGTCATGGCCGGCGTCGATCAGTTGCGCGGTCTCACGGCGGTGGCGGGCGGCGGCGGGATTGTCCTCGTCCGGCTCGTCCAGCGCCATTACGGCGCGCGCTGCGGAATCGAGCAGGTCGATCTGTTCGGGGAAAGCATCGCGGAAGAAGCCGGAGACGCGGAAGGTGACATCGACGCGCGGGCGGTTGAGTTCGGCGATCTTCATCACCTCGAAACCGATCACGCGGCCCGACGTCCAGTCCCAGCGCGGCCGCACGCCCATCAGCGCCAGGGCCTGGGCGATGTCGTCGCCGCCGGTGCGCATATTGGCCGTGCCCCAGGCGGACAACGCCATGGCCCTTGGATATTCGCCTTCGCGCTGGAGATAATCGTCCACCAGCAGTTGCGCCGAGCGGCGGCCAAGCTCCCATGCCGTGGCGGTCGGCACGGACCGGGTGTCGACCGAATAGAAGTTGCGGCCGGTCGGCAGCACGTCGGGGCGCCCACGCGTGGGCGCGCCGGAGGGACCGGGCGACAGGAAACGCCCGTCCAGGCCAGCCAGCAACGCAGCCTTTTCGGCGGGGCCGCAACGGTCCACGCGGCCGGCGAGATCGCCCAGCAGCGACCGCATGACGGCCTGCGACGCCGGGCCGGGCGCTGTCGCACCCTCGACCAGCGCGACGGCCAGCAGTTCGAGCCGTTCGATCGTGTCGCCATGGCTGCGCCAGGGCGCATCGCTCACCGCTGCCAGCACGGCCGGTCGGGGGCCGGTCCAGCCGTCGCCCATCCGGCAATCGAGCGGATCGAAGCCAAGGTCCAGATCGTCGGCCATGGCGCGGAGCAGCGACGCCTGGCCCGCCTCGTCATAGCCGCGCGGGGTGCGGGACAGGGCGATGAGCAAGTCCGTACGCAGCCGGCCGGTCGGCGATCGCATGAAGATGTGCAGCCCGTCGCGTATCTGCATCTCCTTCAATTCGCACAAATAATTGTCGAGAGCCGCGAGCGCGTCATCGCCATCCCCGACGGCCCCGGCATCGGCGTCCAGTCCCTGCGACCGGGCAAGATCGAGAATCTCGGCTTTCAGATGCTGGATGCGGCGCGGGTCCATGCCGGCGGCGAGATAATATTCGTTGACCAGCGCTTCGAGCGCCTTCAACGGGCCATAGCTTTCCGCGCGCGTCAGCGGCGGGGTGAGATGATCGATGATCGCCGCGCCGATGCGGCGCTTCGCCTGCGTTCCTTCGCCCGGATCGTTGACGATGAAAGGATAGAGTTGCGGCACCGGCCCGGCGCAGATTTCCGGGAAGCAGGTGTCGGACAGGGCCAGCGCCTTGCCCGGCAGCCATTCCAGATTGCCATGCTTGCCGACATGGACGACCGCCTGCGCGCCGAAATCCTGGTTCAGCCAGAAATGAAAGGCCAGATAGCCATGCGGCGGGACCAGCGCCGGGTCATGATAGCTGGTCTTGGGATCGATATTATACCCGCGGGCGGGCTGCACTGCGACGACGATATGGCCGAAGCGATGGGCGGGCAGATGAAAGGCGCCGTCGCGCACGAACGGATCGTCGGCAGGCGCGCCCCATCGCGCCGTCACCGCGCCCCGCACCGACGCGGGCAGCGCGTCGAACCATAGGCGATAATCGCCGACCGGCAGGCGGACTTCGGGCAGGCGATCCAGCGACGCGCGGGCGTTGGTGACGCCGCCGAGCAGGATCGCCATCAGCCCCGCGCCGTCCAGGGGCGCATCGCCGACATGATAGCCCGCTTCGCGCAGGGCGGCGAGAATGGCGGCCGCGCTGGCCGGCGTGTCGAGGCCGACGCCATTGCCCAGCCGACCGTCGCGATTGGGATAATTGGCGAGAATGAGCGCAACACGCCGATCCGATGCGGGCGCGCGCCGCAATGCCGCCCAATTGGCGGCAAGATCGGCGACGAAAGCGACGCGATCGGGGGCAACGCGCGGCACCACGATGCCGCATTGGGTCCGTGCGTCGAAACGCTCGGCCGCCTTGAAGGCGACGGCGCGGGTGAACAGGCGGCCGTCAATCTCGGGCAGGGCGACGTTCATCGCGAGGTCGCGGGGGCCGAGGCCGCGCGGACTGTCGGCCCAGTTCGCCTGCTCGACCCCCGCGAACACGGTCTGGAGAATCGGACAATCCGCGGTTTCGAGGACCGACGGCGTCCGCCGGTCGCCCGGCGAGGAAGCGGCGAAGGCGGTGGCGTTCAGGATGATGTCGGGCCGGGTTTCAGCGATCAGGCCGCGCAGCCAGTCGATCGCGAACGGCTCGCGCAGCGCCCGCACATGGACGGTGACGACGTTCAGCCCGCGTCCCTTCAGCGCGGCGACGAGCGCATCGACGGCATCGAGCGTACCGGCGATCATCAGCGCGCGATAGAAGCAGAGGAGCGCGACGGGCTGTCCCGCGCGCCATCCTGTCCGCACATCGTCCAGCGTAGGCCGCTCCATACCCGCCAGATAGAGACCGGCGTCGGCGACCGGCACCGGATCGTCCGGCACGCCGATGTCCGCGCCGATCAGCCGCGCGGCATGGCGCAGGAAGCCGACCGCATTGGCGACGCCGCCCTGCCGCAGATAGTCGCGGAGCCGTTCGCTGACCGCCACCGGCAGCGTCGCGGCGGCATCGAGCGACGGATCGGGTTCGCGCCCGTCAGCGATCGCGGCGAAGGCAATCCCCTTTTCGCGCGCCACCCGTGCGATCTCGTCGACGCCATAGGACCAATAGGCCTTGCCCCCCAGCAGCACCACGCACACGAAACGCGCATGGGCGATCACCTTTTCGACGTAGAGATCGACCGAATAGGGATGTTTGAGCTGGAGCAGGTTGACCAGCCGGATCGACGGCGCATCCTCACCCAGCAGGGCCGCCGCCTGGGCGAAACAGGCCAGCTCGCTGTCCGCCACGGTCAGGAACACGATCTCGCCCGGCGATTGATCGAGGTCGATCGCCTCGTCGCCGTTGGAGACGGTTCCCGGCGTGGCGGTCAGCAAATGCATCAGGCGAAGGCCGCGCGAAGGGCGCTGTCGATGGCGGCCTGATCCAGCCCCTTCTGCCCGATCACCACCAGTTGGGACAGGCGCGACTCCTCCGCCTTCCAGGCGCGGTCGAAATAATGCTGGATGCGGGGACCGACCGCCTGGACGAGCAACCGTGCCGGGCGCCCGGCGACGGCGACCATGCCCTTGATGCGCAGGATATCATGCGCCTCGATCAACGGGGCCATGGCCTGCACCAGCGCATCCACGCCCGCAATCTCGCCGCCGGTGACGACGAAGCTGTCGAAATCGTTATGGTCATGATCGGGGTCGCCGTCATGGTGCGATGGCCGCGCGTCGATATCCTCTTCCGCTTCGGCGAACAGGCCGAGCAGGACGCCGGCATCGATCGCGCCATGATCGGTCCGCACGATCTTCACCCCACTACGGATATCCTTGCCTATGTCGCCCTCGATCCGGGTCAGCGCGTCAGCATCGACCATGTCGGCCTTGTTGAGGATGACGAGGTCCGCGCAGGCGAGCTGGTCTTCGTATAGTTCCTCCAGCGGACTGTCATGGTCGAGCGAGGGGTCGGCCGCCCGCGCCAGCGCCAGCGCGGCTTCGTCGGTGGCAAAGCGCCCGGCGGCGACCGCATCGGCGTCGATCAGCGCCACGACGCCATCCACGGTCGCGCGGGTGCGGATTTCGGGCCACTGGAACGCCTTCACCAGCGGCTTGGGCAGCGCCAGGCCGGACGTTTCGATGATGATATGGTCTGGCGGATTGGCGCGGTCGAGCAGCTTGAGCATGGTCGGCAGGAAATCGTCGGCCACGGTGCAGCAGATGCAGCCATTGGCCAGTTCGACGATATCGTCTTCCGGGCAGGCGTCGTCATTGCATCCGCGCAGCAGCGCGCCGTCCACGCCGACATCGCCGAACTCGTTGACGATCAGCGCCAGCCTGCGACCCTTGGCATTGTGCAGCAAATGCCGGATCAACGTCGTTTTGCCCGCCCCCAGAAAGCCTGTGATGACGGTGGTCGGGATCTTGCTCACGCTTCTTCTCCTTCAAGCGCCATGGGATTCATGCGCGCGAAGGGGCGATCGGCATCGCCGAGCCTGATAATGGCCATGTCTACCCCCGCTGCACCTGAGCGATATCTCGGGCGGGGGCGTGCCGGACGCGAACGAACGGTCGATGCGCGGCGACGAGCAGGCGCATGGAGCCCGTCAGCGCGCACCGATGCGGCCCCAGCCACATGGGTTCGTCGCTCAGACGGCGTTCACCGTGCCCCGGCCATCCCCTGGACCAAAGCAAGAGCGACCAGACGCCGGCAGGTCTCCTGGCTCGCGGGTCATCGCTTGATGCACGCCTTCCCAGGCCTCGCAGGATTTAGCGTCCGGCCCAGTGGCTGCTCCCCTGGAAAGGGAGCGATGTGCATCGCGCTCGCCGCTTACAGTTGCAGGGACAGCTGCGGATTTGGATGAGCGCCCTCGTCGAGGGACTGCCACCCGCACCGCCTTCCCATTTTAATCCCCTTGCGGGGAACCGGCGCGATCAGTCATCGAAGGGGGCTTGCGGCTCCCCGGATGCGGTCGGCGATACCGGCTGCCGGGGCCGTCCGCAAGCCCTCAGTGCGGTGCGATCGCCTGAAGCCGCCAGATGCGGTTGAAGGACAGGCGAACGGCGGATAGCGGCGCAATGTCGATGGCAGGCGTCGTCACGAGCGGAAAGCCCAGCGCGTGCGCCAAGGCGGCGCGGATCGTCATGGCATGGCTGATGGCGCAGACGCATCCGGGCGACTGCGCCATTCCGTCCAGCCAGCCGCCTACCCGCTGTCGCACCGATTCCATGGTCTCACCATCCGCGGTGCCCTGCGTCGGATCGGCGATCCAGTCGGACAGGGCGGCCGGTTCGGCGGCAGAAAGGTCCGCAAACGACCGGCCCGTCCAGCGCCCGGCATCCATGTCCACCAGCGCGACCTCGACCGTGGCGTCCAGCCCCATCGCCTGGGCAGTCTGCGCGGCGGCGCGGGACGGGCTGCAAAGGACATGGTTGTCGAAACCCGGCGGCAGGCGGCAGGCGGCGGCATCATGCGCGCCGCGTGCGTCCAGGCCCTCGTCCAGCGCCGGAAAGCCGCCGATCCGGCTGGACGGCGTGGACGCCGCGCATAGGAGAAGGAGGGATGTAGCCAGCGGAACCTCCGGGAGATGTTGACGTCGCGCCATCGCGCACCCTAAACAGCGCGGGCATCAGGAAGAAGAAGCCGGTGAGATTCCGGCGCGGTCGCGCCACTGTTATCGACGTACAAGGTCGAGAGCCAGACCTTCTTCCTGGACATATTATCTCTCGCGGGACGCGCAATCCCCTATAGGAGTACGGATCATGGCAACCACTGCCGCACTGCTCGACGACCATTTCATTCCTGTCCAGGGTGGCTCCGCCATCCCGATCGAGGACATCGCGCCCTGGGCCGTATTCGGGACGCTGATCGCGCTCATCTTCCTCTATTTCGTCAGCACCGAACAGGGCGCCTTCGCCTTGTTCGACGGCATGTATGTGCATGAATTCGTCCATGACGGGCGCCATCTGCTCGGCTTCCCCTGCCACTGATCGCCGGCGATGACCAAAAGTCTTTTGTGGCGCGGAATGCTGGCCGGCATTCTCGCGGCCCTCGTCGCGACGATGTTCGCGCGCGTGATCGCGGAGCCCCAGATCGATCTCGCCATTGGCTATGAGCATGTCCATGCGGCGCATCATGCGGACACACCTGCGAATGGGCAGGAAGAGGAGCTGGTAAGCCGGGCGACGCAGAAGGGCGCGGGCCTCCTGACCGCGCTGGCGCTTTACGGCGCGGCGGTCGGCGGCATTTTCGCACTCATATTCGCCTATGGTTATGGACGCTTCGGCCGCATTGGCCCGCGCAGCTTCGCCCTGTTGCTCGCCGGGATCGCCATTCTGCTGATCGTGATCGTGCCGGGGATCAAATATCCCCAGACGCCGCCGGCCGTGGGCCAGCATGACACTGTGGGCCTGCGCACCGCCGCCTATTTCGCCATGATCGCCCTGTCGGTGGGCGGCGCGGTGATCGCCGCGAAGATCCGAAGCGCGCTCGCTCGATCCTGTCGTGGCATCGACGCGATGTTGCTCGCAATGGCGGCTTATGTCGCGATGGTCGTGCTGGGCCAGTTTCTGCTGCCCAGCGTCGATGAAGTACCAGCCGATTTCCCGGCGACCTTGCTCTGGCATTTCCGCCTCGCCTCGATCGCGACCCAACTGATCCTGTGGGCCACGATCGGGATCGTCTTCGGCCTGTCGGCGGAACGGGTCATGATTCGCCGATAATCATGTCGCCAGCATCTGGCCGATAGACGTATCGAAATGGCGGTCGATCGCGGCGGCGGCGGCGGTGGGGTCGCGGTCGACGATCGCCTGCGCCAGGTCGAGGTGACAGGCGATGATGTCCTGCCGCTGGGTATCGGTCCGGCGGGTTTCCCAGGCGCGCGGCACCGCCGTTTCCATCAGCGGCGCGAAGGACCGCATGATCTGCGCGAAGAGCAGGTTCGACGCCGCTTCGGCAATCGCATTGTGGAGCGCGATATCGAGCCGGGTCACCTGCGCCATGTCGTCGCACTCCTGCGCCATCGCCTGCGCTATGGCCAAAATCTCGGCAGCCTGCGCGTCGGTGCGGCGCTGCGCGGCAAGCGCGGCGATCCGCAGTTCGAGCGTGCGCCGCACGTCCCACACATCGGCGACGCTGACCTGCTCGGTCGATACCGCATGGTCGAGCGAAGCCCCCATCACCGATCCATCGATGGCCCCGACCCGCGCGCGGCGGCCATTGCCAACGTCGATCAGGTGCAAGGCGGCAAGCGCTCCAAAGGCTTCCCGCATCACCGCGCGGCTAACCCCCAGGCTGGTGGCGAAGGCGCCTTCCCCCGGCAGCGTGTCGCCGACCCGCAGGCTATGGGCGCGGATATGGTCGCGCACGGCCTGGATGGCGCGTTCGACCAGCGACCCGCCGTCGTCGATCGCCCGGCTCGTCATGCCGCCAGTCGCTCCGCGCGATACAGCGTCGGCGCGACGCCGAAATGGCGGGCGAAGGCGCGGGTGAAGCTGGCATTGTTGAGATAGCCGCAACGATAGCCGATCGACGACACCGGCAATTCGGTCGCCACCAGCATTTCCCCCGCCCGGTCGAGCCGCTGCGCCGTGATGGCGTCGGCGACCGAACTGCCGAACATGTCGCGGAAGCCGCGGGTCAGCTTGGCGCGGTTGAGGCCGCAGGCGCGGGCGATGCCGTCCAGCGTCAGCTTTTCCGCCCAGCGATCCTCGATCATGCGCCGCGCCGTCAGCAATCTTTCGCTGTCGGCCCGCGACAACAGCGCATCCTGCCCGATCGGCACGAACCCGTCTTCGCGCCCGGCGCGCAGAAGCTCGCAGAACAGTTCGATGCTCTTGGCCAGCCGATAGGGCGCGGCCGCCGCGTCGTGAAGGCGGCAATCGCGGATGGCGAGCGCGATCGCGCGGAGCGGCGCGGGGAGATAATAAGCGACGCCCGGCGCCAGCGGCACCGCGCCGTCGGCCACCCGCGCGCAGGCGTCCGGCGCGACCAGCAGGATCAGGCGGCTGCCCGGATCGTCGTTCAGGTCGGCGATCGTGGGATGCTCGACCAGCCGGACCGACGCCGAGTGCCCCACCGCGCCGAAACCGAGCAGGAAAGCTACGGAGAGGCCCGCATCATTGGCGAGCGTGGCGATGCCTGGTCCGACCAGCGCGATCATCTCGGGCGACACACTGATTCGATCCATGGCCATCTTCTCCTTGCTCACATACTGACCTATCAGACAGCTTTTGGCAATAGCTATCAGATAGGTCTGTCCGGCGCGCGACGCATAGCCCGCCAGAAGGCGGCGACCGAGACGATGCTGACCGACACGCCGACCGTCGCAAGGCCTCCGCCCAAATGCGCTTCGCCGCCGAGCAAGCCGCTGATCGCCGTCACCAAGGTCGGCGCGACGCCGAAGCCGATCAGGCCGGCGATGGCGATGAAGGCGCCGATGCACAGGCCGCGCAATTCGTTGGGCAGCAATACCGTGAGCGCGACGGATGTGATCAGGCCGGTGACGGTGCCGCACAGCATCAGCGCACCCAGCGCCACGGCGAAGGAGGGGATGCCGGGCATGATCGGGAAAAGCGCGGCCGGGATGCCCAGCGCCGCCGCGATCACCGCGCCGATCAGCAGGCCGCCGCGCCGCCCGCTCTTCTGCCCGATGTCGGCCGCCACGCCACCCAGCACCGATCCTGCGACTCCGGTCAGGAATATGAGGCTGCCCATCCAGCCGGCAAAGTCGGGCGGCGCCAGGCCATAGCTGCGCGACAAGACGGGCGACGCCCAGATCGCGGCCGCCGCATCGGCCATCACCACGCTGACCTGCCCCACGAACAGCGGGCCAAGAAAGGCGCGGCGCGACCAGAGTGCCTGCAGAACCACGCGCCAGGGGGCATGGATGCCAGCCGCCACTTCCTGTCGCGCGGGTTCGCGCAGCAGCAACATGGGCAGGATCAGCGCAGCGCTGATCGCCGCAAGCGCGAAATGGGTGGCGCGCCAGGGGGCGACGCCGGCGAAGAGGGTGTCTGCGGCTGGACGCAGGAACAGGCTGAGCAGCCAGCCCGCTAGCGCGAACGCCCCCGCCTGCCCCAGCGCCTTGCCCAGGGTCACGACCAGCAGCCCCCTGCCCCGCTGGTGCGGCGGGCACAGGTCGGCGCAGAGCGACAGCGCCGCCGTCAAAGCGCCGGTAGTGCCGATCCCGGCGAGCATTCGCGCCATGAACAGGGTGGAGACGCTCTGCGCCACCGCGGTCAAAAGGGTGCCCATCGTCCAGATCAGCGCCAGACAGATGAGCAGGCGCAGACGATTGGTGCGATCGACCAATAACCCGATCGGCATGGAAAAGAGCAGCAGTGGCACCGCGGCGGCCACGCCCTGCACGAGCGACAATTGGAAATCGCTCAGGCCCATTTCGGCCTTGGCGCCTTCCTGCACCATGCTGAACGATCCCATCATGGTAAAGCCCGCCGCCATCGCCAGCGCCAGGATCAGCAGCGGCGGAAACAGGCGCAGAAAGGATGGGGATTGGGCGGATGGGGCGGTCATCGGGACGAGCCTTTCTGCGGCATGGCCGGTCATGGCCATGCCCCTGTCATGATGCCCGGCCGCGCCAAAGGGGATCGACGCGGCCGGACAGTTTAGCCCCCGGCTAAACGGCGTGATGTCAAAGGGTGAAAATCTTGCCCGGATTGAACAGGTTTTTCGGATCGATCGCGCGCTTGATGACGCGCATCAGGTCGACCGCGTCGCCCAACTCTTCCACCAGGCAATGTTGCTTCCCGAGGCCGATGCCATGTTCGCCGGTGCAGGTGCCGTCCATCGCCAGCGCCCGGTCCACCAGCCGCTGGTTGAGCGCCTCCACCTCTGCCATCTCCTCCGGCGCATTGGGATCGATGGAGAAGATGACATGGAAATTGCCATCGCCGACATGGCCCAATATCGTGCCCGGCACGTTGGTCGTCGCCAGGTCGGCCTTGGTCCGGGTGATGCATTCGGCGAGGCGACTGATCGGCACGCACACGTCCGTCGCCCAACCGATCGCGCCGGGACGCTGGTTGACCGCGGCATAATAGGCCTCGTGCCGCGCCTTCCACAATCTGGAGCGTTCCTCCGGCAGGTTCGACCAGCGAAATTGCCCGCCGCCGTGCATCGCGGCGATCTCCTCCACCGTGCGCACCTGTTCCTCGACATAGGATGGCGAGCCGTGAAATTCGAAGAAGAGTGTGGTCTGTTCGGGATAGTCGAGTTTCGACCAGCGATTGACCGCGCGCATCTGCGCGTCGTCCAATATCTCGACCCGCGCCAGCGGCACGCCGATCTGGATCGACTGCACCACCGTATCCACCGCCCCTTCCAGACTCTCGAAGCTGCACACGGCCGACGAGATCGCCTCCGGGATGGCGTGGAGGCGCAGCGTCACTTCGGTGATGATGCCCAGCGTGCCTTCGCTGCCGATCATCAGCCGGGTGAGGTCATAGCCTGCCGCCGACTTGCGCGCGCGCCGGGCGGTGCGGATGTCGCGACCGTCGGGGGTCACGACGCGCAGCGACAGGATCGCCTCGCGCATCGTGCCGTAGCGTACGGCATTAGTGCCCGATGCGCGGGTGGAGGCCATGCCGCCCAGCGTGGCATTGGCGCCGGGGTCGATGGGGAAGAACAGGCCCTGGTCGCGCAGATGCTCGTTCAGCTGCTCGCGCCGCACCCCGGCCTGCACGGTGCAGTCGAAATCCTCGACATTCAGCTGAAGGATGGCGTCCATCCGGCTGAGGTCGACCGTCACCCCGCCCTGCACCGGCAGGGTGTTGCCCTCGATCGAGGTGCCAGCGCCATAGGGGATGATCGGCACATCGGCAGCGACGCAGAGCTTGACCAGTGCGACGACATCCTCCGTCGAACGGGCGAAGACCACAGCGTCGGGCAGGACGGGCGCGAAATGCGTCTCGCTCTGCCCATGCTGGCTGCGCACCGGCTCCCCCAGCGCCAGATTGTCGCCAAAGGCGGCGGCAAGCTGGTCGAGAAAGCCGTCCGGCAGGGCCTTGCGGGGTGGGAAGGCGGGCGCGCGCATCGGATCAGAACCGGAAGCTGGCGCGCACGCCATAGCGGCGCAGGTCGCCGATGATACCCAGATCCGATGCGGGCAGGCCGGCCAGTGCCAGCGTCGTCTTCTCGATATAGGAGTCGAAATATTTCTTGTTGAACAGGTTGGTGCCGAACAGCGCCAGTTCGATGCCGCCGGTGCGGTAGGTGATCGACCCGTTGGCCAGGACATAGGATTTCAGGATCGTCGGCGTCGTCTGGTTCAGCGTCGCGGCCAGCCGCTTGCCCTTGCCGGTGAGGCCGGCGTTGAGGGTCAGGCTGCTGTCATCGCCGAGCGGCACGACATAGTCGCTCGACAGGCTGACCATCCAGTCGGGCTGGAAGGTCAGCCGATCGCTCGACAGGGTGCGGCCGGTGACGGCGGTATAGGCCGAACTGTCGGTCAGGCGGGCGTGCATGTAGGTCAGGCCGCCCGATAGCGTCCATTGCTCGACCGGCTTGAAGGCAAATTCGATTTCGGCGCCATAGCTTTCGACGTCGCCGCTGTTGAGATCGACGGTGACGAGGCCGCCGGTGGAGGCCGGGGCGATCGAGTTGAGGCCGATATAATCCTTGTAATCGCTGTAGAATATGTCGCCCGACAGGGTCACCCGGCGATCGGCCGACGCATATTTGGTGCCGATTTCATAGGTCCAGGCGGAATCGCCCTTATAGACGCGGATCGGCGCGGTCACGGCGTTGAAGCCGCCGCCGCGATAGCCGCGCGCGACCGAGGCATAGGTCATGAGTTCGCGGTTCCAGTGGCGGGTGACCGACAGGCGCGGTTCGACCTCGTTGGACTTGAGGCCCACCCGCGACGGCGCGCCGCCATTGACGATGCCGACGGATTGCCGGTCCTCATGGTCGTAGCGCAGGCCGAGCGCCACTTCCCAGTCCGCATTGGGCTTCCAGAAAGCGGTGCCGAAGGCCGCATAAGTGTCCGCCTTGGTCGCGTTTTGCGCGCGATTGTTGATCGCAACCGGAAACGGCCCGGTCGGCAGCGGCAAGGTGAGCTGGATGTTGGTGAGCTGGTTCGCTCGCGTCGTCTCCCGGCTGTAGAACAGGCCGACGAGCGTTGAGAACTTGTCGCTATATTCGGTGTCGAAACGCAGTTCGAGCGTCTTGGTGCGCAGGCGGTCGGTGCTGCTCTGGCGCACGGCGGGGACGGCGGTGGTCGCGTCGCTGGGGCCGAAATCGCCGTCGGTGTCGGGCGCGCTGGTGTCGCGCGCGTCGTAGGCGGCCTGTAGCGACAGCTTGGTGTTGATCGCGTCGATCGGGGTTTCGATGCGGGCGTTGACGCCGCGATATTTATAGGTGGTGGTGCCCAGCGTATCGAACTGGTTGTCGCGCGAATAGTCGGTCGGGCCGGTGACGCGGGCATAGGGGACGTTGGCGCCCTTCACCCAGTCATAATAGCCGTTCACGACGATCGTCAGGTCTTCGCTGGGCGTGGCGCGGATGGTGCTGCTGAGCGAGTCGGTGTTGAACCGGTTCGCCTTGCCGCCGATATTGCTGTTGTTGATGAAGCCGTCCTGCTCGCGATGCGACCCGCCGACGCGGATCGCCAGCTTGTCCTGCACGATCGGGGCGGACACCGAACCAGACACCAACCAGCTATTGTCCGGCCCGGCATAGCTGGCCGCGCCGCGGGCCTCGAAAGCATTGCCCGGCTGGCGGGTGATGACATTGATCGCCCCGCCCAGCGTGTTCTTGCCATAGAGCGTGCCCTGCGGCCCGCGCAGCACCTCGATCCGCTCGACGTCGAGCAGCGGGTTGTTGAGATAGGCGGTGTTGGGACGATAGATGCCGTCAACGAACAGGCCGACGCCGGGCTGCACCGACTGGACCAGGGTGACGCCCACGCCACGGATCGAGACGAAGGCGCGGCCCGCACCGTCGCTGGAAATGTTGAGGCCGGGGGCGAGTGCGGCGGCTTCGCGCACCGAATTGATGTTGCGCCGGGCGAGCGTGTCGCCGCTCACCGCGGTCACCGCGACCGGCACGTCGAGCAGCGTTTCCTGCCGCTTGCGCGCGGTGACGATGATGTCGGATGATCCCGCGTCGGCGGCGGGCGCCTGCTGCGTCTGTGCTGCGCAGGGCAGAGGCGCCGCGATCGCGACACCGGCAAATAAGAGGGCCTTCAACGTCATCCTGTCTCTCCTCCCGGCGTCCGGTGGAATCATGTCCTGCGGATCGCCCATGGGCCTATCTGATAGGTACAGCTTTCAGATAGGTTTGAGGAGATAGACCACTATGCCGCCCGGGTCGATCGCTTCGCCGATCGGATTGGCCATAGCGCAGAAACTGTCTGACTCGCCGTCTCCTTCATGCCTTACCAGCAGCTATAACCGCCGTCGGCCAGCACGATGCTGCCGGTCATCAGGCTCGCCGCGTCGGATGCCAGGAAGGCGACGACCGACGCCACTTCCTCCACTTCGCCCAGCCGCGCCATTGGCGTCGAATCGATCCAGCGCCGAACCATCGGCCCTTCCTTGTCGGCGAAAGCATTCAGCGGCGTGCGGATATAGGTAGGCGCGACCGCGTTGACCCGCACGCCGCGGTCCGCCCATTCCGCCGCCAGGCTCTTCGTCAATTGATGCACCGCCGCCTTGGACGCGTTGTAATAGCTTTGCGGCTGCGGCCGGTTGACGATGACGCCGCTCATCGATCCGACATTGACGATGCTGCCCCGGCCCCGCTCCAGCATGAAACGGCCAAAGGCGCGCGCACACCAGAAGGTGCCGTTCAGATTGACGTCGATGACATTATGCCAATGCTCGTCCGCCACCGCCTCCGCGGGCGTATCGCTGCGCGCGACGCCGGCATTGTTGACGAGGATGTCGATCGCGCCGATCCGATCGGCGGTCGCCGTCACCGCATCACTGTCGGTCACGTCCATCACCACGCCGTCGACCGACAGCCCCTTCGCCGTCATCGCCGCGACAGCCACGTCGATCGTGGCGGAATCGAGGTCCGCGATCGTCACCGCCGCGCCCATTTCGCCCAGCGCCTCGACACAGGCCAGGCCGATGCCGCTCGCGCCACCGGTGACAAGCGCGCGGCGGCCGTCCAGTTTCAGTCGTTCCAGATACATGGGCAATCCTTCAGGGCAGATAAGGCGCGCAGGGCATGGGTGGTTCATAAGCTGCCGCCCCTTCCGCAAGTCGATAGACCAGCCGATTGTCGCGCGTGAACGCATCCCAGGGCAGGCGGCCGTCGGTGGCGAAATCGACCCAGATGCGATGGACCCGGTCGGCCAGCGCTTGCGGCGGCGCTTCGCCGCACAGCCCTTGGGGGCCGGTAACGCTGGCCAGCGTGTCGAAGACGAAAGGCAGTTCCATCGCATGCGCCGCGCCCAAACCGTCGGATCGGGGGCCGCCGAACAGCGGCGATCGCCATGCGAACTCATACATATGCGTGCGCCCGCGATGCTCCTCGGCGAAACGACGGGCGGGCCAGCGGAACACCAGATCGTGCAGGGCATCGGTGAAGGCGTGGCCGGGCTTCACGCCCTCCGCGCCCATGCCATAGGCCTTGAGCAGCTTGCGCGCCTGCGGCTGATGCTTGTGGACGAACCAGGTCGCGAGCAGGCGGCCCAGCTTCTCCCGCACGCCGGTCGGCACGAAATAGAGGTTCATTTCCTCCGCATTGGTGCCGATCAGCAGGTCGACCTGCGCCCCTGCCCCGGCCTTGAGCGCGTCGAGCGGTTTTTGCGGCAGGACATCGTCGCCATGGACCGGGACGAAGCGGCTGATGCCGAACACCGGCTCCCGCCCGTCGGCGTCGCGCAGGTCGAGCCGCGCGGTCGGCAGGCTGACCTTCTCCATCGCGTCCAGCATGTCGCCCGGTGCGACCGACCGGAATCCGGCGGCGTCGGGTGCGATCTTCACCCGCTTCGCCAGCGCCTTCACCAGGCGTTGCGCAACGCCGATGTCGCGGGTCATCGCGCCATGGCCGCTTTGCGCGATGGCGCGGCGGAACAGCCCTTTGGCTAGCGGCGAGGCGATCAGGTTCGCGACCGACATGGCCCCGGCGGACTCGCCGAAGACGGTGACGTTGGCGGGATCACCACCAAAAGCCGCGATATTTTCCCGCACCCATTGCAACGCGAAAATCTGGTCGCGCAGGCCCAGATTTGTCGGGATCCCGGGAATAGGCAGGAAACCTTCGATCCCGAGCCGATAATTGATCGCCACCAGCAGCACGCCGTCGCGGGCGAAGGCGCTGCCGTCCTGCACCGCTGCGTCCTTGCTGCCCAAAACGAAACCGCCGCCATGGATGAAGACCATGACCGGCAACGCGGTCCGATCGTCAGCCGGTTTCCAGATGTTGAGGGTCAGATAATCCTCGCCGGGAAGCCAGCCCTTGCCCACCAGCGCCTCGACATCGACGCCCGGCACGCCGCGCACCCGCTGCGGCGCGCTGGCGCCGGGTGCCTGCGCATCGCGCACGCCGTCCCAACATTCGGGCGGTTGCGGCAGGGCGAAGCGGCGGTCGCCGATCGGCGCGGCGGCATAGGGGACGCCCAGAAAGCGGGCGACGCCACCGACCATCGCGCCGCGCACCAGGCCGGCCCCCGTCGGCACGATCATCTCCATTGCATCCGCTCCTCTCACTCTTGCGCGGCAGCATAGGGTGCGGATGATGCGGCATGGAGCGAAAAGCCTTTGCCGCACCGCACGCCCATGGTGCCGAACGGCTGGACACAGAAGCCGGAGAGGCGCCGCAACATCGCGAGATAAATAGGCAATAATTGCTAATGCGATTGACTCGCATTCTACATTTCGGATAACGGCCCGGTCATACCGCCAAGGACCATGCCATGCCCGTTCCCGCTCGATCCGCCCTTTTCGCCAGCGCCATGTTGCTGCTGCCTCTCCACACCGCGAAAGCGGCCGAAGCGGATGCTTCGGTAACGGAGAAGAGCGAGATCATCGTCACCGGCATCGCCGATCATCAGACCAGCAGCGCAACGGGCCTGGCCCTGACGCCGCGCGAAACGCCGCAGTCGATCACCATCATCAATCGCGAGCGGATCGAGGATTATGCCCTCACCAATGTCAACGATCTCCTGGCGCAGGCGGTCGGCATCAATGTGGAGCGGGTCGAAACGGATCGCACGCAATATAACAGCCGCGGTTTCGACGTGACCAATTTCCAGATCGACGGCATCGGCCTGCCGCTGATTTCGGGCATCCAGTTCGGCGACATGGACACCGCCCTCTTCGAAAATGTGGAAACGATCCGCGGCGCCAATGCGATCATGACCGGGATCGGCAATCCGTCCGCAACGATCAATTATGTGCGCAAGCGACCGCTGGACGAATTCCGGGCGACAGTCTCCGCGCAGGCGGGATCGTGGAACCAGTGGCGGCTGGAAGGCGATGTGTCGGTGCCGCTGACCGACACCCTGTCTGCCCGGCTGATCTACGCCCATGAGGAGAAGGACAGCTATCTCGACTATAATCACGTCAACCGCGATGTGATGGGCGGTATCGTCAGTTGGCAGGTGACGCCACAGCTCAAAGCGACCATCGGTTATGCGCGGCAGGAAAATAACGCCGATGGCGTACTGTGGGGGGCGTTGCCTCTGGTCTATAGCGACCTTACCCAGATCAGCTATCCGCGCTCCACCTCCACCAGCGCCGACTGGACCTATTGGAACACGACCGACCAGAACGCCTTTGCCGAACTGGCCTATGGCTTCGACAATGGCTGGTCGGTCAAAGGCGTCTTCACCTACAAGCAGTTCGACGAGCAGGCAAAGCTGCTCTACGCCTTTGGCACGCCGGACAAGCAGACGGGCCTGGGCGTCTATGGCATGACCGGCATTTATCCGTCGGCCTTCAAACAATATCTGGGCGATTTCTATGCCTCCGGCCCCGTCACCCTGCTGGGCCGCGAACATAGCGTCGCTTTCGGCGTCTCGACCGCCTCCGCCCATAGCAAGGAGTGGGAAGGCTTTTCCGCCGATCTGCTGGAATATCCAGACATCGGCCAATGGGACGAGGGCCTGTTGGCCGAGCCGGCCTATCCCGATCCCTATCTGGCGTCCGACTATAAGGACCGCCTGACCCGCGTCTATGGCGCGGCGCACCTCAAGCTGACGGACAAGCTCAAGGCCGTGGTGGGCGGCAGCCTCATGTGGCTCAAGACAACCGGCACCGCCTATACGGTCGATCAATATCGCAAGGATAGCAAGTTCAGCCCCTATGCCGGCCTGATCTTCGATCTCGACAAGCATGTCTCGCTCTATGCGAGCTACACCGACATCTATAATCCGCAGCCCGAAGTGGATGTGGACAACCATCGTCTCGCTCCGACCAAGGGCACCAGCCTTGAGGCGGGAATCAAGAGCCGGTGGTTCGACGGTCGCCTCTACGCCACCGCCGCCGTCTTCCGCGCCAAGCAAAGCGGCCTGGCCGACTATGCCGGCACGTTCGAGGACAGCGTGCGCAGCTATTATATCGGCGTCGATACGACCTCGACCGGGTTCGAACTGGAGGTTGCCGGCAACATCACCGACCAGTGGAGCCTGAGCGGGGGCTATACCCATCTCGACATAGAGGATGACGACGGCGAGAACACCCGCACCTGGCTGCCGACGCGCACCCTGAAATTGTCGACGACCTATATGATTCCCCAACTCAGCGACCTCAAGCTGGGTGGACAGCTACGATGGCAGAATGCAATCAGCACGGAAGCGGACGGGGCGACCGTCCGGCAGAAGGGATATGCCGTGCTGGACCTGATGACGAGCGTGAAGCTGGCCGCGCATGTCAGCGCCAGCGTCAATGTGCGCAACCTCACCAACTCGCGCTATCTCAACAGCCTGATGTGGGGCCAGGCCTATTATGCCGCGCCGCGTAGCGCGCTGGCGACCATGAGGCTCGATTTTTGAGCAAGGTTTCCGCTCGCCCGCTGCGCAGTGGTTGGCGTTATCGCGCCAATGTGGCTTTGCGCACGATCGTCGGGACGGTCGGCGCCTATGGCGTGGCGGCTCTCGCGGCGGCGGCGCTGGCGCGCACTTTGCCGATGGCACGGGTTGAGGCGGTGACGATCGCGACCCTGATGGCCTATATGGTGGCGCCCGCCGTTACGATCTGGGCCTTTCTGGCGCGCGGGCCGTGGCGCGCGATCGCTGGTGTCGCGCTGGCGGCGGCGGCGCTGGGCGGCATCGCCTGGATCGCGGGGCAACCGGCATGAGCGGGACGAGCGCGATGGTGCGTGACGGCGCCCGTCAGGCGATGGCCTGGCTGCATGGCTGGACCGGGCTGCTGTTCGGACACATCCTCTTCATCATGTGTCTGGCTGGCACGTTGAGCGTATTCAAGCCGGAGATCAGCCGCTGGATGCGTCCGGAGGTCAGCGGGCAGGCCGATCCTGTCCGGGCGATCACTGCGGCTACCGACTGGCTGTCGGCCAACACGACCGGATCGACCGGCTGGTATCTGGCTGCGCCGGACGGCCGCTCCAATGTCGTCGAAGCGTCCTACGACAGTGGCGGCGCCTATCTCAGTCGCGCGCTCGATCCGGCGAGCGGCGCGCCGGTGGCGCGCGACACGCTGGGCGGGGAATTTTTCTATCGCCTGCATTTCGAACTGGAACTGCCCTATCCCTGGGGCCGGTTGCTGGCATCGCTGGCGGCCATGCTGATGCTGGTGGCGATCGTCACCGGCGTCATCGCGCACAAGCGCTTCTTCAAGGACATCTTCACCTTCCGCCCGGCCAAGGGGCAAAGATCGTGGCTGGACGGGCATAATGCGCTGGGGGTGCTGTCCCTGCCCTTCCACGTCATGATCACTTTCACCGGCCTGCTCACGCTGGCGTCGCTCAACATGCCCTGGGGCATGACGGCGGCCTATGGCGACGATCTGATGGCGCTTTACAGCGACCTGACCCCCGGTGCGGTGACGAAGGCGCCGACCGGGACCAAGGCAACGCTCGCGCCGATTGGGCCGATGCTGGCGCGGGCCCAGCGCCATTTCGCAGGTGCCCCGGTAAGTCGGGTCTACATCTTCAATCCGGGAGATTCCGGCGCTGTGGTCACCGTCTATCCGGTCGAGACGGCATCGATCGGCTATCTGCCCGCAGAGATCAGCTTCGACGGCGCGACCGGCAAGGTGCTGAAGGCCTGGACCGAAAAACGCGCGGGCATCCGGACCTACCAGACCATCTATGGCCTCCATATGGCGCATTTCGCGCCGCTCTTGACGCGCTGGCTCTATTTTCTGGGCGGCGCGATGCTGACCCTGGCGATCGCCAGCGGCATGGTTCTCTGGATCGTCAAGCGACGCGAACGCGCGCCGCTGTCGATCGGCAACCGGCTACTGGAACGGCTGAATGTCGGCGGGCTGGCGGGCGTACCGATCGGTATGGCGGCGTTCCTGGTCGCCAATCGTCTGCTACCGCTAGGCCTGGCGGCGCGCGCGCAGCAGGAAGTGTCGGTGGCGCTATGGAGCGCAGGCGCGGCGCTGCTGCTCGGGCTGGTCCTGCCGCCTGCGCTTGGCTGGCCGCTGTTGCTCGGCTTGCTGGCGGCGCTGTGCGCCCTTGCCGCTGCCATGGGACCGATCTGGGCGGGGGACGTGACGGTCATGGCCGGCAATATGCTGCTGACCGCAATGGCGGTTGCGCTGGCCCTGCTGGTCTGGAAGCAGTTGCGCCGCCGCAGCGCCCCGACGCCGGTGCGTCGCCGGATGGCGCCGGCATGATGCTCACCATCGGCCTCCTCTACCTCGCCCTGTTCGCGCTGGCGGGACGGATGCAGCGGCATCGGCCGGTTTTGCTGGATATATGGCAACGTCGTTCCTGGGTCGCCCATCTGGAACTGGCGGGCTGGACGCTGCTGAGTCTGTCGCTGCTTAGCCTGTGGTTGTGGACGGATGTCGGCATGGCTCTGGTCGCCTGGATCGGCCTGGTGCCGCTGCTGGGCAGCGTTCTGGTGCTGGGCATGACCTATCGCCCTGCGGTGCCGCGCGCGGGCGTAGCGGCGGCGGCTGTGCTGACGATCGCCGGGTTGCTGATCTAGGCCTTCATGTCGATGGTGGCGATCAGGCCGCCATCCTCGGCGTTGCGCAGCCGCACCGAAGCCTCGAAACTCATCGCCAGCGACCGGCTGATGGTGAGGCCGATGCCGGTGCCGTGGCGCCCGCCCGGCTGGCTGCTGGCGCCGCGGGTAAAGGGTTCGAACATCTGGTCTAGCTGATCGGCGGGAATGCCGGGGCCATGATCGCGCACATGGATCAGCAACCTGCCGCCCGATCGCGCGCAGCTAATTTCCGCGCTGCCGCCATAGCGCACGGCATTGTCGACCAGATTGGCGATGCAGCGGGTCAGCGCATTGGGCTTGACGCGCACCGTGCCGCCGCACCCGCGCAGGAAACGAACAGGTGCGCCCAGTTCCTCGGCATCCTCCGCCATGCTCGTCAGCAGCGAATCGATGTCGAGCACCGACCATTCCTCGCGCGCCTCGATACTGCTGGCGAGATCCAGCCCCTCGCGCACCAGCGTCTGCATCGCCTGATGATCCTGCAACAGGCGCGCGCGCAGTTCTTCATTCTCGACCAGTTCCAGCCGCAGCCGCAGACGGGTCAGCGGCGTCTGGAGATCATGGCTGATCGCAGCGAGCAGTTGGGTCCGTTCGGCAAAGCCCGCGCGCGCGCGGCGCTGCATGAGATTGAAGGTGGACAGGGCGGCGCGCACTTCCTCCGGTCCGCGTTCGGGTATCTCCTCCGGGTCGAGCGAGACGGAAAAGGCCTCCGCCGCCTGTTCCAGCCGCCGCAGCGGTTTCGACACGATGCGCGCAACCAGAATCGCCAAGCCAGCCGAAGAGGCGATGATGACGATCAGGTAGAGCGGGTTGAAGATGGTGCTGGGCGGCTTGGCGAGACGCGGGAAGCTGAGGGCGATCGCCCGGCGCTGGCCGATACCGTCGGTATAGCGCACCACCCAGCAATCCGGGCGCGGCGCATCGACAAGCCCCGCCACAAATTCCTTGGATTTGTAGCGATCGGGGAAGCAGAGGCCGGCAGGCACCTGGCCCGCTTCCGGCTGGGATTGCGGGCCAAAGCGCGCACGCAGAAGGGATTCGAGGTCGGAATCCGGCTCGTTCAGGCTTATGCCTTCAGGCGCGGGCGCTACGCCGATGATGCTGTGCGTCGCCATCATCTTTTCGATGCGCTTTGGATCTCTGCGGAAACGATCGGCGACATCGACCGCGCTGGCAATGACACGCTGGCGGCGCACCCGTTCGAAGTCATGCCGGCGCGTCTGTTCCGCCACCAGCAGCGCGATGATCGCGGCGACCGACATGCCCAGCGTCAGGATCAGGAAAATCTGTCCCGCCATCGACCGGAAGAAAGCGCGCGCGCGCCCGAACGCCTTGCCGATCATGAATGCTCCACCGAACAGGCGAGGACATAGCCTTCGCCCCGGACCGTCAGGATCAGATCCTCGCCACCCGGCAGCGTCGAAAGCTTGTGCCGCAACCGGCTGATCTGCAGGTCGATCGACCGGTCGAACGCGGCGGTGGCGCGCCGTTCGGGCAGCAATGTCTCCCGGTCCAGCACGACATTGGGTTCGTCGATGAAACGGCTGAGCAGTCGAAATTCGGCCGAGGACAGCATCACCAGCCGGTCGTCGGGGGCGACCAGCCGGCGCTGCACCATATCCACCCGCCACGGGCCGATATGGGCGTAACGCGTGGTGCCGGCGCGTGCCGTGACCCCGCTGCGCCCGCGCCGCAGCAAATTGCGGATGCGCACCAGCAGTTCGCGCGGCTCGAACGGCTTGGTCAGATAATCGTCGGCGCCCAGTTCCAGCCCCAGCACCCGGTCGATCGCGCTGCCGCGCGCGGTCACCATGATGATCTGCACGTCCGATCCCTCCGCCCGCAGTTCGCGGCACAGCGACAGGCCATCGCCGTCGGGCAGGTTGAGATCGAGGACAATGAGGTCGACCGCCTCGTCGCGCAGCGTCTGGCGCAGGTCGCCGAGACTGGCGGCGGCCAGCAGGCGATAATTTTCCTGCCGCAACTGCCCGACGATCAGGTCGCGAATATCGGCGTCGTCATCGACCACCAGCACCGTGGCGGGACGGAAGGATGCAGCATCGACCATGGCCTGTCCTAGCGCGCGACGGGTTAAAAGTCTGCGCTTCTTCGCGCCTGATACAGGCCGATACAAAGCGATACGAAGTTGCGCGCTCATGCAACGCGTCGTCGCATTCCGAAAAACAGTCGCTCTACCATGAGACGGGCAAAGCCGCGAAGAGGGCCTTGTCGGCTCCCCTGCCGACGCCAACGGAGTCCTTGCGATGCCTAACCCTGCCATCCTGGCTGGAAACCCGGTGCAACGGCCCGAATCGGTCGCGCACGTCCCTCCCTCCTCCCCCTCGTGCGCCCGGTCCGGTCTCCTCCATGCATCGGCAGGCATCGCAGGGATCTGTCCGGCACGCCTTCGAGGATAAGCGTCAGACCATGCTCATTTCCGCCACCCTGCGCAGCCTTCGGGTCGCACCAATCGCTCTTGGCCTGTCGCTTGCGGCATGTGGCCAGCAAAAGCCGACGCAAAAAGGGCCGGTGGAAGTGGGCGTGGTCACGCTGAGCACGCAGGACGCCACCGTATCCAGCGAGCTGCCCGGCCGCACCGTATCGACCATGATGTCGGAAGTGCGGCCGCAAGTGGCGGGGCTGATCCAGAAGCGGCTGTTCACCGAAGGATCGATGGTCAGCGCCGGCCAGCCGCTCTACCAGATCGACGCACGTCTCTATCGCGCGTCGCGCGACGAGGCGCAGGCCAGTCTGGCCAGTGCGCAGGCGACCGCCGCAGCGGCGCAGGCCAAGGCGCAACGCTATCGCAGCCTGGGCGATACTGAAGCGGTGAGCGCGCAGGACCGCGACGATGTAATCGCGACCGC
The DNA here is from genome assembly GCF_024349785.1 of Sphingomonas bisphenolicum. Lineage (NCBI taxonomy): Bacteria > Pseudomonadati > Pseudomonadota > Alphaproteobacteria > Sphingomonadales > Sphingomonadaceae > Sphingomonas > Sphingomonas bisphenolicum. Next base: position 230,605 of record NZ_AP018818.1, read on the forward strand.
GCGCCAGGCGAGCGCCGCGGTGCAGCAGGCGCGCGCCAGCCTGCAGACCAGCAGCGTCAATCTCGACTTCACGCTGGTCCGCGCGCCGATCAGCGGTCGTATTGGACGCACCCTGTTCACCCCCGGGGCGCTGGTGACGACCAGCCAGACCGACCCGCTGACCACGATCCAGCAGCTCGACCCCATCTATGTCGACGTGACCCAGTCCAGTTCGCAGATTTTGGCGCTGCGCCGGTCGCTGGCGGCGGGCAAGACGCTGGCGGCCAGCGCGACCATCCGGCTGAAACTGGAAGATGGCGCCGACTATCCCCAGGAAGGCCGGATCGAATTCGCCGAGCCGATCGTCGACGTCAACAGCGGCACGGTGACGTTGCGCGCGCGCTTTCCCAATCCTGACGGGCTGCTGATGCCCGGCATGTTCGTCCGCGTGATCGCGCCGCAATCGGTGGTGCCCGGCGCGATTCTGGCGCCGCAACAGGGCATCAACCGCGATCCCAAGGGCAACGCCACGGCGCTGGTCGTGAACAAGGCGAACAAGGTCGAACGCCGTATCGTCACCGCCGCTCAGGCGATCGGCGACAAATGGCTGATCACCGCGGGTCTCAAGGCCGGCGACCGCCTGATCGTCGAGGGCACCGACAAGGTGAAGGTCGACGACGTCGTAAAGCCTGTCGCCATCAAGACAGCGCAATAGGAGCCGGCCCTTGCTCAGCCGCTATTTCATCGAACGGCCGATTTTCGCCTGGGTCATCGCCATCGGCATCATGCTGGCGGGTCTGGGCGCGATGCTGTCGCTCCCCATCGCCCAATATCCCGACATCGCCCCGCCCGGCGTCGGCATCAGCGCCACCTATCCCGGTGCCTCGGCCGAAACCGTGGAAACCAGCGTCACGCAGGTGCTGGAACAGCAGCTCACCGGCATCGATGGCCTGATGTATTTCTCCTCCTCCTCGACCGCTACGGGGCAGGCGCGGATCACCGTCACCTTCCAGAAGGGGACCGATCCCGACACCGCGCAGGTGCAGGTGCAGAACCGGGTGCAGCAGGCGCTCAGTCGCCTGCCCAATGCGGTGCAACAGCAGGGCCTTTCCGTCACCAAGCAGCAGACCGACTTCCTGATGCTGGTCGGCCTCTACGACGAGACGGACACGGCGACGCAGGCGGACATCGCCGATTATCTGGTCAATAATTTTCAAGACCCGATCGCGCGCATCGACGGCATCGGCGCAACCCAGATTTTCGGCTCACAATATGCGATGCGGGTGTGGCTGGACCCCTATAAGCTGGCCGCCGTCAAACTGATGCCGTCGGACGTGCAGAGCGCAATTTCGGCGCAGAATGTCGAAGTGTCGGCGGGCCAGATCGGCGCCGACCCGGCGCCCGCCGGGCAGCAGATCAACGCAACCGTGACGGCGCGCGCTCGCCTGCAGACACCCGAACAGTTCCGCAACATCATCGTCAAAACGCAGACCGACGGATCGATCGTCCATCTGTCCGACGTGGCGCGTGTCGAATTGGGCAATGAAAGCTACACCACGGCGGCGCGACTGAACGGCCACCCGGCGTCCGGCGTCGCTTTGCAACTGGCGCCGGGCGCGGACGCGCTCAAGACCGCGGAACTGGTCAAGGCCAAGGTCGCGGAACTCTCGTCCAGCCTGCCGCACGGTTACAAGGTCGTCTTTCCGCGCGACACGACACCCTTCATCAAGCTGTCGGTCGAGGAGGTCATCAAGACGCTGCTCGAAGCGGTCGCGCTGGTCGTGGTGGTGATGTTCGTTTTCCTGCAAAGCTGGCGCGCGACGCTGATCCCGGCGATCGCGGTGCCGGTGGTGCTGCTGGGCACGTTCGGCATTCTCGCCTTGTTCGGCTATTCGATCAACACGCTGACCCTGTTCGGCATGGTCCTGTCCATCGGCCTGCTGGTCGACGACGCGATCGTCGTGGTGGAAAATGTCGAGCGCATCATGGAGGAGGAAGGTCTCTCCCCGCGTGAGGCGACGATCAAGTCGATGGAGGAGATCGGCAGCGCGCTGGTCGGCATCGCACTCGTCCTCTCCGCCGTATTGCTGCCCATGGCCTTTTTCGGCGGATCGACCGGCGTCATCTACCGCCAGTTTTCCATAACCATCGTGTCGTCGATGCTGTTGTCGGTGGTCGTCGCGCTGATCCTGTCGCCGGCGCTGTGCGCGACCATCCTCAAATCCGCGAGCGAGGAACATCGCGACAGGGGCTGGGCCGGCAAGTTCAACCGCTGGTTCGAGCGACTGACCGGCGGTTATGTTCGCCGCACGGAGCAGGTGCTGGGCCGCCGCAAGCTGTTCTGGGGCCTGTATGTCGTCGTGCTGGCGCTGCTGGTGCTGCTCTTCGTGCGCCTGCCATCCAGCTTCCTGCCGGTCGAGGATCAGGGACAGGTGATGGTGCAGGTCACGCTGCCCGCCGGCGCCAAGTCCAGCCGGACCGCCGCCGTCATCGACCAGGTGCAGAATTATTTCCTGAACGATGAAAAGGACAATGTCGCCTACGCCTTCATCATGACCGGATTCAGCTTCCAGGGCCAGGGCGAGAATGTCGGCCAGGGCTTCATCAACCTGGCGCCATGGGACGATCGCAAGGGGGCGGCGAACACGGCCGGGTCTATCGCCGGGCGCGCCACCAAGCAACTTGCCGCGATCCGCGACGCCAGGGTGCTGGGCATGACGCCGCCGGCCATCCGTGGCCTGGGCCAGTCGAACGGCTTCACCTTCGAACTGCTCAACAATGGCAGCCTCAGCCGCGCGCGTTTTCTGGAGCTGCGCAACCAGTTGATCGACGCGGCGTCGAAGGATCCCTTGCTGGCCGGCGTACGCGCCGCATCGCTGGAGGATACGCCGCAGCTCAAGGTGGATATCGACAATGAGAAGCTGGCCGTTCTGGGCCTGACCCAGAGCAGTGTCGACAACGTGCTCAGTTCCGCCTGGGGCAGCACCTATGTCAACGACTTCGTCGATCGCGGTCGGGTGAAGCGCGTCTATATGCAGGCGGATGCGGCCTATCGCGCGCTGCCGACCGATATCGACAACTGGATGGTGCGGTCGAGCAGTACCGGCGAAATGGTGCCCTTTTCCGCTTTCGCGACCACGCATTGGACGATGGGACCGAGCACGATGGCGCGCTTCAACGGCCTGTCCTCCTTTGAGATTCAGGGCCAGGCTGGCGCGGGCGCCAGTTCGGGCGAAGCCATGGACCGGATGGTCGAACTGCAGAAGCAACTCCCCGCCGGCACCAGCTATGCGTGGAGCGGCCTGTCCTATCAGGAGCAACTGTCCGGCGGTCAGGCGCCGCTGCTCTATGGCCTGTCGGTGCTGGTCGTATTCCTGTGCCTCGCCGCGCTTTATGAAAGCTGGTCGATCCCGCTGGCGGTGCTGCTGGTGATCCCGCTCGGCCTGGTCGGCGCGGTCATCGCGGTGTGGGCGCGCGGGCTGGAGAATAATATCTTCTTCCAGGTCGGTTTGCTCACGACCATGGGCCTGGCGGCGAAGAATGCGATCCTGATCGTCGAGTTCGCCGAACTGGCGCACAAACAGGGCAAGGACGCGCTGTCCGCAGCGCTGGAAGCGGCACGACTGCGCTTTCGCCCGATCCTGATGACCAGCCTCGCCTTCATCGCCGGCGTCATCCCGTTGGCGATCGCGACGGGCGCAGGCGCACAGAGCCGTGTTGCGATCGGTACGGCGGTGGTCGGCGGCATGACGACCGCGACGGTGCTGGCCATCTTCTACGTACCGCTCTTCTTCGTCACCATCGCCAGCCTGTTTAGCGCTAGCGAAGGGAAGGCCGCGCCGCCTGCCCCGGCGCCCGATGCAGGAGTTCCCGCATGATCCGCCTTCGCTTGTCGGCCGTCTCGCTATTGGCGCTCGCCGGATGCAACATGGCGCCGACTTATGTGCGGCCGGCGGCGCCCGTGCCGCCAACGCTGCCCAGCGGCGAAGCCTATGCGCCAGGCCAGGCGGGACAACAGGCCGGGCTGGCCTGGACCGAGCTGATCGGCGACGCAAAGCTCCGCACCGTCATCGACCGCGCGCTCGCGAACAATCGCGATCTGCGCGTCGCGCTTGCGAACATCCAGTCGGCGCGGGCGCAATATGGGGTGCAGCGCGCCGCCCAGTTGCCCACCATCACCGCCGACGCCGGCGCCAGCTTCACGCGCCAGAATGACAGCAGGCAGAATAATTACAGCGCCGATGTCGGTTTCAGCGCGTTCGAGATCGATCTGTTCGGCCGCGTCCGCAACATGGCCCAATCGGCGCTGGAAACCTATCTGGCGACCGAGGAAGGCGCGCGATCGACCCGGATCACGCTGATCGCCGAGACGGCAACCGCCTATGCGACGCTGGCGGCTGACCGGGAACTGCTGGCGGTTTCTCGCCAGACGCAGGCGAGCGCCCAGCGCACGCTGGACATCACCCGCAAGCTCAATGGCGCCGGCCTTACCGGCAAGCTGGACGTCCATCAGGCCGAGACGACGGTAGAGCAGGCGGCGTCGGACGTCGCCGCCAACATCACCCAGGTCGCCCAGGATCGTAACGCGCTCGACCTGCTGGTGGGCGCCCCGGTCGAAGAGGCATTGCTGCCCGGATCGCTCGACAGCCTGATTGCCGGCATCGCCAAGGTGCCGGCCGGCCTGTCGTCGGATGTGCTGCTTCGGCGGCCCGACGTGCTGCAGGCGGAGCATCAGCTCAAGGCCGCCAATGCCGATATCGGCGCGGCGCGCGCTGCGATGTTCCCGACGATCAGCCTGACCTCGGCGATCGGCGTGGCGAGTTCCGCCCTCTCGTCGCTGTTCACCGGCAGCGGTTTCGCCTGGTCCGCCAGTCCGTCGGCCAGCCTGCCGATCTTCGGCGGCGCGAACCGCGGGAATCTGGACTATAGCAAGGCGCAGCGCGATCTCTATGTCGCCCAATATGAAAAGGCGGTCCAGGCAGCCTTTCGCGAAGTCGCCGACGGGCTGGCGCGCGAAGGCACGATCGACGCGCAGCAGGCGGCGCAGCGGCGGCTGGTGACGGCCAGCCAACGGGCCTATGATCTGGCGGACCAGCGCTATCGCTCGGGGATCGACACGTTCCTGACCGCGCTGACCAGCCAGCGCGCGCTCTACAGCGCTCGGCAATCGTCTATTTCTACCGACCTTGCCCTGGTGAGCAACCGGGTGCTGCTCTATCGGGTGGTCGGCGCAGATCAGTAAGCCGCCATGTCCCTTTCTTTCCCCTTCTCCCGCGCCACGAATCTGTTATCATGCGCGGATAATAAGGGAGAGGAACCATGCTGCTACTGGCACGGTGTCTGGATTGGCTCTGCAAGTTATTTGCGTCGGGCGCGCAGGATGAAGTGCGCCTCAACGAATTGATATCGCGCTGCGGCGCGCGCGACCACATGCCGCGCCGCCCCTGACGGCGTCAGGCTAGCGCGGCAGGCCAGTGCGCTCGGACGACGCCAGCCGCTTGGCCGTCGTCAGCGTCTGACCGATGAACAGCAGCACTAGAATCGCGCCAATTATTCCCACGAACAGGTCGAACCCCGACACCGCGCCGAACCAGCCGGGGGCATAGCCCAGCAACATCATCGCGATCGTCAGCCCGATCAGCAGCAATCGCAATTCGGTCGGGCCGGCCGCCAGATAGGATAGTTTGAATTCGCCCAGCACCCGCGCCGACAAATAGGCGTGGATCGACAGCAGCAGATAGCCCGCCAGCGCGACCAGCGCGACGTCCATGCGGATATAGGGGCTGGCCCCCATGCCCGCGAGGATCAGCAAGGTGGCCAGGCCATCGCAGCTATGATCGATGAAATAGCCGTAGGACGGCCGCTCGATATGGCGGAACCGCGCCAGGCTGCCGTCGAGGGAGTCGCCGAACCATTGCAGCGCATAGCCTGCGATCGCGAGCCATAGCCAGTCGACGCCCCAGTTGCTGGCGGCATAACCGGCGAAAATGGCGAATGCGCCGACCATGCCCAGCGCGGTCAGCATGTCGGGCGTAACCCAGCGCGGCATATGGGCGCACAGCCAGTTGAGCAGGCGCCTTTCCGCCACGGCGAGAACATTCTGCTGGATACGGGCGATGGGCGGGGCCGACTGGCCGGATGGCAATGACATGGGGCTTTATGACGGAAGGATGACGAATAGACAATATTCGTTGCGCCGCACCGATTAAGCCCATTGCCTGTTCCTTGGCTTCCGGGCCAAAGGCGCATGATCGGGCGGTACGCCCCGTGGAGAAGCATATGAGTAAGGACCGGCCCCAGGATGTGCGCGATATCGTGGTAAGGATGGAACAGAGGCCATCCAATCCGGTCCGCCGTGCGCGGCTGATGGTGGAGCAGGAAGTGCCCCCGGCCCGCCGTGGTCCGGGATGGGACCGGCATTGGCGCGAACTGGAGGCCTATCTGGACGAGGGCGTCGCCTGGAAGATGCCGCAGGGTCTGGACGACACGCTATCCGAAGAAGACAAAAAAAGAGCCGATCCGAAGACCAGCTCGTAAAGTTTTAGGAGAGGATGCCTGAAAGGCAGGTTCTTTGTGTACCAAATGGTGAGTTTTCGCAAGTGCGAACGGCGCGCTCGCAGTTGCAAAAACTGCATCCCTGGCGCGGTACAGCCATTTCCGTAGCGGAATCGCGCAGGATGGCGTGGTGGAATTCCTCTGATATCCGTCGTCATGTGCCGCTCGAATCGCTGCGCCGGCTCACGCTCTGATCCGCAATGTCGCCAGCGCCGCCAGCAGCAGCGTCCCAGCGGCGAAGGCCATGGTCCAGATCGGGTCGCCGGGGAAGAAGGCCTTCATGACCGATCCCATCGCCGTCGCCACCAGCAACTGCGGCAGCACCACGAAGATGTTGAACACGCCCATATAGACGCCGAGCTTGGCCTGCGGCAGGCTGGAGGCGAGCATGGCATAAGGCATGGCCAGGATCGAGGCCCAGGCGATGCCGACCCCCACTTCGCTCAGCAACAGCAGGTCTGGATCGCGCACGACCAGAAAGCTGGCGAAGCCAGCCGCGCCCGCGACCAGGCACAGCGCGTGGGTCGGCGCCTTGCCGATCCGCCCCGCAAGCCAGGGCAGCAGGGTCAGGGCCGCAATCGCGGCGACGCCGTTATATACCGAAAAAAGCACCCCCACCCAATTGCCACCGGCCTGATAGGCGGCGCTGGCGGGATCGGCCGACCCGAACATATATTGGGCGACGACCGGCGTGGTGTGAATCCACATGATGAAGAGCGCCGACCAGCTGAAGAACTGGATTAAGGCCAGTCGTCGCATGATCGGCGGCATACCCCCGATATCGCCCACGATATGCGCCAGCATATGCGCGCTTCGCCCCGTGCGCGCCAAGTGGATCGCGATCAGGCTGGCCAAGCCATAGCCCGCCAGCAGCGCGGCGAGCAGATAGACTTCCTTTTCCATCGCCCACAGAGCGACCAGCAGCGCGACGACCGCGCCCGCGCCGATCCAGGCAAAGCATGGACCGATGGCGCGGCTTGCCAGATCGGGCGCTGGGGTGGCTGTTTCATCGGCATCGGCAAAGGCGCGCATCTGGTCCGGCGCATATTCTCGCGTCGTCGACACCGTCCAGAGCACAGCGGCCAGCAATGCGGCGGCGCCCGCCCAAAAACTGTAGCGAACAGTGTCGGGCACCTGCCCCGCTGCCGCGACATTGGCGACCCCCAGATGGTCGAGCAGATAAGGGAAGAGCGACCCCACCACCGCGCCGGCGCCGATGAAGGCGGTCTGCACCGCATAGCCGATCGTGTGCTGATCCTTGCGCAACATGTCGCCGACAAAGGCGCGGAACGGCTCCATCGAGATATTCAGGCTGGCGTCGAGCATCCACAGCAGCAACGCCGCCATCAACAGCCCGTCGCTCTGCGGCATTCCCAGCAACGCCAGTGCAGAGAGGATCGCGCCGGCCAAAAAATAGGGACGGCGACGGCCGAGCCGACCGAGCCAGGTGCGGTCGGAAAGATGCCCGACGATGGGCTGGACCAGCAATCCGGTCAGCGGTGCGGCCACCCATAAGGCGGACAGGTCGTCGATGCTGGAGCCCAGCGACTGGAAGACCCTGCTCATATTGGCGTTTTGCAGCGCGAAGCCGATCTGGATGCCGAAAAAGCCGAAACTGATGTTCCACAATCCGGCAAGGCCCTGTCTCGGCTTGTCCATAGCTACCCCTCCCGTCGCCGCGGCCGGCTCGCCACCCGCCTGCATCAAACCGCGAGCGGTCGCATGGCATGATGGACAGGACAAGCTGCGTATACGAATTCATTCCGGATCGCCATTTCGCCCCGAAGCCAAGCTGCGAAATCGCTTGTCAGTTCCCATCGTCGTCGCCCTGCCCAACGGCGCATCCGGGTTCTTCGCCTGTAAACTGCATCTAAATTCCGCACATGCGACATGAACGAAGTTCCGGAAGTTCCGGATCGACCCCAAGCCCTCATGTGAAACAAAATGTCGAATTCAGGATATTTAATATCAAGCCGGCGGAAGATATGCGACGTTAAGCGCCAAGCGTCCCTCCCTCACCCTATCCGATCGGCGGTGGCATTGCGCAGCTGTTCGCGAAACCATGTAAGGCCGGTGTCTGCCGCCCGCGCATGATGATATTGCAGCATTTCGCGCATGATCGGTAAATCAACGGGCGCATCCACGATGCGCAACGGCAATCTTGACGCCATTACCTGAGCCAGCCTTTCGTGCATCAGCGCCAATCTGGTCGTTCCGGGCAACATCCAGGCAGCCTGGCTGAAGGCCGCGCAAATAATCTCTATCCGGCGGCGATCGCCATTCTCCCGCAGGTGATTTTCGATGAACGTGCCATCGCGTGAAACGCTCACCGCGACGTGGCCGGCGCTGTAATAGAGTTCTTCGGTGAGAGGCTGGTCCAGCAACGGATTGCCCGACCATCCTACAACCACATGCCGTTCTTCAAACAGAAGTTCGCGCGGATGCGGCCCTTCCAGAAAGCGCTCGGGCGCGACAATGAAATCGAGTTCGCCATCCTCCAGCCGTTCGTGAATATCGTTGCGCGGCAGCGTGATCTCGATCCTGATGCCCGGCGCCGACTTCTGCAATCGCTCGAGCATCGGGCCGATCAGAACCGTCGTGACATAATCGGACGCGACGATCCGAAAAATGCGCTGGCTCTGTGATGGATCGAAGCTGAGGCCACGCGCGATTAGGCTGCGCAGATCCGCCACTACCGCGGAAATTTCCGGTGCAAGAGACAGAGCCGCCGCGGTTGGAATCATCTTCTTGCCATGCTGCACCAGAATCTCGTCGGCAAAGGCTTCCCGCAGGCGGCGTAGCGCGGCGCTCATTGCCGATTGCGTCAGGTTCAGGCGCCTGGCCGCACGAGTGACGTTCCTCTCCTCCACCAATATGTCGAATGCCACCAGCAGGTTGAGGTCAAACCGGTCCAGCCTCATAATCATCAATCCTATTGATCGTTTTCAACATATATCATCCATTTTACTGCTTTTTTAAATCATGTCACCTCGCGTCCATCCCGCACAGATCGGGCTTAAAGGGAGGAAGCATGAAAAGCATTTTTTGGAGCGCGACGATGTTGGCCGGCGTGATCGCGCCACAGGTCGCGATCGCGCAGGATGCGGATACGCAATCCTCCGACGGTGGACTGGAAGAAATCGTCGTGACCGCCCAAAGGCGCGAGGAAAGCCTGCAAAAAGCCGCCATCGCCGTCACCGCCGTCACCGGCGATGATCTGACCCGGTCGGGCATCACCGAAACGTCGAACCTGGGCAAGCTGGTGCCGGCCCTCGTCGTGCAACCCACGGGCGGAACGACCAGCTTCTTCCTGCGCGGCGTCGGCACCAATTCGCAGAACAGCTTCTCCGAAAACGCGATCGCCTTCAATTTCAACGGCGTCTATGTCGGCCGCCCGACCGCACCCGCCGGCGTCTTCTACGATCTGGAGCGGGTCGAGGTGGTCAAGGGACCGCAGGGCACGCTGTATGGCCGCAACGCCACCGGCGGCGCGATCAACGTCCTGCCCAAACAGCCGATCCTGGGTAAGTTCGGCGTCGAAGGGCTGGCCGAATATGGCAATTATGACAGCAAGAAGGGCTTTCTGGCGGTCAACGTGCCCATTGGCGACATCGCCGCGCTGCGTGTCGCGGGCCAGGTGGTAGATCGCGACGGCTATATTTCCGACGGCTATGACGATGACAAGGGCGAGGCGGTGCGCGCATCCTTCCTGCTCAAGCCGTCGGACATCTGGTCGATCAACATCGTCGGCGACTATTATCATCAGGGTGGAAAAGGCGGCGGTGCGGTACTGCTGCCCAGCAAGGCCTTTGCGGTGCCGTCGGTCGACGACCGGGTCAGTATTTCCGATCCCCGCGCGATCGCGGCGATCAACGGCTATGCCTCCACGCTGTTCGCCCCGCCCTTCTGCGCAGGTGGTTTCATCGCCAGCGGCTGCATCGAAAATGCCGGCAGCGACGGCTATCTCGACAATCATTTCTATGGGCTGAGCGCGCAGGTCGATGGCGACATGGGCTTTGCGACGCTGTCCGTCATCCCCGCCTGGCGCAAGTCGGAAGCGAAGTTCCGCACCTATCTGCCCGGTTTCCGGGGCGAGATCGAGGATAATGCCGAACAGATGTCGCTGGAAGCACGGCTGACGTCTGCTGCCGACCAGCGGCTGCGCTATGTTCTGGGCGCTTTCTTCTTCAACGAACAGCAGGATACGCTCAACTATTTCCGCCAGGGCCGGATTTCCACCACCCGCTTCACCCCGCGCCTCAAGACGCAGAGCCTGGCCGCCTTCGGCCAGTTGACCTTCGACATCAGCGACGATCTGCGCCTGATCGGTGGCGGGCGCTATACGCGGGAAGACAAGTCGCAACTCACCGCATCCGTGGGCGGCGGGCTGCCCGGCCCTGTCGATCCGCCGCTGGGTGCGCCGATCACCGGCGACCTCACCTTCACCAAATTCACTTGGAAGGCCGGGGTCGAATATGACGCCGGTCCCGCGTCGCTGGTCTATGCCAATGTCGCGACCGGCTTCAAATCCGGCGGCTTTTTCGTCGCGGCTCCGCCCAGCAACAGCTTTGCCCCAGAAAGCCTGACCGCCTATACGGTCGGGGCGAAAAACCGCTTTTTCGGCAACAAGCTCCAGCTCAATATCGAAGCCTTCTACTGGGACTATAAGGACCAGCAGGTGACCTTCGTTGGCGGCGTGCGGACCGGCAACGGCCTGTTCGCGCAAGGATCGCTCACCGCCAATGCGGGCAAGTCGCGTATCTTCGGTACAGAAGTGGAGGCCCGCTTCGCTCCCACGCGCGACGATCTGTTCAACGTCACCGTTCAATATCTGAACGGTAAATATAAGAGCCTCCAGACCGCCAATTTCTCGCCCACCGGCGCGCCCGTCACGACCGGCTGCACGATCACGGGAACGCGGCTCGCCAATCCCGGTATCAATAACGCGCGTTTCTACGACATCGATTGTTCAGGCAAGCCGACCGTCAATTCGCCCAAATGGGCGATCAACCTGGGCTATCAGCACAGTTTCCGCATCGGCGGGGACATGGCGCTGGTCGCGGGGGCCCGGTCCAGCATCGAAACCAGCCGCTTCCTGAACTCCAACTTCCGGCAAGAGGAAAAGCAGGGCAGCTTCATGATGTCCGACGCGTTCCTGACGCTGGAAGGGCCGCAGGACAAATGGAGCGTCACCGCCTTCATCAACAATATCGAGGACAAGGAAGTGCTGGCCCGCGCGGGTACGCGCCCGATCCTCGACTTCCCCGTCGGTACGCTGCGTCCGCCGCGCACCTATGGCGTGCGCCTGGGCTTCAACCTGTGAGGACCATGTCCGTCCGCATCACCTGCGCGGCGCTATCCGGCGTGCTCGCCATGCTGGCCACAGCGGCGGCGGCCGGGCCGCCACGCACCGCCTTCGTCACATTGGGGACGATGGGCGGTCCGGTGCCGGACGGGCATCGGTCGCAACCCGCCAACGCCATTGTCCGCGATGGGAAAACCTACCTGGTCGATACCGGAGACGGCACGGTGGAGCAGATGGCGCGGGCGGGCCTCCCTCTGCCGACGGTGCGCGCCATTTTCCTCAGCCACCTGCATGTCGATCATATCGGCGGACTGGCGGCTATATTGGGATTGCGCAACCAGACCGAAGCGCGCGACGTGCTGGCCATCTATGGCCCGCCCGGCACCCGCGAACTGGTGGCTGGCCTGGTCGCCGGCCTCCAGCCGTCGGCCAAGGCGGGTTACGGCATTCCCGGCAAGTCCTGGACCCCGCCCGAAAACACCGTGTCGGTGATCGAATTGCGCGACGGCGAAACCATCGACGTGGACGATATGAAAGTCGGCGTCGCGCAAAATACCCATTATGACTTCGCGCCCGGCAGCGTGGAGGATCGCAACTACAAGTCCTTCGCACTGCGGTTCGACCTGCCGGACCGGTCCATCGCCTATACCGGCGACACCGGACCCAGCGCCGCCGTCGAACGGCTGGCATCGGGCGCCGACCTGCTGGTCAGCGAAATGATCGACATGGGCGCCACTATGGATCGCGTCGCACGCACCAGCCCCAACATGCCCGCCAGCGTCAAGGCGACGATGGTCCAGCATCTGACCACCCATCACCTGACACCGGAAGAAGTCGGCGCTTTGGCCGCACGGGCCAAAGTGAAGGCGGTGACGGTCACCCACATGGCCGGTGGAACGCCCGATGCCGCACGGACCCGCGCCTATGTCGCCACCATCGGCAAAAGTTTCACCGGACCGGTCGCGATCGCCAACGATCTCGACCGCTTTTGATTGCGCTTCCGCCCCCTTCTCATGAGGCTCTGAACCGACCATGGACAACTATAATATCCTCATCATCGGCGGGGGCATAGGTGGTCTCACCTCCGCGATCGCCCTGCGCGGGAAGGGGTTCGACGTCACCGTCATCGAACGCGATCCCGACTGGTCGGTTTATGGCGTCGGCATCATCCAGCAGTCCAACGTGCTGCGCGCCATGGCGCATCTGAACCTGCTGGACGAATATGTCGCGGCCGGCGCAGGCTTCGACACGGTCGAAATATTCGCGCCCGACGGTACGAAGGTCGCGCGCGTCCCCTCCCCGCGTCTGGTCGAAGGCTATCCGGCCAATCTGGGCGTCGGCCGCCCTGCCCTGCACAAGGTTCTGGGCGATCGCACGATCGCATCGGGGGCCACGGTGCGGCTGGGCGTCACCGCGACCAGCATCGATGATCAGGGCGATCGGGTGGTCGTGCAGTTTTCCGACGGCACGCAGGACAGCTTCGATCTGGTCGTGGGCGCGGACGGCGTCTATTCGCAGACCCGCACGCTGCTGTTCCCCGACGCGCCGTCGCCGCACTATACCGGCCAGGCGGTCTGGCGCTACAACCTGCCCCGCACCGAAGGCATGGACTCGCTTCAGGCCTATAATGGCCCGACCGGCGTCGGACTGGTGCCGATTTCGCCCAGCCTGATGTATATGTTCGTGACCACCGCCGAACCGGACAACCCTCGTTATCCGCGCGAAGGACTGGCCGCCGCCATGCGCGCAAAGATCGCCCGTTGCTCGCCCGCCATCCAGGCGCTGGGCGACCAGATCACCGACGATGACGGCGTGGTCTATCGGCCGCTCGAAGCGTTCATGCTGGACGGTCCCTGGCATAAGGGCCGCGTCGTCCTGCTGGGCGATGCCGTCCACGCCACGACACCCCATCTGGGTCAGGGCGCGGGCATGGCGATCGAGGACAGCATCGTGCTGGCGGAAGAACTGACGAGCCATGCCGATCTGGACGGCGCGCTGACCGCCTATCGCGACCGGCGCCACGATCGCTGCCGCTATATCGTCGAAAAATCGCTCGAAATCTGCATGGGCCAGCTCGGTAAAGGCGCGCCCGTCGACAATCATAAAGCCACCGCAGAGATGTTCGCGATGGTATCCCAGCCGATCTGAAGGAAGTCATAATGAGCCGCGTTACAGAAATTCGCTACGTGGGTTACGCCCTGCCCGATCTGGAGGCCGAACGCGCCTTCTACGCCGACCAGTGGAAGCTGGTCGAGGCTGGGGAAAAGGATGGCATGGTCTATTTCGCTGCCGATGGTGGCGATGAACATCATGTCGTGCGCCTGCGTCAGGCCGAAGAACAGCGTATCGACGTGATCGCGCTGGCCGCCGACAGCCGCGCCGATGTCGACGCCCTGCATGACAAGGTCGTCGCCTCGGGCTGCCGCATCATCTTTGCGCCCAAGGATCTGGATTCGCTGGGTGGTGGCTACGGCTTCCGCTTCTTCTCACCGGACGGCCTGACCTTCGAAATATCGAGCGACGTCGCCCGCCGCACTGCGCGCGACCTGGTCCGTTGGGAAGGCGTGCCGCAGAAGATCAGCCATATCGTCCTCCACTCGCCCGATCATAAGGCGATGGTCGAATGGTTCTGCGACGTGCTGGGCTTCAGGGTCAGCGACTGGCTGGGCGATTTCATGTGCTTCCTGCGCTGCAACAGCGCGCATCACCGCATCGCCTTCCTGCCCGGACCGCCCTGCCTCAACCATGTCGCCTATGACATGCTGACCGTCGATGACATGATGGTCGGCATCAACCGGTTGCGCCTGAAGGGCACCGACATCCGCTGGGGGCCGGGGCGCCATACGGCGGGCAACAACACGTTCAGCTATTTCACCACGCCCGCCGGCTTCGCGGTCGAATATAGCTCCGAACTGGAGGATGTGGACTTCAATGCCCATGAGGCGAAGGTCCATGCCCCGGCTCCCGGTATCATGGACCAGTGGGGCATCGGCGTCGGTGGTCCCCAGACCATGCCGCATGCCGCGCCCGACAAGGGTCTGTTCCAGGCTGTGGAGGTCTGAGCTATGGCTTTGTTCGAATATTTCCCCAACTATATCTGGAACCTGTCGGTCGCGATCGCGATGGAGAGCGGCGGGCGCATCGGCGAGATCGTCGACATGTGCCAGCCGATCAAGGATGCAGCCGCCTCCGGCGCGGACGCGGGCACGCCCATGTTCATGGCGCAGTGGGTCGCGATGGCCGACAAGCTGATCGACCTGGCGGCGGAGGATGAGGCGCAGGGCCGCGCCTTCTCCGCCTCCGACAAGCTGGAGCGCGCGTCGCTCTATCTGTTCAATGCAGAGCGGATGCAGGGCCACGGCCATCCCGGTCGCCAGGCCACCTATGCCAAGGCGCGCGACACGTTCGACCGCTCGACCGCGCTCGGCCAGATCAACCGTCGGCGCGTGGACATTCCCCTCGCCACCGGCACCATGCCCGCGCTCTACACAAGCGCGCCGGGGAATGGCCCCCATCCGGTCGTGGTCTATTGCAACGGCCTCGATAGCTGCAAGGAACTGCTCTACTGGTCGCGCCTGCCCGAAGCGCTGGCGCGTCGCGGCATTTCGACGCTCTGCGTCGATCAGCCGGGGTCGGGCGAAGCGCTGCGGCTCCAGAATCTCCCTGTCGATCCGCACAGCGAAAACTGGGCGAGCAAGGCGGTCGACTGGCTGGAGCAGCAAGGCGATGTCGACCCCAAGCGGATCGGCATGACCGGCATTTCGCTGGGCGGCCATTTCGCCCCGCGCGCCGTCGCCTATGAACCGCGCTTCGCCAGCGGCGCGGTCTGGGGCGCGAACCATAATTGGGCCGAGGTCCAGCAGAAGCGCATGAAGCGCGAGGGCGAGAACCCCGTCCCCCATTATTGGGCGCATGTCATGTGGGCCTTTGGCGCGAGCGACATGGACGACTTCCTGGCCAAGGCGGAGGATATGAACCTCAACGGCCATATGGACGGGATCAAGGTGCCCTTCCTGGTCACCCATGGCGCGAAGGACCGGCAGATCAGCGTCGATTACGCGCATGACTGCTACGACCAGCTCGTCAACAGTCCCCGCCGCGCGCTCAAGCTGTTCACAGAGCGGGAAGGCGGCGTCGAGCATGTCGGGGCGGACAATATGTCCTACGGCCGCGACTATATCGCCGACTGGTTCGCCGATACGCTGGGCGGCAAGACCGCCTGATGACTGTGGAAGAACAGATGGGCCGCATCACCCCCTATATCGCGCGGGAGACGATCGTCAGCGCGGTGATCAACGGGGCGATCGGCGCGCTGTTCTTCTTCATCATCTTCGGCTCGGCGGACCATATTGCGGTGGGAGAATGGCACTATGCCGTCGATTTCCTGCCACAAAGCGCTGCCGTCGCGCTCATGGCCTGTCTCGTACCCGGCCTGATCGCGCGGCGCGCCCAACTGACGGGGCGGCTGGGCATCCGGAGTGGCAGCCCCGCTACAATCCAATGGCTGTTGAGGGCCGCCTTCCTCTCGATCCTGTCGGCCCTGATGCTGGGCGCCGCAATCGCATTTCTCTGGCTGGTCAGCGACGTCGCCACGCTGCACTGGCGACACGCCCTTGGCATCAAGATCATCTACGGCGCCGCCCTTGGCGCATGGGTCACCTGGCGCGTGCTGCGACGCATGGTCGGCGGCGCGCCCCTCATCTAGGAAATATGCTCATGGAATTTGCATCCGTTCGCCGCATCGTCACCGGTCATGACGCCGCCGGTCGCGCCATCATCCAGGACGATGGTCCGGTCCAGCGCGTCCAGCGTGTCGGTGGCGACATCGGCCCCATGTTCCACGAAGTCTGGAACACCCAGGCCACCCCCGCCCCGCTCGACGCTGCTTCGGGCGAACCGGCCGAAACCGGCATCATCCTGGCCCCGCCCAGGAACGGTACCCGCATCCGCGTGCTCGACATCCCGCCCGAAGGCGACGGCATCCGCACCATGTCGCCCGAAGAGGCCCGCGCCCATTTCGCCGAAGTCGGTGCGCATGACGCGTCCGCCCATCATGGCGAAGGATCGCGACACGCGCTGATGCACCGCACCGAAACGATCGACTATGGCATCGTCGTGGAAGGCGAACTGGTCCTGATTATGGACGAAGGCGAAACCACCGTGCGCGCAGGCGACATCGTCATCCAGCGCGGCACCAACCATGGCTGGTCCAACCGATCGGACCGCAACTGCCGGATCGTCTTCATCCTGATCGACGGCGCATTTGACGACGATCTGAAGCGCTAAGCCTTGGCCCGGCGCGCGGCGTAACCCGCGCGCCGGCATCCTACGATATTATTGGAAGGAAGCGGACCCATGCGTTTCGCAACGCGCGCCAACGGCACGGCCGACGGAGAATTGATACTCATTTCGCACGATGGCGCGCGCTGCCTCCCGCTGGGCGCGCGCTGGCCCAACCTGTTGCATGCGATCACCGATTGGGACGCGCTGCTGGATGACGCCGCCGCCCTCTCGACCACGCTGGAGGAAGGCGGCGGCGAAAGCCTCGATCACGCCACGCTCCTCGCCCCGCTGCCGCGCACCTGGCAATGGCTGGACGGGTCGGCCTTCGCCAATCACGGCGTCCTGATGGAGCGGGCATTCAACCACCCGCCCATCGAAACCGACCTCCCCCTCATGTATCAGGGCATGAGCCATCGCTTTCTGGCCCCGCGCGAAGATGTCGCCTTCCCCACCGAAGCGGACTGCATCGATTTCGAAGGGGAATTCGGCATCGTCACCGACGATGTGCCGATGGGCTGTTCGGCGGACAAGGCGATGGGCCATATTCGCCTCATCCTGCTCATCAACGACTGGTCGCTACGCGCCGTCGCGCCCAAGGAAATGAAGACAGGCTTCGGTTGGATACAGGCCAAGCCTGCCTGCAGCGCCGCGCCGATCGCGATAACGCCGGACGAACTGGGCGACCGTTGGCGCGATGGCCGGGTCTGCCTGCCGCTTCGCGTCGAAATCAATGGCGACTGGTTCGGCCATCCTTCGGGCGAAGCTATGGAATATGGTTTCCACGAATTGATAGCCCATGCCGCCCGGACGCGGCACCTGTGCGCTGGAACGATCATCGGCTCGGGGACGGTTTCTGATGTCGATTTCAACAGGGTGGGATCGACCTGCATTTCGGAGCGTCGGGCGATCGAAATGATCGCACAGGGCCAGCCCGTCACACCCTTTCTTCGTTTTGGCGACAGAGTAAGGATGTGCGCGGGGACAGACGAAAATATATTCGGCGAACTTCATCAGACGGTCGCGGCATATGTCAACGTCGGCCTGTAATCCGATTTCGATACAGAATTGGAATTGGACCGCAGCGATCGGCGGATGACCGGCGCCACCTCACCATTGTTCAGATCGGCCCTGGAAAAGGATTAGTCGTCGAGCGCACGAACGACATCGCCCCCCTTCATCACGAAGGCCATGGTTTCGAGCGCACGGATATCACGCAGCGGATCGGCCTTTACCGCGATTATGTCGGCCGCCTTGCCGGTGCTGATCGAACCGATCTCCTGGTCCAGGCCGACATGGGCGGCCGCCCATATGGTGGCGGCGCGGATCGCATCGATCGGCGGCAGGCCCGCCTGCACCATCAGCGCGAATTCGCGACCATTGTCGCCATGGGCAGACACGCCGGAATCGGTGCCGAAAGCCATGTTCACGCCCGCTGCCCGCGCGCGGCGCACGGCATCGATCATCAGCGGACCGACGATGCGCGCTTTGGCGCGGACGGTGGCGGGCATCCAGTCGGCCGTTTCGGCCTGCCGCGTCACCGTGTCGCCGGCGAGCAGGGTCGGCACCAGATAGCTGCCCTTCGCCTTGAACAGCCGGATGGATTCGGCGTCGAGATAAGTGCCATGCTCGACCGAGTCCACGCCCGCGCGCAAGGCGGCATTAACGCCGTCCGTCCCGTGTGCATGAGCAGCGACCTTGCGGCCCAGCCGGTGCGCCGTCTCGACGATAGAGGCGAGTTCGGCGTCGCTCATCTGCTGACCGAGTCCTGCTGCCGTGTCAGACATGACGCCGCCGGTCGAGGCGGTCTTGATGACATCCGCGCCCTGCTGCACTGCCTGCCGCACCGCGCGGGCGCAATCGTCGGCGCCTGAACACAGGGTCGTCGGACGGAACAGGTCCAGTATCTCCTGCCGATAGCCATGGACGTCGCCATGGCCTCCATGCGCCGCGACAACGCCTGCGGCCAGAATGCGCGGGCCGACAACTTTCTTCTGCGCGATCGCATCGCGCAGGGCGTTGATCGCTTCGGGATCGGAGCCGAGATCCGCAACGGTGGTGAAGCCTGCGCGGACAGTGCGCTTTGCATAGACGATGCCGTCGAATGCCTGCGCCGTGGTCGACTTCGTCACACCGTCCAGCCGGCTGTCTGGACCGGACTGCGACGTCAGATGGACATGGCTGTCGATGAAGCCGGGCAGCACGAAGCCGTCGCGCAGGTCGATCACCTTGCCTTCACCAACGAAGCCGTCTCGGATTTCCAAGACCTTGCCGCCTTCCACCACGATCGTCTTGTTCGTGTCGACGCGGCCGCTGGCCGGATCGGCAAGCAGGCGACCGGCCTGAATATAGGTGCGAACGCCGGACGCCCCGCCCTGCGCCACTGCGGGGGACGCCAGCATACTGGTCGCCATCGCCATCAGGATTATCGTCTTCATCGCTTCAGTCCTCCCCAATCGCCGTTTCAGCCGTTGCAGCCATGGCGCAATATGACGCCGGCCTTCGCGCCATTATGCTGGCCACCCTCCACCGTGACGACGCCATTGACCAGCACGGTATCGATGCCGGTCGGCAACGCTGTTGGCTTGTCCCAACTCGCCACATCGTCCAGTTTGTCGAGATCGAAGATGACGATGTCGGCGCGCATCCCGTCGCGGATCAGCCCGCGATCCGTGAGGCCCATGCGCTGCGCTGGCCAGCCGGTCATCTTGCGCACCGCATCCTCGAGCGAAATCACCGGGCGGCGCTTGGAATATTCGGCGATGACTCGCGGAAAGGTGCCGTAGGCGCGCGGATGCGGCAGGCCGAGCGCATCCATCTGGCCCAGTTTCTCCGACGCAGCGGCATCGCTGCCGATGCTGACCCAGGGCTGGTGCAGCGCGGTTTCGATATCACCCTCGTTCATCATGAAATAGAGCGCGACGGAACGGTTCGGCAGGCCTTCCAGCAATATATCCCATGCCACGTCGGCCGGATCACGCTTCAACGCGGCGCCGATCTTCTCCAGGCTCTGGCCGTGATAGGGGGCGTATTTCTTACTGAAGCTATTGGCGAGGATGACGTTGCCAAAGCCACCCGACGCCTGGACCAGGTTCGACCAGCCGGGCATGGAGCCGGCAGCGACTTCCTTCTTCATCCGTTCGCGTAGCTTGGGATCGCGCAGGCGCTCGATGCCCTTCTGCACGCCGTCGGCCCAGACCCAGCTGGGCGCGATGATCTCCAGCCCGGTGCCGCCAGCCGTGTAGGGATACAGGGCAGCGGCCACGTCGACGCCGCGCGCGCGCGCCGCATTTATCGCGGCGATGGCCTGTGGCATAAGCGCGCCCCAACCGGGGGCGAAGGCGGCCTTGAGGTGAAAAATTTCGACCTTCGCACCCGATTTTTCGCCGATCTCGATCGCTTCATTGACCGCCTTGACCAGATCGGCGCTCTCATCGCGCATATGGGTGGCGTAGAAACCGCCGCACTGTGCCGACACCTTCGCCATCGAAATGAGGTCCGCCGTGGTGGCGAAGCTGCTGGGCGGGTAGATGAGAGCGCTGGTCACGCCGAACACGCCTGCCTCCATCGCGGTGCGCACTTCCTTGCGCATGATGTCCATCTGCGCGTCGGTCGGATTGCCTGCGCCATCGCCCATCGCCTTCACCCTGGCCTGGGTAGTGGAATAGTAAGAGCCGAAATTGACGGAAATGCCCTGCTTTTCCAACTGGGTGAAATAGGTCGGGATTTGCGACGCCTCGACCGGCGTCCCGCCCTCGCCCGCGATGACGGTGGTGACGCCCATCTTCAGCTTGTTCTCGGCCGCGCCATTTTTGAGCAGGACACCGCCGGACTGGTCCATCATGTCGATGAAGCCGGGGGAGACATAGCGGCCCTTGGCGTCGATCTCCTTTGCGCCATGGCCGCCGACCTGCCCGATCCGCACCACGCGTCCGTCCTTGACCGCGACATCGGCCCGGACCCAGGGATTGCCCGCCCCGTCCAGCACGCGACCGCCGCGGATCACGATGTCATAATCCGAAACCGAGGGGTCCGGAGAAGGCGCGTTCGCAATGAGCAGCAACGACATGGCGCTGCATAATAGGACATGCTTGATCATGGTTTTTCCCCTTGCTGAAGGCCCTGCCTGTGCGCCTCATCGGCGCGAACGGCGTCTACGACCTGATCGACCGCGGCGATCACCATATCGGGCCGGTCGATCTGGATATAATGGCCGGCATCCGGCACGATCAATTGGTGTCCCCGGCTCGACATGGCGGTCATCTCGTTATGGAGCGCTTTCCATATCTGCTTCATCCGCGCGCCATCCTGCGACGTCAGATCCAGCCCTTTCAATTGCGCAGGCGTAAGAGGCGCCATAGCGGTCATCACGACGAGCGGCCGGTCGCCGAAACTGCGGACGCTGCGAGCCTGGTCCATGGTCCGGTTGAAACCTTCCAGTTCCGCCCGCGCGCCCCTGATCGAAACGCTGGTATAGGCTGCGATCTTCGCCCCCGCCTCGCGGGGCAGGTTCGGCACATCTTTGCCGGTGAGCAGGCGGACGACACCGGTCCAGGACAAGCCGGTCGCGATGCGCATCACGCCCAACATCCTGGTCGGATCGACATTGGCCTTTATGACCTGAGCGAAGCGCGCCACCTGATCGGGATGCGATGCATCGACCATGACCAACCCGGCCACCTGATCGCCATAGCGAGCGGTATAGACGCGCGCATAGGGGCCGCCGATCGAATGGCCCGCCAGGACCAGCGAACCGCGAATACCCACCGCCGCAAGGGTGGCGTGGAGATCCTCCGCGACGGCGGCGGCATTTTGCGGACCGGGCTTGGGATCGCTCCACATGATGCCGGCGCGGTCATAGGCACAGGTGCGGGTATGGCGGGCAAGCGCATCATGGACGCGCGCCCAGTCCACCGATCCACCCGAACCGAGACCGGATTCCAGGATCACGGTCGGAGAGCCGGTGCCACGGCAATCGATATGGATGCGGCGGCCGCCGATATCGACCAGCTTGCCCGGCGGTGGATAAAGCCGCGCGGCGCTGTACCGCCCCCAGGCTTCGTAGAGCGCGCCCGCGATGAGAAGGCAGAGCAGCAGCGCCACAAGGCCCAGCATGATCCGCAGCGTCCATCGCCGGGTGCGCGCCCATCCGCCAGGCCTGGGGGGGCTGGCGGTCATGACAGGCAGTTGTCGATCAACTGGTCGAAGGCTGCGCCGCGACGGATGGGATCGGCGACGGGCAAACCCAGTCGGCGGCTTTCTTCCGCCATCAGCGCAACAGCCTCGCCCTCATCGAGGTAAGCGGTGTTGAAGGCGATGCCGGCGCACCGGATGGCGGGATTGGTCCGTCCTCCGACCCGCAGGTTGAGATCGATCGCCTCTTCGACGCTCGGCAGCGCATAGCCCGGTGTGCCGAGCATTTCGGTGCGGCCGGGGTGATGACACACGATGATGCAATCAGGCTGGCTGCCATGGAGCAGGCCCATGGAGACGGCGGCATAGACGGGATGGAACAGCGATCCCTGCCCTTCGATCACATCCCAGTGATCAGGCGCGGAGTCGGGACTGAGCATTTCTGCGGCGCCGGCTTCGAAATCGGAAACCACCGCGTCCATCGGGATGCCCCCGCCCGCGATCATGATGCCGGTCTGGCCGGTTGCGCGAAAATCACTGTCGACGCCACGGTCCGCAAAGCCGCGGGCGACGGCCAAAGCCGTATATTTCTTGCCCAGTGCGCAGTCCGTACCGACCGTCAGCAGACGCTTGCCGCTGCGCTTGCGCCCGGTTCCGATCTTTATGTCGTGGGGCGGATGGCGCACGTCGATCAGTCGTCGGCCAAGACGCGCCGCGGTGTCCGCGAGGATGGGCGATTCCGCGAGCCGCATATGGAGGCCGCTGACGATATCCAGGCCCGCTTCGAGCGCTTCCACCAATGCCGGCAACCAATTGTCGGGCAACACCCCGCCGCTGTTGGCGACGCCGATCAACAGCGCGCGGGCACCCGCCTGATGCGCCTGCGCAGGGCTCATGGCCGGCAGGCCGGTCGTGACGGTCGCGCCCGGCAGCGCATATTCCGCCGTGCATTTTTCAGGCGCCCAGTCGCGCAGGCCAAAGGCAGTTTTGGCGAAGCCCGGCTCGACCGTATCGCCAAGGAAGAGCAGATAGGGCTGGGGCAGGGCAGTGGCCCCGGCGGCATCGGATATGGTCTGAAGAAACACCTGTCTCACCTGTCAGTGGATGCCGGCATGAGGCGCGCCCGCATCGCGACTCTGCATCATGGCCGGCATCGTTCATCTTTCACTACCATATTTTCTATTATGAGAATTTCAACCAATAAATTCTCTAATTAGAAATTCACGCTGAAGCCGATCAGGTGGAAGCCGATCGCGATCCACAACAAGATGGCCGCGTTGACGATCAGCACCAGACTCCAGCCTTTCGCAAATCGGCCGCCGCCACGCCGCCAGGTCAACCCGGCATTCCAGAGGGCCGCGCCGAACAATCCCGTCAGGACCAGCGGCGTCGCCACCTGCAGCGCGATCAACGCCCAATCCAGTTCACCGTTCATCGACGAAAAATCGCCAAGCAGGACGCTGCTGAACCAAAGCCAGCAGACCAGAAGCGCGATGGCGAGTCCGGCAAAGCCGCGCGTTGACCGATAGGCGCGCCATTGAGCGATAGTGAGCATTGGCTGAACCCCGTAACGCCGCCGCACCAGCGCGACGATCGGCCAGGACAAGGCCGTGAGGAACAGGGTGACAAGGCTGACCAGCAACGCCGGCGTCAGCCACGCCGACGACAGATACCAGGGTGCTGGCTCGAACAGCAGATAGGGCGACGAACTGTCCAGGCCGAAGCGCACGACCTTGCCATTTTCGACCTGCGCGGCGAGCCGAGTTTTGCTCATGCTATCGCGCCAGACGAAGGGAGCGATCTCGATCCAGGTGCGGGGCTGCCCGGCCAGTCCTGGCGCGGCCTTCACGAGCAGGCCGCCCTGCGCATCCAGCCCCACCTTGATCTGACTGCTCAACTCCATCGCTTTAAGAAAACTGTTCTCCAGTCGACGCGTCTTATTGTACGTGCCCACCATCATGCGCGCATGGGCTTTGGCGGTTGCGGCATCGACGCGACCGTCCTTCTGATCGAACGGAAAATATCGGTCGGCGAAGGCGTCGAACAAGTAGCTGCGGATCGGCCCCGAAACCTTGTCCGTACCCGCCGCATTCATCGACATGTAGATGCCGACATTGTCGTCCGGCAAAAGCCACAACTGGCTGTGGAAGGTCAATGTGTCCCCGGCATGAGAGAGCGCGCGGCGGCCGTTGATATTCTGTTCGTAAAAGCCGAGCGCCATGCCGTTGAGGGGCGGAATGGCTTTCAGGATCGTGTCGTGCATTTGCCGCGCCGTTTCCGGCCGCAGCAGCACGCCGCCATGATCCAGATGGGCGATCATGAAACGGCCCATGTCGACGCCGGATGCACTCATGCCGCCGGCCGGCCAGAAACTGTTCAGTTCCAGACGGGTAGGCTTGCCCGATCCGCGACCATAGCCGTTCGCCACCAGCGACTGTAGGTCGATGGGCAGACGCTGGCTGAGGCTGGAGCGCACCATGCCCGCCGGTGTGAAGATGTGCCGTTGCGCATAGGCATCGAACGGTTCGCCCGATACGCGCTGCACAATATAAGCCGCCAGCGTCGTGCCATAGTTGGAATAGGCCGGCGTCGTACCTGGCGGGAAGATGCGTATCGGGATCTGTCGCTTCAATGCGATGTCGAGCGGAGGTACATCTTTGATGTCATAGCTGTTGAGGCCGCGCTGGACTTCCTCGAAGCCACCACGATGGGTCATGAGGTTACGCATCGTGACGGGCTTGCCGAACGGTCGGGGATCTTGAAATCCAGATAGGCGTTCACGTCCCGGTCGAGGTCGATCTTGCCCCGCTCCACCATCTGCATCACGGCGGTCCAGGTGATCAGTTTGGAGATCGATGCCTGACGGAATAGGGTCATGTCCGGATCGACGGGCCGACGCGTCGCGACATCGGCATAGCCGAAGCCGCGCTTGGTCAGTATCTTGCCGTCCTTGACCACCACGACGACCGCCCCGGCGGCATCGCCACGCTGCAACGCATAGGGCATATAGCCGTCCAGCCAGGCATCGACATCGGATTTGTCCAATATATGCGCGACGGGGCGCGACGACTGCGGCGTTACCCGTGATGCATGCACCGCGTCGCGCTGCGCCATCGCCTGTCCCGCCCATGCCAGCATCGCCATACCGATCAACCCGCATAGTCCGCGCATGTTATCCCCTCTCGCCGCCCGCCTGCGCCGGATACGGCGCGATAATTTCCATTATGGAAAATTTTTCCAATCTGACAATATCAGTGCAATATTGTCAATAGGCCGGATATGACGGCTCGCCCGGCTCACACGTGCGGCTGGGGAAGTGACGACGGGGATGAAGGCTGGCGTGCGACCGACCGTCCTACGGCCTGTCGCTCCCGGTCGGGTGCAGATTCGACTTAAGTTCGCTATCCTTCGCCGAACAGATGCACAGCACGCGGCAGGGCTCTTGCCCTACCGCGACATAGGCATGTCCCATGGAGGCGTCGAAATAGATGGAATCCCCTACCTTCAACACAGAGGGCGCGTAGATGTCGCTGTGAAATTCGCACTGCCCCTGGATGACGAAGGCATATTCTTCGCCAGGATGTCGCATCAGGTCGCCGAATTCCTCAATCGACCGGGCCGCCACGTTCAGGATCATCGGGTTCAACCGCTTGTTCAGCAGATCCGCCGACGGATAGGTGTAGGTATAGGCGGCAGTCTCGATCGTCGGCCCCGCCCCCGCCAGCGTAATGCTGCGACGACCCGATGGCACATGGGTTACCGGCGCCACGGATGCGGCGGCCGAGAAAAGCTGGGCGATATCGATACCCAGCCCGGCGCTGACCTTCACCAACTTCTCGTAGCTAAGCGACATCTTCCCGGTTTCCACCTTGGACAATGTCGAGACTGGAAGGCCGGTCTTGCGGCTCGCCTCTGCCAGCGTAAGACCGTTGGCGATCCGGAATTCCCGCAGAAAAGCGCCAGGATTATTGTCGACACCAGGCTTGGGAATGCGTTTCATCCGTATCCGCTTAATTCCGATCCGACCCGAGATATGGGCGCGATTTTCTCGATTAGCATAAATTTTCCATCCTGTCTCGTAAGCGGTTATGGCGTCATGGATTGCAAAGGAAATGCCTGTTGATCGCTACAGCATGATTGTCCTGTCAGGACTTATTTTTCGATGGCCGAATGGATCTCGCCCATGTTCGCCGCGTTCGGTGTACGATGGTCCCGCCATCGAAGATTAGCATGCCTGTCAGGAAGTAACGCAGCGCTGTGACAAGCGCTGCGCGCATTGCACATTGCGGCGCGACGATGCTATTACGGGTGCAGTTTTTCCGAATAGGACATGAAAGTCCATTCGTGCAGGGTGAGACACAGGAGCGATTTGAATGGCAGGCGGTCGACGGACCCTGGGCGCGGTGATTACGGATCTGCGTACCCGCAATGGCTGGACTTTGAAGGAAATGAGCCAGCGGTCCGGTATCCCCGTATCCACCCTGTCCAAGGTGGAGCATGACCGGCTGTCGCTGACCTATGACAAGCTGCTGCAATTGAGCGAGCGGCTGAACATCAGCATCGCCGATTTGTTCGTGGAGGCGGACGCGACCCTGCCGGCCGCCATCATGGGTCGCCGAAGCGTCGGGACGCTCGACAATGCGGTGCGCGTCGATACGTCCAACTACGAATATTATTATCTCTGCACCGAATTGCGGCAGAAGCGGATGGTGCCGGTCGTCACGCGCATCCACGCCCAGACGATCGAAGAGTTCGGCCAACTTGTCCGTCATTCGGGTGAGGAATTCATTTATGTGGTGGAGGGCGCGATCATCGTCCACACGGAATTTTACGACCCGATCGAGCTAAAAGCCGGCGAATCCATCTATATCGATTCCGGCATGGGTCATGCCTATGTGTGTGCGCCGGGCTATAAGGAGACACTGACCATCGGCGTGATGTCGAGCGCGGAAGAAGATCTGTCGAACCTGATGCATGACGCGCATCATCATGTGACCAAGGGTGAGGTCAAGAAGCGCGCGCCACGCAAAGGCTGATGCCGACGGTCACGGCTGGACAGGCGTAAAGAGCAAATCCTGATAGTCATAGCTGAAGTCGGCAATGGGCGAGGCCGGTTTCATCGTCACCCGCTCCACCTTGCCATCCGCATCCAGCCCGAAGCTGACATAGGCCGGCTCAATCGTCTTGTCGTCGAAGCGGGTCAGGAAGCTGTCATACTGGAAATGGGTGAGTCGCCCGCCCATACGCGGTGTGGAGCGGAAGTCGATGGTCAGCCCTTGTTTGTCCTGCCCGACGATGATGTCGCCATACCAAGCGTCGCGATAGGTGCCTGCATAGCGGGCGAGCGGCAATGAGGGGCCGGATTGAGCCGGTGCGGCACCCTTGGCCTTGAACGCGGCGAGGCCGTCGGCGACTTTCCTGGCCTTGAAGGCACGGAATTTCGCAGGCCAGTCCTGCGATGGATAGCCGAGATAATGGTCGAGCAGTTCATACACCAGCCCCTGGACGAGTTCGCCATCCTCGCTGTTGATCTCGACCGCAAATCCGACATCCTGTTCAGGCATCAGCACGACCATGGTCTGGAAACCGAAGACCGCGCCGCCATGCTGGAGAATCTTCGCACCGCGATAATCCTGCACCATCCAGCCCAGCGCATAGCTGTAGAATTTAGGCTGGGTCAGCGCCAGTTCGGGCGGCTTGGGCGCGATCGGCATCAACGTGGTCGGCCGCCACATCTCCTGCTCCTGGGCAGGGCTGTAAAGCTGGCCACCATCCGGCAGCTTGCCCTGGGCCAGTTGCAGCGCCAGCCATTTCCCCATGTCCACCGGACTGACCGCCAGCCCGCCCGCCGGCGCGGCGTTGCGGGCGAGGCCGTCGCGCTCGTCCAGCACTCCCTGATCGCCCGCGCCGCGCAGCCCGCTGTTCATGCGTGCATGGGGCTGGGCGCGATCGGGACTGGCGAAACGATCGGGATCGTCGCTGACCGAATCCGTCATGGCCGCAGCCTTGAAGACATGGTCCTTGACATAGGCTTCCCATGTCTTGCCCGTAACCGTCTCGATCAGCCGGCCTGCGACCATATAGAGGATGTTGTCATAGGCATAACCGCTGCGGAAACTGGTAGCCGGCTTGATATAGCGCAGTCGTCGCACGGCCTCTGCGCGCGACAGGTTGCTGCGCGGCACGAACAGCAGGTCGCCCGCACCCAGTCCCAGGCCGGAGCGGTGGACCAGCAGGTCGCGGATCGTCATTTCGCGCGTGACCCAGCTATCCCACATCTGAAAGCCGGGCAGATGGTCGATCACCTTGTCGTCCCAGCCGATCCGGCCCTGATCCACCAGGGTCGCCAGAGCCGCCGCCGTCACAGCCTTGCCAGTCGATCCGGTCGCAAAGAGCGTGTGCGGCGTCACCGCATCGGACGATCCCAGCCGTTTGACGCCATAGCCCTTGGCCAGGACCGTCTTTCCCTTCTCCACGATGGCGATGCCCAGGCCGGGAACGCCGGTCGCCTGGCGCAGCGCCTCGACGCGGGCGTCGAAATCGGCCGGCGGAGCGGCATGGACTGACGTGGATGCAAGGGCGAAGGCGATCAACAGGCGCTTCATGCGACTTCCTCTTGAGCAACGAACGGCGGGACGGCGTGCCGCCGGCGCGCCAGTCGGACAAGGCCGATGGTCAGTAGCGGCAGGACGTAGACGGTAAGGAAGATATAGGCGAGGGCGCGGTAGCCGGTAGCGATGAGCGCCACCAGGCCGACCCGGTCGGCCACCAACATGCAGCCGGTCAGGATGACGAGCGCGATGCCCAGCCGCGCCGGACTGCCCAGCACTGCGCCGCGCCGAATATGCCAGGCCTTGGCGATGCGTTCATTGACGGCATGGACCGCGCCGGTGCCGCTTTCCAGCAGTGCGGCGAAGATCATCAACTGGAAGAGCAGGTGGAAGGTCGGGCTGCCGAGCTGGCCCAGCAGGAAATCGGACGGCAGCACTTCCTGTGCGATACCGGGGTAGAAGGCGATCATGCAGATGAAGAAGGCGATCGCCGGCGCCATGGCGAGCGGCCCGGCGATCAGGCCGGCCACCACCGCGTCGCGATCTGAGCGCATGTGTCGGAGTACCGGCAGGATCACGACCGCGCCGATGATATTATAGCCGGCATAGGTGAGTCCACCCAGAGCCCAGCCATCTGCCGGGGCCGGCACCGCAAAGCCTGCTCCGATCCGGTCGCCGAAGCCGGACAGTGCCAGGATCAGGAGCAGCGCATAGACGCCGTAGAGCAGGAAGGAGACCCATTTGAACAACTGCTCTACCGAGGCGTTGCCGAAGGTCGCGAACAGGCCGATGCCCGCCATCAAGGCCAACGTGCCGACGATCGGCGCGGCGCCGAACGCCACCTCTGCAATCGCCCCGGCGGCCGCGCCGAAGACCGCCAGAATCAGGATGATGAAGAGCAGATAGCCAATCTCGAAGATGAACCAGGCCCGGCCCAGCAGAGCCTCGAAAAAGCTCCGATAGTCGCGCGCGCCGACCATACGGGCGAAGAGGAAGGTCACGGCGGCGACGATGCTCCAGATCAGCATCGCCAGGATCATCCCGGCCAGCCCGCCCCAGGGGCCGCTTGGCAGGAAGAATTCCGCCAGTTCCCGCCCGGTCGCATAGCCGCCACCGATAATGACCGCCTTCAGCGCGAAGCCGGGCAGGAGGAAGCGCTGGAACCAGCTTGCGCCCCGTGCCCCCTGCGCCTGCGCTTCTCCCGCGCCGCTCATGCGAGGCAGGCATCCAGCAGCCGCTCGAAGGCCGCACCGCGCCGGATCGGGTCTGCGACCGGATAGCCAAGCTCGGTCGATAGCCGATCGATTTCGGCTGCAGCGCCGACGGCATCGAGCGACGAGGTATTGAGGCTGATCCCCGCGCAACGGATCGCCGGATTGGTAAGTCGGCCCATGACGACGGTCTGCTCGATCACTTGAGGAATGGAGGGCAGGCTATATCCGCTGACACCCAATATTCCGGTGCGGCCGACCTCATGACAGACAATGAAGACGTCCGGCTGGCTACCATGCAGCAAGCCCAGAGATACGGTGGCATAGGCGGGGTGGAACAAAGACCCCTGACCTTCGATCACGTCCCAATGTTCCTGTGGTGCATCGGGACTCAGTATCTCGGCTGCGCCGGCAAGGAAATCCGAAACCACCGAATCCATCGGCATGCCCGATCCCGCAATCATGATGCCGGTCTGGCCGCTGGCGCGAAAATCGGCATTGACGCCGCGCGCCTTGAAGCCATCGGCGATGGCAAGGGCCGTATATTTCTTGCCCAGCGCGCAGTCGGTGCCGACCGTCAGCAGCCGCTTGCCGCTACGCTTGCGCCCGGTCGCGATCGGAATACCGGACGGAGGCGTGCGCACGTCGATCAATTGCCGTCCAGCCTTTGCGGCCGCATCGGCAAGGCGCGGGAAGCTGGCGAGTTTGGCGTGCATACCGCTGACCAGATCGAAACCGGCGTCCAGCGCTTCGACCAGTGCGTCCATCCATTGATCGGGGATGACCCCACCCACATTGGCCACGCCGATCACCAGCGCGCGAGCGCCCTTGCTCCTCGCTTCGGCCGGCGTCAGCGGCGGCAGGCCGGCAGTCACGGTGCAGCCTGGCAGACCATATTCCCCTAAGCACAGATTGGGCGCCCAGTCCGCCAGACCCAGCGCGGTCTTCGCGAAACCACATTCAGTCGCATCGCCTAAGAACAGCAGATAGGGGCGGGGCAGAACCAGCGTTCCCATATCAAACCCGCCTTGCCGCATCGTCATATCAAATATCCAATTTTTGCTATTCAGGACATTATGATCCTGATTGGAGAATAATCAACTTATTTATCGGTCCAGTTGCGGTCGATGCGACGAATGGCCGGATCGAGCAGCCGGAGCAGAATGGCGGCCAGGCAAGCGAGGGCGGCCAGCAGGACGAAATAGCTGCCATGGGCCATATGGCTCCACAGCGTGCCGACCAGCCCGGCGCTCAGGCTGCCGGCAAAGATGGTGAGATACCAGGCCGCTACCGTGGTCGCGCCGAGGCGCGGCGGTGCGAGGCGCGCGAACAGACCCAGACCCGATGGCAGGATGAACAGTTCGCCTACGGTGAAGATGAGGAAGAAGAGCGCCAGCCACAACCAGGCCGCCTGTCTTTCCCCTGCCTGCCAGGCGACGAGCGCCAGCAGAACATAAGCGAGCCCGACCAGAAGAGCGCCCTGCGCCATGCGGCGCGCCATCTCGCCCCGCCGCCGCCTGCCGCCGCCACAGCGCCAGCAACGGCGGCGTCAGGAGCATGACCAGCAGGGGATTGAGCGACTGGAACCAGGTCATGGGGATGGCGACATCGCCAACGCTACGGTCCACCCCATTGCCGGCCCAAAGCGCCACGGTATTGCCCACCTGCTCATAAGCGCCACGAAAGATGGTGACGCACAGGCCCACCGCCGCCAGCACCAACCAGAGTTGACGATTATTCCCGGCTGATACGGTCATGCCATCCTGCACCACAATCGGCGCAACCTGCTCGGACGGCAGGCGCTTCTGCCCCAGCAGATAGATGGCAAGACCCGCGAACATGCCGATCCCGGCCGCGCCGAAGCCATAATGCCAGCCGTAAATTTCACCCAGCGTCCCGCAGATCAGAGGCGCCAGGAAACCGCCGATATTGATGCCGACATAATAGACATTATAGGCCCAGCCTCGCCGCGGATCGCCCGGCGCATAAAGATCGTTGATCTGGCTCGGCAGGCTGGGCAGGAACAGTCCGTTGCCCAGCGCGATGGTGGCAAGCGCGAGGTAGAAGAGCGGTTCGAACGCCATCATGAAATGACCCGCTGCCATGACGGATGCGCCGATCGTGACCGCGCGACGCCTGCCCAGCCAGCGATCCGCAACCACCCCGCCGACGATCGGCGTGAAATAGGCGCAGGCGGTATAAGCGCCATAGACAAAGGACGCCTGCCCCTGCCCCAGCATCAGTTGCCGGGTCATATAATAGACCAGCAACGCCCGCATGCCGAAATAGGAAAACTGTTCCCACATGTTCGTCAGGAACAGGATGGTGAGCCCTGGCGGCTGGCCGAACCAGCTGCGCTCCGCCTGCGCACCCGTCACTGGTCGAAAATCCCGGCGAAGGTCATACCGCGTCCGGGCTTTCCCTGCCCCACATGCGTTCGTCGCACCAGGCCATGCCCTCGTCATAGCTTATGGCGGGATCGCGGTCGGCGCTCAGAAAGATCGGGCCGTCCAGATCGCAAATGTCGCACAATTGTCCCAGCAGGAAGCTGGGCGCCATGCTGAGCGTGGAGCCGCCCATATTGCCCACCATCACGCCCAGCCCGGCGGCCTTCGCAGCCTTGGCGATCATCAACCCTTCGGTCAGGCCGCCGCATTTGTCGAGCTTGATATTGACCACGTCGAAGCGGCCGACCAGTCCCGGCACATCCTCCAGTGTCAGCGCGCTTTCGTCCGCCGCCAGCGGAATGGGCGAGCGATAGCCGTCCAGATCGGCCTCCCGCCCACGCGCCAGCGGCTGTTCGATCAGGGAGACGTTGGCCGTCACCATCGCGGCCACCAAGCTGTCCAGCTCGTTGATCGCGAACCCCTGATTGGCATCGACCCCCAACCAGACATCGGGCCGCGCGGCGCGGATCGCGGCGACGCGGGCAATGTCCAAATCCAGCTCGCCGGTCAGCTTGATCTTGATGGCGCGCACCGGACCGAAGGCAACCGCGGCCTGCGCCATCTTCGCCGGATCGTCCGCACCCAGGGTGAAGGTGGTGACGACGGGCTTCGGCGCGTCCAGTCCGGCCAGTGCCCAGATCGGCGTGCCGTCGCGTTTCGCTTCCAATTCCCATAGAGCAGCATCGACAGCATTGCGCGCGCCGCCGGCCGGAAGGATCGTGCGCAACTCCTGGCGGGTCGGCCCGGCCTCGATCGCCGTCCGCGCCCGCGCCAGTTCAGCCAGCATATGGGGCTGTCGATCGTCCAGATAATAGACGCCATCGCCTTCGCCGCGCCCGCTATGCCTGCCATCCGACAGGGTTGCGATCACGCAGTCCAGCCCTTCGAAAACATAACCCGAAATGCGAAAGGGTGCTTTGAAATCGAGCCGCTGGGCTTGCACGTCGAGTGTCAGAGCGGTGGTCACAGTAAGAACTCCTGAAGCGTTCGGGCGCAAGTCGCCCGGCACCCGCGCATTGCTCGCGGGTGAAAAGAGGGATTGTCGGGAAGTTTGGCCGAGGCCGGGCGACGCGGCGTCGCCCGGCCTCGGCCCGCCATTACCAGTTGGCGCCGAAGCTGATGAGATGGAAGGCGAGCGCCACCCACAGCATGACGACGGCGGCGCCGAGCAACAGCACGCTCCATAGCCTGCCGAACCAGCCACGCTTGTTCCTGAAGGCCAGCCAGGCGTTCCAGCCGGCGACGCCGACGAAGCCGAAGAAGAGCAGCAGTCCGGCGATCTGGTTGAACCAGATGAGACCGGCCGACGTCACATAATCGCTCGCTATGACTACCACAGCGACCCAGCTGCCGAGTAGCCCCAGCATAGCCCAGGCGCAGGCGGGCACGACGCGATGCAGCGCCAGGTCACGACCCGTCAGTTCCAGCTTCGCGCCATAGCGCTTGCGGTTGATGGCGCCGACGGGCCAGGCGAGCGCAGTCAGAACCAGAATGGCCAGCGCCCCGATCGCCAACGGCTTAAGCCAGGCGCTATTCTTGTACCAAGGCACCGGATCCCACACCATGATCGGTGCGACCGGGCCGTAGAAGACCCGCGTG
This sequence comes from Sphingomonas bisphenolicum, assembly GCF_024349785.1. Lineage (NCBI taxonomy): Bacteria > Pseudomonadati > Pseudomonadota > Alphaproteobacteria > Sphingomonadales > Sphingomonadaceae > Sphingomonas > Sphingomonas bisphenolicum. The sequence continues at coordinate 264,665 of NZ_AP018818.1, forward strand.
ACCTTGCCATTTTCGACACGTGCCGCGAATTGGTCGCCATCCTCGGTCGATTGCCAGACATAGGGCGAGACCTCGACCCATTTGCGCGGCGCACCGCCGATGGTCTTGAACGCGGGTACGGACAGCTTGCCATCCTTGTCCGTGCCAACGTCCATCTGGCTGAGAAAACCCATCATCGCCGCCCAGTTTTCGACCGGCGCACGGCTGGTGCCATAGGTGCCGGCAACCTGCGCCGCATGGGCCTTGGCCGTCGCCAGTTCCTTGGGCGCGGGCTTAGGCGCGGGAAAATAGCGGTCGGCGAACTGCTTGAAGAAACTGTTGCGGATCGGACCGACCGCGCCGTCTTTCCCCATGCTGTTCAGCGAGATGTAGATGCCGACATTCTTGCTGGGAAAGAGCGACAGATCGGAATGGAACCAGCGCGTATCGCCGCCATGGGCGATGGCGCTGATGCCGTTGATCTTTTCCTCATAGAAGCCGAGCATCATGTGGTTGAGGCCCGGTAGCGGCTCGTTGGCGGGCGAATGCATCAGCTTGGTCGTTTCAGGCTTCAACAGCGGACCGCCATCATTAAGGTGCGCGATCATGAATTTCGCCATGTCGGCGCCGCTGATGGACGAACTGCCGGCCGGGGCGACCGAGACGATCTCGAACGGCTTGCCCTCGCCCGATCCCAACTGATAGCCTGTGGCCATGTGCGGCTGGAGCGCGGCCGGCAGAGGCTGGCGGAAGCTCGCATATTTCATGCCGAGACGCTGGAAGATATTGCGTTCGATATAGTCGTCGAACGGCATACCGCTGACCCGTTGCACGATATAGCCGGCCAGCGCGGTCGCGTAGTTGGAATAGGCCGGCGTCGATCCGGGCGCATAGACACGGTGCGGCGTCCAGCGCTTCAAGGCGACTTCCAGCGTCGGAATATTATCGCTCTTGCCGATCAGGTCGCGGCCCGCTTCCTCGAACCCGGCCGTGTGCGTCATGATGTTGCGCAGCGTGATCGGCTTGCCATCGAAAGGCGGAATCTTGAAGTCGAGATATTGATTGATGTCGGCGTCGAGGTTCAGCTTGCCTGCCTCCACCTGCTGCATCACCGCCGTCCAGGTGTAGAGCTTCGACACCGAACCGGGGCGGAAAAGGGTGGTGGCCGGATCGACCGGCCTGCGCTTGGCGACATCGGCATAGCCGAAGCCGCGCTGTGTCAGCACCTGCCCGTCCTTGACGATGACGACCACGGCGCCGGCAACATCCCCCCGTGCCAGGGCATAAGGCAGGAACCCGTCGAGCCAGGCGTCGGCATCCTGTTTGGTCAGCATATGCTGCCCATCGAGCACGGGCGCAATCGGCACGACGGCGCCGGGCCTCGCGGCTGGCTGCGGCAGCAGCGAGGGCGCATCGAGGGGCGCCTGTTGCGCCACGGTAACGCCGCCGGCCAGCGCCAGCGCGCCGGCGGCCAGATATTTCATCCATCGCATGATGCTGCGCCCTTCCCTGTTGAAGCTGTGTGAAGATTGTCCCGTCATGGTTGTGCCAGCCCGCTGCGGATGGCCTGTCCGGGGAACTGGCCGTCGATTACCCGCCCGTCGCGCGCCATTAACGTGCCGCCGACCAAGACGTAGCGGATGCCGACCGACGCCTGCATCGGCTTTTCGAATGTCGCACTGTCCTTGATCTTCGCCGGGTCGAAGACGGTGATGTCCGCATCGGCGCCCACAGCGAGGCGTCCCTTGCGCGCCATCTGGGGCGATATCTTTTCCAGCCTGCGGGCCGGCATGATCGTCATCTTGGCGATCGCGGTCTTGAGGTCGAGCAGCTTGCGATCGCGGACATAGACGCCCAGCACTCGCGCGAAAGTGCCCGCACCGCGCGGATGCTCGCCCGATGTGGTCCAGGGTACACCGTCCGATGCGATGCTAACCACAGGATCGGTGACGGCCAGATCGACGATGTCGCTGGGGATGACGTGGATGATGACGGCGGCGTCTGGCTGTTCCTTGCGGTAGCGCTCGAACGTCGCCTGCGTCAGCCGCTCGCCGGTGGCGGGCCACTGAACCGCTTCATAACTCACGCCGTTGCGCTGCTCCCATCCGTCCGAAAAGAAGCTGGAGCCGATGGCGGTGCTGCCGGCGGTATAGGGATAAGCCTCGGTCGTAATGTCGATGCCATGGGCCTGCGCGCCCTTCACCAGTTCGAGCAGCGTCGGCACGTCGCCAAGGCCGGTCGAGGCGATATGCACGATCTGAAGCGACGCCCCGGTGGTCGCCGCGTCAGCAATCACTTCCTGCACGACCGCGATCGGCACGCCGCTCGCCTTGTCGAGCGGACGACTGCGGACATGCGTGAAGACCGGCGCCCCAGTCTTGCCCGCCGCCTGGAAAATGCGGAAAATCTCGCGCCGTCCGGCGCCCGGCACATATTCTATGCCAAGGCCATAGCCGAGCGCGCCGGCCTTCACGTCCCGGTCCATCAGATCGGCGATCTGCCTCTCCTGCGTGGGGTCGGCGCTCTTGGCCAGCATCGCCGGATCGGCCGCAACCTGATGTGGACCACTTTGCGCGCAGGACTTGGCCGACAGGACCTGCAACCGCGCACAGATGTGGGAGGCAGACGCGCCAAAATTGATGAGAGCCTTGCCCCGCATCCGGGCGTGGAGATCGGCGACCGGCAACGTGCCGATCTCCATGTCGATCGCCGTGGTCACGCCGTCCAGCAGTTGCAGTCGCTCCGCCACGGGATCCTGTCCATGGGCGTGCAGGTCGATGAAACCAGGCGCAACCACCATGTTCCTGGCATCGAGCCGCCTCCCCCCGCCGAGCGATGCCGTCGAGATGGCCGCAATACGTCCATCCTTGATAGCGATATCGGCGATTTCGTCCCGGCCGCTATCCGGATCGATCACCCGTCCGCCGGCCAGGATCAGGTCATAGCCTGGGGCAGGAACAGCAAGCGCTTCTCCCGCCAGCAGCAGTCCTGCAACTACCGCCGCTCCATGCCGGAAGGAAGAATAGGCAGCGCGCATCTTCAGATCCTTTCATCAAGAATGCCGGACGACGACGGGCAAGGACCCCATCGCCGTCCGTATCGCTGTCGGGCGATCAGAAGTTCAGCTTCACGCCGCCGGAGAAGTAGCGGCCGATCACATCGTAATTCGCGTTGGTATATTGCGACAGCGGCGGATCGCGATCGAACAGGTTGTTGACGTTGCCGTAGAGGGTGAAGGCGCCCACCTTGAAGCGGACGGCAAGATCGACATAGGTGCGTCCGCCAATGTCGTTGTTGAGCGGCAACTGGCCGTTCGGACCGGGCACATAGGTATATTTTCCGCCGCTGACATGCCGGACGCGCAGGTCCGCGCCGAAATGTGGGTCATCATAGCCGACCGACGTCGTCACTCGCCATTTTGGCGTGGAGAAGGCCGTATCGCCTCCGACGATACCCGCGCGGTCGGTGGTGGTGACGCCGTCGTCGATCAGCAGTTCCATGACATGGGTCGCCAGCGACCGGACGGTGACACGCCCCGCCCCTACCGGCACCTGATAGGCGGCTTCAATATCCAGCCCTTTGGTCTTATACTGGGCGAGGTTGCGATAGGTGCGCAGAACCGAGACGAGGCCGCCATTGGCGTCACGCTCGATCAGGCCACCGCACAGATTGTCGTTCGGATTCTGCGCAGCGCAGAGGTTCAGCACGTCCTGAGGTGCAAGCGTGACGATTACACCATCAATCTTGATCTTGTAGAAATCGACCGACAGGCGCAGTCCCGGCACGAAGTGCGGCGAATAGGAGCCGCCCAAAGTCAAAGTGTGCGAGATTTCCGGGTCGAGCGCCGGATTGCCGCCCGTATAGCTGAATACGTTCAGCGCTACCGAATTATTGCGGAACGGATCCTGCATATTGTCGATGTTGGTGGCGCGACCCAAATAATATTCGTTGATGCTGGGCGAACGGATGTCACGTGAGTAGACGGCACGCAACAGCAGATCGTTGACCAGTCGAAGAGTACCGCCAGTCTTCCACGACCAGATGCCGCCGCTTGTGCTGTAATCGGAATAGCGGGCCGCGCCGTTCACTTCCAGTTTGGCCGTGTCCGCTACGTCGAGTAGCGGTATCGCGACTTCAGCAAAGAATTCCTTGACGTTGAAGCCGCCATTGGTGGGCGCATAGTTGAGCGTAGCGAAAGCGCGGGTCGCCGACAGCGCGTCGATCGAGTTGGTAACGAATTCTTCCCAGCGGAAATCGCCGCCCACTGCAATGTCGACCGGACCGGCCCAGGTGGAGAAAGGCTGGCCACTCACGCTGAAGCCTGCCGCGTCCAGCTTGGTGGTGCTGGTCGAGGAGGCATCGCCAAAGGCATAGGCCCGGCCGGCATCGCTGATCTTGCCATTGCCAAGAATGTCGATCGGCACGCAGGCGGCGTCGTCATTGCCCGTGCTGGCATCCGCATTGACACGGCAGACCGGGCTGCCATTGACCAGCACTGCGTCGATCGCTTTGTTGAAGCGCGCCGCGATACGCTGATTGCCCAGCGTCTGGCGGTTTCGCAATTCGCCATGGTCATAATAGAGCTTGTAACTCCAGCCATTGCCGAAGCTGCCGTCCAGCCCGATCGCCCCTTCCAGATTGCGGCGCGCATAGTTGAATCGCAACATGCCGTCCGGCCCGACATCGTCCAGGATACGGCCGAGGATGAAGGGGCCGGTGACGCCTGCCGCCGCCAGTTGCGATCTGGCGGTTGCGGTCAGGAATGCGTTATCTTGCTGGATGACGGAAATCGGCGTTTCCGGAAAGAAGCTGAAGTCGCCCGCCATCCGGTTATAGCTGCCTTCGGCCCAGATCTTCAGATTGTCGGTCAGGTCGTAGCTGATACGGGCGAAAAGATTGGTTCGTTCATAGGGGGTACTGACCGACAGATAATCATAGATGCTCTGTCCACCGCCGCCGATGGTCTGCTGGCCAAAGGTTTCGCTGCCCAACGGTAGCGGGCCGACCGATCCGTCCGGGTTGAATACAAGATTATAGGGAACCGCGGAGGTGCTGAGGATCGATCCACCACGATTGAGAATGGTATAGTTGACGTCATCCGTCAGCACGAGCTGGCCGTCGGCGCGCTGGAACAGCCCGCCGTTCAGGTTCGGCCGGGAATCGCGATCGAACGCGCCCTTGCTCTTGAGATATTCGCCGCCGACCATGATATGGCCGCGATCACCCGCGAATTTCGTACCCCAGGCCATGTCGCCGCCGAAACGGTAGCCATCACCCCGCGACGAGATGCCGGTGTTGGCGCCCATTTTCCAGCCGGTCAGATCATCGTCCAGAATGACGTTGACGACACCCGCGACCGCGCCGGAACCCCAGGCGGCCGATGCGCCGCCCGTCACCACATCGACCCGCTTGATCAGATTCTGCGGCACGCTGTTCAGATCGGCGCTGCCGGTAAAGCGATGTCCGTTAAGGAGCGTCAGCGTGCGCACCGCGGTCAAGCCGCGCAAATCGGCGGGTGAAGCAGCGGCAGTGGTGTTGCCGGTGGTGGTTTCCGGGGTCGATGTCGGCCGGAATTGCGGGATGTCGTTCAGCGCCTGGGCCAGGCTGGGCCGGTCGCCCTGCTGTAATTGTTCCACCCCCAATATGGTGGTGGGCGTGGGCGCATCGAACCCCTGCCGCTGGATGCGCGATCCGGTTACGATGATTTCGGATTCTGCGACCTGTTCCGCCGGCTGCTGCGCCATGGCGGGCGACATGCCTGCGATCCCCGCCAACGCGGTGCCCGCAAGCCACAACAAATGGTTGGACTTCATGCTCATACCCCTTTGCACCCATCGAAGGGGCGCAGCACGCCAAGGCCGTCCGCTTATACTTCGCCTATTTCTCGCCTGGCGTAACCGCTTCCTCCGATTCAAGTGAGAAGGATAAGAACATTAATATGAGGACAATTCAATCCTAAATGAGATAGAATTGTCATATCAGAAAAATAAAGCCGCCGATCGAGTTGATCGGCGGCGTGGGATCGAGTCATTTCCCGGTGGACGGGACCAGATGATAGGTAACGTGCGGCTGGGAACCGAAGGAAAGGCGAAGATCGTCCGGCGCGCCGTAGAACAGCAGCCGGTCATAGGGGCCACCCGCTCGTGCGCCGGTCACTTGTTCATAGAGCGTCGGCCCGATCTGCTCCCAATAGCTTTTGCGTCCCTGCGCCTCGACCAGCAGGCCATGTTCGCCCTGAATTGAAAGCTTGAGATCGCCCGCCGGATCGGCCGGCTTGGCATAGTCGCGACGATTGACGCGGTAAGCGCCGACCGGTGGCGCCGCGCCAGCCTGCGTCCAGCGCGTTGCAGGGGCTTGCGGGAAGAGGCGCCCGACGATCGCGTCGCTCAGTTCGGTGCGAGCCCCATAGCTTCCTTGCCCGCCCGTCATCGACACGAAGAAACCAAAATCCGCTTCGGGCGCAAGCAGCAGATAGCTGTGAAAATCCATGGTGTTGCCGCCATGACCAACCAGGCGAGGCCCCGCTTCGCGCGCGACCATGAAGCCATGGGCCATGCCCGGTAGCCCCGGCGCGTTAGCGATCGAGTCGCTTTCGAGGAAATGAACCGATTCCGGCTTCAGGATGCGCGCCGCACCCAGCGCGCCATTGCCCAACATCGCCAGCATGAAGCGCGCCATGTCAGGCGCCGTCGCCGCGGCCGATCCGGCGGGCATGATCTTGTCATAGCGCTCATAAGGCTTCGCCTTGTAACGCCCATCCGCAAAGGCATAGCCCAGCGCCATATGGGCGGCATTGGCACCCGTCAGCGGTTCGCGGAACGTGCTGGTCGTCATGCCAAGCGGCTTGAAAATATGGCGTTCCACATAATCCGGGAAGGGTTCGCCGGACACGCGCTCGACGATATAGCCGGCCAGCGCCGCACCATAGTTGGAATAGGAAATCTCTCCGCCGGGCGCCCAGAGCCGCTGGGGAATATGAGTCTTGAGGAAGGATTGATAGGCCTCCTCCTTTTCCCATTCCCCTTCGGCGTAAGACAGGTCGCTCATCCCCACAGCGTGGGCGAAGAGATCGCGAACCTTGATCGGCTTGCCTTCAAACGGCGGAATTGCATAATCGAGATAGCGATTGACGTCGACATCCAGGTCGACTTTGCCGGCCTCCACCTGCTGCATCAGCGCCGCCCAGGTGAAAAGCTTTGATACCGATCCTGGTCGAAACAGCGTGTGCTGCCCATCCACTGGGATGCCGCGATCGACATCGGCGAAGCCATAGCCGCGCGTCATCACTACCTTGCCACGATAGACGACGGTAATGACAGCCCCCGCCACTTCGCGCTGCGCGATCTGCTGCGCCATAATGCCGTCGATGAAATCCGGCAGCCCTACGATGCGACTCCTGTCGAGGGAGACGGGCGCCGATGCCTGCGGCGCCTTCGCCAACGCCATATTGCCGGACGGCGCCAGCAGCAGAAGGGCCGCGGCGCCGCCCAAGGCGAGCCTCCACCCGCGCCTGTCATGATGGTCGAGATGCATCATTTCCGCCCCTCATATATTCTCGTATCAGGAATTATTTCTCTATACAGGATGAAACATAATCGGCAAACTCTTTTCCAATTCGACAAGAAGGGATTGGACATGGACAAGATAAACAGCGTTTCGCGGCGGCAATTGCTGGCCGGCACGGTCACGGCCGCAGCACTGGCTTTTCCGATGATCAATGGCGGCCTCTATCAGGCCCATGCGGCTTCACCGCGCCGTTATTCGAAGCGAGTGACCGATCTGGTGAAAGGGTCGCTCATCATCGACATGCTGGGGCCGTTGACGCTCGACTTCCGCCCGGACGTCTATGCCGAGCCGGTGAGCGAAAAATGGGCGGCGGATTTCCGCGCGAGCGGCATTACCGCTTTCCACAACAGCATCGGCATTGGCGGGCCGAACGCGCGCTCTGAAACGCTGCAATGGCTACTGGCCTGGACCGGCTTCGTCGCGCGCAATCCGCATCTGTTCCAGGGCATAGGGTTGGGTGCCGACCTCGATCGAGCAAAGGCGGACGGCCGAATGGGAGTCATCATGGGCCTTCAGAATAGCGACCATTTCGAAACATTGGCAGATGTGAAGACATTCTATCAACTGGGACAGCGCGTGTCGCAGTTGACCTATAACAGCCAGAACAGAATAGGATCGGGCTGCACCGATCGTATCGACGGCGGCCTGTCCGACTATGGCGTCGCGATCGTCGCGGAGATGAACAAGGTCGGCATGGTGGTCGATGTGTCCCATTGCGGCGACAAGACCACGCTGGACGCCATCGCCATGGCCAGCGGCCCGATCGCGATCACCCACAGCAATTGCCGGGCGCTCAACAACCATCCCCGCACCAAGACGGACGAGGCGATCAAGGCGCTGGGCGCCAAGGGCGGCGTAATGGGCATTACAGGGGTGCGCAACTTCCTCACCGCGCAGGAGCCGACGACCATCGCCAATCTGGTCGACCAGGTCGATCATGTCGCCAAGCTGATCGGCATCGACAAGGTCGGCATCGGGTCGGACGCTGACATCTACGGTTATGACGATATGGAACCGACCGCCTATGCCAAGCTGAAGGCCGGCTACAAGGGCAGTTACGCCTTTCGCGACAAGATCGACACGGATGGATTCGACGACCCGCTTAAGATGTATAATCTGGTAGAGGAAATGGTGCGCCGCAATTATTCCGACGATAATGTCCGGGCGGTGCTGGGTGGCAATTTCCGCCGGTTGCTGGGCACGACCTGGAAATAATATCGACGGAATATGGCGGCGGGGCGATCAAAATGCCGCCGCCATCAGATCGGCAGTTCGTTCGTCGATTTGATTTCCGACAGGGCCACCGTCGAATTGATTTCCTGCACGCCCGACAATTTGCTCAGGCGCTCAAAGAAGAAACGCTCATAGGCGTCGATGTCCTTCGCCACGATCCGCAACATGAAGTCCATCGTGCCCATTAGCACATAGGCATCCAGCACCTCCGGAAAGCCCCGGATGGCTTCGCTGAACTCATCGAGATTGGCGCGACCATGCGCATTGAGCTTCACCTGTGCGAAGACATGGGCATTCAGCCCGACCTTGCGTCGGTCGATCACCGCCACGCGCTTGCGGATAAGACCCTCCCGTTCCAGCCGGTCGATGCGACGCCAGCAAGGCGATGGCGTCAGTCCGACCTTCTCGGCGATTTGCGCCGTCGTCTGACTCGCGTCACGCTGCAATTCGCGGAGAATCTTCCGCTCGAAATTATCGAGATCGATCATATTATCCACATTATAGCACAGTGTCGGATAAATCATCCCACCATCCTCGGATTGACCGGAAAATGAGGCAAGTTTCTTCTCGCGCGACGGTGGATAAGCCGGGCGGCAATCCCAGAGGAGAAAATCATGGTCGTCCGCCCTGCCCGCCTGAACCCGCCGATGCAATCAGTGCGTCTGCTCGATCCCGAAAACGGCCTGGACGGGGTCATCGCCATCCATTCAACGGCCATCGGTCCGGGGGCGGGCGGGTGCCGTTTCTGGCACTATCCCGATCTGGAATCGGCCTTTGACGACGCCTGTCGCTTGGCCGAAGGCATGAGCTACAAGAATGCGCTGGCCGGCCTTCCCTTTGGCGGCGCCAAGGCGGTGTTGCGCCGCCCCGAAGGGGCGTTCGATCGTACCGCGCTGTTCCGTGCCTTCGGCCGCGCGGTCGAGGCACTGGATGGCCTGTACGTCACCGCCGAAGATGTCGGCACGACCGTCGCCGACATGCGCGACGTATCGTCCGCGACGCGTCATGTCGCCGGGCTGGATTCATCGGACGATCAGGCTGGTGGCGATCCTTCGCCCTGGACGGCGCTGGGGGTGTTCGAGGCGATGCGGGCCGCCGCCCGCCTGACATTGGGCGCCGAACTGTCGGACCTGACCGTGGCGGTCCAGGGAACCGGCAATGTCGGGGCCAGCCTGTGCCGCCGCCTGGCCGATGCGGGCGCACGGCTGATCATCGCCGACATCGACCCGCGTCGTCGCAATGCATTGAGCGCCGTCCTCGACGCCCATATCGTCGATGTCGAAGACATCGCATCGGTCGAGGCGGACATTTTCGCGCCCTGCGCTCTGGGCGGCGCGCTGACGGTGCAAAGCGTGACGGCGATGCAGGCCAGGCTCGTCTGCGGCGCCGCGAACAACCAGCTCGCCTCGCCCGAAGTCGCCGACCTGCTGCTGGAACGCGGTATCGCCTATGCGCCCGACTATGTCGTCAATGCCGGCGGCATCATCAGCGTGTCGGCCGAATATCTGGGCGAGGATCGCGCGAGCGTCGCTGCTCGCGTCGACCAGATCGGTCCCCGCGCCGGCGAGATACTGGATCTCGCCCGCCGCGAAGGCCATTCCCCCGCATGGGTGGCGGACGAGATGGCCGAACGGATCATCACCGCCGCCAGCCGTCAGGCTGCCTGAACCGACCTCACCATCTAAGCGCCGCGCGGGCCAGGATCAGGCTGTTGCCTGCGCGGCGATACGGGATACTGTGCGGCGGCAACGGGATCGTTTTCGCGCCTTCGGGCCACTGGTCCCGGACTTCGATCAACTGGATGTCCATCTGGCCCGGTCCGGCCGCATCCATGCTGACATGCACCGGATCAGCTCCGCTGGCGTGGAAGGTCATAGACGACCAATCACCAGCCTTGATCGGCCCTGACACCGGCTGATCCATCAGCCGCAGGTTCCGCAATTCCACCGAAGGCTTGAAGAACAGGCGCATGAACCGCCCGCCATTGCGATTGGCCGCGACGAGGTTGATGCGATGCCCATTACCGGCGGACGTCGCAGTCAGTCGCAGCACCGGCCGGGCGTAGGCGGCGGGCTTTGCCGGCGCGATCCAATGATCGTCCTTGGCGATTGGCGCGATCGACCCCAGCCGAGGCACGCCGCCATCCTGCGACAGCGTGCGCCGGACCCAGCCGGCGCGATCCAGCCTGGCGCTCACCCAATTGGCGCGCGCGCTGTCGATGTCGGCGATGTAGAAGGCTTCGACCATGTCCGGATTGTCCGCCGTCGGCGTTCGCGCATCAATGGCCGCGGCAACGAAAAGGCCCAAGCCGGCGACCGAGCCGATCGAGGCGACGCGCAGGAGATTGCGCGACGACCAGAGCAGTGGCGCCAGCGCAAGCAGTGTCAGCAGGATGAAGGGCGTTACGATGGCCGGGAGCGACACCCCGATCATCAGGAAGAAGTCATAGCCCGCACGAGCCATCAACCCCGCGATCAGGATGGCCGACGCCGTCATCGCCAACAGTCCCAGCGGCTGAAGGGAGCTAATGGGCGCGAACAGGAGCATCGCCAGCGGCAATGCGAACAACAGCAGCGGCCATAGGAGAATATGAGCGCCATTGGGCAACATGATCTGGAACGCGAGCGCCAGCAGCCCGACCAACGTCATGGCTCCCGCAAACCAGCCGTTCAACGATACAGGTCGTCGCATATTGGCGAAAACCAGGAGAGCCGCGCCGCCGCCTACAATCAGCGGAATCGCGCTGAAGCTGCCGAGAAAGCCTGTCGCCAGACCCGCTATCCCCAGCCCCAGGGCCGCGACCTTGGGCCTTGCCGTCATGGCGACGCCGAGCAACAGCAGACCGAAGCTGATGCCCAGCAGGGCCGTGGCCGCCAGCAGCGCGCCAAACTGGCCGATCAGCGCATAGGGGGTCGACAGGTCGCGCACGATCAGGTTGGCCAGGCGCAGCGCGAGCATCAGCATCGTCGCGATGCCCAGCAGCAGAGCCAGCAGACCGCCCGCGCCAGCCAGCATATCGCGCCAGTCGATGGTGCGCCGGGCCAAAGCGACACCCGTCATGGCGAAAGTCGCGCCGACCGTCGCAATCGCCAGCACCCACCCCAGCCATGACGGGTAGGCGATCAGGAACAGGCCGAACAGGTCGGAAAAGATGCTGTCATCCTGCGCCCGGTCGAGGCTGTCCGCCTGAGCGAACAGGCGGACAGCCGGCAACACCTGATCCCCCATATGCTGAATGCTGCCGGCATTCAGCCGGTCGGGCGTGGACAGCGCCGTGTGATAGGCCATCTGATGCCCGACAAAGGCGAAATTCAGGCCAGCAAGCCCCTTGTCGAGCGCCGCCGTGAGGTCGGTGTCGTTGGGCATATGTTTGTAGATCGTGACGAGCAGCGAGTCGGCCGCAGGCGACGGGACGGCCTGTCGATAGACATCGATCAGGCGACTGTTTCCGGCGCTGGTCTGGAACATCAGCGCCCTGCCACTGTCGCCCCGCGCTTCCAGATTGATGACCAGCCCGATGCGTCGGCGCAGAGGATCGCTTGCGAAAAAGGCGGTCGATCCCAGCAGGCCGGCTTCTTCGCCATCGGTGAAGAGGAAGATCACCGATCGCCGTAACGCACCCGCCGCTTTGAGCGCGCGCGCCACTTCCAGCGCAACCGCCACGCCCGACGTATCGTCCCCCGCCCCCGGCGACAGCGCCGCGGTGTCATAATGCGCCATCAGCAGCACGGCAGGCAATGTGGGATCGATTCCCCGATATTCCGCCACGATATTCTGCATCCGGCCGGCCGGGGCGACGTCGTTGAAATAGCGTCGCGCCGAAATGGCGGTTTGCGTGCGGAGCAGCGGATTTAGGCCAAGCGCCTGGGTCTGGTTCATCAGGTAACGCCTGGTGTCGTCTATCTCCGGCGATCCGGTCGGATGCGGGCGGGTGGCGATGGCGCGGACATGTTGCATGGCGCGATCGGCGGAAAAGTCGGTCGTCGGCGCGGTGGCGGATTTAGGCGCGGGCAAGCGGTTGGCCATGATCCCAAGCGCGACCCCGCAGGCAATGACGAGCAGGGCGAGCGCCCAACGCGACAGCGAGTTGGACAGTTGATCGACGGCTTCGTCAGCGGAAATTTTCTCCATGGACATTTATTGTCTTATTTATAGAAAATAATCAAATTAGGAAAATGATTCCGTCCGTTTTCCTGCCTCAAAGCAAAAGGGCTTGCGGGGGATGGGGCATATGAACGCACGCGAGCGGAGGCATTTGCAGAAAAGATCAGGGAAGCCCCGCCCCGTCATGCCAGCATGGCTCTCAGCGCCTTTTTGTCGATCTTGCCGACGCTGGTGCGCGGCAGCGCTTCGACCAGCACAAGCCTCTCCGGAATGGCGTAGCGGCTGATGCGACCCGATGCGACATGCTGCTGGAGCTGCACGCATAGCAGATCCATATCGGGCGGCGGTGCCCCCCGGGCCGCGACGATGAAGGCGACGGGCCGCTCGCCCCATTTTGCGTCCGGCATGGCGATGACGCCCGCCTCCGCCACCCCAGGCAGCGCAACCAGCAAATCTTCAAGATCCACCGAGGACACCCATTCCCCTCCAGACTTGATGACGTCCTTCAGCCGATCGACAATGCGCAGCGCGCCATCGCCATCCAACGCCGCGACGTCACCCGTATGCATCCATCCGTCTGCCCACAATGTGTCGGAATCCGGCTGCGTGGCATAGCCCTGCGTCAACCATGGCGCGCGCAGCAGCAGTTCGCCACCCTTGTCCATGTCGATCCGGGCCTGGACCAGGATAGCGGGGAAGCCGGCACGGCAACATTTTGCCACGTCCGGTTGTAGTCCCCGCGCCAGCGCCACCACCGGACCGGTTTCGGACATGCCATAACCGGCCAATATCGTGATGCCAGCCATTTCGGCCTCCTGCGCCAAAGCAGCCGGCAGTGCCGATCCGCCGATGACGAAGGTCCAGGGCGCCAGACTGTCTCCGCCGGCTGCATTGGCGTCCAGCAGCATACGCAGGATGGTCGGCACGCAATGGGAAAAATCCACGCCCTCCCGACGCTTGAGCGCCAGCAAGGTCGCGGGATCATAGCGACCGGGATAGACTTGTTTGACACCCAGCATCGTCGCGACATAGGGCATTCCCCATGCGTGGACGTGAAACATCGGCGTCATCGGCATGTAGACATTCGTCCGCCGCATTCCCTGCCCGTCGGGCTGGTTCGCCAGCGTCGCCGCCAGCGCGATCGTGTGCAGGACCAACTGCCGGTGGCTGAAGAAGACCTGTTTGGGATCGCCCGTCGTCCCGGTGGTGTGAAAGGTGGTGGCGATCGCATTCTCGTCGAAATCGCCGAAGATGAAATCGGGGCTGGCGGCGGCGATCAGCGCTTCATAATCATTGTCTTCGTCCGCCCCGTCCATGACGATCAGGCCCCCAATCTGCGGCAGCGCCAGCAATAGTTGGGCGCAGAGGGGCGCGAAATCGGCATGATGGAGGAGGAAGGATGCGCCCGACTGGCGCAGCGTGAAGTCGATCTGGGCGGGCGACAACCGGACATTCACCGTTTGGAGGATCGCGCCCATCATCGGAATGGCGAAATAGCATTCGAGATAGCGGTGGCTGTCCCAGTCCATCACCGCCACCGTATCGCCGGCCCGCACGCCGCGCGCCGTCAGCAAGGCCGCCAGCCGCGTTACGCGATCAACGAACGCACGATAGCCGAAGCGCAGCTCGCCACTGACGATTTCCGCATCCGTCTGGTTCGCGACATTGGCGAGCAGATGGCGGATCAGCAGCGGATAGGCATAGGCGTTCGCGCCAGGCGTCGACAGAATTCTGGGCGTGTTCACCCGATCGCCTCCGGCATGCCGGGGACAGGACGACAAAGTGGAGCGACGACGCACATCCTCGACCGCGACATCATGATGGGAGGTTAAGGCTTTGGTCGGGTGAAGAGCGCCGCCCCAACGCGACGCCGGCCACGCGGCTGCACATGACGGGCCATGCAGATAAAGGGATCATATGCCACCTTTTCAGCTGGGCCTATGGCTGCTGCCATCGCCCTTCCTTCTCCAGGCGCCGAGTGTCTTCGCTTCCCGAACGCAATTCAAGTATTTTTCAAAAAAAGAAATATTTTTTCACTATAGATCATGCCGATGATGTTTTCCTATCCCGAACTTTTGCAGTGGGCGTAATCCGCTATGCACCCGCGCTTCGGCGCACCACCAGCCGCGCGGGCAACATGCTGGCCGGCCGATCCTTTCCTTCTATCTGCGCGACCAGCGTGTCGATCAGCAATTGCCCGGCCCCCTTCATGTCCTGCATGATGGTGGTGAGCGGCGGGGTGGTCAGGCTGGCGGCGGGGATATCGTCGAAGCCGACGATGGCGACGTCGTCCGGAACCGACAGGCCCGCCTCGGCCAATGCGCGCATCGCGCCGATTGCGATCAGGTCGCTCGCGGCGAAGATCGCGTCGAAAGGCCTGGCCCGCGCGATCAGCGTCCGGGCGGCGGCGTGCCCGGCATCCTCTGCGGTCAGCGCATCGACCTGCAGCGCCGGGTCGGGCGCAATGCCTGATGTCGCCATCGCGTCGCACAGCCCCCGGTAGCGGTCGGCAAATTCGGGATAATGTTCGTCCGCCTGTCCCAGAAAGGCGATGCGCCGCCGACCGATCCCCAGCAGATGCTCACCCGCCAGTCGCCCGGCGCCGATATTGTCCGACCCCACGGTCGGGCCGATCGTCGCCTCTCCGACCGATCCCCAGCGGACAAAATGCGTGCCGTGATCGACCAGTTCGGTCAATCGCCGGGCATAGAGCGTATAGTCGCCATAGCCGAGCAGGATCAGGCCGTCGGCGCGATGGCTGTCCTGATAGCGGACATGCCAGTCATCCTCCATCTTCTGGAACGAGATGAGCAGATCCAGTCCGCGCGCGCCGCATTGCCGCGTGATCGATCCCAGCATGGCAAGGAAGAAGGGGTTGATGTTCGATTCGTCGGGGGTGGGATCTTCGAAGAACAGCAGTGCGATCGTGTTCGACCGCTGCGACCGGAGCGACGAGGCGTTCTTGTCCACCGAATAATTGAGTTCGCGGGCGATCGCCTCGATCCGCTGACGCGTGGCGAGGCTGACCGATCGCGATCCGCGCAGCGCGCGGCTGACCGTGGGCTGCGACACGCCGGCCAGATAGGCGATGTCGAAGCTGGTCGGCTTGCTGCTGGGCTGGCGCCCCATATCCTTCTCCCGGCGCGGTCGATACGCCACAGCCATGGTAGGGCGAGCTGCAAAGCAAGGCAATCGCGGCCCTGGCGACCATGGCCCAGTGGCATCACGGCCACAGTCGGGCGGCGCGCATATTATGCGTATACGTATGCCTTATGGCCGGGCCGCGCGAACGGGGCGTATGACCGGCCTACCCGCAGGAACGTGGCGCTGCACAGCCACGCCTGCGGCCAGGGTTCCAACATCGGCCAATAGTCTGTCCGATGTTCATGGGGGAGAGGATAATAGTGGCTCAACATCATCATCGCGTCCGTTTGTTCGGCGCATCGCTTCTGGCCATCATGGCGACGACCGCCATCCCCGCCTTCGCCCAGGACGCCCCGCAGGCCGACGCCGCGCCGCAGGATGCAGCCAACGACACGATCATCGTCACCGGCTTCCGCGCCGCGCTGCAGAGCGCCGTCAATGTGAAGAAGAACGCCGCGCAGATCGTGGAATCGGTGTCGGCCGAGGATATCGGCAAGCTGCCCGACGCATCGATCGGCGAATCCATCGCCCGTCTGCCGGGCCTGACATCCCAGCGCCTGTTCGGCCGCGCCAATTCGATCGCGATCCGCGGCGCCAGCGCCGACCTGTCTTCGACCACGCTCAACGGCCGTCCGCAAACCTCGACCGGCGAACAGCGCAACGTCGAATTCGACCAATATCCGTCTGAAGTCGTCAGCCGCGTCGATGTGTTCAAGTCGCCCCAGGCCAACCTCATCAACCAGGGTCTGGCCGGTACCGTCGACATCCGCACCATCCGTCCGCTCGACTATGGCAAGGAATTATTCTCGGTCGGCGCGCGCGGCGTCTATACCGATCTCGGCAAGGTAAATGCCGACAGCAAGGACAAGGGCTATCGCCTGACCGGCACCTATGTCGGCCAGTTTGCCGGCGACCGGATCGGCGTGTCACTCTCCGCAGCCTATAATGACGAGCCCTATCAGTCGAAGGAGTTCGAGGCCTGGGGCTATGCCGACGGGCCGAATGGCGACAAGGTGATCGGCGGCATCAAGCCGTTCGGGGTATCCACCCAACTGAAGCGCCTGGGCATCCAGGGTGCGGTGCAGGTGCAGGCGACCGACACGCTGCTGCTGACCTTCGATGGCTTCTATGGCGACTTCAAGGAAAAGCAGATCAAGCGCGGCGTCGAATTCCCGCTCTACTGGAGCGGCGCGAGCCTGGTTCCGTCCAGCATCGGCACCGACGGCGACTTCATCAACAAGGGCACGTTCACCGGTGTCGAGGCCGTGGTCAACAACCATGGCTATGAGCGCAAGTCGAAGATATTCTCAGGCGGCTTCAACGCCAAATATACCGGCGACGATGGCTGGTCGGCCAGCTTCGACTTCGGCTATTCGCGCACCGATCGCAACGAACTGTCACTCGAATCCAATGCCGGCACCGGCTATGGTCCCGGCAATGGCGCGACCGATACGCTGGACTTCGTCAGCGACGGCAAGGGCACCCATTTCACCAGCCACCAGCTCGACTATAGCGATCCCAATCTGATGGTGCTGACCGATCCGCTCGGCTGGGGCGGCGGCGCGCCGCTCGGCCATCAGGAAGGCTATTATAACAACCGCATCATCGACGACGAGATCAAAAGCTATCAGGTCGAGTTCGGCAAGGAGATTGAGGGCAGCTTCCTGTCGAAGATCACGGCGGGCCTGGGCTATGTCGACCGCACCAAGTCGAAGACGCCGGAAGAATATGTGCTGAACCTTGCGAACGGCGCAACGTCGCTGGTGCTGCCCGAGCAATATCGTCTGGCGGCGACCGACCTGAGCTTCATCGGCGTCGGCCCGATCCTGTCCTACGATCCGTTCAAGCTGCTGGCGGACGGCGTCTATATCAAGACGCTGAACCCCAGCAAGGATGTGCCGGCCAAGGCCTATTCGGTGACGGAGCGGGTAATGTCGGCCTATCTGATGGCTAATATAAAATCCGACATGGGATCGGCGGAGCTGAGCGGCAATTTCGGCGTGCTGGCGCAAAATACCGAACAGAAGTCGCGCGGTTTCGTGAATCTGGCGGCGGCTTCGCTCGTGCCGACGACGCGGGGCGATAACTATTGGGACATCCTTCCCAGCATGAACATGTCGCTGCGCTTCCCCAGCGACTTCGTCATCCGTCTGGCCGCCGCGCGTGAAATCCAGCGTCCCCGGTTCGAGGATATGAAAGTCAGCCTGGATTATGGCTATAACACCGCCAGCGGCGTCATCACCGGCACTGGCGGCAACCCCTATCTTCGTCCCTATCGCGCCTGGGCGGCGGACCTCAATTTCGAGAAATATTTCGGCACCAAGGGCTATGTCAGCCTGCAACTCTTCGCGAAAAAGCTGCAAAGCTATGTCTATCGCGAGACGGCGGCGTTCGACTATACCGGCCTGCCGGTGGTTCTGCCGCCCGGCGTCACCGATCCCGACGGCACGCTGACCCGTCCCGTCAACGGCAAGGGCGGCAAGCTTTACGGCTTCGAAGTCGCGGGCACCGTACCATTGGACATCGTCACCCCGGCGCTCGACGGCTTCGGCCTGACCGGCGGTGTGGGTTATACCAAGACCAGCATCAAACCAGGCGTCGGCGCAGCGTCGGAAGACCTTCCCGATTATTCGCGCTGGGTCGCCAACGGCACGCTCTTCTTCGAAAAATGGGGTTTCAACGCCCGCGGTTCGGTGCGCTACCGTTCCGCCTTCGTCGGCCAGTTCGTCGGCTTTGGCGGCGAGCGGGAGTTGCGCCGGGCGCTCGCGGAAACCATCGTCGACGCGCAGGTCGGCTATGATTTCCAGAAGGGCAGCGCCCTCGAAGGTCTGTCGGTGTTCGTGCAGGGCCAGAACCTGACCGACGAACCCTTCGTGTCGGTCGATACCGGCGCATCGATCCAGATCCGCAACTATCAAAGCTACGGCCGCCGCTTCATGGCGGGCTTCAACTACCGCTTCTGATGTGTAGAGTGGCCCGGCGGCCTTATCGTCGCCGGGCCTTTTTCCAAGGTTCAAACAAAGGGGTGCCCGTGATGGGTCGAACGGCCACGAAATTCTTCGTGACAGCCGCCGGGATCGGCGCGGCTCTCCTGGGCGCGCCGCTGGCGTTTGCCGACACGCTCAGCGCGCTGCGGGCGCGCACGCCGGAACAGGAGATCGTCTATTTCGTCCTGCCGGATCGCTTCGCCAATGGCGACCCGAAGAACGACACCGGCGGCCTGAAGGGTGGTCCGCTCCAGACCGGCTACGACCCGACCTCGCGGGCCTTCTATCATGGCGGCGACCTCAAGGGGCTGACGGCCAAGCTCGACTATATTCAGGGCCTTGGCGCGACCGCGATCTGGCTGGCGCCGATCTTCAAGAACAAGCCGGTGCAGGGCGCCAAGGGGCAGGAAAGCGCGGGCTATCATGGCTATTGGGTGACGGACTTCACCACTGTCGATCCCCATTTGGGCACGGACAAGGACTTCAGGACACTGGTCGATGCCGCCCACGCGCGCGGCATGAAAGTCTATATGGACATTATCGCCAACCATACGGCCGATGTGATCCAGTATAAGGAAAGCCCCGCCAGCGCGGCCCCCTATCGCAGCAAGGCCGATTATCCCTGGTCGCGCCGGGGTGGCGCGGCGGGCCAGCCGATCAATCCAGGGTTCGCCGGCGACCGCGACTGCAGCCCGGCCAATTGGGCGAAACTGATCGATTCCGCCTTCGCCTATACGCCGGTCGTGCCGAAAGGCGAGGCGAGGGTCAAAGTCCCCGCCTGGCTCAACGACCCCATCTATTATCATAATCGCGGCGATACCGACTGGAAGGGCGAGAGTTCCCAATATGGCGATTTCGTCGGCCTTGACGATCTCGCCACCGAAGACCCGCGCGTGGTCGAAGGATTCATCGCCATCTACAGGGGCTGGATCGACCGGTTTGGCATCGACGGCTATCGCATCGATACGGCGCGTCATGTGAATGCAGAATTCTGGCGCGCCTTCATCCCCGCCATCCGCGCGCATGCGGCGGCGAAAGGCATTCCCAACTTCCATGTCTTCGGCGAAGTCGCCACCGACGCTTACGACCCTGCCTTGCTGGCAAGCTGGACCCGTACCGCCGCCTTCCCCGCCGTGCTCGACTTCGCCTTCATGCGCGCCGCGGTCGATGCCGCCAGTGGCAAGACCGGCACCGACATGCTCGCCCGTCTCGGCGAGGATGATGCACTCTATGAAGGCGGCAAGTCGGCGGCGCTGCAATTGCCGACCTTCCTCGGCAACCATGATGCCGGCCGCTTCGCCTTCTTCCTGCGTCAGGCCAATCCCGGCATGAGCGCGGACGAGGAACTGGCCCGTGACATATTGGGCCATGCGATGCTGCTGACGCTGCGCGGCGTGCCGACCCTCTATTATGGCGACGAACAGGGCTTTGCCGGCACCGGCAACGACCAGCAGGCGCGGCAGGACATGTTCGCCTCGCAGGTCGCGGAATATAATGCGGACAGGCTGGTCGGGACGGCATCGACCACGGCGACGGATAATTTCCGCACGGATCACCCGCTCTATCGCGCCATCGCGCACCTGGCGAAGATCCGCCGCGACACGCCGGCCCTGTCGCGCGGCGCGACTCTGCTGCGCGCCAGTTCGGACAAGCCCGGCCTTTTCGCCGTGTCCCGCATCGATCCCGATACGGGCCGCGAGATAGTGGTCGCCTTCAACACATCGGCCGCGCCGCTGTCGGGCCATATCGCGGTCGATCCCGCCAGCGGCGGCTTCACGTCGCTGGCCGGCGCCTGCCCGGCCGCCGCCCAGGCGCCGGGCAGCCTTGCCCTCTCCCTCCCCGCCTTCGGCTATGCCGTCTGCGCCGCTCACCCCTAACCGCCGGAACGCCTTCATGACGCTAGCGACGACATCGACCGATCAGCCCTGGTGGAAGGGGGCGGTGATCTACCAAATCTATCCGCGCAGCTTCCAGGACAGCAATGGCGACGGCGTCGGCGACCTCAATGGCATCACCGCACGCCTGGCGCATGTCGCGAAACTGGGCGTGGACGCCATCTGGATATCCCCCTTTTTCACCTCGCCCATGCGCGATTTCGGCTATGACATCGCCGATTATTGCGATGTCGATCCGATTTTCGGCACGCTCGCCGACTTCGACGCGCTGGTCGCCCGCGCCCATGACCTTGGCCTCAAGGTCACGATCGATCAGGTCTACGCCCATACGTCCGATCTGCACGACTGGTTCGCGCAGAGCCGGGCCAGCCGGACGGGCGACAAGGCTGACTGGTTCGTTTGGGTCGATCCCAGGGAAGACGGCACCCCGCCCAACAACTGGCAGTCGGTCTTCGGCGGCCCGGCCTGGACCTGGGACGGGCGGCGTGGCCAATATTATATGCACCAGTTTCTGAGCAGCCAGCCGCAGCTCAACCTCCATAACCCGGCGGTGCAGGACGCGCTGCTCGACGCGATGCGTTTCTGGCTCGACCGCGGGGTGGACGGCTTCCGGCTCGACGCGCTCAACCATTCGATGCACGACCCGCTGCTGCGCGACAATCCGGCCGCGCCCGATACGGGCAAGCCGCGGACCCGATCCTTCGATTTCCAGATCAAACGTTACAGTCAATCGCATCCCGGCGTCGTCGATTTCATCGAACGCATCCGCACGCTCTGCGACGAATATGGCGCGATCTTCACCGTGGCGGAGGTGGGCGGCGACCTGTCCGAGACGGAGATGAAGGCCTATACGGCGGGCGAAACCCACCTCAACAGCGCCTATGGCTTCAACTTCCTCTATGCCGACACGCTAACGCCCGCGCTGGTCGCCGAAACGGTCGATCGCTGGCCCGACGAGCCGGGCATGGGATGGCCGAGCTGGGCGTTCGAAAATCATGACGCGCCGCGCGCCCTGTCCCGATGGTGCACGCCCGACGATCGCCCTGCCTTCGGCCGGCTGAAGGCGATGCTGCTGGTCGCGCTGCGCGGCAATGCCATCCTCTATCAGGGCGAGGAACTGGGCATCACCCAGGTCGATATACCGTTCGAGCGCCTGCAAGACCCCGAAGCCATCGCGAACTGGCCGCTGACCCTGTCACGCGACGGCGCCCGCACGCCGCTGCCCTGGTCGGCGGAAGCGCCGCAGGCGGGTTTTAGCGATGCCGAATCCTGGTTGCCGGTGGGGGACGAGAATCTCCCCCGCGCGGTGGACGCGCAGGAGGCGGACGTCCATTCGCTGCTCAACCACACCCGCGCCATGCTGGCGCTGCGCAAAGCGAACCCCGCGCTGCGCCATGGCAGTCTGGAGATAGTGATCGCCGACGAGCAGCGGCTGCTGTTCCGTCGTGCGGCGGATGGCCAGTCCCTGCTCTGCCTGTTCAACCTGTCGGCCGAACCGGCGGCCTGGCCCGAAGAGATCGCACCGACCAACAAGCTGCTGTGCGCCGTCAATGGCGCCACGCCTGGCGCCCTGCCGCCCTTCGGCGCGCTGATGATCGAAGAATAAGGAGAAGCCCCATGCTGAACACGACGCTGCGCGCCTGCGCGCTGGCCCTTCCGTTCGTCCTGACCACTCCGGCTTTGACTCCGGCCTTCGCGCAGGAAGTCCGGACCGCCGTCACCGCCGCATCGCCTGATGGCTCGATCGTTCTCACCGTCTCGACCGACAATGACAGCCGCCCGACCTGGTCGCTCTCGCGCAAGGGCAAGCTGCTGATCGCGCCATCGAAGCTGGGCTTCATCCTGACCGACGGCCTCAACATGGTGCGGGGCTTCTCGATCGCCGGGTCGGACAAGGGGCAGGGCAATGATCGCTGGGAACAGCCTTGGGGTGAGCGCCGCTTCGTCACCGACCGCTATAATGAAGTGACGGTCCGCTTCCGCCAGTCGGACGTGCAGGGCGCGCGCCTGATGAACGTGCATTTCCGCCTGTTCGATGACGGTGTCGGCTTCCGCTACGAACTGCCGGAGCAGCCGGGCCTCAAGACGATGAAGATCGCCGACGAGACGACCGAGTTCGACATCGCGCCCAAGGGCACGGCCTGGTGGATTCCGGGCGGCGAATGGAACCGGTACGAACAGGTCTATCAGAAGACGCCGATCGACGCCGTGTCGACCGCCCATACCCCGATCACCATGCGGCTGGACGACGGCACGCATCTCAGCTTCCACGAAGCCGCGCTGGTCGATTATGCGGCCTATTGGCTGAAGCGCGCGTCTGGCCAGACCTTCCGCACCACCCTGTCGCCCTCGTCGCAGGGCGCGCGGGTGATCCGCGACCTGCCGTTCAACACGCCCTGGCGGACCATCCGCATCGCCGACAGTGCGGCGGGGCTGGTCGAAAATGATCTGGAACTCAACCTCAACGAACCCAACAAGCTGGGCGACGTCAGCTGGTTCCAACCCGCCAAATATATCGGCATCTGGTGGGGCATGATCCGGGGCGACTGGAGCTGGGCCGAAGGGCCGAAACATGGCGCCACCACCACCCGCACGAAGCAATATATCGATTTCGCCGCCAAACATGGCTTCCGCGGCGTGCTGGTCGAAGGCTGGGACAAGGGCTGGAATGGCGACTGGTTCGGCCATGGCGACGACTTCAGCTACACGCAATCGACCCCCGACTTCGACCTGCCGGGCCTTGCCGCCTATGCGAAGAAGAAGGGCGTCCACTTGATCGGGCATCACGAAACCGGCGGCAATATCGCCAATTATGAAGCGCAGTTGGACGACGCGATGAAGCTTTATGGCGGTCTTGGCGTCGATGTCGTCAAGACCGGCTATGTCGCCGACGCGGGCGGCATCATCGCGCCGGGGGACAAGCCTGGCGAAACGCATATGGAATATCATGACGGCCAGCGCATGGCCCAGCATCATCTGCGCGTCGTGGAGACGGCCGCCAGATATCATGTCGCGGTCAACGCGCATGAGCCGATCAAGGACACCGGCCTGCGCCGCACCTACCCCAATTGGGTCGGGCGCGAAGGCGCGCGCGGCATGGAATATAATGCCTGGGGCGCCTTCGCCAACGGCCCGGATCACGAGCCGACCTTGGTCTACACCCGAATGCTGTCCGGCCCGATGGACTTCACGCCGGGTGTGCTGAGCCTGGAGGGCGCGGACCATGCCCCGCTGGCATCCACATTGGCCAAGCAGCTCGGCCTCTATCTCGCCCTCTATTCGCCGATCCAGATGGCGGCGGACTTCATCGAAAATCTCGCAAAATATCCCAGCGAGCTGGACTTCATTGCCAAGGTGCCGGCCGACTGGAGCGAAAGCCACCTGATCGCGGGCGCAGTGGGAGACTATGCCATGTTCGCGCGCAAGGATCGCAACAGCGAGAATTGGTATGTCGGCGGCGTCAACGACGCGACCGCGCGGACGGTGACGTTGAACTTCGACTATCTGGAACCGGGCAAGACCTACAACGCCACCATCTACAAGGATGGCGAGGGCGCGACCTATCTTAGCGACGCCCGCCACAGGATCACCTATGAGACGCGGACGTTCCGCAAGGGCGACCGCTACGATCTGTGGCTGGCGCCGGGCGGCGGCGCGGCGATGCGACTGGTAGCGGCCAAAAAATAACCCTCCGTCCGCGTGACGCGAACGGAGGGCAAGGGCCTTCCGAATCCGGCCTTGGAGGCCGGTCTCCCCCGCCCCCGGAGCGGACTGCACGCCGGGCCGGGGGCTTTTTTCCTAGCGCGGCGCCATACGGATCGCACCGTCGAGGCGGATCACTTCACCGTTCAGCATCGGATTGCGGACGATGCTTTCCACAAGCTGCGCATATTCGGCGGGTTTTCCCAGACGGCTGGGGTGCGGGACCTGCGCGCCCAATGCATCCTGCACATTTTGCGGAAAGGCTTCCAGCATCGGCGTCAGGAAGATGCCGGGCGCAATCGTCATCACGCGGATCTTGTGCTGGGCCAGATCGCGGGCGATCGGCAGGGTCATGCCGACGACGCCACCCTTGGACGCGCTATAGGCGGCCTGACCGATCTGCCCGTCATAGGCCGCGACCGAGGCGGTGTTGACGATGACGCCGCGTTCGCCGTCCTCCTCTTCCGCCGCCGCAAGCCGGGCTGCAAATTTAGAAATGACGTTGAAGCTGCCGATCAGGTTGACCGTCACCGTCTTGGCGAAGGTATCGAGCGGATGTGGCACATTCTCCTTGCCCACGGTCTTCACAGCAGGCGCGATGCCGGCGCAATTGACCAGGATACGGGCGACGCCATGCGCCGCTTCGGCCGCGTCCAGACCCGCCGAGACGCTGGCGTCGTCGGCCACGTTGACAGCGACATAGACACCTCCCAGCGCCTCCGCCGTCGCCCGACCGGCGTCCTCATTCAGGTCGAAGATCGCGACCTTCGCCCCCTGCTGCGCCAGCATCGTCGCTGTTGCCTTGCCCAGCCCCGACGCGCCGCCGGTGACGATCGCCGCTACGCCTTTGATGTCCATCTCGCTGTCCCCTTCAGATTAATTCGACGGCCATCGCCGTGGCTTCACCACCGCCAATGCACAGGCTGGCCACACCACGCTTCAGGCCGCGCGTTTCCAGCGCGGCAATCAAAGTCGCCAGGATGCGCGCGCCCGATGCGCCGATCGGATGACCGAGCGCGGTCGCGCCGCCATTGACGTTGATCCGGTCGTCCGGGATGCCCAGTTCCTTCGCGGCGATCATGGCGACCACGGCAAAGGCTTCGTTGACCTCGAACAGATCGACGTCCGCGACAGACCATCCGGCCCTTTCCAGCGCCTTGCGCATCGCGGGCACCGGCGCAGTGGTGAATTTGGACGGCTCATGCGCATGGCCGGCGGTCGCGATGACCTTCGCCACCGTCTTGAGGCCCAGCCTTGCCGCCACGCTGGCGCGAGTCATGACTAGCGCCGCCGCGCCGTCCGAGATGGAGGAGGCGTTGGCCGCAGTGATGGTGCCGTCCTTGACGAAAGCGGGCTTGAGCGACGCGATCTTGTCGGGCTTGGCCTTGCCCGGCTGCTCGTCGGTATCGACGATCGTGTCGCCGCCCCGGCCCTTGACCATCACCGGCGTGATCTCACGCACGAAAGCGCCGCTGCCGATCGCGGCATTGGCGCGTTCGAGCGAGCGGATGGCATAGGCGTCCTGATCCTCGCGCGTGAACTGATAGTCGCGCACCGCTTCCTCGGCGAAGACGCCCATCGCCTTGCCGGGTTCATAGGCGTCCTCCAGGCCATCCATCATCATCGTATCGATGATGCGGTCATGGCCGATGCGCGCACCGCCGCGATGCTTGGGCAGGGCGTAGGGCGCATTGGTCATGCTTTCCATACCGCCCGCGATCACGATGTCGGCCGCGCCGCAGCTAAGCGCTTCATGCGCCATGATCGCGGCCTGCATGCCCGAACCGCACATCTTGTTGACAGTCGTAGCCTCCGTATTGAGGCCAAGACCCGCGCCCAGCGCCGCCTGTCGCGCTGGCGCCTGGCCCAGGCCAGCCGGCAGGACGCAGCCCATATAGATGCGGTCCACGGCATCGGCCGCCACGCCCGCGCGCTCGACCGCGGCCCTGACCGCCGCCGCGCCCAGATCGGTGGCCTTGACCGACGACAGTGCGCCCTGGAACCCGCCCATCGGCGTGCGGGCATAGCTGGCGATTACGACAGGATCATCCTGCATGTTCACTCTCCATCCTGACCTTAAAGACTGCGCGCGATGACCATGCGCTGGATATCCGATGTACCTTCGTAAATCTGGCAGACGCGGACATCGCGGTATATTTTGGCGACGCCATATTCCTCCAGATAACCATAGCCGCCCAGAGTCTGCAGCGCACCGGACACGATCGCCTCGGCCGCTTCGGACGCGAACAGCTTGGCCATGGACGCTTCGGCCAGGCAGGGCAGGCCCGCATCCCTGGTCCGGGCGGCATGAAGGACCAACTGCCGCGCCGCTTCCAGCCGGGTGGCGAGGTCGGCAAGGCGAAAGCCCACCGCCTGATGATCGATGATCGCCCTGCCGAAGCTCTTGCGATCCTTGGCATAGGCGACCGCGATCTCCAGCGCGGCCTGCGCCATGCCGACACATTGGGCGGCGATGCCGATGCGGCCCGTCTCCAGATTGGCGAGCGCGATGCGATAGCCCTGTCCGGGCCGGCCGATCAGCAGCTCATCCTCGACGAACATGTCGTCGAAACGCAGCGCGCAGGTGTCCGACGCGCCCTGCCCCAGCTTATGCTCGACCTTGTCCACGCCATAACCGGGCCGGTCGGTCGGCACGAGGAAGACCGACAGGCCCTTCTTGCCGGCGTCGGGATCGGTCACTGCGACGATCATGACCAGGCCGGCGATCTTGCCCGATGTGATGAACTGCTTGGAGCCGGTGATGCGCCAGCCGCCGTCCACCTTGGTCGCGCGGGTGCGCACCGCCGAGGCGTCGGACCCTGCATCGGCTTCGGTCAGCGCGAAGGCGCCGATCATGCGCCCGCCGATCAGGTCCGGCAGGAAGCGCGCCTTCTGCGCATCGCTGCCGTCCTTGAGCAGGCCGGACACAAGGATCGAATTCTGGATCGAAACGATGGTGGAGAGCGCGCCGTCGGCCGCGGCGATCTCCATCAGCGCCAGCGCATAGGATACGGCGTCGGCTTCCGCCCCGCCAAAGGCTTCGGGCGCCGTCATGCCCCACAGACCCAGGCCCGCCATCTCCCGGAACAGTTCGGGTGGATAGCCGCCTTCCGATTCGAAGCGGGCGCTGTGCGGGCGGATCGTCTCCTGCGCGAAGTCGCGCACCGTGTCGCGGATGGCGGCCTGAATCTCGGTCAGCATAAACTCACTCGTATTTTCTATACTCATAGGTATATTGATTGTCCGGGAGTTTCTTGTCAATGCTCCAGGCTTGCAAGGAGATGCTGTTGCCCAAATCTGCCGTTCCCGTTTCAGCCGCCGCCGTTCCTTCCCCCTTCCGCAGCAAGGCGGAACGCGAGCATGACCGGGCGGAAAAGCGCGAAGCCGTGCTGCTGGCGGCAGTGCGGATGTTCAATGCGCGGGGCTATCACGCCACGTCGCTGGACGATGTCGCGGCGAGCCTGGGCGTCAGCAAGCCGACCATCTATCATTATCTGGGCAATAAGGAGCAGGTGCTGGTCGAATGCGTCAATCGCGGCCTGTCGATGCTGCGCGAGGCCGCGGATGCGGCGGCCGGCGCGCCGGGGAGCGGCCATGACCGGCTACGCGCCTTCCTGCTGCGTTATGCCTGCATCAATATGGACGATTTCGGCCGCTGCGTGATCCGCACCAATGAGGAGGTGCTGTCGATGGACAGCGCCATCCGCTTTCGCGCGCGCAAGCGGGAGATTGACGATGCGGTGCGGGGGCTGATCGCAGAGGGAGTCGCCGATGGGTCGATCGCGCCGGTCGATATCCGCTTTGCCTCCTTCGCGCTGGCGGGTGCGCTCAACTGGCCGGCGCGCTGGCATGATCCCGATGGGCCGCTCAGCCCGGAAGAGGTCGCGGAGAAGCTGGTCGATATCGCGCTGGGCGGCCTCACCCCGCGCCGCTGAGGATCAGATGTCGGGCAATGCCTGCGCAGCGAAGCCCCAGCCCTTGAGGCTGGCCGCGCGTTCGACCAGCCTCGCCGCGTCGCCGATCGAAAAAGGATGCGCGTCCTTCATTCCGTCCAGCTCGTCCCAGTCTATCGGGATCGCCACCGGCGCGCCAGCGCGGGCGCGGGCCGAATAGGGCAGCACGGCGGTGCTGCCGCGCTGGTTACGCAGCCAGTCGATGAAGATCTTGTCCTTGCGCCTGGCCTTGCTCATGGTCGCGACGAAGCGATCCGGCTCGGCCGCACTCAGCGCCTGGGCGAAGCGAGACGCGAAATCCTTGTGCGTCTCCCAATCATGGCCCGGCGTCAGCGGCACCACGACATGCACCCCCTTACCCCCCGATAGCATGGCGAAGGAGACGAGGCCGATATCGGACAAACGTGCGCGAATGTCCTGCGCCGCGCCTTTCACCCGATCGAAATCCATGCCCTCATCGGGATCGAGGTCGAAGATCATCCGGTCGGGCCGCTCCACCGCATCGGTGCGGCTGGCCCAGCCGTGAAATTCGATCGTGCCCATTTGAACGCAGGCGAGCAGCCCTTCGGCATCCTCGACATAGATATAATCCTCGCTGCCGCCGTCCTTCTCGCGGATCGGCACCTGCCGCACCGCCTGGCCGAAGGCGCCGCTGTCATGTTTCTGGAAGAAGCATTTCTTCGCCCGCCCTTGCGGACAGCGGACCAGGCTGATCGGCCGGCGCGCGGCGAAGGGCAGCATCAGCGGCGCGACCGTGACATAATAATCCGCCAGTTCGCCCTTGGTCTGGTCGCTTTCGGGGAAGATGACGCGGTCGGGGTTGGTGATGCGGACGGCGGGAGCCGCTTTGGGCGCTGCGGCGGGCTTTTCGGGCGTGACCGCCTTCGCCGGCTTGTCGCTACGCAGGCCTAGGAAGCTGGCATGGCGCACCCGGCCGTCGGCGGTAAATTCGGCAAAGGCGATTTCGGCGACCAGCCTGGGTTTCAGCCAGGTCGCGCCGCGCGTTTCGGTCCGCGGCACGTCGACCGGCGCCTTGTCCGTTTCCAGCGGGGTCATCGCCTTGTCGAGCGTGGCCATCAGGTCCGCGTCGAAGCCGGTGCCGACCTTCCCCTTATAAACAAGCGCCTTGCCCTCATGCTGCGCCAGCAGCAGCGAGGCGAAGGGGCGCCCGCGCGCAGTGCTGGCGCTGCGGCCGATGATAACGAAATCCTGCCGGCGGGTGCATTTCACCTTCACCCAGTTACGCGTGCGGTCGCCGCGATAGGGCGCGTCGATGCGCTTGGAGATGATCCCTTCCTGTCCGGCCTCACAGAGGGAGCGATATAAGGCTTCTCCCGCGCCGATCACATGGTCGGCAACCTGGACGGGTGGCTTCGCCGCTTTCAACAGGGCTTCCAGCCGTTCCTTCCGCTCGATCTGCGGCAGCGCCTTCATGTCCTGCCCCTCCAGCGCAAGCAGGTCGAAGGCGAAGAAATGAAAGGGCGTATCGTCCCGCTGCGCGCCATGGCCGCGCTTGAGCACAGACTGGAGCGCGGAGAAGCTGGGATTGCCGTCTGGACCGAAGGCGACGATCTCCCCGTCGATCAGGGCGGGGGGAAGGTCCAGCGCCGCAATCGCCTTCACAAGCGGCTGGAACTTGGCGGTCCAGTCGAGCCCGTTGCGGGTGAAGATGCGTACCTGCTCCCCCGCCACCGCGGCGAGCGCGCGATAGCCGTCGAACTTGATCTCGTGCAGCCAGTTATTGCCCGCCGGCACATCATCCACAAGGGTTGCGAGCTGGGGCCTGGCGAAGGCGGGCGGCTTGGCTGCGGTCTTGCGCGGCTTGGTCACAACTTTTGCATTATGATCGCGCGCCGCCTGCATCTTGCCGGCAAAGACCTTGCCCTTGACCCCGGCGAGCGACTGGGCACCCGCCTTGTCCGCCGCGATCTCCGCCATCGAACGTCCGGTCAGCACGCTGGTCAACGCCCGTTCGACCAGTTGGTCGCCTTCGCCTGCCTCCGCGTCATCGATCTTGCGGAGCAGCCAGTTTTCGCGTTTTTCCTTTGGACGCCCTTTCATGCGGACGAGCAGCCACTCGCCTTTCATCCGCTCGCCATCCAGGGTGAAGTGCAAATGGCCTTTTTCCAGATCCTTGGCGCTCTTCCCTGCCATCGGCTGCCAGGTGCCGCGATCCCAGAGCATCACCGTGCCGCCGCCATATTCGCCTTCGGGTATCAATCCCTCGAAATCGCCATAGCTTAACGGATGATCCTCGGTCCGCACCGCAAGGCGCTTGTCCGACGGGTCGATGCTCGGCCCCTTGGTCACGGCCCAGCTTTTGAGCACCCCGTCAATCTCCAGCCGGAAGTCCCAGTGCAGCCGGGTCGCATCATGTTTCTGCACGACGAAGCTGTTGCCGCCCGTGCTGGCCATTTCGCCCTTCGGCTCGCGGGTGCGGGCGAAGTCCCGCTTGGCGTTGTAGGCGTCGAGCGGATTGCGAGCCATGGGTCAGGCGCTTTTGCGCTTCGCGGACGTGCGGGTCCTGGTCGCGGCCGCCTTGGCCGGCGCTTTTTTCGCGGGCGCAGCCTTCCCGCCGTCCCCGACCGATTTCTTGAGCGCGGCCATCAGATCGATGACATTGCCGCCCTTTGCACTGGCCGGTTCCTCGACATCCTCGATGACGCGCTTGCCCTTGGCCTTCTTCTTTTTCTCGATCAGCCGCTGGAGCGCATCGACATAGCGGTCGTGAAACTCCTCCGGCTTGAACGGCGCGGTCTTTTTTTCGATGATGGTGGTGGCGAGGTCGAGCAGGTCGGCGTCGGCCTTGTCATCGGGCAGGTTGCGGAAATAGGTCTGGGCGCGCGTCACCTCGTCGGCATAGCGCAAGACTTCGAGCACGAGACCGCGTCCGCAGGGCTTCAAGGAGACGAGCTGTTCGCGTCCGCGCACCGACAATTGGCCCAGCCCCACCTTCTTGGTCTGGCGCAGCGCGTCGCGCAGCACCGCATAGGCTTCTTCGGCCAGATCGTCGGCCGGGACGACGAAATAGGGTTTTTCATAATAAAGGACGTCGATCGCGTCGGATTCGACGAACTGCACCAGCTCCAGCGTCTTGCGGCTCTCGATCTTGACCGCCTCGATCTCTTCCTCTTCCAGCAGGACATAATTGCCCTTGGAGATTTCGAAGCCCTTGAAAATTTCGTCCCGGTCCACCGGCCCTACGCCCTGCACCACCTTCTCATAGCTGATCGGCTTGCCGGTCGGCTCATGGATTTGGCGAAAGCTGATCGCCGCGCCGGACCGGGTGGCGGGGTAGATTTCGACCGGGATCGATACCAGGGCCAGCCGAATCTGGCCCTGCCAATATGCGCGTGCTGCCATGTGACCACCTCCGCCGGCATCAGCGCCCGGTCGAGGCGGAAGTTCCTTAAGACGCTGTAGCGATCGGCGTCATCACCCCGCCTTCCACTGATATTATCGATCAGACAGAGCGATATTCCCGGCTTTGTTCGACTGGGCTATGCTCCTACAAAATGCCGCAGGGACTTGAAGCAGGAGAGAAGACATGGATGCCAAAACCTCTGATCCGCTAGGCTGCCCGATGAAGGAGCCCGCGGCGCGGCGCACTTTGCTCGGCCGCACCAATCGCGACTGGTGGCCCAACCAGCTATCGCTCGAAATCCTCCAGCAGAACGGCCTGTCGGGCGACCCTCTGGGCCATGATTTCGATTATGCCGCGGCGTTCAAGTCGCTCGACTATGATGCGGTCAAGGCGGACCTGACTGCGCTGATGACGGACAGTCAGCCCTGGTGGCCGGCCGATTATGGCCATTATGGCCCCTTCTTCATCCGCATGGCCTGGCATAGCGCCGGCACCTATCGGACCGGCGACGGGCGCGGCGGCGCGTCCTCCGGGTCGCAGCGTTTCGCCCCGCTCAATAGCTGGCCGGACAATGGCAATCTGGACAAGGCGCGCCGGTTGCTGTGGCCGATCAAGCAGAAATATGGCCAGAAGCTAAGCTGGGCCGACCTGATGATCCTGGCCGGCAATGTCGCGATCGAATCGATGGGCGGCCCCGTCTTCGGCTTCGGCGGCGGCCGCGCCGATGTGTTCGAGCCCGAGAAGGACATCTACTGGGGCACCGAGGAACAATGGGTAGGCCAGGACGGCAATGAAACGCGCATCCAGCCCGACAAGGAGATGGTGCTGGAAAGCCCGCTCGCCGCGATCCAGATGGGCCTGATCTACGTCAATCCCGAAGGACCTGGCGGCAATCCCGACGCGCTCCAGTCGGGCCGCGACATTCGCGAAACCTTTGCCCGGATGGGCATGAACGATGAAGAGACGGCAGCGCTGACGGCGGGCGGCCACACCTTCGGCAAGGCGCATGGCGCGGGCGACGCATCGCTGGTCGGCGCGGAACCCGAAGGCGCGGACATCGCGCAGCAGGGGCTGGGCTGGCAGAGCGGTCATGAAAGCGGCATGGGCGACCATACCATCACCAGCGGGATCGAAGGCGCGTGGACGCCAACGCCGATCACATGGGACATGAGCTATTTCGACATGCTGCTGGACCATGACTATGAGCTGGTGCGCAGCCCGGCGGGCGCCAAGCAATGGCAGCCGGTCGGCAATCCGGAAGAGACGCTGGCGCCCAAGGCGCATACGCCCGGCGTCAAGGTGCCCACGATGATGACCACCGCCGACATGGCGATGAAGATGGACCCGGCCTATCGCGCGATCATGGAGAAGTTCCGGGCCGATCCCGCTTACTTCGCCGACGCCTTCGCCCGCGCCTGGTTCAAGCTGTGCCATCGCGACATGGGGCCCAAGACCCGCTATCTTGGCCCCGAAGTCCCGGCCGAAGACCTGATCTGGCAGGACCCGATCCCGGCCGCGACCGGACCGGCGCTGGGCGAATCGGACGTCACGGCGCTCAAGGCAAAGATCGCCGCGTCCGGCCTGTCGGTGCAGGATCTGGTCAAGACCGCCTGGGCGTCCGCCGTCACCTATCGCCGGTCGGATCATCGTGGGGGCGCCAATGGCGCGCGGCTGCGTCTGGCTCCGCAAAAGGACTGGGACGTCAACGAACCGGCCGCATTGGCGCGAGTGCTGGCGGTCTATGAAGGCATCGCCAGCGATAGCGGCGCGTCGGTCGCCGACCTGATCGTGCTGGGCGGCAGCGTGGGCATCGAGCAGGCGGCGCAGGCGGCCGGCCACGACCTGACCGTTCCCTTCACGCCCGGTCGTACCGATGCGAGCGCCGAGCAGACCGATGCCGACGGCTTCGACGTGCTGGAGCCCAAGGCGGACGGTTTCCGCAACTATCTCCAGACGCGCTATAATGTGCCGACGGAGGAGCTGCTGGTCGACCGGGCGCAACTGCTGGGCCTGTCCGCGCCGGAGATGACCGTGCTGGTCGGCGGGCTGCGCGTGCTGGGCGCCAATCATGGCGGGTCGAAACATGGCGTCCTGACCGACCGCGTCGGGCAACTCACGAACGACTATTTCGTCAACCTGCTCGATATGGGCACCGCCTGGAAACAGGTGGACGATGCGAGCGACGAGACGTTCGTCGGCACCGACCGCGCCAGCAATGCGGAAAAATGGACCGCGACGCGCACCGACCTGGCCTTCGGCGCCAATTCGCAGCTACGCGCCCTGGCGGAGGTCTATGCGTCCTCCGACGCGGGCGACAAGTTCGTGAAGGACTTTGTGGCCGCCTGGACCAAGGTGATGAATGCAGACCGGTTCGATCTGAAGGCCTGATTGAGACAGGGAGTTGGACAGTTCGCAGCGCTTTTACGGCGCTGCGAACTGTTCCATTTTATCGAACATTTTGATTGATTTTATCGGTCTGAACAGGAAAGCTGGCAAGCGCTAGACAGGTCTTCAACAGGGCGACGCCATCCCGGCGACCTCCGCCCCATGAGGAGACAGACAATGATCGAACTACGCCCCTTCGACAGTCTCGGCGGCGACAATCATGGCTGGCTGAACGCCAAGCATCATTTTTCCTTCGCCGGCTATCATGATCCCGCCCGGATGCACTGGGGCAATCTGCGTGTCTGGAACGACGACACGATCCAGCCCCACACCGGCTTCCCGCCGCATCCGCATCGCGACATGGAAATCATCACCTATGTCCGCGAAGGCGCGATCACCCATGAGGACAGCCTGGGCAACAAGGGCCGCACCGAGGCCGGCGACGTCCAGGTGATGAGCGCAGGCACCGGCATCCGCCATTCGGAATATAATCGCGAAGATGTGACGACGACGATCTTCCAGATCTGGATCGTCCCGACCCGCCAGGGCGATGCACCCAGTTGGGGCGCTCGCCCCTTTCCCAAGGGCGAACGGTCCGGCCAGTTCGTGACGCTGGCGTCAGGCTACGACAATGACGACGACGCGCTGCCGATCCGCACCGATGCGCGGGTGGTCGCCGCGACGCTGAAGGCCGGCGAAAGCGCCGACTATCCGATCGGCGCCGACCGCAAGGCCTATCTGGTCCCGGCGACCGGTGCGATCGAGATTGACGGGCAGCGGGTCAACGCCCGCGACGGCGCGGCGATCAGCGACCTGGCCGTCATCCGCGTGACCGCGATCGAGGATAGCGAGATCGTGCTGGTCGACGCCGCCTGATATCAGGCCGGCAGGGGCGCCATGGCCATGACGGTGGCCATGGCGCCCTTGTCTTCGAGACTCGACAGATGCGCGG
This sequence comes from Sphingomonas bisphenolicum, assembly GCF_024349785.1. Classification (NCBI taxonomy): domain Bacteria; kingdom Pseudomonadati; phylum Pseudomonadota; class Alphaproteobacteria; order Sphingomonadales; family Sphingomonadaceae; genus Sphingomonas; species Sphingomonas bisphenolicum. The sequence goes on from NZ_AP018818.1 coordinate 299,929, forward strand.
TCAGCAGGTCGGCGAACACGGCATCCCTCCGCAGCGCCGGGGGCATCACGGCGTCGAGCGACAGCATTGCACGCACCCGGCCTGCCGCGTCGCCCTGCCCGGCCAGCAACGCTGCGATCCGGTCGGCAAGCGGATCGTCCACGACATGGGGCTGGCCCAGATCGTTCACCCCAGCCTGCCATCTGATCCAGGCGGCGACGCCCAGCGCCAGAGCGCCGACCCCCTGCCCCACCGCGCGGCGGTCCGCGATCGTCGCCAGCAGCCGCTGGGGGAGTTTCTGCGATCCATCCATGGCGATCTGCCGGGTGCGATGCATCAAAGCCCCATTGTCGAAGCGCGCCATCAGGTTGCGGCGATAGGCGGAGACATCCAGTTCCGCCGGCGGCGACAACGTGGTTTCGGTTTCGTCCCACAGCCGCTCGACATAGGCGCGCATCGCCGACCGTTCGAGCGCTTCATGGACATGGGCGATGCCGGCGAGGCCGCCGAGATAGGCGATGGCGCTATGCGCGCCGTTGAGCAGGCGCAGCTTGGCTTCCTCCCATGGCGCAACCGCCATGGCGATCTGGACCCCCGCGCCGAAATCGGGGCGCGGGCCGCAAAACTTGTCCTCGATCACCCATTGGGTGAAGGGCTCTGTCTTGACCAGCGCCTGGTCGACCAAGCCGCAATCGCGGGCGAAGGCGGCGACATCCTCCGCCGTCGTGGCGGGGACGATGCGGTCGACCATGGTTTCGGGGAAAGCGCACTCCGTCGCGATCCAGTCCGCCAGAGCGGGATCGTGCCGCTGCGCCAGGGCGATCACCGCGCCGCGCAGCCTGTGGCCGTTGCGCGGCAGATTGTCGCAGGAAATGGCGGTGAAGGGCCCCAATCCCCTGGCCCTTCGCTGCGCCAGCGCCGCCACCAGGAAACCCGGCGCAGTGACCGGCGCGGCGAGGCTGGCGAGATCGGCCGCCAGATCGGCATCGTCCGCCAGCAGCGCGCCAGTTGCGGGATCGAGCTTATAGCCCTTCTCGGTCACGGTCAGCGTCACGATATGGGTGTCGGCATCGGCCAGCATCGCGACCACTGCGGCGGGGTCTTCGCGCGCGACCGAGACATCCAGCACGGCACCGATCAGGCGCGTTGCGACATCGGCGCCGTCGCGCACCAGCAGATGATAGAGGCCGTCCTGCGGCGCCATCTGGTCGCGCACGCCCGGCGAGCGAAGCGATACCGCGCGGATGCCCCAGCGCAGGTCGCCCGCGCCCAGCACATCGTCGAACATCACCGCCTGATGCGCACGGTGGAACGCGCCGATGCCCAGATGGACGACGCCGGCTTTCACCTGCGCGCGGTCATAAGCGGGGCGGACGATGGTATCGGGCACAGCGGCCAACGTGCCGGACGATAGGCGGGGCATGGCATGATCCTACAATTAGGTCAGAGGGTGACGCCGCGCTTCCAGATAGCGATGTCGCGTTCGTCGTTTAGTTCGTTACGCGCAGGTTCGCCCGACGCGATGGCGCAGATGCGCGCCATCAGGACATCGGTCGTGGCATCCAGGCCATCATCGAGCACCTGCGCCGCGTCGAAATCGATCCAGCCGGGCTTGCGCCGGGCGAGATCGTGGTTGGTGGCGAGTTTCAGCGTCGGGATCGGGCTGCCCAGTGGCGTGCCGCGCCCGGTGGAAAAGAGCGTCATCGTCGCCCCGGCTGCCGCCAGCGCGGTGGTCGATACCGCGTCATTGCCCGGCGCCTCCAGCAAGGTCAGGCCCGGACGGCGCAAGGTTTCGCCATAGGCCAGCACGTCGGTGACGGTCGCATGGCCGCCCTTCTGCACCGCGCCCAGCGATTTTTCCTCCAGCGTGGTGATGCCGCCCGCGACATTGCCGGGGCTGGGATTTTCGGAGATCGGCTCGCCATGGTCGATGAAATAGCGTTTGAAGCGGTTGACCAGCGCCACCAGTGCATCGAACACCGGCTCGTCCGCTGCGCGCTGCATTAACAGGCGTTCCGCGCCGAAAATCTCCGGTATCTCGGTCAGGATCGCCTGCCCGCCCGCCGCCGTGACGACATCGGCGGCGCGACCGATCAGCGGGTTGGCGGTGATGCCGCTCAGCCCGTCGGAACCACCGCATTTGAGGCCGAGGCGCAGCGCGCCGATATCCACGGTTTCGCGCCGGTCCTGCGCCGCGATGGCTACCAGTGCATCGATCGCGCTTTCCGCCGCCGCATATTCGTCGGCACTGATCTGCGCGCCGACGCTGCGGACGCGGTCGCGCCGTTCGGACGGAATCCGCTCCAGCAGCGCCGCAAGCTGGTTCTCCTCGCAGCCCAGGCCGATCAGAAGCACGCCCCCGGCATTGGGATTGGACGCCAGCGCGGCCAGCAGCCGCGCCGTGCCGTCCAGATCGTCGCCGAGCTGCGAACAACCCAGCGGATGCGGGAAGGCCAGTACGGCGTCGACCCGCCCGGCATGGCGATCTCCCGCCTGTTTGGCGATCCGTTCCGCGGTACGCGCGACGCAGCCGACGGTAGGGATGACCCATATCTCGTTGCGGGTGCCTACGCTGCCATCGGCGCGGCGATAGCCGTCGAATCGCCAGCGCGTCTCGGAAGGCGCCCGGTCGCCCGTGGACAGAGGAACGAAGCTGTACGGCTCCTCGACCTTCAAATTGGTGCGTAGATTATGGCTGTGGACGTGGTTCCCCGCCGCAATCGCCTGAGTCGCGCCGCCGACAGGCCAGCCATAGCGGCGGACCGGTTCGCCCGCCGCGATCGGGCGCAGGGCGAATTTGTGCCCCCGGCCGACCGAGTCGATCAGGGTGACGACCTGTCCCGCTACGGCGATCGTTTCGCCTGCGTCCAACGCGCGCAGCGCGATGGCGACATCATCCTGCGGGGCGATGCGGACGGCATCGGGCAGGGTGTCGACAGGCGGATCAAGGGTAGGTGCGATCGTCTCCATTGCACCGTGATAGCATTTGTGCCAACGCTGGCACAAGTCCCAAGGAGATGCTGTCATGACCCATCTTTCGCTCGATCCGAACCGCCTCTTCCCGGCGGACCCCGGCACGCGCGCGATCGCTCGTTCGCTCTATGACAGTGTCGCCGCGCTGCCGATCGTCAGCCCGCATGGCCATACCGATCCCGCCTGGTTCGCGACCAACGATGCATGGGATAATGCGACCGCGCTGCTGCTGGCGCCGGACCATTATCTCTACCGAATGCTCTACAGCCAGGGGGTGAAGCTGGAGGATCTGGGCGTGCCGGCCCATGGCGTGCCGGGCGACGCCGATCCGCGCGCGGCCTGGCGTATCTTTGCGCGCAACCAGCATCTGTTCCGCGGCACGCCTTCCCGGATGTGGCTCGACCATGTCTTTGCCGAGGTTTTCGGTTTCGACACGATTCTGTCCGAAGCGACTGCCGATCATTATTATGACCGGATCGGCGAACTGGCCCAGTCGGCCCGAAGCTGCGATTTTGGTCATCTTGGAGAACACGTCGGGAACGGGCTGGTTGTTGTTGACGATCGCCCATGCGAGGAACGACGTTCCGCTCCGATAAGGGAGCGGCGTTATGAGCCTTGGCGTTTCGAGTGGGGATCTGATCGGCTCCTGGAGCCTGAGTTTTTCGGACATCGCGTTCGTGACCGGCAAAGCGGAGACGGCACGACTGGGATTGGCGGTTCAGCTTAGATTTTTCGCCGGGCATGGCTTCTTTGTGCCGGATCATGCGTCGATACCCTCCGACGGTGTCTTGTATCTGGCGGAGCAACTTGGTCTCGATGCCAAATCCGTGAACCACTATGATTTTTCCGGGCGCACCGCCCGCCGGCATTGCGCGGAGATTTTGCGGCATCTCGGGTTCCGCCGTATGACGCAGACGGATCGCAGGGCGTTGTCGAGGTGGATTTCCGACGATCTTTGTGCGGGCGGGCAGCCGATCAATGCCATGCTCGAGCATGTTTTCCTGTGGTGCCGCGACCGCCGTATCTATGGGCCGTCGCGCAAGGAGCTGGAACGCCTCGTCCGTTCGCAACGACACCTCTATCTGGAGGCCCTGTTGGCCCGAGTCCGCGATCGGCTTGCGCCGGATGCGGTCGCCTTGCTGGAAGCCTCGCTCGCCGATCCCGATGGCCCGACCGGCTTCAACACGATGAAGGGGGATGCAGGTCAGGCGACGCTCGAAAACATTCTTGGCGTGACCGCCAAACTCGCCTTTATCCAACGGCTTGCTCTTCCCCGAGATTTCCTATCGGTCACGGGCAAGGCATGGGTCGATCAGATCGTTCGCCGGGTTGCCGGCGAGAAAGCCTCGGAGATGCGCCGGCATGTACCGGCGCGCCAGCTCGGGCTCTATGCCGTTTATCTGATGGCGCGGGAAGCTCAGCTTACGGATGCGATGGTCGACCTGCTGATCGAGACGGTCCATAAGATCGGATCGCGCTCGAAACGCAAGGTGGTGGGCGATATCGCGAAAGACATCGAGCGGGTCTATGGCAAGGAGCGACTCCTGGTCGAGATTGCCAGCGCTTCGATCGACGATCCATCCGGGCGCATCTGCGATGTCATTTTCCCAATCGCCGGCAAGGACAAACTGGCGGCGATCATCAAGGAAAGCCAGGCAAAGGGCGCCTTGGATCGGCGGATCTACAAGGTGATGCGGAGGTCATGGGCCAATCATTATCGCCGTATGCTGCCAAGCCTGCTTTCGGCACTGGAGTTCCGGTCGAACAACGCCGTGTGGCGTCCGGTGCTGGCGGCCCTGGACTGGATCAGAAGCAAAGTGGATGATGGATGCCGCTACGTGCCGCCGCACGCAGTGCCGGTCGACGAGGTCATTCCGGCGAGATGGCGCAGTTCCGTCATTGATGAAGAGGGGCGCGTAAACCGGATCAGTTATGAGCTTTGTGTCCTCGCGCAACTGCGCGATCGCATCCGTTCTAAGGAAATCTGGGTTGTCGGGGCGGACCGATACCGCAATCCCGATGACGATCTTCCCAAGGACTTCGATGCGCGGCGAGAAGCATATTACACAGGATTGAACCTGACGGCGGATGCGCGTGCATTTTCAAGCGCCATCCGGGAAGAGCTTGCTCAGGAACTGTTGCTCCTCAATGCCAATATTCCCCGGAACGACAAGGTTCGGCTGCTGTGGCGCGGCGAGAACCGTATATCTCTCACCCCGTTCAAACCCTTGCCCGAACCCAGGGGTCTCGCCTCGATCAAGACCGAGATCGGCCAACGCTGGCCGATGACCGGGCTGCTCGACGTACTGAAGGAGGCTGCCCTTGATACGGGACTTCTCGAAGCGTTCGAAACATCGGCCTCGCGTGTTGCACTGCCGAAAACCGCGCTGGATCAACGTCTCCTGCTATGCCTCTACGGCCTGGGAACGAATGCCGGGCTCAAGCGGATCGCCGGCGCCACCCCCGATGTCAGCTATGAAGAGCTGCTGCATGTCCATCGCCGCTTCGTTCATGCCGCGGCGCTCAAGGAGGCGTGTGCCAGGGTTGCGAATGCGACCCTGGCAATCCGCAATGCTGCAGTCTGGGGGGACGCCGGCACGGCCTGTGCGTCAGATTCCACAAAGTTCGGAGCCTGGGATCGCAACCTGATGACGGAATGGCATGCGCGTTATGGTGGACGGGGCGTCATGATCTACTGGCATGTCGAACGACGCGCGACATGCGTCTATTCCCAGCTCAAGCGCTGCTCTTCCTCCGAGGTCGCCTCCATGATCGAGGGCGTGCTGCGCCATTGCACCGACATGGAAATCCAGCGACAATATGTTGATAGTCATGGCCAAAGCGCGGTTGGCTTTGCATTTTGCCGGCTTCTCGGATTTGAGCTTGCACCCCGCCTGAAAGCGATCGCTCGCCAGAAGCTGGCTCTTCCCGATGTCGGCATGCGAACGCGGCTTCCCCACTTGCAGCCGATCCTCTCCAGTCCGATCAACTGGGATGAGATCGAGCAGCAATATGACGAGATGGTCAAATATGCAGCCGCGATGCAGACAAAAACCGCCGACCCGGAGGCGATCCTGCGCCGGTTTAGCCGCTCCGAGGTGATGCACCCGACCTACAAGGCGTTGAGTGAGCTGGGCCGCGCGGTCAAGACGATCTTCCTGTGCCGGTATCTGCGCGAGGAGTCCTTCCGCCGCGAAATTCATGAAGGCCTGAATGTCGTTGAAAACTGGAACAGTGCCAATGGGTTCGTTTTCTTCGGCAAGGGCGGCGAGATCGCCACTAACCGCATCGATGAGCAGCAGCTCTCGGTCCTGGCGCTACATTTGCTGCAAGCGTCGCTTGTCTATGTGAACACCCGAATGCTTCAGAGCGTGCTGGTGGAACCGAAATGGACGGGCCGGATGACGCCGGATGATTATCGCGGCCTCACACCGCTGATTTACAGCCACGTCAATCCTTATGGCCGCTTCGACCTCGATCTGAATAGCCGGATCGATTTTGGGCGGCTTGCTGCCTGACCGGGGCCTTTCCGCTCGCACCATTTGGGTGCACCCGAACGTGACGATCGGAAGTGACATATACGACATGTCACAAAAGGGTGGTTCCGTCACCAATGTTACTGTACGAGGGCAAAGCCACCCTAATGTGACGGATTTGCCCATGACCCGCGTCGGCTACGCCCGCGTCAGCACCATCGACCAGGATCTCGACATCCAGGTTGCCCGGTTGAAGGCAGCGGGCTGTGAAATCCTCCGCTCCGAAACAGGCTCGGGCGCATCGCGCACTGGACGCACGGAGCTTGAGACGATCATGCAGTTCCTGCGCGCCGATGACGAACTCGTCGTCCTGCGTCTCGATCGGCTCGGTCGCTCCACACGCGATGTTCTCAATCTGGTTCATGAACTCGACCAGAAGGGAGCCTCATTGCGGGTGCTTGAGCCGGAGGTGACGACGGCCGGAAGCATGGGGCGGATGGTGATCACCATTCTGGGCATGGTCGCGGACATGGAACTGACGTTCATCAAGGACCGGCAGCGCGCCGGGATCGAGGCGGCGCGCGCCGAAGGCGTCTACAAAGGCCGGAAGAAAAACATCGATGACGATGAAATCCGACGCCGGATCACCGCCGGCGCGAGCAAGGCCAGCGTCGCGCGCGACCTCAAGATCTCAAGAATGACCGTCTATCGGGCGCTTGACGTCATTCCTTCAAGGATCGGGCTGCCGGAAAAGCCGCCTTCTGTCACCATCGCCCTGCATCTGACCATCGAGAACTTCAACAAGCATGGTCGTGGCAGAAAGCCCGCTCGCGAGCGCATTGAGGCGATGCTGGAGCGGGATTACCAGATGCAAAAGACCGGGAACTGCGATTACACGCTGACCGTCGCCTATGATCAGGGTGCCGATGGCGTCAGCCTCGATGATGAGATCGCATCTCTCCAGACAGAGATGTTCAACATCGCAGAGAGCTACAGGTGCTCGATCGAGACCGATGTTTACGAGATTGGAGGACAAGAGCGAGCCTGGTAGATCGCCATGTTCAATCTTTGTTCTTCAACATGGCCAAAATCGCAGCTTCGGGCCGACTGGGCCGAACTGCTCGCTACCCCGGCCTTTCGCCCGCGTGCGCTGTTCGACCGCTTCCATATCGAGTTGCTCGCCACCACCGAAGGCGCGCATGAGCGGCTGGACCATCATCGGGCGATCCGCGAGTCGGGCTGGGACGGGCAGGTCGTGACCGCCTATCGCCCCGACGCTGTGGTCGATCCGGAACATGAGGATTTCCACGCCAGCCTGGCCGCCTTCGCCGAGCTGACCGGCGAGGATGTGCTGACATGGCAGGGCTATCTACGCGCCCATGCGCGGCGGCGGCAGGATTTCATCGCCATGGGCGCGACCTCCACCGACCATGGCCATCAGAGCGCGCGGACCGCGAACCTGTCCGATGCGGACGCCGCCGCCCTGTTCGACCGCATCGTCGGCAAGGACTGGACCGCGCAGGATGCCGAACTGTTCCGCGCCCAGATGCTGACCGAAATGGCGCGGCTCAGTCTGGATGACGGGCTGGTGATGCAAATCCATCCGGGCGCCTGCCGCAACCATAATGCGTGGCTGCACCGCGTCTATGGCCGCGACAAGGGCGCGGACATCCCGGCGCGCACCGATTATGTGGGAGGATTGAAGCCGCTGCTCGACCGCTTCGGCAATGAAGCCGCGCTGTCGATCATCCTCTTCACCCTGGACGAAAGCACCTATGCCCGCGAACTGGCGCCGCTGGCGGGCCATTATCCTTGCCTGAAGCTGGGGCCGGCGTGGTGGTTCCATGACAGCCCGGAAGGCATGATGCGTTTCCGCGAGATGACGACGGAGACGGCGGGCTTCTACAATATGGTCGGATTCAACGACGATACTCGCGCCTTCCTGTCGATCCCGGCGCGGCACGATGTCGCGCGACGGGTCGATTGCGCCTTTCTCGCGCGGCTGGTCGCCGAAGGGCGGCTGCGCGATTGGGAGGCGCAGGAACTGGCGGTAGACCTGACCTATAATCTGGTACGCAAGGCCTATCGCCTGCCCGATGCGCCGCCGCGACCATTGGCCAGCGCGGCATGATTGTCAGGGCGCGCGCGCTCGCATAGAGCGGGAGCGTCCCGACGTCGCCAGGAAAGCCGTCATGCCCGATAATGACCCCAGCACTGGCGGCAACGAACCGACGATCGTCGATGTGGCGGCGTTGGCGGGCGTATCGATCCGCACCGTGTCGCGCGTGCTCAACCAGTCGCCCAAGGTCAACAAGGAGACGCGCGCCCGCATCCAGGACGCGATCGATGCGCTCAATTTCCGACCCAGCCTGCGCGCCCGCGCGCTGGCCAAGGGGCGCTCCTTCCTGATCGGCATGGTGCATAATGATCGCAACGCGCTGGTTCTGGACAGCGTGCAGCGCGGCGTGGGGCGCGAGGCGACCCGGCGCGGCTATGAAGTGATCTGCCACAGCGTGCCGGTCGGCGACCCGGGTGCGGGACAGGATGTGCTGGGATTTTGCCGGCGCGCGCGGGTCGACGGGCTGGTGGTAATGCCGCCGGTGTCCGACATGGCCGGGCTGCCGGCCGCGCTACAGGCCGACCATATCCCCGCAGTGGCGATTTCGGCGGTGCCGATCGAGGGTTATGGCGCGGTGCTGCTGTCGCAGGAGCGGCAGGCGGCGGGCGATGTCGCGCGGCATCTGCTGGCGCTGGGGCATCGGCGCATCGCGATGATTACCGGGCCGCAGGACATGATCTCGGCGATCGAACGCCGCGCGGGCTTTGTCGAGGCGCTGGAGGAGGCGGGCGTCGGGCCGCCGGTCGAGGTGGAGGGCGACTATAGCCTGGCCGCGGGCATGACGGCGGCTGGCCGGCTGCTCGCCATCTCCCCTACCCCGACCGCCATTTTCGCGGCGAACGACATCATGGCGGCGGGCGTACTGAAGATCGCCGCGGCGCGCGGGATCGCGGTGCCGGACGCGCTGTCGGTGGTGGGCTTCGACGGCAGCATCGTGGCGGAGATGCTCACGCCTTCGCTCACCACCGTCGCCCGGCCCTTCGGCGAGATGGCGGAAATGGCGACACGCCACCTGATCGATCTGATCGAGGGGCAAACGCCTTGCGATCTGGACAGCCCCGTTCTGTCGCTGGTGCCGGCCCAGTCCAGCGGGCCTTCGACCGATCCTAGCGATAGCGGCCCATCGTCACCTTGATCCACACCGGCTGGTCGATCAGGTTCAGCCCATAATCGGTCTGGTCGCCATTCCAGATGCGGTCCATGACCCATACGCCCTTGTCGAAATGCCCCTCCTCCACCTTGACGATCATGCCGCCCGGCGCGCTGCCGTCCCTGGGGGCGAAGTTCAGGCGGACATGGTCGCCGGTCAAGAGAAATTCATCGGCTGACAATTGGGCGACGACGGTGCCGCCGGTCGGCTCGCTCGCCCAGGCGGGCAGGTCGGCCTTGGGGAACCATTCGCGCTGGCCGAACTGCCACTGGCCGAAGCTGGCGGTGATCGTCCAGTCGCCCATCGTCGTGCCGACGGCCGCGCCGTCATCCGGCCTGGCCGCGCCCCAGACCGGATGCTCGAACGCGATCCTCGCCCAGGGCGCCGACGCCACGACCCGATATTTGGCGGCGAAGGCGTCCAGCGTCCTGTCGTCGAAGCCTTTGGCGCCCAGCGGATAGTTGAAATAGCCGGTATCATCCATGCCGAAGGGCGCGAAACCGATCGCCCCGCGCCCCAGCGCCGCCCAGAAATAACGGGCATATTCGGCGGCATTGCCGATTTCCGGCACCATCAACGCATTGTCGGGCCTTGTGTAGAGGTCGAGATGCCGGAAGACGTTGCGGCTGGCGCGATCGTAAATGTCTGGCGCGGCGAAATCGATCGAGGGCGCCGCCACCTTCCAGATGTCGATTACATCGCCCTGCGGCCCACCGCTCGACAGCGCCATCGGATCGGGCTTGGCGAAGGGGTCGCCCAGCGCCGCGTTCACATACATGGGCAGCGGCTTGATCGCCTTGCCGGCCTTTGCCAGTTCCTCGATATAGCGGGCGGTGTGCCAAGTGTTGAAGGCGCGATCGGCCTGGTCGCCGAAGACGGTCGCCCAGTTGCCGGCCGATTTCTTCAGCATCTTGGTCAGTGCCGCCGGCACCGGGCCGTCAAACAATTTCTGCGCGGCGGGGCTGTAGTCGCGCGGATTGCGGTAGCTGCCGACTTCATTTTCCGGCTGGACCAGAATGACCGTGTTCTGCGTGTCATGGTCGCGAATATAGGCCATCAGCGCCAGGAATGCGCGCTTGTCCGCCGCCAGTGTCGCCACGCCATGCGGCGACAGGACGCCATGATCCGCACCATCCTTCGTCTTCATGCGCGGAAAACGGCGATTATCGAGCTTCACCCAGTCGGGCGTATAGGCGAGGCCGGTATTCTTCCACGCACCGAACCACAGCAGCACGATGCGCTTGTCATGCTTGCGTGCTTCATCCAGCAGCGTCTGGACGAAGCTGTAGTCGAACTGGCCCTCCCGCGGCTCCAGTTGCTCCCAGGCGATCGGCGCCTCGACCGTATTCGCGCCGATCCGGTCGAGCGTCGCCCAGACCTTTTCCAGCGGCGCGGCATAATTGCTGCTGTTGTTGACCTGCCCGCCCAACATCAGGAAGGGCGCGCCATCCACGATCAGCGCATGGCGACCGGCCTTGGTTTCGATATGCGGCGTGTCGCCCTGCGCCAGCGCGGGGCGCGCGATCAGCAGGGAAGCGGCGATCAGGGTCCGGGTGAGGATCATGGAATGGCCTTTCATGGCTGTTCGTCCAGGGAGAAAATGCGGGTCGTTTCGGTCCATTTCGCGCCGGGCGGGGCCCAGGGAAGCGGGCGCTGGACGCCGTCCATCTGCGCTTCCCAGGCCTGCACCGCCGGATCGGCCGCATCCGCCGCCGCCTTGGCCGCCGGGTCGAAACCGGGGCCGGTTTCCATCAGCATGACCAGCCGGTTACCGCTGCGATAGATGTCCATCGCGATCACGTCCGCCGTCCGGATGCTCGCCCCGATCGCGGGCGGCAGCGCGCCGGCGGCGTGCCATGCTTCATAGCTGGCGATGGCGTCGGCCTCGTCGGCCAGGTCGATCAGCAGGACATGCCGCATCAGTTGACCCAGCCGCCGTCGATCACATGCACCGCGCCGGTTGTGAAGGACGCTTCGTCGCTCGCGAGATACAGCACCAGCGCCGCGATCTCCTCTGCCCGGCCGAGACGGCCCATCGGCTGGCGCGCTGCGAACGCGGCCTGCGCAGCGGCATAGTCGCCCGTATCGTGCAGGCGTTGTTGCAGCGAGGGCGTATCGATCGTGCCGGGGCAGATGCAGTTGCAGCGCACCCCCTGCCCGACGAAATCGGCGGCCACCGCCTTGGTCAGGCCGATCACCCCCGCCTTGCTCGCGCCATAGGCGAAACGGTTTGGTATCCCCTTCACCGAACTGGCGATGGAGGCCATGTTGACGATCGATCCCGCGCCCTTCTCGACCATGCCGGGCAGAAAGGCCCGGATCGTGTGATACATGGCGGTCATGTTGAGCGAGAGGGCGAAGTCCCATTCTTCCTGCGGGCATTCCAGGATGTTCCCGGCATGGACCACCCCCGCGACATTGGCGAGGATGTCGATCGGGCCGACCTCCGCCGCCAGCGCCCGCACCGCAGCTCCATCGGTCGCGTCGAGCCTGCGCAATTCGCAGCCGTCCAGCCCCTCCAGCGCATCACGGTCCCGGTCGGTCGCGATCACGCGCGCGCCCTCCGCCACGAAGCGCTGCGCACTCGCCCGGCCGATGCCGCGCGCCGCCGCCGTAATCAGCGCGACCTTGCCTTCCAGACGCCCGCTCATGCGCGCGCCTTCGTGGGGAGACAGTCGGGGCCGATGGGATCGAAAGCCTTGTAGGTCAAAATAAACTCCTGATGGCCAAGGGATTCGGAAACACTGCGCTCACCCGCCGCGACGGCCAATAGCTTGTCGTAGATTTCCGTGCCGACCTGCTCCAGCGTCGCTTCGCCTTCCAGGATGCGCCCGGCATTGACGTCCATGTCGGCCGCCAGCCGGCGGCCGGTATCCGGGTTCGCGCAAATCTTGATGACCGGCGAAATGGCCGATCCGACCACCGATCCGCGCCCGGTCGTAAACAAAGTCAAATGCGCGCCGCAGGCAATCAGTTCGACGATCTCCGCATTGTCGGAGATATTGGGGAAGCCGAAGCGCGGTTCGCCGTCAGGCACCACGTCGAGCAGATAGAGGCCGCCCGTCGGCGGCACATCGCCCGGCTTCAATATACCGTCGATGGTCGAGGAGCCGGATTTGGAATAGGCGCCCATCGACTTTTCCTCCTGCGTCGTCAGGCCGCCCTCCGCGTTGCCGGGCGCGAAGCTGCCGAACCCCATGATGGTGTAGTAGCGTTCGGCCTTGTGCACGCACTCTTCGATCGCGGCCGCCAGTTCGGGCGTGCGGGCGCGGTCTGCCATGATCTTTTCGCATCCGACCAGTTCGCCCGTCTCCTCGAAGATGCAGGCCGCGCCGTCCGCCACCAACCGGTCGAAAGCGCGGCCGACCGCCGGATTGGCGGTGATGCCGCTGGTTCCGTCCGACCCGCCGCAGATGGTGCCGACGATCAGTTCCTCGACGCCCATCGGCCCGCGCGGGACGTCGGCGATGGCGGCGCGCACGCGCCCCACCGCCTCGACGCCCGCCGCGATCGTCGCCGCCGTGCCGCCCGTCTCCTGGATCACCAGCAGTTCGGCGGGCCGTCCGCTCGCCCGCGCCACCGCCAGCAGCCGCTCGCGATTGAAACTCTCGCACCCCAGCGACACGATCACGAGGCCGCCGACATTGGGATGGGTGGCGATCGCCTCCATCACCTTGGCGGCATAGGCGTTGGGATAGCAGCCGGGAAAGCCGATCAGTTGCACATCGGGATCGTCCGCCCTGTCCACGATCCGCCGCGCGACATGATGCGCGCATTCCACCAGATAGGCGACCGCGACGACATTGCGGATGCCCTTGCGCCCATCCTGCCGGAGCCAGGCCTGGATCATGCCCCCTGCTCCAGCGCGGTGCGCGTATGGCTGCTGATATAGTCGCTCTTCATATTGTGCATATGTATCCAGTCGCCGGTCGCGGCATCGGCGGTCATCGACCCGATCGGCGCACCATATTTGATGATCTTGTCCCCGGCGCGGAGCGGCGCGCGGGCGATCTTGTGCCCGATGGATATCCCCTCGCGCGCGGGGATCGTGCCGCCCGAAACGGGGAGAATGTCACCTGCGTCGATCGGACGGACACAGATCAGGACATTGTCGTCGGGGTGCAACAGGATCAGGCGCGCATCGTCCTGCAACATGGAAGCATCTTTCAGGGCGGCGTCGAGCGCAGGCCAGAGCGCGTGGGGCAGGGGCGCCGAGCGGCGGGTCATGCTGTCGGCGACTTGATCCGGCCCGACCAGGCCGGGAATGACGCTGACGACCGCAGGATGGCGGAGCGGAAATTGCAGGGCGGCAGCGGGCAGCGCGACGTCAAAGGCGACGCAGGCGTCCGACAGGCGCTGCGCCCTGCCGACGATGTCGGCGCTGGGAGCAGTATAGTCGAAATGCAACGGGCCGCCGAGGTCGCGCGCCAATATGCCGCTATTATAGGGGCCACCGACGATCACTTGCACGCCCAGTTCGGCGCAGCGCGCCAGCAACCGTTCCGCGCTGCGGTCCAGCAGCGTGTAGCGCCCGGCGAGCAGGATCATGTCCAGCGCGACATGGTCGAGCAGTTCGTCGCAGATCGCGACTTCATTGACGCCGATGCCGATCGCGCCGATCGCGCCCGCTTCGCGCAGGTCGCACATCGCCCGATAGCCGCCGTCGAGAAAGGCGCGCAGGTGGCGGTCATGATCGTCGCCATGGGTCGCCCGGCCGAGATCATGGGCGAGCAGCAGGTCGATCCGATCGCGGCGCAGGCGCGCGCAACTCCCTTCGAAGGATCGCAGCACCGCGTCACGACCATAGTCGAAGACTGGTTCGAACGGATCGGCATCGACGAAACCGTGGCGTTCGCCCCGCGCGTCGGTCGGTATGAGCAGGCGCCCGACTTTGGTCGACACCGCCGCTTCGTCCGCCGGGTCGCGTTCCGCCAGCATCGCGCCCAACCGCCGTTCGGCCAGGCCGAAACCATAATGGGGCGCCGTGTCATAATAGCGGATGCCCGCATCCCAGGCGGCGTCGAGCGTGGCCCGCGCTTCCGCCTCGCTCACGGCGCGATAGAGATTGCCGATCGGCGCGGTGCCCATGCCCAAATCGGGGATCATGCCACCCCCTCCCGCCGCGCCGCCCACGCATAGAGCCCGACGACCGCGAAGCAGAGCGCGGGCACGAGCATCGCCGTGCGGATCGTCCCGGTCAGGTCGGACAGCAGGCCCATCGCCATCGTCAGCACCGCGCCGCCGATGATCGCCATCACGATCATCGACGCGCCCGCCTTGGTCAGCGGTCCGAGGCCGCGCAGCGACAGGACGAAGATGGTGGGGTAGAGGATCGACATGAAGAAGCTGGTCGCCACCAGAGCGGCAAGACCGACCACGCCCCCCGTCACCGCCACCAGCGACAGGACGATATTGATCCCCGCGAACAATGCCATCAGCCGCGCACCATCGAACCGGGACAGCAGCGCCGCACCGATGAAACGGCCGACCATGAACAGCGCCAGCGACAGGGTCAGCAGCCAGGCCGCCTTTTGTGCGCCGATGCCCGGCACGACGCTTTCCGCATAGCGGATCAGGTAGCTCCAGATGCCGACCTGCGCGCCGACATAGAAGAATTGCGCGGCCACCCCCGCCAGATAGCGCGGCCGCCGTAACAGCGCGCCATAGCCCGCGAAGATCGGACCGGTCGTCGCTTCCGCCTGCATGGCGGCACGGGGAAAGCGCGTGAAGGTGAGCGCCGCCGCCCAGCCCAGCACCACCAGCGCTATGCCGAGATAGGGTAGCTGCACCGCCGCGGCGCCTGCAGCGCCCTGCCGGGGGGCGTCGGACAGGATCAGGGTCGCGCCCAGCGCCACGCCGGTGATCGATCCCAGCGGATTGAAGGCCTGCGCCAGATTGAGCCGCTGCGCCGCCCCCTCCGCCGGCCCCATCACCGCGACCATCGGATTGGCGGCGGTTTCGAGGAAGGCCAGGCCACTCGCAATCACGAACAGCGCGAAGAGGAAGAAGCCGTAGCTGAGCTGTGTCGACGCCGGCAGGAACAGCAGCGCGCCGCCGCCGAACAGCAGCAGCCCCAGAATGACCGTCGCCTTGTAACCCAGCCGTTCGGCCGCCAGCGCGGCGGGAATCGCGAAACAGAAATAGCCCAGATAGAAAGCCGACTGGACCAGCCCCGACTGAAAATCCGACAGCGAAAATACATGCCGGAAATGGGCGATCAGCACATCGTTGAGGTTGTTCGCCACCCCCCACAGGAAGAAGAGGCCCGTGGTCAGCACCATCGCAGTCCGGCTGCTCCGTCCGGACCTGCTCCGTTCAGTGCCGGCTCCCTGCCTATGCATCAGGCCATCCTCTCTCTTGTCCAAAATGGCAGACCGGCCGCATCGCGGTCCGGTCTGCCAGGGGAGGGACGCTAGAAACGCCCGTACGCCGGATCAATAGGTGATGCGGGCGGTGAGGCTGATGCGACGGTCGTTGACGACGACGTCGCGCGGACGGCTGTCGATACCGAAATAGGTCGATCGACGCGTGTTGGTCAGGTTCACGCCATCGACCGCCAAGGCGAATTGCGGCGTGACATTATAGCTGACCGATGCATCGACCTGACCGAAGGGCTTGTTGAAGATCGGCAGATTGCCGGTCCCGTTGCCCGCCGTCGTGACGACATATTTGCTGCGCCAGTTATAAGCGACGCGCGCCGACAAACTGCCAAGTTCGTAGATGCCGACCAGATTATAATTATATTTGGACAGTAGTTCCAGCGGCACGTTGACGACCGGTCCGGTCGTTGCTGGTGAAGGGGCCTTGGAATCCACATATGTGAAGTTCGCCTGCATGCCAAGGCCACTGAGCGGCCCGGGCAGGAAGTCGAAGAACTGCTGATAGGCCAGTTCGAAGCCCTTCACCTTGCCTTTTGCGACATTGTTGAAGGACGTGACCTGATATTCATATGTATTGCCGTTGTTGAAGGTCACATCGCGGGGCGTAACAGCGGTCTGGATATAGTTTTTGATGTTTTTGTAAAATCCGGCGGCCGTCAACGACCCCGTCCGCGAGAAATACCACTCCAGCGACAGATCGAAATTGTCCGACTTCATGGGCTTGAGATAGGGGTTGCCACCGCTGGTGGTATGCAACTGGTCCTGCTGCGCCCGGCCGGGTTCCGTAATGTTGAGGCTGGGGTTCAACTGACCGAAGCTGGGCCGCGAGATATTCTTCGCGGCCGCCAGGCGCACTTGCAGGTCGTCGGCCAGGTGAACGCGCAGGTTCAGGCTGGGCAGGACCGAAGTATAGCTGCGCGATGCATTGATCGGATTGAACTCGGCCGGGCCGTTGCTTTCGGTCCCGTCGGGGTTCTGGATGATCGCGATCTGCTGGTAGAATCCCGACACGTCGAGATTCGTACGGACCACACGCACACCGACATTGCCGTCGACGGGATCGGTCTTGAAGAAGGCGGTGGCATAGCCGGTATAGGTCTTCTGGCGCTGCTGATTGGTGCCGCTCTGGACATAAGCCGGCGCGCTGGCGATGCCCAGCGTATCGAGCGTATCCTGATAGTTGCGGATGATGCTGCGGTTAAAGGCGATGATGTTGCCGAACAGGTCGGCATCGCCGCGGAAGAAGTCGCTCAGGTCGACATTTTCCAGCTGGCTGGGAATGCCGTTCAGGCCGGTATAGCGATAGCCGGTGTCGATCGTCCGGTTCTTACGATCGGCAAAGCGGATGCCCGCCTTGATCGAGGACAGGATACCGGCATCGAAACGATATTCGGCGTCGAGCCGCGCCGTCCTGTCCGACGCCTTCGATTCGTTGAGATTGTCGAGGTAGAAGGCGCTGTTGTATGTCGCCGGGTTCGCAAGGCCGGTGGCCGAACCGATGTTTACGACCGGCACCGATCCCGAAATATCCTGGTACAGCGTATCGGCGGTGCCGTTCAGGCCGAAGATCGAACGCAGATTTTTCGTCTTGGCGTCTACATATTGACCATCGGCTGTGACCGTCAGGTTGGCGCTGGGCTTCCACTTCAGGTTAAGCGAATAATCGGTCGTCTTCGACCGGCGCGTTTCAGCGCTGGTGTTGTTGCCGACGGGCAGATTGATGAAGGTGCCGCTTTGGAAATCGCCATTGTCGGCATAGGTGAACGGCGCGCCGGGCAACGGCTGGATCGCGCTGTTCGAGGTGTAGGCGAAGAAGCTGTAGTCGTCGTAGCGGAACTTATAGTCTGAGCGAAAGACTTCGGCGGTCAGTTCCAGCGTGTCGCTGGGGCGCCACTGGACCGATACATCGGTGCCCAAGCGACGACGGTCGCCATAGACTTCGCCGATACCAGTGCCATGGGGCAGCGTGGTCGTCTGACCGGTGCGGCCCAACGTCGCCAGCACGGCGGCGTCGCCCGCAACGGTGGGGTCGAG
This sequence comes from Sphingomonas bisphenolicum, assembly GCF_024349785.1. Lineage (NCBI taxonomy): Bacteria > Pseudomonadati > Pseudomonadota > Alphaproteobacteria > Sphingomonadales > Sphingomonadaceae > Sphingomonas > Sphingomonas bisphenolicum. Next base: position 318,040 of record NZ_AP018818.1, read on the forward strand.
CGTGTAGAAAGGTTCGGTCGAAATAGTGTCCTGACGGAAGGCGGTCTTCTGGAAAGATACGCTGGCCAGAATGCCGATCTCACCGATACCCGTTTCCCAGCGGTTGCTGAGCATGAGCGATGCCGACGGCTTATAACGGTCGACCAGGTCGAAATGGCTCTGGGTCAACGACGCCGCCGCCTTGAAGCCGTCGAAGTCGAACGCTTTGCGGGTGCGGAAATTGATCGTGCCCGACAACTGATCTTCGATCAGGTCGGCCGACGGATTTTTGTAGACGTCGATGCCGGCCAGAAGTTCCGAAGGAATATCCTCCAGGTTGAGCTGGTTGGCTCCACTCGCGGTGAAGATATCCCGACCGTTCAGTTCGGTGCGAACCTGGGTCAAGCCACGGATTGCGACCGAGCTGCCTTCGCCATATCGGCGCTGGACCTGAATGCCAGGAATGCGCTGCAGCGCTTCGGCGACGTTGCGGTCGGGCAGCTTGCCGATGTCTTCGGCCACGATCGAATCGACGATGACATCGCTGTTGCGCTTGAGCGCCTGGGCGCTGGACAGGCTGGCGCGCACGCCGGTGACGACGATGTCGCCCTCGCTCGCGGCGGGCTGCTGCGGGGCCTCCTGCGCGTGGACGCTGCTCCCCAGCGCGATACTGGCGATCGAAATGCCGGCCAGCAACGCGGCGCGACGCGGCATATGCGTGATCTTGGTCATGAAACCCCTTCCTCTCCCTTGGCCCCTGAACGGAGCGCTCACCTGATTCGCGGCTGAAAACGGCCGGAACATTTCCCTTTCATGTCTCCGCCCCCTCCTGGGAGCGGTAACAAGACAAGGCTCCATTACTCCCACATTTCGAATTATGAAATATAAAAATTGATTTCATATGTGGACGGTGCTTAGAAGGAGGGACCTGCAAGGCGGCGCCAATAACCGGCAGCATGGGCGAGGGGAGGACTGGAATGACCGGGAAGTCGCGCTATCAGGCGCCCGCCCTGACCAAGGGGCTGGAAATATTGGAACTGCTCGCCGCCGCCAGCGATCCGCTCATCATGTCTGACATATCTACCGCGCTGGGCCGCTCGGTCAGCGAGATATTCCGGATGCTGCAGGTTCTCGAAGAACATGGCTATATCGCCCGTGCCGAGGAAGGTTATCGCCTGACCAACCGGCTGTTCGCGCTGGGCATGAGCCAGCCGCCGATTCGCGACCTCGCTTCCACCGCCCTGCCGGTGATGCAGGATCTGGCGCGCAAGGCGGGGCAGAGCTGCCATCTGGCAGTCGCATCGGGCGCGGAAATGGTCGTCATCATTGCGATCGAGGCGCCTGGCCTGTCGGGCTTTGCCGTGCGCGTCGGCTATCGCCGGCCAATGCATCGCTCCAATTCCGGGCGTATCCTGCTCGCCTTCCAGCCGCCCGAAGCGCGAGCGGCGATGCTGGACGATATTCGCGCCGCCGGCGAGGCGTTGGACGAGGCCGAGCTGACCGAACGACTGGACGCGGCGGTGGCCAATGGCGGCGCGATTGCGCCCAGCCCGATGCTGACCGGCATCACCGACCTGTCCTCACCGATTCTGGCCGGCGGGGTCGCGCGCGCCGCGCTGACCATGCCGTTCGTCGACGGCGCGGCCAACCGGGCGACCGTGGAGGCGTGCAGCCAGCTAGTGCGCGATGCCGCCGCCGCGATCGGCAGCGCGATGTCGCCGATCATGCTGGTGCCGCCGCGCGCGGCGGACGGCGAACAATGACCGGGATGGACCGGCGTGCCGCCTTGCTGGCGGCGGCGGGACTGGCGGCGCTGCCAGGCCTGGCCAACGCCCAGACCAGCGCCAGCGACGAGGTGATCGACCTGTGGCCCGGCACGCCGCCGGGCGGGACCGGCGCGCGCATCGTCCGCAAGATCGAAGATCAGGCCAGGCCCGGTGGCGAACCGGACCGCTGGGTGACGGGCATGGATCGGCCGATGCTGGTCGTACGCCGCCCCGCCCGCCCTAATGGCGCGGCGATGCTGGTGCTGCCCGGCGGCGGCTATGGCTTCCTGTCCTACGACAATGAAGGCACCAGCCAGGCCAACTGGCTGAACGCGCGCGGCATCACCGCCTTCATCCTGCTCTATCGCCTGCCCGGCGAAGGTTGGGCGCGGCGTCAGGATGTGCCGTTGCAGGATGCGCAGCGGGCGATGCGGCTGATCCGCGCTGGAGCTGTCCAGCTCGGCGTCGCAAAGGACCGGATCGGCGTGCTTGGTTTTTCCGCCGGCGGGCATCTGGCCGGATCGCTGGCGACGCGTCATGGCGAGACGGCCTATGATCCCGTCGATGCGGCCGACCGGCAGGACGCCCGCCCCGACCTTGCCGCCCTGCTCTATCCCGTGGTGAGCCTCGCCGCGCCCTTCACCCACGGCGGATCGCGGGACAATCTGCTGGGGCCGGACGCGTCGGCAGCAATGCGCCGCGCCCGATCGGTAGAATTGCGCGTCGACGCCGCGACCCCGCCGCTCTTCCTGGTCCATGCGACCGATGACGGTTTGGTGCCCCCCGCCAACAGCATCGCCCTGTTCCAGGCGATGGAAGCCGCCAAGCGTCCGGTCGCGCTGCATATCTTCGAGGATGGCGGCCATGGCTTCGGCACCCGTCTGCCCCAGACGATGCAGGCGTCAGCCTGGCCCGCCTTGTTCGCGACCTTTGCCGCGAAGCACGGATTGATCCCGGCATGAAACGCCTGATCGCCCTGATGCTAGCGCTCAGCGCCGGCACCGCGCTGGCCATGCCCGTCGAGTATCACAGCGCGCCCGAACGGCGCATCGTGACGGAAAAGGATTGGGGGCCATGGCTCGGCCCGTTCCGCGCCACCCTGATGCCCAGCCTGATGCAGGATTTCGGCGAGCGCTATCTCTACGCGCCCGCCAATGCCGCCTTGCCCCCGCCTAAACCTGGCGAGCAACGCGTGGTGTTTCTGGGCGATTCCATCACCGACCGCTGGAACCTTGCCGCAAGCTTCCCCGGCAAACCCTATGTCAACCGCGGCATCGGCAGCCAGGTGACGGCGCAGATGCTGCTGCGCTTCCATCAGGACGTCGTCGCGCTGAAGCCGGAGGTCGTCGTGATCCTCGCCGGCATCAATGACGTGCAGGGCTTCCTGCAACAGGAAACGCCCGAACAGATCGAAGCGAACTGGGAAGCCATGGCCGACCTGGCGCGCGCGCATGACATCAAGGTCGTGTTCGGATCGCTGCTGCCAGTGAATGATTATAGCGACGCTGCGAAAGATGTCGTCAGGGAGCGCAAGCCCGAAGAATTGCGCGCGCTCAACGCCTGGCTGCGCGGCTTCTGCACCCGGCGTGGACATGTCTATGCCGATTATGCGGCCGCCATGGTCGACGCCAAGGGCCTGATGGCCGCCGCCTTCACGCGGGACGGCGTCCATCCGCTCGACAATGGCTATGCCGTGATGACGTCGATCGCGCAGCGCGCCATCGACCGGGCATTGGCCGGACAATGAAAACGACACGATGAAAGGGAAGAGGATGCGGCATCTTATCGCCTTCTGCTGCGCGCTGGCGCTGACCGGCCCGGCCCTTGCCGTCAGCAAGGTGCCGGGCGATCCCCATGTCGATGATCCGGTCGGCATCGTCGCCAGCCCCTGCCCGGCCCATCCCAAACCGACCAGCGAGGCGGAATGGAAGATGTGGAACCTTCACATGCTGACCCGCGATTTCGGGCAGCTATGCCGTTATGCCGCCGACAACAAGGCGCTGGAAGGCAAGACGGTTCGCGCGGTGTTCATGGGCGACTCGATCACCGACAACTGGATCAACCTCGATCCGGAGATGTTCGCGGACGGGCTGGTCGATCGCGGCATAAGTGGCCAGACCACGGCGCAAATGCTGGTGCGCTTCCGCAACGATGTGATCGCGCTGAAACCGCAGGTCGTCCACATCATGGCGATGACCAACGACATTGCCGGCAATACGGGCGCAGCGACGATGGACACGGTGCTGGGCAATATCCAGACCATGGCCGAACTGGCCGATGCCCATGGGATCAAGGTCGTCCTCGCCTCCGTACCGCCCGCCGGCGCCTTCCCCTGGAGCCCGGGTCTGCAACCCGCACCGCAGATCGCCGCGATCAACAGGTGGCTGGCCGACTATGCCCGTAGCCGGGGTTTCACCTATGTCGATTATCATGCCGCCATGGCGCAGCCCGACGGCGCGATGAAGCCGGGCCTGTCCACCGACGGTGTGCATCCGACAGCGGAAGGCTATGCGATCATGCGCCCGCTGGCGCGGCAGGCGATCGACAAGGCGTTGAGGGCAATCCAATGACGATGCTGGGACGCCGGTCCTTCCTGGCGGGCACCGCTGCGCTTGGCCTTGCCCGCGCGGCGCGCGCTGCCAGCCCCATGGGCACGATGGGCGGGCCGGTGCAGGCCAGCTGGTCTTCGCTCGTTGCCCATTACCGCTATCCCGACTGGTTCCGCGACGCGAAGCTCGGCATGTGGTCGCACTGGGGGCCGCAATCGGTGCCGGCGCAGGGCGACTGGTATGGCCGCTTCATGTATATGCAGGGCCACCCGATGTATGAGCATCACCGCAAGACTTACGGCCATCCGTCGGTCGCGGGGATGAAGGACATCCAGAATCTCTGGACCGCCGACAAATGGGAACCCGACGCACTGATGGCCCGCTATCAGAAGGCGGGCGCCAAATATTTCATGGCGCTCGCCTGCCATCACGACAATCTGGACTGCTACGACAGCCGCTATCACGCATGGAACAGCCTGCGCGTCGGGCCGAAGAAGGACATCGTCGGCATCTGGGAACAGGCGGCGCGCAAGGCCGGCATGAAGTTCGGCGTGTCCAACCATGCCGCCCATGCCTGGCACTGGTATCAGCCCGCTTATGGCTATGACCCTGTCGGCCCGAAAAAGGGTGTGCGCTACGATGCTTATACGCTGCGCAAGGCCGATGGCGTCGACAAATGGTGGGACGGCCTAGACCCGCGCGAACTCTATACCGGCGGCCATGCCGTGTTGCCCGACGGCATCGACACGATCGAGGCGATGGACAAGTGGCACGATGTCCATAACGGCCAGTGGATCGAGACCGGGCCGAAGGACGATCCGGCCTATGTCACTCGCTGGCTGCTGCGCCAGACCGATCTGGTCGCGAAATATAAGCCTGACATGGTCTATATGGACGATCATGAATTGCCCTTCGGCCCGGTCGGGCTGGAGGCGGCGGCGGACTATTATAACCGGTCGATCGACTGGCACGGCCAGATCGACGTGGTGCTGACCGGCAAGCAGCTCAAGCCCTATGCGCGCTTCGGCATGGTGCAGGATGTGGAGCGCGGCTTTACCGACCATCTGTGGGACGAGCCGTGGCAGACCGACACCTGCATCGGTGACTGGTTCTACAATGAAGCCCGTCTGCACGACAAAAGCTACAAGAGCGCGCAGGAAGTCATCCAGCGGCTTGCCGATGTCGTGTCGAAGAACGGCAATCTCATGCTTTCCATCCCGCAGCCCGGCGACGGCTCCATCGACAGCGAGACGGAGAAGGTGCTGGACGGCATGGCGGGGTGGATGACGCATGGCGGCGAGGCGATCTTCGGGTCGCGGCCGTGGCGTGTCTATGGCGAAGGGCCGACGCAACTGATCGCAGGGATGCAGAATGAGGAGAAGGCCAAGCCCTTCACCGCGCAGGACATCCGCTTCACCACCAACAAGGGGGCGCTCTATGCGCTGTTCCTGGGCCGGGCGCAGGGATCTACGACCATCCGCTCACTGGCGCGGGGTCGCGTGGACGGCACAATCAGCCAAGTGACACTGCTCGGCGGTGGTCCGGTCGCCTTCCGTCAGGATGGCGCGGGCCTCCATCTCACCATGCCGCATGGCGTCCATTTCGTGCCGGTCGTCCGCATCGACGGCCATGGCCTCGTTTGAAATACAGGGATTTACAGGGATGATCGCAAAGAGCTTCAAATGGATCGCGCTGGGCGCATCCTGCCTCACCGCGCCGGCGCTGGCCGATCCGATGGCGCTGCTCGACCGCCATGGCAGCCGGGTGGCGGTCGAACCCTATGCGCCCAATATCGTGCGCGTGACGATCGCGATGGACCCCGACCTTGCATCGGCCGCGCCGGGCGAAGGCCCCAATGCGAAGGCGGATGCTACAGGCTGGACCCATCGCACCGATTCGAACGGCGATGTCTTCGCCTCTGCCGCCCTGACGTTGACGATTGATGCCAAGCCATGGCCCAAGGCGCCCACGCAGATGGAGCGCTATTTCGCGCCTGCCCTGCCCCCGGTCAGCCTGTCGGTGAAGGATGCCAGCGGCACGGTCCTTACCAAGATGACCGGCTGGGAAATGGCGCCGGTGACGGTCAATGGCGAGAAGACCTTCAAGGTCGGCGCCAGCTTCGATTCCCCCGCCGACGAGCATTATTATGGTCTTGGCCAGAATCAGGAAGGCTATATGGATCTGCGCGGCAAGCAGATCGACTGTTCGCACAGCTATGACGCGCCGGCCGGCGAGACCGTCTGCGTCCCCTTCCTCGTCACCAACAAGGGCTATGGCATCGTCTGGGACAATCCGGCGCGCACGCTGGTGTGGCCGGGCCTGCACAGCACAACCCGCTTCCAGAGCCAAGTCGGCGAGCGCGTCTCCTTCTTCGTCATCACCGGCAAGACCACCGATGACCTCTATGCCGGCTATGCCAAGCTGACCGGCGCGACGCCGCTGCCGCCCAAGGCCGGTTTCGGCCTGATCCAGAGCAAGGCGCGTTACGAGAGCCAGAAGGAACTGCTCGACATCGCCAATGGCTATCGCCAGCGCAATCTGCCGCTCGATATCATGGTGCTCGACTGGTTCTACTGGACCCGCATGGGCCAGCTCGACATCGACCGCAGCTATTTCCCCGATCCCAAGGGGATGAACGACCAGTTGAACGCCATGGGGATGCGATCGATCATCAGCGTCTGGCCACGGTTCGAGCGCGAAGGCCGCTATTTCGAATATTTGAAGGCCAAGGGCTGGTTCCTGCATGACAAGGACGGCCATCCCATCGATGGCCTGCCGATGCGGTCCGACCGGGCCGGCGCGCTGATCGACAGCACCAATCCGCAGGCGCGGACATGGTTCTGGGGCAAGATTCGCGACAATATCGCATCACAGGGGTTCGACTGGTTCTGGCTGGACGAGACGGAGCCGGACCTGATCCCCGACGGCTATGAATATTCGATCGGGTCGGGCGACCGCTATCACAATCTGTTCCCGCTGGTGCACACCACGGGTGTCGCCGAAGGATCGGAGCGCGACCGCCCCAATTTCCGCAACATGATCCTGGCGCGCGCCGCCTATCTGGGCTCGCAACGCAATGGCGGCCTGTTCTGGTCGTCGGACGTCAAATCTACCTGGGAAGCGCTGGAACGGCAGGTGCCCGCCGGCCTCAACTTCACCGCGTCGGGCCTGGCCTATTGGGGCAGCGACATTGGCGGCTGGCAATGGCCGAGCGGCCCGAAGGCGGAAAAGCCGATCCTTGTCGATCCGGCCGGCGCAACGGCGATGGACGCCAGTTATCCCGACTATCCCGAACTGTTCGTCCGCTGGTTCGAATATAGCGTCTTCACGCCAACCCTGCGCATCCATGGCCAGCGCCCCGGCACGGCGCTGTGGGAATATGGCAAGGCGGCCGAGCCGATCCTGGCCGACTGGCTGCGCCTGCGCTACACGCTGATGCCCTATATCTATGCGCTGGGCCGCCACACCTATGACAGCGGCGCGCCGTTCATGCGCGGCCTGTTCATGGACTTCCCGGACGATCCCAAGGTGTCGGACATCGGCGACCAATATATGTTCGGTCCCGCCTTCCTCGTCGCCCCTGTGACCAAGCAGGGCCAGACCAAGCGCCCGGTCTATCTGCCCGCCGGCACCGCCTGGTATGACTACTGGACCAACCAGAAGTTCGAGGGCGGCCAGACGATCGAGGTGGATGCCCCGATCAATCGCATGCCGCTGTTCGTGAAGGCCGGGTCGATCGTGCCGATGGGCGTTCAGGTGAAGAGCACGGCGGAGAAACAGGCGCTGGAGAGCATCCGCGTCTATCCCGGCGCCGATGCCCGCTTCACCCTGTATGACGATGACGGCACGACCAATGATTATCGCAAGGGCGGCATGAAGGCCGAGCTGGTCTGGGACGACAAGACAAAGACGCTGACGAGCAAGACGAAGCTGCCCAGCGGACAGGCCATCAGCGGCCTGGTGCAGATCGTCGGTCAATAAGGAGACAAGAAGACATGACGGGTATCAACCGCCGCCAACTGGGCATGGGGCTTGGCGCCGCCGCGCTGGGTGCGGGCCTTGCCGGCTCGACAGGCGCCCATGCGCAGGCCGCCGCCGCTGGCGCGCCGCAGGGCAGCCTCGCCTTCCCCTCCGACTTCCTGTGGGGCTGCGCCACAGCCGCCTACCAGATCGAAGGCGCCGTGAACGCCGACGGCCGGGGCCAGACCAACTGGGATGTGTTTTCCCATACCCCCGGCAAGGTCGCCAATGGCGACACCGGCGACGTCGCCTGCGACAGCTATAACCGCTATCAGGACGATATCGCCCTGTTGAAGGCTTTGGGCGTCAAGGCCTATCGCTTCTCGATCGCCTGGTCGCGCATCTTCCCCAATGGCCGGGGCAAGCCCAATGCCAAGGGGCTGGACTATTATAACCGGCTGGTCGACGGGCTGCTGGCGGCGGGCATCACCCCGCATGTCACCATGTTCCATTGGGATCTGCCCCATGCCCTGCCGGGCGGCTGGCAGAATCGCGACACGGCTCACGCCTTCGCCGACTATGCCGGCTACACCGCCGGCAAGCTGGGCGACCGCGTCAATCACTTCATGACGCTCAACGAACTGCGCTGCTTCACGGACCTCAGCTACATGACCGGCGGCAAGGCGCCGGGCCTGAAGCTGCCGATGAAGGAGGTCAATCAGGTGCGCCACCATGGCGTGCTGGCCCATGGCCTGGGCGTGCAGGCGATCCGCGCCGCGACCAAGTCGGGCACGCAGGTCGGCATTGCCGACAATCCCAACATCTATGTCCCCGCGATCGAGACGCCCGAGCATATCGAGGCGGTGAAGAAGGCCGTGCGCGAAGAGAACGCCATGTTCCTGACCGCGATCATGGAAGGCCGCTATATCGACAGCTATCTGACCGCGCAGGGCAAGGATGCGCCGGTGGTCAAGGACGGCGACATGAAGCTGATTGGCGCGCCGCTCGATTTCCTGTCGGTCAACGTCTACACCGGCAATACCGTTCGCGCCGACGAGACGGCGCCGTCGGGCTACAAGATCCTGCCCCATCCGGGTCAGGCGCCGCGCATGCCCTCCCCCTGGCTCTATGTCACGCCGGAGGTCATCTATTGGGGGATGCGCGCCATAGCCGAGAACTGGAAGCCCAAGGGCCTCTATATCTCCGAAAATGGCTGCTCGGCGGACGACAAGGTGGCCGACGACGGCAAGGTCTATGACACCGACCGCGTCATGTATCTGCGCAATTACCTGACCCACCTTCAGCGCGCGACCCGCGAAGGCATCCCGGTGAAGGGCTATTTCGTCTGGAGCCTGATGGACAATTTCGAGTGGGAGGATGGCTATACCAAGTTGTTCGGCATCCACCATGTCGACTTCAAGACCCAGAAGCGCACGCCCAAGCTGTCCGCCGACTGGTATCGCGAACTGGTCCGCACCAACAGGCTGGTGTGACGGGACACGGGGCGGTCCCGATGGGCCGCCCCATTCCCAATTCAGCGTTTCGCGCCGATCTCCACCTGCGTTTCGCCCAAGCCTTCGGCGCGGGCGCGCAGGATGATCCGGCCGGGCCGATCCGCCTTCACGATCGCCAGCGCCAAGCCGTTAAAGGCGGCGCGATTCGCCGACGGGAAAGCGGTCAGGTCAGTCGGGTCGCCATTGTCGGTCGCGACGATCTCCCCCGGCCCCTCGATCGAGAAGGCGATCTTCTGCCTGGCCGCAGGGACGACATGGCCGTCCTTGTCCAGGACCTTCAGCGTCACGAAGCTGAGGTCGCGGCCATCATCGGCGATGGTCGACCGGTCGGCGGTCAGCGACAGTTTCGCCGCCTCCCCCACGGTGCGGACGATCTCGGTCGCCCAGGGCTTGCCGTCCTTCCAGGTGACGACCTTCACTTCGCCCGGTGCATAGACGACATAGTCCCAGCGGAAGCGATATTCATAGTCGCGCTTCTTGATCTTGCCCTGCGACTGGCCGTTGACGAACAGTTCCGCCTCGTCCGCGGAAGAGAAGACATGGACCGGCGTGATCTGGCCGACGCGATCCGGCCAGGTCCAGTGCGGCAGGATATGGGCGAATTTCAGGTCCGGCCTCCAGCGCGCCTGATAGAGCCAGAAGCGGTCCTTGGGGAAACCGGCGAGGTCGACTATGCCCGAATAGCTGCTGCGCGATGTGTAATAGGGCGTGGGTTCGCCCAGATAGTCAAAGCCCGTCCAGACGAACTCACCCGCGACATAGGGATTCTGGTCGTCCGCCGCCCAGACGCGGTCGGGCGAAGAGCCGAAATCGGCCGCGTGCAGCTCATAGGCCGACACCTGATGCGTGTCGGGATTGCCGCCAGACCATGGCCGTACCGGACCGCTGATCGCGCCCGCGACCGGGAACATATATTCGCCCCGACTGGACAGCGCCGATGCGCTTTCGGTGGACAGGATGACCTTGTCGGGGAATTTGGCGCGGAAGGCCGGATATTGACCGATGATGCCGCGAATACCCGCGCCCTGATAGTTGAGGCTGATGACGTCGACCGTGGTGGGCAGCAGCATGTCCGCCTTGGCGAAGTTCATCGCTCCTGTCGCCAGCCGCGTCGGGTCTTCCTCATGCGCGATGGCGACCAGTTCGCGCCCGATCTTCGCGCCCGCTTCGCCATCATATTGTTCGCCGACCTCGTTGCCGACGCTCCACAGGATGATCGAGGGATGGTTGCGGTCGCGCCGCAACATCGACCGCAGGTCCGCCTCATGCCAGTCGGGGAAGATCAGGTGGAAGTCGTGTGGCGTTTTCTTCTTTTCCCAGCTGTCGAATATTTCGTCCATGACGAGGAAGCCCATCTGGTCGGTGAGTTCCAGCAGTTCGGGCGCGGGCGGATTATGGCTCATGCGCACGGCGTTGGCGCCCATGTCGCGCAGGATTTCGAGCTGGCGCTGGGCCGCGCGACGATTGAAGGCCGCGCCGATCGCGCCCAGATCATGATGATTGTTGACGCCGCGCAGCGGAATGTACTCGCCATTGACGATCACGCCCTTGTCGGGATCGAACCGGATGTCGCGCACGCCGAAGCGGGTTTCGTAGGTGTCGATCGTCTTGCCGCCCTGGCGCACGGTGGAGATGGCGACATAGCGGTTGGGCTGTTGTGTCGGCGGCGGCCCCCAGAGGCGGGGGTTGGTCAGGATCGTGCTGCCGTTCAGCACCGCCTTGGCGCCGGGCGCGATGCCGGTGGACTGGCGCGCAATGGTGGCGACCGGGCGGCCGGTGCGCTTGCCGTTGGTGTCGAGCGCGTAGAGCGCGGTCGCGACTTCGACCTGCGCTACCTTGTCGCCGTCATTGTCGAGGGTCAGGCTGAGGTCGATGGTCGCCTGTGCCTTGCTCACCTGCGGGGTGCGGACCGTGCCGCCCCACTGGCCGACATGGACCTTGTTCGCGGTGGTCAGGTAGATGTCGCGATAGAGGCCGCCACCCGGATACCAGCGCGCCGAAGCCTGCGGATTGTCGAGCCGGATGGCGAGCTGGTTCCTGCCCCCCGGCACCGCATAGGGGGTCAGGTCAAGGCGGAAGCTGTTATAGCCATAAGGCCAGCCGCCGACGAGCTTCCCGTTCAGCCAGACGGTGGCGTAGGACATCGCCCCTTCGACATCCAGGAAGATCGACTGGCCCCTGTCGCTCGCCGGAATGTCGAGCGTCTTGCGATACCAGCCGATGCCCCAGCTGGGCAGGCGGCCCATGCCGCCATAGGGGCCGTCCTTGATGAAGGGACCGGCGATCGCCCAGTCGTGCGGCAGATCCACCTTGGTCCATGCGCTGTCGTCGAAACCAGCCTGCACATAGGGCAGGTCGCCACCGGGATTGCCCGCCGGGCGGACATGATGTTTGGCCTGGTCCTTGATGAAGGGATTGGCGCTGGGAAGTATCCATGGCTTCAATATCTGCGCGCCGCCGCCGTCCACCTTCACGGCTTCGTCAGGACGGGTATCGGCCAGCTTGCCGTCGCCCACATCGTCGATCGGCGGGCGCACGTCATAGCGCAGGTCGGTGGTGATGCCGACAGGGTCGCCCTTGATAAAGCGCCAGTCGCGGCTGATCGATACGCTGTCCGCGGCCAACGCGGAGGAGGCGCCGCCCCCCACGGTTAGCGCGACCAGCGCCGTCATGGCCAGCGCCCGTCCCTTCACGGAACGTCCTCGCGACAACGAGATGGACAGTTGCACCATTTTCTCTCTCCCGACCTTCCGCAATCTGGTAGCGTTATCATTACTTTGAGCGATGGAATGACCCTTGGCAAGAGTGGAAGTCGTGATCGCCACGGCTTCCCAGTCGCCGATCGCCGTTCTAGGGTTGGTGTAACGATATGGGAGAGGGACGATGCAAAGGGTATTGGCTGCGACCGCGGCATGTGTGCTGGGGGTCTTGGCGACCGGGGCCATGGCAAAAGCGCCGACCGACTGTCCGCTGCGCGATGCGCCCTTTTCCACCCAGTCGCCGATTGTCGACCTGTTGCTGAGCCCGCCCGCCAAGGCCGCGGTCGAAGCGGGCGCGCCGCAAGTCTTCGCGGCGCTGCCGCCGCGCTTCTTTTCCACGCAGGCGCCGACCTTCGCATCGATCCTGACGTTGCAGGCGCTCAGCAAGATGAAGGATATTCCCGCCGACCGGATGGCCGCGCTCGACGCGACGCTACGCGCCATCCCTGTGACGCCCGCCGACAAGATCGCGCGGTGCGCCCGCTATGACGATGATCGTCCCGGCGTCACCCTGCCCAAGGGCAAGCCGCGCCTGCTGATCTTCGAAAAGATAACCGGCTTTCGCGACAGCCCCTCGGTCGATGCCGCCCGCACCGCGTTCCAGGCGATGGCGCAGCGCAAGGGCTGGTCCGTGGTCGTCAGCGACAAGGGCGGGGCGATGACGCCGTCGATCCTGCGCCGGTTCGACGCCGTCATTTGGAACAATGTCAGCGGCGACGTGCTGACCCTGTCGCAGCGCGCCGCGTTCAAATCCTATGTCGAACAGGGCGGCGGCTTCGTCGCGGTGCACGGGTCGGCAGGCGATCCGGCCACCTTCTGGGACTGGTATGTCGATATGCTAGTCGGCGCGCGCTTTGCCGGCCATCCGATGAACCCGCAATTCCAGGATGCGAAAGTCGTGGTCGAAGGGCGCGGGCAGGACATTGCGGCGGGCCTGCCGGGCGAGTGGGTGATGAAAGACGAATGGTACAGCTTCACCGGCAATCCGCGCGCCAGCGGCTCCGCCATCATCGCCACGCTGGACGAGGGCAGCTACAAGCCGGGCGCGCTGGCGATGGGCGATCATCCGATCGCCTGGACCCGCTGCGTGGGCAAGGGCCGGGCCTTCTATTCGGCGATCGGCCATCGCCCCGAAACCTATGCCGATCCCCATTATGTGAGGATGCTGGAAAATGCCGTGGCCTGGGCCGCGTCGCGCCGTTCCCCCTGCCCTAACCCGGTCACGCGCCCAGCCGATTGACCGGCAGGGGCGCGACGGGCAGCACTATGTCGCCGGGCATGGCCGGGGGCAGGCTGGGCCCGCCAGCACAGCGCAGCAGCCCATCGAAATAGGCGATGGCGTGGACCAGCCCCTCGCGCAGCCGCACCGTCGGTTCCCAGTGCAGCGCGGCGCGGGCGCGGCCGATGTCCGGGCGACGCTGGCGCGGATCGTCGGCGGGCAGCGGCCGCATCACGATGGGGGAGGATGATCCGGTCAGCGCGACGATCATTTCGGCCAGTTCGACCATCGTGAATTCGTCGGGATTGCCGATGTTGATCGGCCCGGTGTTGCTGTCGTCGCTGGCCATCAGGCGCAACAGCCCCTCGATCAGATCGTCCACATAGCAGAAGGACCGGGTCTGCGCGCCGTCGCCGTAAAGGGTGATGGGCTGGCCGAGCAGCGCCTGACAGATGAAGTTGGAGACGACCCGGCCGTCCGCCGGGTCCATGCGCGGGCCGTAGGTGTTGAAGATGCGCGCGACCTTGATTCGCACCCGCCCTTCGCGATGATAGTCGAAGAACAGGGTTTCGGCGCAACGCTTCCCCTCATCATAGCAGGCGCGCGGGCCGATCGGGTTCACATGGCCCCAATATTCCTCCGTCTGGGGATGGATTTCGGGATCGCCATAGACTTCGCTGGTCGACGCCTGCAGGATCTTCGCGCCGGTGCGCTTGGCCAGGCCCAGCATGTTGATCGCGCCATGGACGCTGGTCTTGGTCGTCTGCACCGGATTGATGCGATATTGCAGCGGCGAGGCCGGACAGGCGAGGTTGTAGATTTCGTCCACCTCGACATAGAGCGGGAAGGTGACGTCGTGGCGCATATATTCGAAATTAGGCCGCCCCATAAGCTGGACGAGATTGCTCTTCGACCCGGTGAAGAGATTGTCGACGCACAGTATGTCATGCCCCTGCGCCACCAGCCGGTCGCATAGATGCGATCCCAGGAACCCGGCCCCGCCGGTCACCAATATGCGTTTGACGCCCTTGTTCATGGTTGCTGCTCCCTTGCTGGACGGTGCGGATGTCGGGTGAAGATGGTCGCGGCCATGACGCCGAGATAGCGGCGGCTGAAGCGCGCCATGGCGTGATAGTCACGGTTGGGGCGCAGCAGGCCGAGCAGGCTGAACAGCAGCCAGCGGCTGGCGTAGCCGGTAAAGAGGATCGCGTCATAAGCCGCCCGCGCGAGCGGGCCGCGGCCCTGGCGGAAGAAGAAGCGTGGCCCCTTATAGACGCTGGCCAACACCTCCATCGACGATTGGCGGGCGAAACTGGCGCCGTGATGATGGGTGATGCTTTGCCGCGCGGAATAGAGGACGCGCCAGCCCGCCTGCGCGACGCGGTGGCACAGTTCCATATCCTCGCCGAACATGAAATAGGCGGGGTGGAAGATGCGCGCGCCGACGGCGGCGCGGCGGAAGGTCAGCGATGCGCCCGATACCCAGTCGATCGGCCGGACGCCGGGCGGGTCGCCGTCCAGATAGACGGCCGGAGGCGCCCAATCGCGCGGCAATATCTTGTTTAGAAACAGATAGTTCCATGCCAGATTGCGCAATGTGGGGAACGCGCCGCCCGACGCGCGCTGGAAACTGCCGTCGCTGTTGCGCAGGCGGGAACCGAGGATGCCGATCCGATCATCGCCCTCCATCTGCGCGAGCATTGATGCGATCGCGTCGGGGTCGACCAGCGTGTCGGGATTGAGCAGCATGACGAAGGGCGCGTCGGTTGCTTCATAACCGAGCTGGCACCCCTTGGCGAAACCCAGGTTCGCGCCGCTTTCGATCAGCCGGGCCCAGGGGAATTGGGCGCGGACCATGGCCGCACTGCCGTCGGCAGAGGCGTTGTCGATCACGATCGTATCGACACTGAGCGGGCGCAGGGCGGCGCTGGCGGACACTGCCGCCAGACAATCGCGCAGCAGGTCGCACACGTTCCAGTTGACGATGATGATGGCGAGCGTCGGCCCGCATTGTGTAGACGGGGTCATCGGGTCATGCTCCGGTAAAGGTCGGCATAGGCGGGCCGCAGCGCCGCCCAGTCATAGGTGGCGCGGGCATGATCGCGCAGGATGCGGCGTGTCCGCTCGGCCGGGTCGGCGGTCATGCGCGCCAGCAGCGCCGCCAGCGCACCGGGCGCTTCCATGTCTATCCAGTTATCGATATTGGGCAGCAGCCAGCGGAAATGCGGCGCATCGTGGGTGATGACGGGCAGGCCCGCCGCCGCCGCCTCCACGATGGCGAGGCCGAAGGCTTCGAAAGTGGCGGCATGGGGCATGACGTCGGCCAGCGCAAACAGGTCCGCCACCTCGCCGGTCGGCACATGGGTCACGCGCACCCGCCCGCCCAGCCGGGCGCGGGCATAAGCGGGCAGGTCCGGGTCGCCATGGTCCAGGCTGCCGTCCAGCCAGAGCAGCGGATCGCCGTCCATGCGCGCGACCTCATCGATCAGATGATGGGTGCGCTTGTGCCCGCGGTTGAGCGCGGCGACCGCGAGGATGACGAATCGATCGGGCGCGATGCCGTGCCGGGCGCGCAGCGTGGCGCGGTTTGCGCTAGGCGTGAAGCGCTCCGGCCGGTAACCGCAGGGGATGAGCGTCATATGGGCCGGGTCGTGGCCCTGCGCGACGGCATCGGCCAGCGTCGCCGCCGATATCTGGTGCAGCCGGTCGCAGGGCGGATAGTCGCGCGGCGGCATCGCCGTCCCCTCGGTATAGAGGAGACGGAATTTGAGGCGTAGCGTGCGGCGCAGATGGAACAGCAAGCGCGCCAGCGGCGGGTCGATCACATGGACGATGTCGTAGCGACCGGCGATCAGATGCGGCAGCAGCGCCAGCGCGAAGCTCAGGCATTCGGCGTGCATCGGCGTGCGACCCATCAGCCGGTGGAGCGGCAGGTAGCGGAGCGTGCGACCGCCCCGCGCGAGGAAAGGCAGGACGATCTCGTCTGGACGCCTCTCCCCGCCGCCCTTGAACAGGGTCATGGGGAAATCGCCGCGCATCTCGTCAAACAGGTCGCGGAACAGCCGTTCGAACCCGCGCTGGACCAGCCCGATGCCGGGGCAGGCGATAGCGACGCGGGGGGCGATGCGGCGCGCGCTCATGCTACGCCTCCCGCCAGTTGTCGCCAAAGCGGCGCATCCCGGCGTCCCATCAGCAGCAGCGCGCACAGCAGGATCAGCCCGGCCGCAAGCCCGCCCGCAAAGCTGCCGGCGATTGGGGTGGCCGCGACCAGCAGCGTTGTGGCGACGGCGCTGCCCAGCAATATGGCGACCGGCCGCCAGTCGATCGTCAGGCCCGTCACTCGCTGGGCGATCGCGCTGACCGCCACCGTGCCGAGCAGCAATTCGACCAGCAGGCACGCCAGCCCCGCGCCGGTCACGCCCATGTACGGGACCAGCAGGAACAGCGCGGCGCACTGGCCCGCCAGCGAGAGGAGGGTGAGCAACATCGCCCGCCCCTGTCGCCCGGCGATGACGATCAGCGGCGCCATGGCGGTGGTGATCGCGCGCGCCAGCAGCGTCCAGGCCATGAGTTGCAGCAGCGGCGCGCCCGCCGCGAAATCCGGTCCCATCAGTCCCATCAGGAAGGCCGCGCCACCATGGATGCCCGCGAACAACAGCGCCGCCAGCGCCACCGACAGCAGCAGCGTGGCTTGCTGGGTCCGGGCGAAGGCGGCCGGATCGCGCCGCCAGTCGCGCGCGACGACGAGGAAGGCAGCGCTATTGATCGCCTGTACCGCGACCAGCACCGGCATGATGAAGCGCGCCGCCGCGGCATAGAGCGCGACCGCCCGCATATCCAGCAGCCGGGCGAGCAGCAGCGGCGCCAGCGCATCATAGAGCAGCACCAGCAGCCCCGCGCAGCCCAGCGGCAGCGCCTGTCCCGCAAGGCGCGCGGGCGTCAGGCGGGCGCTCCTCTGCATTGCCACCGGTCCGGCCCAGTGCGCCGTCAGCGCGGCCTGCACCAGCCGGGCGACGGCGAAGCTCGCCACCAGCAACGGCAGCGGCGCGCGATGGAGGCAGGCCAGCGCCAGCAGCGGCAGCATCACCAGCACGCCGGCCAGCTCCGCGCCGACATCCCGGTCCATCCGCAACGCCAGCCGCAGCGCCGCACGCGCCGGTTGCAGCCAGGCGGTCGCCAGCACCGCGACGCCGCCCGCGCAACCCGCCAGCACGACCGCGCGATCCTGCCCGGCGACCAGCAACAGCAGCGGCAGCGCCATGGCGACCGCCGGCCCCTGCACCCTTTTCATCCGCGCCAGCGCGTCCAGCACCGCCGCCCGGCGTCGCGGCCGCCGCGCCGCATCGCGTACGCCGATGTCGGTCTGGCCGAAATCGGCCAGCCATTCGGCCAAGCCCGTCAGGCTCAGCAGCAACGCATAGGCGCCGAATTGCTCCGCCCCCGCCAGCCGCGCGACGATCAGCGCCGCCCCCATGCGCAGGCCCGACAGCGCGACCCGCCCGACGACCAGGCGCGCGCTACTGTGCAGCAGGCCGTTCATGCCGGTCGCTCCGCGCTGTTGCGCCGCTGCCAGACATCGATCGCGACGATGATCGCGGCGATGATCCAGAACAGCCGCGCGCCGGGCATCTGGCGCAGGAAGAAGCTGCCGAAGCCGTCGAGCAGATTGGCGCACAATCCGGCCAGCGCGCCGACATTGAGGGCATGGAGCCAGGGATCGGCGCACCGTGTCGCGTTGCGCCAGCCCGTCCGCAGCAGGCCGATCAGCAGCAGCAGGAAACAGGCGAAGCCGATCGTCCCCTGCTCCGCCCAGATCAGCAGGTATATGTCATGCACCACCGGCCAGTTCGCGCCGAAGGTGCGGGTCAGCGCCTCCGTCCCGCCATAGGCGGTGCGGCCGGGCAGATGCTGGACGAAGCTGTTGAGGCCAACGCCCAGCAGCGGGTGATCGCGCACCATGTCCCAGGCGACGCCCATCCACTCCCAGCGGAAATCGACTGCGCCCGGATCGCTCTGGGTGAAGCGGCGCAGGATCGCCGGGGCGGCGGCGAGCGCGGCGATCAAACCAAACGCCAGCGCGACCAGGGAACCCGCCAGCGCCCGCCGCCGCGACCGCCGGTCGCGCAGCATCAGACCGATAACGACCGGCGCGGCGAGCGCGAAGGCCAGCCAGCCCGATCGCGACAGCGTCAGCAGCAGGGCCAGCAGCGCCGTCGCCAGCACCGCACCTATCGCCGCCTTCCGGCCGATCGGCAGGCGCGTCATCAGCAGCGCCAGCAGCATCGGCGCGCCCATGGCGATGAAGCCGGCGAGGATATTGGGATGGCCCAGAAGCCCGCCGATGCGGAAGGTCGCGCCGCCGTCCATATAGGTGGCGCGATTGGCATATTCGAGCGTGGTCATCGTCGCCTCGCCCAGAAATTGCAGACCGATATCGCCCTTCTTCGCATATTGGGCGATACCAACCGCCGCCTGGAGCAGCAGGCCGCAGCAAAGCGATGCGAAGAGGTGCATGAAGCGCCGCACCCGCGTCAGTTCGCCCAGCAGCAGCAGGAACAGCGCCAGCGACTTGGCCATCTGGACCGCCTCCACCAGCGCAAGCTGGCGATAGGGGCCGGTGATGGCGTCGAGCAGGCCGAGCAGGATCATCGCGATCCAACAATAAGCGAGGCCGGGGATGCGATGGCGCGTCCCGCCGTGCAGGGTGTCGCGCCACTGGAACAGGAACAGTGCCAGCAGGAACAGGTCGACGACCTCGATCGTGTAGGCCCCCGCCCCGCCCATATGCGGCATGGGATGGAACCGCTTGGCGATGCCGAGCGGCGCCGTCAGCCCGACGCCCCACAGGCAGGCGAGCCGGGGATTGCCGCTGGCCCAGATCAGGCCACCCAGCCCCAGCGCGGCGACCGCTGCCAGCGCCGCGCCGCGCCCGGACGACAGGCCCGCGACGATCAGCGCCGCGCCGCCCGCTGCGCCGATCGCCAGGAGAAGGCCTCCGCCCGATCCAGGCAAGACGCACGCCTCAGCCGCCATGGGTTGGCACCGTCAGGATCAGGCCGACATCGGCGATGCCATTGGCGTGGAACGCGTCGCGCGCGGCGGCCAGACGCGCCATCGGCGATCGCCCCTCCTCCGCCAGCGCCCAGATCAGGTCGGCGCGCGTCGCCAGCGCCAGATTGCGGCTGTCCGCCATGATCGCGCGCTGCTGGATCAGGATTTGGTCGAACCGTTCGGCCAGAAAGGGCAGCATGGCGGCGACAAGGTCGGGCCGACCGGCGGCGGGGCGCTGCCCCGCGCCCAGCAGGATCATATCCGGTCGCGCCAGCATCTGCATCATTTCCACCGCCGACCAGGGATCGTCGGTCCGTATGTCCGACAGGCCCGGCTTGCCAACCGCGCCGAGCGGGACGCTCACGCCATCCGCGCCCATCGTCGCGTCGATCAGCAGCAGCCTTCCGCCCCGCTCCGCCTGCAGCATCGCTGCCAGCAGCAGCAACGTGTCGTTGGCCGCATCGGCATCGCACAAGGCGCTCAGCAATATGGTGCGTGCGCTGCCGATCCGCTGCGCCAGATAGCGATAGCTGCGGGAGGCATGATCCGGCGGGGCGTGGAAGCGGTCCAGTGTTCGTCCCGCCGCTGCACCCACTCGTCGCGCGCCGTCCGCAAGCCGGGCAAGCGGAAAGCCCGTCGTCCTGGCAGGCGCATGGCCCGTCAGCGCAGGCCGCTCCGCCGTGGGGCGCCAGACTACCGCATAGCCGCGCGGCACCGGACTCCAGCCCGCGCGGGGCCGTTGCACCAGTTCCACGCCACAGCCCAGGCAGCGGGAAAAGCCGATGCCGTCATTCCAGGCGGCCGCCGGATCGGCGCGATGATAGCCCAATATGCAGAACATCCGTCCGATCGCTCCTTTCCCGGCTGGCATCTTGCCGCCGCTCGACCCCATCGACCGAATCAAAATAAACGGAACATGTAAAATAATAGACACGGCAATCTTCACGACAATATGGTCAAATGACGATGTCACAAATTGGCACATGAAATATTAACATGGTTAACGACACTATGACTCGTCTTGTTGTTTTGGTTTCATCGAAGAGTGATTCGACGATGAAATTCAATTCATGCATGAAATATGATTTTCATAAATTCAATATTACGCAATTTACGCATTGTTCCGGATTTTTTACTTAAAGCGGGAGCGCCGAGGTGATGCAAACCCCTCCATGGCATGCGGATTTCAGGACGAACGGGATGTTCCAGCAATTCGGTGCGCTGTTCGTGCGCCTCTGCCGACTGGTCGACACGGCGCTGATCCTGCTGTGCATGGCGCTGACCGCCGCTACGCTTTCGCCTCGGTCGGCGACGGTCGACGCGCTGCTGTGCGTCGCCGTGCTGGAACTGGTGGCGTCCTTCTTCCATCTCAGCCGGTCCTGGCGGATCGTGCGGTTGCGGCATGAACTGGCGGACCTGACCACCCATTGGACGATCAGTTTTACCGGCGTCATGACGCTGTTCTGGCTGTTGGGCGACCTGCCACTGGCGCGCGCCGCATTATGGGCGCCGGCCGCCGCGCTCTGGTACGGGACGTCGCTGGGCGCGATCATCCTGTTCCGCATCGCGGTGCGACTGGCCCTGCGCTTCTGGCGCAGCTTCGGCCACGACCATCGCAGCGCCGCCTTCATCGGTGCCACGGAAACGGCGCAGCGACTGGGCGACGTGTTCGCACGGCAGCGCTGGATGGGCATCCGGTCGCTCGGCGTGTTCGACGATCGCCGCCCGTTGGACGATCGCACCGTCGCCCTGCCCGATCAGGCTTTTGGCGGGCCGGTGGACCGGCTCTATGATCTGGCGCGGTCGGGCACGGTCAGCCGCATTTACGTGACGCTGCCGATGGCGGCCGAACAGCGGATCAAGGCGATCCTCGACCGGTTCGGCGACACCACCGCTTCGCTTTATTATTGCCCGCCTTTGTTCCGGCTGGATCTGGTCGGCGCGCGCTGGGACGATGTCTATGGCCAGCCGGTCGTCAGCATCGTGGAATCCCCGTTCGAAGGCTATTCGCGGCTGGTGAAGCGGGCGGAGGATGTCGCCCTCACCCTGATCGCCCTGCCCTTGATCCTGCCGATCGCTTTGCTGACGGCGATCGCGATCAAGATCGATACGCGCGGGCCGGTCCTCTTTTGCCAGACCCGTTATGGGCTGGACGGTCGACCATTCCGCATCTGGAAATTCCGGTCGATGCGGGTGACCGATGATGACGGCTTCGTCCAGGCGCGGCGCGGCGACAGCCGGGTCACGCGTGTCGGTGCGTTCCTGCGCCGCACCTCGGTCGACGAACTGCCGCAATTCATCAACGTCGCGCTGGGCAGTATGTCGGTGGTCGGGCCGCGCCCCCATCCGGTCGCGCTGGACGATAATTTCCGGCCGCTGATCCATCGCTATGCCGTGCGGCACAAGATCAAGCCGGGCATCACCGGGCTGGCGCAGGTCAGCGGCTGGCGCGGCGAGACGGATACGCATGACAAGATGGCGCAGCGCGTCGTCCACGATATCGACTATCTGCGCCGCTGGTCGATCTGGCTGGACCTGCAGATATTGGCGCGCACTCTGCTGGTGCCCTTCGTCCAGCGGAACGCCTTCTGATGCGGGGGATAGCCGCCTCCCTCACGTTGGCGCTGCTGGCGGCATGTGCCAATCCCGCGCCGCCGCCGGACCTGCCGCGCGCGATGCCGGGCTGGACCGTCAGCCGCGCCGCGCCGGTGATCCCGGCGGGATCGCTGCGCGGGCAGGGGTTGTGGAACGATCCCAGCCTGCTGCGTACCGCGGACGGCTATGTCCTCTACATGACAAGCAGCACCAGCGCGCCGTTCAAGCCGCCGGTGCTGCCTTTCCGCGCGGTGTCGCGCGACGGCGAACATTGGACATTGTCGCCCGCCGCGCCTTTGCTCTCGCCTGCCGACGGCCCCTATGCCAGCATCGAGACGCCCAGCGTCGTGCAGTTCGCGGGACGCTACTGGATGGCGTTCACCGGCGTCTATGCCAGCCCCGATCCGTCGCCCATGGCGATCGGCCTGGCCGTTTCGCCCGATGGCGTGGCGTGGCACGTCGCCAACTGGACGCTGTTGCGGGCGACCGGCGGCGCGACCGACTGGAACGGCTATCTGGTCGGCGAGCCGGGCGCGGTGGTGCGGGGCGGCGAATTGCTGATCTATTTCTCCGCCCTCGGCGCACGCCCGGAAGGCGGGCCGCCGCGCCAGTCGATCGGCCTGATCCGGTCGCGCGATGGCGTAACCTTCACGCCGCCGTTGCAGGTGCTGGGCCAAGGACCGCTCTATCCGGCGCGCCAAGGCTATGCCGGCTATTCCTCGCCCGCTGCATTGGCCGATGGTCAGGATATCGACCTCTTCTATTCGGTCGCGCATGTGCAGAAGGGCGCCGACCCCGCATGGCAGCAGGTGGCCATCCACCACGCCCGATCCGCCGATGGCGTCCATTTTCGCGAAGATGCCGCGCCGCTGCTGACCCGTGCGAGCACCAACTGGACCGATGGTGAAATCCTCGCTCCCGGTCCGCTGCGCGATGGCGACCACATCAGCCTCTGGTTCGGCGGCCATGTCGCCCATCCCCGACTTGCCCCGCTGATCCAGCGCGGCGTCGCCGGGCCGGAATTCGGCATCGGCCTCGCCACCCTGTCCCTCGACCAGTTCACCCGACCCAAGACGAAAGGAACCGACCGATGAAAGTCGTGATATTGTGCGGCGGGCAGGGCATCCGCGCCTTTCCCTTCACCACCTACCTGCCCAAGCCCATGCTGCCGCTGGGCGGTACGCCGGTGCTGGTCCATGTCATCAAGAATTTCATCCGCCAGGGATATCGTGAATTCATTCTGGCGGCGGGCTATCGGCAGGATGTCCTGCATGATTATTTCGAGGGGAAGGATATCGGCGCCAGCGTCCAGATCGTCGACACCGGCGAGGATGCCGATACCGGCCGCCGCATCTGGAACTGCCGCCACCTGATCGATGGTCCGTTCATCGCTACCTATGGCGATGGCCTGTCGGACGTGCCGCTGGACGCCGTCGTCGCCTTTCACCGCGCCCATGGCGCGCGGCTGACGATCACGTCCGTCCCCATGGTTTCGCAATATGGCGTGTTGTCGGTGGAAGAGGATGGCGCAATCGCCCGCTTCGCCGAAAAGCCGCTGATTGCCGATTACTGGATCAACGCCGGCTTCATGGTGATGGACCCGGCGATCTTCGCCGACTGGCAGGGCGAAAATCTGGAGCGCGACATCATCCCACCGCTGATCGCGCGCGGCGACGCCTTCACCTACCGCCATGACGGCTTTTTCAAGTCGTTCGATTTCTACAAGGATGTGGTCGAGATGGACGAGACGCTCGCCGCCGGCGGGCCGCCGCCCTGGATCGCGCCCGCGCTGCCAGAGGAGCGCGCGGCATGAGCGGGCAATGGAAAGGCCGGACCTGCCTCGTCACCGGTGCCACCGGCTTCCTGGGCGGCAGTCTGGTCGCGGAACTGCTGGCGCAGGGCGCCGAAGTCGTGGCGCTGGTCCGCGACATGGTGCCGCAATCGCGCTTCCAGGCCGACGGACTCGCCACCCGCGCCAAGGTGGTGCGCGGGGCGCTGGAGGAGTATGACGTCATCGAGCGCGCGCTCAACGAATATGCGGTCGACACCGTCTTTCACCTGGGCGCACAGGCGATCGTCGGGGTCGCCAATCGCAATCCGTTGTCCACCTTCGAAGCGAATATCAAAGGGACATGGGTGCTGCTGGAGGCGTGCCGTCGTGTCGCCACGGTCGAGCGGATCGTCATCGCCTCCTCCGACAAGGCCTATGGCGAGCATGACACCCTGCCCTATCAGGAGGATTTCGCGTTGCAGGGCCGCCACCCCTATGACGTATCGAAAAGCTGCGCAGACCTGATCGCGCTCAGCTACGCCCAGACCTACCGCCTGCCCGTCGCCATCACGCGGTGCGGCAATCTGTTCGGGCCGGGCGATCTCAACAGCAATCGCATCGTGCCGGGCACCTGCCTCGCCGCGATCGACGGGGAGCGGCCGGTGATCCGGTCGGATGGCTCCCCGGTGCGCGACTATGTCTATGTCGAGGATATCGTGCGCGGGTACCTGCTGCTCGCCGAACATATGGGCGACGACGATATGGTCGGTCGTGCCTTCAATTTTGGTACGGGAGAGCCGGTGAGCGTGCTGGACCTGACCCGCCGCACGCTGGCCGCCGCGGGCCGCGCCGACTTGGCGCCCGACATACGCAATAACGCCCATGGCGAAATCCAGGCGCAATATCTCTCGTCCGCGCTGGCGGCGGACAAGCTGGGCTGGACGCCGGGCGCGGGGCTGGACGAGCGGCTGCGCCAAACCTTCCTCTGGTACAAGGCGCATCGCCATTTCTTCTGGGCGCATCTTCGTGGGGCTGCCCACCTATGACCGCCCCGATTATGTGCGGGAGGCGGTGGCGAGCCTGCGCGCCCAGAGCTGGCGCGATTTCCGCGCCGTGGTGAGCGACAACGCCTCGCCCGGCGGTGGCGGCGATATGGTGCGCACCTTTGTCGAAAGCCTGGGCGACTCCCGCATCACCTTCGTGCAACAGGCGGAAAATGGCGGCGAATATGGGCAGGGCCGCTATTTCTTCGAACAGGCGGGCGATGCCGAATATTTCTGCATCCTGCATGACGACGACCTGTTGTCGCCCGCCTATCTCCAGCGCGCGGTTGCGGCGCTCGACGCCGCGCCGGACGCCGCTGTGTTCGTCGCCAATCCGTGGCTGTTCGACGCGGAGGGCCGGCCCTCCGACGCGCAAAGCCGCGCCTATCGTCGCACGCATCGGCGGGCCCGGCGGCGCGGCCGCTTCCCGATCCTCGACACCCATATGGGCAGCGGCTTTACTCCCATTTCCGGCACGCTGTTCCGCACCGACGCGCTGCGCCGGTCGGGCTTCGTCGATGCCGATTGCCACGGAAATTTCCCGTTCGAGCTGAACATCTTCACCCGGCTGGGCGATATCGGCGCGGTCGGCTGGTTCGATCCCGACATATTGCTGGGCTTTCGCTATCATCCCGGCCAGTTGCGCAACACGCTCGGCCTGATGGCCAACCCGCAGGTGGTCGCCACCATGCTGCGGATATTGGAGCGCCGTCGCTACGGCGGCGCGCCCGAACGCCGCCGCCGCGCCATCGTCGCCCGGCTGCACCGCGCGCAGGCGCAGATGGCGCTGGCGCAGGGCGATCCCGTCGCCGCCCGCGCGGCGCTGGCGCAGGCCTGCGCCGCCAACCCGCTCTCCCCCAGCGCCTGGGCGATGCGCGCGCACCTCCGCCTGGCAGGAGCAACAGCATGATCGTCCCGCCCCGCACCAGCCTGCTCACCGCGCTGCTGCTGCTCATCCCCATCCTGCTCGGCGCCTGCTCGGCCAGCCTGACCGCGCCCCTCAGCATCGACGCCGCGCCGGACGTCATCCGATCGGCCGCCCGCTATGAAAGCGCCTATCTGCTCGGCCCCGGTGACCAGTTGGAGATAGCGGTCGACCGGATGCCGGAACTGTCGCGCAGCGCGACTGTCCGCCCCGACGGCATGGTGACCCTGCCCCGATCGGGCGACATCACCGTGGCCGGCCTCACCCCGATGGCGGCGGCGGCGGCGGTGCGGCAAAGGCTGCTGGCGCGGGTGCGCGATCCGCAGGTCAGCGTGGCCGTCGCCAACCCACGCGAGAACAAGGTCTTCGTCGCGGGCGAGGTGAACCGACCCGGCGCGATGCCGCTGCGCGATGCGCCCACCGCCGCGCAGGCGCTCATCCTGGCGGGCGATGCGGGCAAGGCCGCCGCGCTATCCAATGTCGCGCTAATCCGGCTGGACGATGACGGCCACATCAATGCGCATATCCTGCTCAGCGGTGCGCGCGGCCATGCGGGGATGCTGCTGGCGCTCCAGAATGTGCCGCTGCGTCCCGGCGACATCATCGTCGTGCAGGAAAGCGGCGGCGCGCGCTTCGCCCGCTTCCTGCAAAATTACGTCAATGCGCCGCTGGGCGGCCTCACCGCGCTGATGGCCCCCTACGTTCAGCTCCGCCTGTTGCAGGAGATCGACCGATGAGCGAGGCGGTGCCCCATCGCCCGGAGGCGGACAGTTTCGATTTCCGCCGTGCAGGACGGATTGTGGGCTTTGCGATCGCCGGGCATCGCCGGCTGATCCTGACGGTGACGGCGCTGACGCTGGCGCTGGTGGGCCTCTACATCCTCGTCTGGCCGCCGGTCTATTCGGCCAGCGTCACCCTGTCCGCCGTGTCGGACGATGATCGGCAGCGGGAGAATTTCTACGACGACTGGGCGGTGTTCCGCCGATCGGCGCTGAAGGACGAGATGATCCTCGCCACGTCCGGCCCGGTGCTGAAACAGGTGATCGCCGACCTGAACCTTGGCTATCGCGACGTCTATCATCCGCCGCTGCGCTACCTGACCTGGCTCTGGACGCAAAGCTGGCCCGGCCGCGCTTGGCGGGGGACGAAGGATGCGCTGTTTCCGCGCGCGCCATCGCCCTATGTGGCGACGCCGCAGCAGATCGAGCGCGCCCGCACCCTGGACGATTTCCGTACCGGGGTCGCCATGACCCAGTTGCCCGACAGCCATATCGCCCTGCTGAGCGTGCGCGGCCCCAGCCCCCGCGTCGCAGAGATCGCCGATGCGGTCGCCGCCACCTATATCGCCCAGCGCCGCGCCCGCTTCGCTACCGAAGCGCGGCAGGCCTATGCTTCGCTCCAGATCGAGGCGGATCGCGCCCGCACCGACTTGCGCGCGCTCGAAGCCCGGATGGAGCGCTATTACACCCGGAACGACATGCTGCTGATGTTCGAGAAGGACAAGGTAGAGATCGGCCAATTTCTGGGGCAGCAGGGCGAACTGGACGCCAAGCGCACCGCCATCGCCGCCGCGCAGAGCGAACTGGCCGCCGTCACCGCCCAACTGGCGCGCGAGCCGCGCGACATCCTCGCGAGCCGGCTGGTGCAGGATAATCCGGTCGCGGCGCAACTGAAGCAGGAACAGGCGAAGCTGGTCGCCGCGCGCGACGCCCTGCTCGTTCGCTATCGCCCGGATTCGCCCGACGTGCGCGACATGGACGATCAGATCGCGGCGATCGGCCGGCAACTCGCCGCCCAGCCGCAGCGCGGGGTGCAGCAGAGCAGCATCGCGCTCAATGGCGGCTATGACGCGCTGCGCGCGCGCCGGGCTTCGCTGGAGGCGCAACTGGCGGGCGATCGCGCGGGGCTGGCCACGCTGTCGGCCGAAGTCGGGGCGCGGCGCGCGACGATCGACCGCATTCCGCAGAAGATGAAGGACAGCCATGATCTGGGCCGCAGCCACGACATGCTGGAAAAAACCTATCTGGCGTTGCAGGACAAGCTGATGACGGCCGCGGTCACCGCCGCCACCGCCCAGTCCGCGCCCTCGGCGATCCAACTGGTCGAAAGCGCGGCGCTGCCCGACAAGCCCGATGCGCCGCAGACCAAATTACTGCTGATTGCCGCGCTGATCGGCGGCCTGTGCGCCGGGGTGGTCGCGTCCGTGCTGGTGGACATCCTCCAGAACCGCGCCAACCGCTTCCGCCTGACCCAGCCGGACGCGCCTTTTCCCCTGATCGCCATCGTCGGACAGGACCGGGCCTATGCCCTGCGCCTGTTCGACCGCGCCCCTCCCTCTTCACCGCAAGAAAGGCACCGGCCATGAAATATCACATCCTCAGCGCCACCCGATCGCTGGGCCTGCTGCCCATGTTCGATCGCATGGCCTTCCTGCGCAAGCGGGCGCGGGCGGCGCGCAGCAACCGCGCCTTCCTCGCCCGCCATCCCGGCTTCGCGGTGCCGCCGGAGGATCTGGCCTTCGACGCCTATAACAAGGTCGACTGGGCCGACTATCATGACGTGGGGCTAGCCCATGCGGC
The DNA here is from genome assembly GCF_024349785.1 of Sphingomonas bisphenolicum. Taxonomy (NCBI): domain Bacteria; kingdom Pseudomonadati; phylum Pseudomonadota; class Alphaproteobacteria; order Sphingomonadales; family Sphingomonadaceae; genus Sphingomonas; species Sphingomonas bisphenolicum. Next base: position 346,750 of record NZ_AP018818.1, read on the forward strand.
GCTGTTCGCGCGGCTCGTCCGCACCCACCTGCCCGATGCGCAACCCTTGCGCGTGCTGGAATGGGGCTGTGGGCCGGGCCGGCTGATCCGCCATATGCCGGCACTGCTGGCCGGTCGATCGCCGCAGATCAGCGGCGCCGATTATAATCCGGCGACGATCGACTGGTGCCGCGCGCATCTGCCGGGCATCGATTTTGCGTTGAATGGCCTCGCGCCGCCCTTGCCCTTTCCCGACAATAGTTTCGACGCGGTCTATAATTTCTCGGTCTTCACCCATTTGTCGGCGGCCATGCATCGCGACTGGACCGCCGAACTGCACCGGATTTTGCGACGCGGCGGGCTGATGATCGCGACCACCCATGGCGATCATTATCGCTATCTGCTGACCCAGAAGCGCGAAATCGACGCCTATGATCGCGGCGAGCTGGTGACGCAGAAACGGTTCGAGGAGGGGAAGAAATGGTATTTCGCCATCCATCCGCCCGTCTGGGTGCGTAATTCTCTGCTCGCCGCCTTCGATCGGGTCGAGCAGGTCGCGCCCGGCCCCGACGCGGGCATGACGCAGGATGTGTGGACCGGGTTCAAACCCCATGGCTGACGCGGCCAGCCCTTTGCGTCCCTTGCGCATCGCCATTATCGGCGATCGCGGCATCCCCGCGCGCTATAGCGGCTTTTCGACCCTGGTGGAGGAACTGGCGGTCGGGCTGGTGCGCAGCCATGGCATGGACGTCACCGTCTATTGCCGGAACCAATATTATGAGGCGCGCCCGCCGGCCTGGCAGGGGGTGCGGTGTCGTTACCTCCCCGCGCCGGGCGGCAAGAGTTTCGAGAGCATCATCCATAGCAACCTGGCCCTATGGGACGCCGCCTTCCGCCGCTTCGATCTTGTCTTCGTCGTCGATCCGGGCAATGGCCCCTTCATCCTGCCGCTCCGCGCGCTGGGCGTGCCGGTGCTGATCCATACCGATGGACTGGGCTGGCAACGGCGCAAATGGAATGACTTGCAGCGGACTTATTATAAATGGTCCGAATGGGTCAGCGCACGGCTTGCCACCTGGCTGGTCACGGATTCGCGTGCGATGCAGGATTATTATGCCCGGGAATATGGCGCGGACTCCACCTACATCCCCTATGGCGGTGCGGTCGGGGAGGCGCCCGACATCGACGCCTTGGCCCAATATGGCGTCACGCCCGGTGCCTATTATCTGGTCGTTGCGCGGATGGAGCCGGAAAATAATGTCGATCATATCATCCGCGAATATCGCGCATCCGGCGTTACGAAGCCGCTGATCGTCGTCGGATCGGTCCCCTATGACAGCGCCTATGCCCGCGCCGTCGCGGCGGAGCATGACGGGCAGGTGCGCTGCGTCGGCGGCGTGTTCGACTCTGCCGCGCTCAACGCGCTCTATCGCCATTGCGCCGCCTATCTGCATGGGCATGAGGTCGGCGGCACCAACCCGAGCCTGTTGCGCGCGATGCACTGGGGGGCGCCCTGCGTGCCGATCGACGTGATCTTCCACCGGGAAAATGTCGGCCCCGACAATGTCTATTTCAGCAAGGATGACGGCGCGCTGGCGACCATCCTGCGCGATCTCGATCCCGATCCCCCACGCCGCGCCGCGCTGGGCCGGGCGGCGCAGGCTCACGCCGCCGCCCATTTCCGCTGGGACGCGGTGATCGACGGCTATGCTGGCCTGTTCCGTCAACTGGTGGCGCTGAAGGCGTCCGGGCGGCGACCGACCGGGGCGCTGATCGGCGAAACTTACCGCCCGGAACTTCTCGCGCCTGCGCAGGTCGCATGAAGATCCTGCATGTCTTCAACCGCCATCGGGGCGGCGGCGGGGCCGACAACGCCTGGGACGCGACCATCGCCCTGTCGCGGCGACGGGGTTTAGATATCGATATATTCGAAAGGGATAGCTGCGATCTTTCAACAGGCATGGCAGGCAAGCTCAGCGCCTTCGCCAACGGCCTCTACGCGCCCGATACGCTGCGCGCCTTCGCCGCCCGGCTGGAACGGGACCGACCCGATATCGTTCACACGCATGAACTTTATCCACTTCTGACCCCATGGCTGTTCGAACAGTGCACCCGCGCCGGCATCCCGATCGTCCATAGCTGCTATGATTTTCGCATCACCTGCCCGATCGCCACCCATCATGACGGGGCCGGGGTCTGCACCCGTTGCGCCGATCACGGCGCGCATCACGCCCTTTTGCGCAACTGCCGCGAGAACTTGCCCGAAAGCGCCGCCTTCGCGTTGCGCCATGCGGTGGCGGGCTGGCGCGACTTCTACCGCCGCCATGTCAGCCGCTTCATCGTCCTGACCGACTTCAGCCGCGACTGGCTCCATACCAAAGCCGGCATCCCGCTAGAGCGCATCAGCGTCAATGAATGCGCGATCACCGCCGCGGCCGATCCGGTCGATCCGGCACAGGGCGCCTATTTCGCCTTCGCCGGCCGCTTCGTGCCGGAAAAGGGCCTGGACGTGTTGATCGAGGCAAGCCGCATGACGGGCCTGCCGATCCATGTCGCCGGCCCGCACGGCAGCGACCCCGCGCCGCTCCTGGCGCAGGGCGTGCCGGTGACGATCACCGATGGTCCGCAATCGCTGGCGGCCATCTATCGCGGCGCGCGAGCGCTGGTGGTGCCCAGCCTCTGGTTCGAAACCTTCGCCATCGTCGCGGCCGAAGCGATGGCCCACGGCGTCCCGGTCATCGCATCACGGATCGGCGCGCTGAACGACACGGTGCGCGAAGGGCTCTGCGGCCTGCATTTCACCCCCGGCGATGCGGCCGATCTCGCCCGCCAGATGCGGCGTCTGTGGGACGATCCGGCGCTATGCCGTAGCCTCGGCGCGACAGCCCATGCCGATGTCCGCACGCGCTTCAACGAAGACATTCATTTTCAAAGACTTATGGATGCCTATGAACAGGTGCTGTTCAGCTTGCGCCGATAAGACACCGGTATCATAACGGTCACCCATCAACCGGCTGCAGGCGGTGCCACCGACCCCCGACGGATCAGCATCGAACTGAACATCGAAGGCGCACCGACCTCCGCGTCCTCGCCGGTCGCGGCACCGATCAGCTTCAGTCCGGCGGCGCGGCGCATGGCCACGGTCGGCCAGCGCACGGTAGTCAGTGGTGGCCAGACCCGCGTCGTGATCGGCGTGTCGTCGAAGCCGACGATCGACAATTGTTCCGGCACGGCGATGCCCCGCAGGCGCGCGGCATAGAGCACGCCCGCCGCCATCTCGTCATTGGCGGCGAAAATCGCGGTCGGTCGCGGCGACAGGTCGAGCAGACTTTCACACTCCGCCAGACCCGATTCGAACGTATAATGGCGATCCGCTACCAGACTGCGCGGCAGGGCGATGCCGGCGTCGGCCAGCGCCAGTTCGAAACCGTCGCGCCGTTCCTGCGCCGACCGGAAGCCATGCGGCCCGGCGATCAGGCCGATCCGTCGATGCCCTTGTGCAATCAGATAGCGCGTCGCATCGGCCACTGCGTCGCGATCGTTGGACGCCACCATATGGTCGGCATCGTCCCAGGTCGCCGATCCTATGCGGACATAGCGACAGCCTTCTTCATCCAGCATCCGGGCCAGCGCATCATTTTCGGACAAAGGCGGCACGATGACGACGCCGAACAGGCGCTGGCGCGTAACGAAGCGGCGGATATCGTCCATCACCATAGGCGAACCGCGGTCGACCGGCCGGATCACCAGTTCGAATTCGGTGCCGTGCAGCGCCTCTAGCACACCGCGCTGCATACTCAGGATCGTCTGGAGATTGGGATTGTCGTAGACAAGGCCGATCAGGAAATTGCGCCCCAGCGCGAGCGCCCGCGCCTGCGGGTTGGGAACATAGCCCGTCTCCCGGATGATCGCCTCCACCTTGGCGCGCGTCTGGCGGTTGAGCAAGGGCGACCGGTTGATGACGCGACTGACCGTTTTCTTCGACACGCCAGCCATGCGGGCAATGTCGTTGATGGTCAGTTTGGGCGCCGGTCCCTCTTCCTGCTGCTGCTTCGCCATTGCCGCCTTATAGCGCACAAGCGAGGCCGCGCCAGACGCATCGGCTTGTAAATGACACCGGTTTCCAATAATGCGGAAACCGATCCCGGAAAAGGATGTTCGATGAGAGGAAATGACCAGGCAGGGCTGATAGCGGATCGCTTTCTCGCGGCGCGACCGGCCTGGCCGATTATCCCGGTCCCCCACCCGCGACGCTGGAGGACGGCTATGCCATTCAGGCCGCCGCGATGGCGCGGAGTGCCGATCGAGTGGCGGGATGGAAGGTCGGACGCATCTTGCCGCCGCTGGCCGAACGCTATGGCTGCGACCGTCTGGCAGGACCGATTTTCGCGGCCTCACTCGGCGCGGCGGACGGGGATGCCACCGTCTTCGACCACGGCTTCGGCGCGGCGGAGGCTGAGTTTCTGTTGCGCATCGGCCATGCGCCAGTAGCCGGCCAACGGCATTTCACGCTGGAGGAGGCCGCGGCGCATATCGACGCCGTGCATATCGGCATCGAGATCGCCAGTTCGCCGTTCGAGGGCATCAACGACCATGGCCCGGCCGTGACGATTTCCGACTTCGGCAACAATAATGGCTTGCTGGTCGGGCCAGCCGTGCCGGACTGGCGCAGCGGCGCCTATATCGAGCAGGCCGTTGTCACCCGGATCGACGGGTTCGCGGTCGGCACGGGCACGGCGGCGGCCTTTACCGATGGCGCGATCGGATCGGTGCGCTTCCTGCTGGAACATCTCGCAGCGCGCGGGATGGCGCTCGAACCGGGCTGGTGGATATCGACCGGGGCCATCACCGGCGTCCATCCCGTCAGGCCGGGACAGGATGTGGAAGCCGATTTCGGACCGTTCGGCACTCTAAGATGCAGGATCGAAGCCCAAAAGCCGCGATGAACAGCGGACGCACGGGCCGCAACAGGAGCAGGAAGATGAAGGACATGGCCATCGGGGATCGCCCGCCGACCCGCTATCGCTGGGTCGTGATCGGGCTGTTGTTCGCGGCGACCGCGATCAACTATGTCGATCGCCAGATGATCGGCGTGCTCAAACCCACGCTGTCGACGGAAATGGCCTGGTCGGAAACCGATTATGCCAATATCGTCTTCTGGTTCCAGGCGGCCTATGCCGTGGGCTATCTGGGCTTTGGCCGGATCGTCGACCTGGTGGGCGCGCGTTTCGGCTACGCCATAGCGGTGGTCATCTGGACCATCGCCCATATGGCGCATGGCGGCGTCCATAGCGTCACCCAGTTCGCCATGGCGCGGTTCGGCCTGGGCGTCGGCGAGTCGGGCAATTTCCCGGCAGGTATCAAGGCCGTCACCGAATGGTTCCCGCAGAAGGAGCGCGCCTTCGCCATCGGCCTGTTCAACGCGGGCGCCAATATCGGCGCGATCGTGACGCCGCTGCTGGTCCCATGGCTGACCGTCGCTTACGGCTGGCGCGTCGCCTTCTACGCCACCGGACTTTTCGGCATAATCTGGCTGATCGCCTGGCTGGTCTTCTACCGCAGGCCGGAGGATCATGCCAAGATGTCGCCGGAGGAGCTGGCCTATATCCGCCAAGACCCGGCCGATCCGGTTCAGTCGATCGGCTGGGGTCGGCTGATCACCGTCCGCGAAACCTGGGCCTATGCGATCGGCAAATTCTGCATCGACCCGATCTGGTGGTTCTTCCTCTTCTGGCTGCCCGGCTATCTGGGCACCCGCTACGGCCTAGACCTGCTCAGCTTCGGGCCGCCGCTGGTCGCCATCTATCTACTGTCGGACTTGGGCAGCGTCGCGGGCGGCTGGATGTCGGGCCGGCTGATGAAGGCGGGCAGGAGCGTCAACGCCGCGCGCAAACTCACCATGTTGTTGTGCGCCTGCGCGGTGCTGCCGGTCTTCTTCGCCCAGTCGATTGACAATCTGTGGGTTGCGGTGCTCGTCATCGGCGTGGCGACGGCGGCACATCAGGCGTTTTCAGCGAATCTCTACACCTTGCCATCGGACCTGTTCCCGCGCGGGGCGGTAGGATCGGTCGTCGGCATCGGCGGAACATTGGGCGCGGTGGGCGGCATGGCGATGGCCAAATATGCCGGTTATATCCTCGACGGCATCGGCAGCTACACGCCGCTGTTCGCCGTGGCGGGGAGCGCCTATTTCGTGGCGCTGGCGGCGGTCCACATCCTCTCGCCGCGGCTGGAAAGGATCAATATGGCGATCGCCGACTGAGGAGAAGAAGAAGCCCGCCATGTCGTCCGGCAGGCTTCCCCGGCGGTCCGCAAAATAGGAAATGGCCGTCCCAACTTCGCATATTTCCAGCACGTCCCGCAATGTTAGTGCCGCAATAGGATAGTATATTGCGAGCACCGACCCGGCCCGCCCTGTCCGACAGATCGGACTATAGCCCGCTCCGGGGCTGTAGGACAGGGTCTAAGCCGCCATTCCCGCCGGGACCGGCGCGCGGGCGTCGATGAGCCCTTCGTCCCGCAACGCCAGCCAGAAGCCCGCAGGAACAGGCTGCGCCATTTGCGCGATGGCGCTGCGCAGATGGGCGGTCGTTCCGATGCCGGGGATGACGCTCGCGACGACAGGATGCGCCAGCGGAAATTGCAGCGCCGCCGCGCCCAGCGGCACGCCGAACCTGTCGCATTGTTCCTCGATCCGGCGGACCCGGTCCACGATCGACGCGGGGGGATCGCCATAATCATAATGGACCGGCCCGCCATGCCGCACGCCTTGCGCCAGAATGCCCGAATTGAAGGGACCGCCCAAGATGATGCGTACCCCCCGTGCGGCGCAGAGCGGCAGGAGGCTGTCGAGCGGCGCCTGCTCCAGCAAGGTGTAGCGCCCGGCCAGCAGGATCAGGTCGATATCGGCATGGGCCAATATCTCTTCGCAGACCGCCGTTTCATTGACGCCCAGGCCGATCGCCCGAACCGCGCCGGTGCGGCGCAATTCCTCCATCGCGCGAAATCCGCCATCCAGGAATTCGCGCATCCGCGCTTCATGCGCGTCGCCATGCGCAAACCGACCGATATCATGGACATAGAGGATGTCGATGCAATCCCGTCTAAGCCTGCCCCGGCTTGCCTCATAAGAGCGCATGACGGCGTCATAACTATAGTCGAAACGGCTTTCATAGGGTTCTGGGGACACGAAACCCTGCCGCGCCTGCGACAGATCCGCGTCGAGCGTCGGATCGAGCCGCCGCCCGACCTTGGTCGAGATGATCGCGCGCCGGTGCGGATCAATCTCCGCCAGCGCCGCACCCAGGCGCTTTTCGCTCAGCCCGAAGCCATAATGGGGGGCGGTGTCGAAATAGCGTAGCCCGGCTGCCCAGGCCTGATCGATTACCGCCCGCGCATCTGCGTCCGGGATCGCGCGATAGAGGTTGCCGATCGCAGCGGCCCCGAAACCCAGTCTGCCGAAATCCAGCGCCACATTCTTCTCCTGTTATGCAAGGCCGTAGAAGGCGCGCGCGGCGCCCTCGAACAGGCAGGCGCTTCGCTTCGCGTCCAGAACGCCCGCCAACCGGACCGCATCGTCGACCCAGTCGTGATAGGCGTCCCCCATGTGCAGCAGCACCGGCCAGTCGCTGCCCCACATCGTCCGGTCGCCGAAGCAGGCGAGTATATGCGCGACATAGGGCGCCAGCGCGTCGGCCGATTGCCCCGACGCCTGTTCGGTGCGGAGGCCCGACAGCTTGCACCAGATATTGGGATAGCGCGCGAGCGCGGCCAGATCGTCCCGCCAGGGATCGATGATATGGTCCGCCACAGGCGGCTTTGCGCCATGGTCGATCACGATCGGCAGGTCGGGCCAGCGTTCGGCGAAACGGGCGAGGACGGGCAGGTGGCGCGGCTGGACCAGCGCGTCGAAGCGCAGGCCATGCGCCAGCATCGCCTGGATCGCCGGTGCGAGATCGGCTCGCAAGATCCAGTCGCTCGCCTCGATGCTCTGGAGCATGGGGCGCAGCCCGACGCTTTTGGGCCGGGCGGCCAATTGGGCGATCCGCGCGGGCGCGTCGTCCGCCTCCAGCGCGACCCAGCCGACCACGCCCAACACAAGCGGATCGTCCGCCACCAGATCGAGCATCCAGTCGGTATCGCGATCGTCCGGTTGCGACTGGACCAATATGGTGCCCGCCAGATCAAGCCCCGCGGTCGCCGCACGCAGATCGTCGGCCAGGAAATCGCGATGGATCAGCGGCCAGCCGGCGTCCGGCCACGCCTGACCCGGCCCGCCGATCCGCCAGAAATGCTGGTGCGAATCCAGGATGCGGGGTCGCGTCACGCCTTTACCTCGTGCATGTCGGTTCCCGCCTCTCCCATATCCTCGCACCTTGTTTTTCCCAACAACATAAGACATCATACAACATGATGCGCGGCTGTCCATGCCGCTTCATGCCATGCCATAAGAAAGGACGTTCATCATGAAATTATGCCGCACCGGGGAAGCGGGCCAGGAAAGCCCCGCGCTGGTCGATGCCGACGGCCGACTGCGCGATCTGTCGGCCCATGTCGCCGATCTGGACGGCACGGCGATCGGACCCGACGGTCTGGCGCGCCTGGCGGCGATCGACACGGCCACGCTGCCGCTGGTCGAAGGGCCGGTTCGCTATGGCCCGCCCGTCGCCGGCACGCGCCAGTTCGTCGCGATTGGCCTCAACTATGCCGATCATGCCGCCGAATCCAACCTGCCGATCCCGGAGGAACCGGTCGTTTTCAACAAATGGGTCAGTTGCATCCAGGGGCCGAATGATCCCGTCATCATTCCCTTCGACTCGCGCAAGACCGATTGGGAAGTCGAACTGGGCGTCGTCATCGGCACCACCGCGCATCGTGTCAGCGAAGCCGACGCGCTGGCCCATGTCGCGGGCTATTGCGTCATCAACGACGTGTCCGAACGCGAATGGCAGACCGAACGCGGCGCGACCTGGGACAAGGGCAAGGGCTTTCCGACCTTCGGCCCTGTCGGCCCGTGGCTGGTGACGGCCGATGAAGTGGGCGATCCGCAGGCGCTGTCCATGTGGCTGGACGTCAATGGCGTGCGCAAGCAGGACGGCAGCACGCAGACGATGATCTTCACCGTCGCGCAGATCGTCGCCTATCTCAGCCAGTTCATGACGCTGCTGCCCGGCGACATCATCACCACCGGCACCCCGCCCGGCGTCGGCCTGGGGCAGAAGCCGGAGCCTTGGTATCTCAAGCCCGGCGATGTGGTCGCGCTGGGCATCGACAAGCTGGGTGAGCAGCGACAGTCCTTCGTCGCCGCCAATTGACAGCCCTCCATCATCCTGCTTAGACATCATACATATTATCTAAATATGGAGCAGGAAGATGGGACGTCTGGCAGGCAAGACTGCGCTGGTGACGGCGGCGGGTCAGGGGATCGGCCGCGCCACGGTAGAGGCTTTCGTCCGGGAAGGCGCGCGCGTCATTGCAACTGACGTGCGCGCCGAGGCGCTGGCCGATATCGACGGGGTGGAGGCGCAGGCGCTGGACGTCACCGATCCGGCAGCGGTGCAGGCGATCGCGGCGGCGCATCCGGATATCGATATCCTCTATAATTGTGCGGGCCGGGTCCATGCCGGGACGATATTGGACTGCGACGAGGCGGAATGGCACTTTTCCAACAGCCTGAACGTCACCGCCCAATATCGCATGATCCGCGCCATGCTGCCGGGCATGATCGCGCGCGGCGGCGGATCGATCATCAACATGTCGTCCATCTGCTCCAGCATCAAGGCCGTGCCCAACCGCTTCGCCTATGGCGCGACCAAGGCCGCCGTGATCGGCCTGACCAAGTCCGTCGCCATCGATTTCGTGACCAAGGGGATACGTTGCAACGCCATCTGCCCCGGCACGGTGGAGACGCCCTCGCTGATCCAGCGGCTGCACGACACCGGCGATTTCGACAAGGCCTATGCGGAGTTCACCGCGCGCCAGGCGATGGGGCGGTTCGGCCGGGTCGAGGAACTGGCGGCACTGGCCGTCTATCTCGCCTCGGACGAGTCCGCCTTCACCACCGGCACGGTCAATGTGATCGACGGCGGCTGGGTCAACTGAACCGCATAAGCGCCGACAAAAGAGCGCGAACCATGGAGAGACGATGATGAAGCGCAGCCTGATAATCGGCGTGGCTTTGACGGCGACAATGCCGCTGGCCGCCGCCGCGCAGGAGGGACCGCTGCTGGTCCATGTCTCCCCTGCGGGCGACGATCGCGCGCCCGGCACGCAGGCGCGCCCGGTGCGCTCGCTGACCCGCGCGCAGGCGCTGGTGCGGCAGGGCAATGCCCAGCGCGACGTCGCCGTCATCCTGGCCGACGGCACTTACACGCTCGAAGCGCCCTTGCTCTTCCGCCGCGCCGACGGGGGGCAGAACGGCCATAGCGTGATCTGGCGCGCGGCCGATGGCGCCCATCCGATGCTGTCGGGCGGGCAGGTGGTGAGCGGCTTCAAGCCGTTCGATCCCGAACGTCGCCTCTATGTCGCTGACGTACCCAAGGGCATCGATGCGCGGCAGCTCTGGGTGGACGACACGCTCGCCGAACGGCCGTGGATCGAAATCCGGCCGTCCGACCTGACGTTCAACGCCACGGGTTTCGAGATTACCAATCCCGACCTCACATGGATTGCGGGCGTGAAGCGCGCCGACCGGATGGAGTTGGAGGCGACCGGTTTCTTCACCGATCGCGTGTCGCCGGTGCAGGCGATCGCGGGCGGAAAGGTTACCATGGCGCAGCCCGCCTGGGACAATAATAGCTGGGGCTATGACACGATCACCAAGCCGATCTTCCCGCAGGACAGCCGGCTCTTCCTCGTCAATGCGCTGGAATTCGTGGACAAGACCAACGAATGGCACAGCAAGCCCTATCAATGGGTGGTCGATCCGCAGGCGGGCAAGCTGTACCTGCGCATGGGGCTGGACGAGGATATCGCCAGGCGCCGCGTTGTCCTGCCCCGGCTGGAGACATTGGTGTCGATCAGCGGCACGCCCGACGCGCCGGTCGAACGGCTGCGGTTCGAAGGGTTGCGTTTTTCTCATAGCAGCTGGCTCGGCGCGTCGCGCGCCACCGGCTACGCCAATCAGCAGAGCGGCTCGTTTCTGGCTGAAACCTCGCCGATCCGCCCGACGGATGCGTGGAAGACATGCGGCTGGGGTTGCGTCGCATTCGAATCCATGCGCCAGAAATGGAACCAGATGCCCGCCGCAGTGCAGGTGTCGGCGGCGCGCGACATCGTGTTCGAACGCAACCAGTTTTCACAACTGGGCCAGATCGGGCTTGGCATCGGCAATGACGCCAACGCCAACCTGTCGGGCGTGGGCCTGGCCGCCAGCAATATCCGCGTGGCGCGCAACCGCTTCGCGATCCTGTCGGGCAGCGCGATCATGGCGGGCGGTATCCGGGTGGAGGCGCATCATCCCGACAATGCGGCGCTCGTCAACCGCGACATCGTGATCGAGGACAATGTCGTCGCCACCGTGTCACAGGATTACAAGGATAACGCCGCGATCCTGACCACCTATGTCAGCGGTGCGCGCATCGTCCATAACGACATCAGCGACGCGCCCTATGACGGCATCGCGGTCGGGTGGGGCTGGGGCTATAACGACGCCGGCGGCAATCCCAATTATGACGAGAACGCCAAAGGCTACGTCCATAATATCAAATATACGACGCCCACGACGCTGCGCGACACGCTGGTCGAGGGCAATCGCATCCATGGCGTGAAAGGCTGGTTCATGGATGGCGGGGCGATCTACAATCTGTCGGCCAATCCCAACGCGATCGTGCGCGGCAACCATATTTTCGATATCGGTGACAAGATCGGCCTCTATCTGGACGAAGGCTCCAAACATTTCCGCGTGACCGGCAATGTGATCGAGACGCGCGGCAAATGGCTGAACATCAATACCGCGGGCAAAATGTACAAGCGCCGCATCTCGACCGACAATGTCGCGACCGGCAACTGGCATAACTCCAACACTATGGGCGGCCGCTGGCTGGAGGAGATCGGCAATGTCGCGCGCGACAACATATTGCTGCCCAATCGCGACTGGCCGGCCGATGCACAAAAGGTGATCGATGAAGCGGGGGTACGGCCATGATCGAACGCCGCACCTTGCTGAAGGGCGCGGGCGCGCTGGCCGGCCTGCCCGCCTTCGCCGCGAAGGGGCAGGAAGGCGGCGACCTGCGCATCACCGATCTGCGCGCCGAGGGACTGGTCGATCCGATCGGCCTCGACCAGCAGGATATACGCCTGTCCTGGCGGCTGGAGAGCCGCGACCGCGCCGTGCGCCAGACCCGTTGCGAAGTGCAGGCGGCGAGCAGCCGCGCGCTGCTGGAGGCCGGCACGCCCGACCTGTGGCACGCGGGCGAGGTGCTGACCGACAAGAGCATGGACATGGGCTGGCTCGGCGCGCCGCTAAAGTCGCGCCAGCGTGTCTGGTGGCGCGTGCTGGTGCGCGACGATCGCGGCATGCGCGCCACCAGCCCGGTCGCGAGTTTCGAAATGGGGCTGCTCGACCCCGCCGACTGGCAGGCGCAATGGATCGAGGCGCAAACTGATCTGGAGCGCGCCGACCGGGCGGCCGGGCTGCATTGGATGCGCGGCAACAGGCCCGCCGACAAGGCACCACGCCAGTTCCGCCTGTCTTTCGACTTGGAGAAGGCGGGCGACGTCACGCTCTTTTCCATCGGTAATTTCCGTGCGCCTTTGGTCTGGATGGACGGCGAACCAATCGCCCTCCCCCCCCGCGGCCCCCATCGCTTCGGCGCCGAGCCGATCGCACAGACGCAGCATAAGCTGGCCTCCGGCCGTCATGTCGTGGCGATCGAGGTAACCGATCCCGAAGGCTTCGACGAACCCAAGATGCACGAGATCGCCGCCGCGATGATGATCCGCGCAGGCGAGCGGCGCATCACCAGCGAGGCGATGCGCACCGCGACCCACGCGCCCGCCGGGTGGCAGGCTGTCGCCTTCAACGACGCGGGCTGGGACAAGGCGCAGCGCTCCGCCAACCAGCCACAGGCCTGGCCGCGCGCCGGCGCCTATATGCTGCGGCGCGATTTCGAGCTGAAACGCGCCATCCGGCAGGCGCGGCTGCGCGTTACGGCGCTGGGTTCCTATATCGCGCAGATCAACGGCCAACGCGTCGGCGATGCCCAGCTCGCACCGGAAAGCAGCGACTTTCGCGAAACCGCGCTGGTACGCACCTATGATGTGACCGCCCTGCTCCACCCAGGCGCGAACGCGATCGGCGCGCTGCTGGGCGAGGGCTGGTATGGCAGCTATCATGCGCCCGCCGGCCGCTACGCCTTTGGCGATCCGCCGCTGCGCCTGTTCGCGCAACTGGAGGTCTTGGCTGACGATGGCAGCCTGTCGATCGTCGTCACCGACGACAAGTGGCAGTTGCAGACCGACACGCCTATCACCCAGGCGGAAATCTATTATGGCGAGGATTATGATGCCCGGCGCGAACAGCCCGGCTGGTCCAGCCCCGGCTTCAAGGCGCGGGGCTGGACGCCCGCCCGTATCGGCCAGACCCCGCCCTGCCGCCTGCGCGCCCATGTCGCCCCGCCGATCCGCGCGATCGAACGGCGAGAGCCCGTCGCCATCCGCAGTTTCGACGGCGATCGCCACGTCATCGACTTCGGCCAGAATTTCGCCGGCTGGGCCGAACTGAAGGCGAAAGGCGCGGCCGGGCAGACCATATCATTGCGCTTCGCCGAAATATTGCACTCAGACGGCACGGTCGATGTCGCCAACCTGCGTGCCGCCCGCGCGTCCTGCCTCTACACCTTCCGGGGCGACCCTGCGGGCGAAAGCTACCAGCCGCATTTCACCTATTTCGGCTTCCGCTATGTCGAGGTGAGCGGCCTTGGCCGCGCGCCGACCCCGGATGAAGTCACCGGCATCGTCCTGTCGAGCGCGCTCCCCGAAACCGGCAAGCCGCTGGTGGAAAGCCGCATCATTCAGGGTCTGTGGCAGAATAGCCGCTGGAGCCAGCGGTCCAATTTCTTCGGCGTGCCGACCGACTGTCCGCAGCGGGACGAGCGGCTGGGCTGGACCGGCGACGCCAATGTCTTCTGGGACGCGGCCGCCTTCACCATGGACGTCGGCCCCTTCACCCATCGCTTCATGGGCGACCTGCGCGATGCGCAGGGGCCGCGCGGCGAGTTTCCCGACTATGCGCCGACCGGCTGGCGCGACCTGTCGCTGGGCGCCTCGCCGGGCTGGGCGGATGCGGGCATCATCCTGCCCTGGACGGCATGGCAGCGCTATGGCGACACGGCGATCGTCGATCGCAACTGGGCGTCGATGACGCGCTATATGCGCTTCCTGGCGGAGCATAATCCCGACCATATCTGGCGGAATCTGCGTGGGTACGACTATGGCGACTGGGTCGCACTCGACGCCAAGAAGCCGAGCGACGAGACGACCCCCAAGGATCTGATCGCCACCGCCATGTGGAAACATTCGGCCGACGCCATGGCCGACATGGCCTTCGGATCGAAACGCCAGCCGGAAGGCGAACGCTACCGCCAATTATCGCGCGACATCGCCACCGCCTTCGCCAAGGTCTTCGTGCGTGCCGACGGCAGGGTCGGCAATGGATCGCATTGCGGCTATATCCTCGCGCTGCGCTTCGGGCTGGTGCCGGAATCGCTGCGAGCCGCGGCGACAGCGAAACTGGCGGCGGATATTCGCCGGCGCGGCACGCTCATCTCCACCGGCTTCCTCGGTACGCCCTACAGCCTCGATGCACTTGCCGATCAGGGGGAGGAGAGCTTGGTCTACGACCTGTTGCTGCGCACCGCCTTCCCGTCCTGGGGCTATATGATCGCCAAGGGCGCGACGACGATCTGGGAGCGGTGGAATGCCGACATGGTCGATTCCGCGATGAACAGCTATAATCATTATGCGCTGGGCGCGGTGGCGGGCTTCATCTTCCGCCGTGTCGCCGGAATCGATCCGATCTCGGCCGGTTTCCTGACCTGGCGTTTCAATCCGGTTCTGGACAAAAGGCTGGAACGCGGCGGGGCCAGTTACGACAGCGTGCTGGGACCGATCCGCACCGACTGGCGCAACGGGCCGGACGGTTTCGCAGCGGATATCAGCGTGCCGGCCAACAGCCGCGCGGAAATCTATCTGCCGACCGCCTCCAGCGATGCGATCCGCGAAGGTGGGCAACCGATCGGCGCGATAGTGGGGCTTCGTCCCATCGGCCTGCGGGGCGACCGCTTCGTGCTGGAGGCCGGATCTGGCGACTATCGCTTCACCGTCGCGCGCTGACCCCCCTGTCCCCCACTGGCCGCCCACTGCATCGGGCGGCCATTTTTTCGTCAGGGCCGCGTCGTCCATATCCAGCGCACCGCATCGGTCAGCGCCGTGCCGCCCGCCTGCATCCGCGCATCGACCCTGTTTTCGCCCTTGGCCAGATCGATATCCCAGCTGGCGATATGGTCGTCCACCGGCACGCGGGTCCATGCTCCGTCATTCAGGCGCAGCTCGACCGCCGGTTGGTTGGAAAAGACCTGCACCTTCACCCGCTGCGTCCGCTTGGCGACGTCGCGGCGACTGGCGATGTGCAGCATCGGCGCATCCGACCAATTGGCCTGATACCAATAATAGGCATCCTTGCGGACCTTGCGATCCTCGCTCACCAGCCCCTTGTCGTTGATCGCGGGACGATCACCCTCATTGCGCTTGAACGACGGGAAATCGATCCCGACCCAGACGAAGGTCGACCAGAGGAAGGGCCGCGTCTTCATCTCGCGCCAATGTTTGATGTGGAAATCGGTCTGATATTGTTCGGGATGCCAATAGCCATTGGATTCCGGCCGCTTCATCACCGGGTCTTCCTGATGCAATATGCTCGCCCCCGCGCCATATTCGCTGACGCCGATCGGACGCCCCGGTAGCTTCGCGTGCAATTCGTCGGCCCAGGGACCAATGTCTTCCGACTTGGTCCAGTACCAGCCGAAATAGCGATTGTAGGACACGGTGTCGCTATGCTGTGCGATCGGGTCGCTATCCTCCAGGCAGCAATGGGCATAGGTGGTTGGCCGGGTCGGATCGAGCGCCTTGGCGGTCGCCTGCAACGCCGCGAGGATGCGGTTGGACGCCGCATCCGACTTGCGGATTTCATTCCCGATGCCCCAGAGCGCGACCGAAGGATGATTGCCCGTCTGCGCGATCAGTTCGCGCATCTGCTCGACCAGATTCTCGCGAAAGGCATCCGACGGGTCATGATCGTCGATCAGCGGCACTTCGGTCAGCAGCAGCAGGCCCAGTTCGTCGGCCCGTTCATAGACGCGCTGGGGATGCTGCATATGGGCCAGCCGCAGCGCGGTCGCGCCCATATCGGCGAAGATCGCCAGATCCTCGTCGATCTCCGCATCGGTGACGATCGGCCCGCGCCCGAAGCGGGTCGGATGCTGGAGGTTGACGCCGCGCATCGGATAGGGCGCGCCGTTGAGCAGCACCGTGCCATCGGGCTTGACCGTGAGGGTCCGCACGCCCAGCGGCACGCTCTGGCTGTCGATGATCGTGCCGCCCTCCACCACATCGGTGACGACATGGTAGAGATAGGGCGATTTGCGCCCTTCCCAGAGATGCGGATTGGGCAAGGACACAGACTGCCTCACCGCCTCCCGCGCGCCAGCCGCCAACGTTGCGGGCGCGACATGCCGGGCCACGATCTTGCCGGCCGCGTCCACGATCCGGCTGGCGATAGTGAACTGCGCGGGCGTGGCGCGGTCGTTGCGCACCGCCACGGCGACATCGATCGTGACGCGGCGCGGCTGGAGCGCGACCGTGCGCGCCTGCACCCCCGGCCCGGCATGGTCGAGCCGGTCGATCGCCAGCGCATCGCTCTTGATCAGCGACACGCTGCGATAGAGGCCGCCAAAAATGTTGAAGTCGCCATTCAGCGGCGCGATATGGGTATCGCGGCTATTGTCGACCCGCACCGCCAGCAGGTTGCGCCCGGGCTGGAGCGCGTCGGTCGCATCGACACGAAACGCGGCATAGCCGCCCTGATGCGCGCCCAGCTTCCGTCCGTTCAGCCAGATGTCGGCCTTCAGCGTTGCGCCGCCGAAATGCAGCAGATAGCGCTTGCCCGGCTCCGGCTGGTGATCGATTTCCAGCCGATACCAGGCAGGGCCGCGATAATAGACGCCCTCCGGCTCACCGCGCGCCTTGGCCCCGCCGACGCCGCTATCTTCAGCGTTATAGCTGTGTGGCACGTTGACCGGCGTCCAGGCGCGATCATCCAAATCGGGCGTTTCCGCTCCGGCCGCATCCGCCTTGACGAAACGCCAGCCCGTCGCGAGCGGCGTTTCGGTGGCGGCCTGAGCAACGCCAGGCAGCAGCAGGGCAAGCGCGAAACCATGGCGCATCGTCATTCCTTTAGCTCAAAGTCTGGATATCGCCGATCTGGATGCCGCTGCTCGCGGTCGACCGGATCGCCGTGTCGCGGGCATGGCGGGACCGCAGGCCATCTACCATCGCCCCCTGCACGTCGTCGAACAGGATTGCGGGGCGCGCATCCGCCGCCTCCACGTCGAAACTGACGTCGCGCAGGCTGATGTTGCGGGCGTGGCGCACATAAAGGCCGTGTGCGGGGAAAGCGCCCATGAAACTGGGCTCCAGGCTGCTGGCGGGCCGTTCGGGGATAGTGCGGCGCGCATCCGCCTCGCTGCCGCCGCCGGCCGAACGGACATGGACGTTGGAGAAGCTGACATCCTCGATCGGTTCGCCCGGATTGCCGACGATACCACAGGCATAGGGGCCGGATGCGCCGGAGACATTGATGTCGGAAAAACGCACCCGGCGCACCTTTGACGGACCCGTGCCACGCGGAGAACGGTTGCGCGCCGCCAGTCGCACGAAAATCGGATGGTTGACCGGATTGCGCAGGTTGATGTCGCTGAAGGTCACGTCTTCCAGCACCCCGCCGTCGATCGCGCCTAGTTGCAGCCCGCGCGTATGGTCGCAGGTGCAGCCCGATATCAGGATGTTGCGAAAGCCCGTGGCGGAATCGGTGCCGAGCTTGATCCGCCCCAGCACGCCGACATCGTCGACCGAGCGATAAGGCGAGGGACGATAGCTGCCAGCGACGATCGATCCCAGATCATAGCCGCTGGTCTTGCAACCGATGATGGTGACATCCTCACAAAAGACCGGTTCATCGAGCGCATAGCTGCTCTTGAGGACGATTGCGTCATCCTTGGGCGCGTTGACGATGCAGTTGCTGATCCGCACGTCGCGGCAACAGTCGATATCGATCCCATCGCGGTCGGTGTCGACCGTCAGATTGTCGATCGTGACATTGGTCGATCCCAGCACATAGCAGGCGAAATGCCCGCCCTGCAGGATGGTGAAGTCGCGCAGCAGCACATTGCGACAGCGGCGCAGCGCCACCGCCTTGTTGCCACGCCCCTCATAAGCCATTTCGCGCGGGATCGCCCGGCGCGCCGCGTCGGCGGACAGGCCTTGTTCCCTGGGTGCCTTCCAGCCCTCTATGCCATGCCAGCGCGGCGCCGGCCCTTCCCGGTCCAGGCCGATGCCGTGGATCAGCCCGCGTCCGACGATCGCCACGTCGGTGACACCGTCGCCATAAATGAGGGCGTTGTGGAAATGGGCAACGCCATAATCGACATATTGTTCGTCATAGATGCCTTCGGGCAGGTCGTAGCGCCCCTTGTGCCGGCGCGGATCGGCGGCCTCGATCAGGCTGCCGGGCATCAGCAGCAAAGTGATGTAGCTTTTCAGGCGGATCGAAAAGCAGAGATAATGGCCCGGTGGCACCACCACCGTCCCGCCACCCGCCGCGCTCGCCGCCTCGATCGCGCGGTTGAAGGCGTCGGAATCGACGGCGATGCCGTCACCCTTCGCGCCATGGTCGCGGACATTGTGGAAGCCGCCCAGCGAGCCGGTGGCGCGGACGGGCGATGCCGCGAATGCGAAGGCCGCGCCCAATCCCAAAGTCATGGCGCGACGGCTGAACATCGCGCGGTCGATCACGCTGCTCATGCTGCGATCCTCTCATTATGTTGTATGACGTATTACATAATGAGGAAGATGTGCCAACCCTAAACCAGCGACCTACTGTCCAACTCGGTGACGCTTTTTGCGCCGCTCAGCGCCATCGACACCTTCATCCCCTGCGCGATCAGTTCCAGCAGACGGGTCACGCCCGCCTCTCCCTGCGCCGCCAGCGCGTAGATATAGGCGCGGCCCAGCAGCACGCCGCGCGCGCCCAGCGCCAGCATCCGCACCACGTCCAGTCCGGTCCGCACGCCGCCATCGACCAGCAGGGTCAGCTCGTCGCCCACTGCATCGGCGATGCCGGGCAGGGCGCGCGCGGTCGACACTGCGCCGTCGAGTTGCCGCCCGCCATGGTTGGATACGACGATGCCGTCGGCGCCGAAACGCACCGCATCGCGGGCGTCATCCGGATCGAGTATGCCCTTCACGATCATCTCGCCCTTCCACACGTCCCTGATCCATTCCAGGTCGGACCAGGTGATGGACGGATCGAAATTCTCCCCCAGCCATCCGATATAATCGGCCAGGTTCGTAGGCTGGCCACGATAGGCGGAGACATTGCCCAGATCGTGCGGCCGCCCTTGCAACCCCACGTCCCACGCCCAGCCCGGACGGCCCATCGCCTGCAGCATCCGGCGCAGCGGCGCATTGGGGCCGCTCATGCCCGAATGGGCGTCACGATAGCGCGCGCCGGGCAGCGGCATGTCGACGGTGAAGACCAGCTTGGTGACGCCCAGCGCCTGCGCCCGCTCCAGCGCGTGCCGCATGAAGCCGCGATCCTTGAGCACATAGAGCTGGAACCAGACCGGCCGGCCGCAATCCTCGATCACTTCGGTCACCGAGCAGACGCTGACGGTGGAGAGGATATAGGGAATGCCAGCGCGACAGGCCGCCCGCGCCACCTGCAATTCGCCGCGCCGGCGCATCATGCCGCCGAGGCCGATCGGCGCGAGCAGCAGCGGCATCGCCATCTTTTCGCCGAACAGCGTGGTTTCCAGACTCAGCGCAGACACATCGCGCAGCACCCGCTGGCGCAGCTTGATATCTGCCAGGTCGGCGCTATTGGCCGCCATCGTCTCTTCCCCGAACGCGCCGCCATCGACATAATCGAACAGGAAACGCGGCAGCCGCCGTCGCGCCGCTTCGCGATAGTCGAGCGGGGAGGAGATGATCATGCTGTAGCCCCTGGCTGGCGGTTATGGTCGAGTTGGAGCGTGAGATCGGCTCGGCCGGGCATTTCCGCCAATATATGCCGGGTCAGCCGCTCATAATGCTGGACGAAGCGATCGAGCTGCGCAGCGTCCATCGCGCCGCTCGCCTTGCTGGCCCACAAGGTCTCCTCCTGCTCGCCGCGCCAGTCACGCACAACGCCGAAGTCCGGCGCGGCGAGCAGAACCAGCCGGTCGATGCGGGCGAACAGTTCGGCATAGATGCCCCAGAGCTGGCGATTGACATGGCGCCGCCAGACCGTGTCCGGGTCTTCGATCCGCTCCAGCGCATTGATCGGTGCGGCGAGCGCCGATTCCGCCTGCGGCCGCGCGCCGACGCACCAGCCTTCGAAGATCAGGATATCGACGGGTCCGGCCGCCTCCTCCCGATCGAACGGCTCGTCCCGCCCCTTGTCGAACCGCGGCAGCAGCAGCGCCTCGCCAGCCTTGACCGAATCCAGAATCGCGATCCCCCGCAACGCATCATGGGTGCCCGGCACGCCGCGGGTGCGCAGCAGCGGATGCACCGTATCGGCCAATTGTGCCCGCGCCGTGCCGCTCAGATAGAGATCGTCGAGCGACAGGATCGCCGTCCGCCGCCCCTCCGCCTCCATCCGCCTTTGCAGGCCGGCGGCGAGCGTCGACTTGCCCGAACCCTGCGCGCCGCACAGGCCCAGAATCAGCGGCCCGTCGGCCGCCGCAAGCCAGGCCCGCGTCGCCGCTGCGATCCGGTCAAGCGACGGGGTCAAGCAGCGGCTCGCCGGCAAAGAAGCGATCGAGATTGTCCGCAACCTTCATCCCCATGGCGGTGCGCGCCTCGATCGTGGCGCTGCCCAGATGGGGCAGCAGCACGACATTGGGCAGGTCGATCAGGGTGGGATGGACGTGCGGTTCGTTTTCATAGACGTCCAGCCCCGCCGCCGCGATCCGCCGCTCCGCCAGAGCCTCAGCCAGCGCTCCTTCATCGACCAGCGACCCGCGCCCGGTATTCACCAGCACGGCATGGGCCGGCATTACCGCCAGCAACGCGGCATCGACCATGTGCCGCGTTTCCGCCCCGCCCGGTGCATGAAGCGACAGGACATCCGCCTGCTGCGCCAGCGCCCCCAGATCGGCGTAATAGGCGTCGGCCGGCATGTCAGCCGCAGGACGGCGGCTGTGATAGGCGATGCGCATCCCGAATGCCTGCGCCCGCCTGGCCACCGCGCGGGCGATCCGGCCGAAGCCGACCAGCCCCAACAGCTTGCCATCCAGCGACTGGCCGACAAGATGGGTCGGTCGCCACCCCGTCCAGTCGCCGGCGCGCAATTCGCGCTCACCCTCGGCCGCCCGGCGCATCGCCATCAGCATCAGGGTGATGGCGATGTCCGCGGTGGCTTCCGTCAACACGTCGGGCGTATTGGTAACGGCCAGTCCCGCTTCGCGCGCGGCGGCGAGGTCGATATGCTCATATCCCGCGCCATAATTGGCGATGATCCCTACCCGTCGTCCTTGGACGAGCAATATGTCGCGCGTCACCCGGTCGGTGACGGTCGGGCAGAGCGCATCATGATCGCACATTGCTTGGGCCAGCGCGACCGCATCCATCGGCCGGTCGCCTTCGTTCAACGTCACGTCATAGGATGCGGCAAGCCGCTGTTCGACTATGTCAGGCCAGCGACGGGTGAGCAGGATACGGGGACGAGCGCTCACAACAGGCCTCGGCTGGCCAGGTTGCGCATCAGCGCACCGGTCCCGAAACGCCATGGTTCGACCCGGTCGGTCGCCGTCACCCGATTCACCAAAGTCCCCAATGCATCGCAGCCAATCCGCACCTCGTCTCCTTCCGCATGGGTGAAGCCCCGTCCCGGCTCGCCCCGGTCCTGCGTCGGCGCGAACAACGTGCCGAGATAGAGGATGAGGCCGTCGGGATAGGGATGATGGGCGTTCACCGCTTGCGCCGCAAGCTCTGCGGGAGAACGGCTGATCTCCGCCATCGCCGATCGGCCCTCCATGAAGAAGCCGTCGCGGCCATGGACGGACAGGGTGACGGTGATCGCCTCCACCGCCTTGAGGTCGAAGCCGCCGTCGAACAGTCGAACGAAGGGACCGACCGCCGCCGCGCCAAGATTATCCTTGGCCTTGCCCAGCAGCAGCGCGGATCGCCCCTCAACATCGCGCAGGTTGACGTCATTACCCAATGTCGCGCCGATGATCCGTCCGTCCGAAGCGATCACCAGCACCACTTCGGGTTCGGGATTGTTCCAGACCGATGCGGGATGGACGCCGATGGCGCTGCCCGCGCCGACCGTCGCCATCGGCTGCGCCTTGGTGAAGATTTCGGCGTCGGGGCCGATGCCCACTTCCAGATACTGGCTCCAGGCGTTCGCGTCGATCAGCGTCTGTTTAAGCTGCGCGGCTTGCACCGATCCCGGCTTCAGGTCGCGCAGGTCGTCGCCGACCAGCGCGCGCACCTGCTCGCGGATTTGGACGGCGACCTCGGGATTGCCGCGCGCCTTTTCCTCGATCACCCGCTCCAGCATCGAGGTGACGAAGGTGACGCCCGCAGCCTTCACCGCCTGTAGATCGATCGGCGAGAGCAGCCAGGGCCGCAACGGATCGCGGCGTTCAATGGGGGTGTTGGCGAGGATGTCGATAAGGGGGCCGGCATCCTCGCCCTTCGCGTCGCGCAGCGCCTGCGCCGGGGAGACACTTTCGCACAGGTCACGCGCGGTCGCGAAGCGGGTGGAGATATCGGTCAGCCGATCGCCATCGACCCGCACCGGCGATGGCCCTTCGCAATCGGGACGCCAGATGCGGCCGAACAGCAGCGCGTCGGGATCGGCCGGCAGGATGGCGGCGGGGGTCAGGTCCATGACTCAGCGCCGCTGAAAGTCGGGCGCGCGCCGCTCGGCAAAGGCCGCGCGGCCCTCGGCGGCGTCGGCCGTGGCGAAGCAGATCGCCTGTAGGTCGCGCTCATAGTCGATCGCCTTGTCATAGGGCATCTGGTGCGCGGCGCGCAGGTTGAGCTTGGCCGTTTCGGCGGCGATCGGCGCGCGCTCTGCAATGGTCGCGGCGATGGCCTGCGCCCGGCCGAGCAACTGGTCGGGCGGCGTGACTTCGCTCACCAATCCCCATGCCAGTGCCTGCTCCGCGCTCACCATGTCGCCGGTGTAGAGCATCAGCGCGGCGTTCGACATGCCGATCGAATGGGCCAGGCCTACCGCCATGCCGCCGCCGCCGATCCAGCCCAGCTTGATCTCCGGCGCAGCGAAGCGGGCATTACTCGACGCGATGCGGATGTCGCAGGCCATAGCGGTTTCCAGCCCGCCGCCCAGCGCATAGCCGTTGATCGCCGCGAT
The DNA here is from genome assembly GCF_024349785.1 of Sphingomonas bisphenolicum. Taxonomy (NCBI): domain Bacteria; kingdom Pseudomonadati; phylum Pseudomonadota; class Alphaproteobacteria; order Sphingomonadales; family Sphingomonadaceae; genus Sphingomonas; species Sphingomonas bisphenolicum. The sequence goes on from NZ_AP018818.1 coordinate 370,370, forward strand.
TACCGGCTTGCGGCAGGCGCGCAGCGCGTCGCAATAATCCTGCCGATTGCGAAAGTCCCAGGGGGTCGCATAGGCGTCCAGCGTCGAAATGTCGGAGCCGGCGGAAAAGGCCTTTTCGCCCGCCCCGGTGACGACCAGCACGCGCACCGCGTCAGAACTGTTGCATTCGCTGACCGCAGCGACCAGCGCCGCCGCCATGTCGGGCGTCATCGCGTTGAGCTTTTCCGGGCGATTGAGCGTGATGGTGGCGATGCGATCGGCAATGTCGAAGCGCAGTTGGGCGCTCATAATGGGGTTCCTTTGCGGTGATGGCGGTGGAAGGCCGCTTCGATGGCGTCCAGCACGGGATCAGCGGGGTCGCCATCGATCAGGCCGGCGCGAAAGCGGGTGGAGGCTTCGGTCTGGAAGGGGATGGCACCGTCATGGCGCGGGCGCAGGCTGGCTGCCTCCAGCGTAGCGCGCGTGCCGCTATAGAAACCGCCCCAGCGGGCATCGACTTGCGGATCGGCCCAGGCCGTACGGAGCGAGGGCTGCCCGTCCTGTGCTGGAATGAACTGGCGCTGGGCCTCCTCGCCCATCAGCCAGAGGAGGTGCGCCTTGAGCGCCGGGGTCATCGCGCAACGTCTCGACACGGCGATCCCGGTGCCGCCCAGGATCGATCCGATCCCTGCCGTCCCGCGTGGCGCATCGGCGAAACCTACGCGACCGGCGGCGGCATAGTTTACATAGCCGTAGATTAAAGGGACGAGGGCGATATCCTCGCCGGTCGCCATCGCTTCGAGCAACGCGATGGGATTGGCTGCAACAAATGCACGGCTTGTGGAGCCTGTGAGCCCCGCCATGATGGCATAGGCTTCGCGCCCGATCTGCCGATCGACAAAGGCATCCGCCGGGCGGGCGCCGCCCAGCGCGGCGACGATCGACTGGAAGGAGAGGATGGCGTGCGGCCCGGCGAGCGACAGCGCGACCGGCTGGCTGGCGGCAAGGTCGATCACTGCATCCCATGTCGTGGGCGGTCGATCGATCCGGTCGCGGGCATAGGCCATGACCTGCGTCGCCGCGTCGAGCGGCAGCGCCCAGTGCGCGTCGGCATAATGATAGCTGGCGAGCGAACGGCCGATCGCCGCCGTCTCCAGTTCTGCAAGCATCGTGGCGTCGAACAGGCTTTCCATCGGCAGCAGGCAGTCCTGCGCCACCGCCTCGCCGACATGGGGATGGTCCAGAACGATCAGGTCGTAGCGATCGGCGAGTTCCGCAATCGGCGCGGCTTCGAACCCTTCCAGAGAATGGCGGTCCCAGGCGATGGTCAGCCCCTGCCCAGGCGCTATGGAGCACGCGGCCGCCTCCAGCGCGCGATAGCCGCGCGGATGATCCCAGGTCAGGCCGCGATAATGGGGCAGGCTCATATATGCTGGCGCACCACGCCGGATTCGATCAGTTGCGCGATTTCCGCTTCGCTGCGGCCGATTTCCGCCAGCACGTCGCGGCTATGTTCGCCGACCAGCGGCGCGCCACGGGTGATGGCGGACGGCGTCCTGGAAAAGCGGATCGGAAAGCCCGGCACCTTTACCCGGCCTTCGGTCGCATGGTCATATTCGACGAAGGTGCCGTTGTGGCGGATCTGTGGATCGTCGACCAGGTCGGCATAGCCATAGACCGGCCCGCACCAGATATCGGCGGCGCGGAACGTTGCCAGCCAATGCGCCGTATCGCGGGTGACGAGATGCGTCTTCACTTGGGCGAAAATGGCGTCGCGCTGGGTCCAGCCGTCGCGTTCCTCGTCCAGCTCGGCGAAGAAGGGATCGTCCAGCACCTGCCCCAGCGTCTTGAGTGACGCCATCGCCAGCGTCATGTAGCCGTCGGCCGTCGCGAACACGCCATAAGGCGCGCGGATATAGCTGTGCGCATGGGGCTGCGCCGATCGCGTCTGCGCCTTGCCGCCGACGGTGAAGACCGACAATTCCTGCATCTGGAGCGTGGTGATGGCGTCGAGCATATTGACCTGCACCAACTGCCCCTCCCCCGTCCGTTCGCGGTGGAAAAGGGCGGCGAGTGCGCCTTCAAAGGCGGTATAGGCGGTCACGGCGTCAACCAGATATTGTCCGGCGGGCGATGGCGGCGCGCCGTCCGCCCCGGCCGAAAGCATCGCGCCGGACATGCCCTGAAGCAGCAGATCCTGCCCCGGATAGAGGCGGTAGGGACCATCCTCGCCATAGCCGGACATGGACACATAAATGAGGCGCGGGTTGATCGCCGACAGGGTCGCATAATCAACACCCAGCCGCTCGGCGACGCCGGGACGGTAATTCTGGAGAAAGATGTCGGCATCCTTCACCAGGTCGAGCAGCACCGCCTTCCCCTCGGGCGATTTGAGATCGATCGCCAGCGACCGCTTGTTGCGGTTGAGCGAGAGGAAGGAGACGTTGATGCTATTGCCGGTGGCGCCGCCCGCCGAAGCATGGCGCTGCCATTCGCCGCTGGTCGGTTCGACCTTGACGACGTCGGCGCCCATGTCGCCCAATCGCTGCGCCGCGAACGGCCCGGCCATGGCGATCGAACAGTCGAGAACGCGAATATCCTTGAGAATGGTCATTGATGGTCCTTCAGGCCATGACCCAGCCGCCGTTGACGTGCAGCGTCTGGCCGGTGATGAAGCCCGCCTCGTCGGCGGCGAAAAATCCGATGGCATGGGCGATATCGGCGGCGACGCCCCGGCGTTTGACCGCCTGCGCATCCAATACCATGCGGTTATACCCGACCGGGTCGGGGTGGATTTTTTCTGCGTCGGTCGGAAAGGCGCCCGGCGCGATGGCGTTGACGGTAATGCCGTCGGGACCGAATTCCCGAGCCCAGGCGCGGGTCAGGCCGACCAGCGCGCCCTTCGATGCGACATAAGGCGACAGGTTCGCCCAGCCGCCCGACAGGGTGATGCTGGCGATATTGACGATCCGACCGAAGCCCCTGGCCCGCATCTCCGGCAGCGCCGCCTGCACCGCGACGATCCCGGCATCGACATTGATCCGCTGGACCAGTTGATGCTCCTCGATGGAAAAATCCTCGAAGGGCCGGGACGGATAGATGGCGGCATTGTTGATGACGACATCGAAACCATCATGCTCAGCGAGCAGATCGTCGAGCGTTGCGCGGAAGGCAGCAAGGTCCGACAGGTCGGCGGTCGATACGACCAGCCGCCCCGGTCCCTTGCCGACGGCCGCTTCGGTCAGCCGCGCCACCTTGGCCGGGTCATTGTCCACCGCGATAACGGTCGCGCCGCCTTCGATCAGGAGCAGCGTCGTTTCGAGGCCAAGCCCGCCCGCCGCGCCGGTATAGAGGATCGTCCGGCCCTTCATGCCGCATTCCCGATCGGCGGATAGTGGCCGGAAGGCGCGGGATAGTCCTCATCGGGCTGCAACTGGACGCCCTCGATCCGCGCCACTGCGGCCGATACCGCGGCGGCATCGGGCAGGACGCGCAGGATCGTGTCGTAGCGGCGCTCTTCGCCATGCTCGAGTTCGATCAATTCGCCCCGTTCGCGTGCGAAATCCTTGCCCAGCACATGGTTGGTCGAGGGTTCGATCCCCACCGCATAATGGCCGGCGTGGAGATTCTGCCATTCGAACATGGCCGGAAACTGATCCTTGCGGGTCACGACCGAAAAGCCGAAGCCCAGCGCTTCGTTGACGATACCGACCTCGACCCGGCCGTCCGCATCGGGCGCCATGTCATGCTGCCAGACCTGTTCATGGAAATTGACGATCGGCGCGGGCAAGGTGCGATATCCCACGCCCTGCGCCTGATAGGCATCGGCATGAGCGGCCCACAGCACGTCGCGGATCGGCGCAACATAGCGCGCACCTTCCGCGACCACCGGATGACCGACGTTGATATGATAGCAGAACATGTGCGGCGTGCGGTAGAAGCCGTGATTGACCACGCGGTCGGTCAGACGGATCTCGTCGCCGCCCAAATCCGCCTCGATCCGGCGGATGAGATGCAGATCCTCGCCGAAGACGGTCGACTGGCGGACGACGCCTTCCGCCCAGAAGGTACAGGCGTCGCCGTCCCATTGCTCGCCATAGCCGGTGAGTTGCGCCGGAATGGTGCCGATGCGGCCGTGCAGCGAAGAAGACACCGTCTCTCGCGGGCCATAATGATAATGGCCGGCGGGATCATCGTGCATGAAGAGGATATGGTCGAGGCCGCATGTGATATTGAGACCGGACATGGAGCGGAACCAACCAAGCCCGCCCTCCCCTTCATACTCATGCAGGCCGGGATGGCGGAAGCCCGACGGCGAGTGCCAGCCGACGGCGCGCCCCGCATGGTCGCATTCGGCGATGTCCATGGCGCGGTCGACCAGCACGGTGAAGGCAAGCCCTGAGCCGGTGCGGAATCGCAGCATCCGCACGCCGCGCTCCACCCCATCCCTCAGGGTCATCAATTGCACGCCGGCAAATTGCGACAGCGCGCCGGATCGTTCGGCGATATGTCGTTTGGACACTTCGCCGCCATAAAGCCGGGCCATGATCAGCCTCTCCATCTTGTAAGACATATGATGAATATCTACACTGGACGGACTCGTCAACCGGGAGAAGGACATTGGGTGAGATTGTGCGACGTTGCTTCATGGTCGACCTGGTGGACGAGCCGGATTCGATCGCGCGCTATCGCGAATGGCACAAACCCGGCGGCCCACCGCAAGCGGTGAGCGATGCGATCCGCGCCGATGGCGTGACGGACCTGCAAATATGGATGATCGGCGACCGAATGGTGATGATCATGGAGCAGGATATCGCCCTTGCTCCCGACGGCGCAACCAAGAGGGCGCAGGATGCCGCCAATCCGGATGTCCAGGCCTGGGATGCCCTGATGCGAACGTTCCAGCGCCCTCTCCCATTTGCGCCGAACGTCACCTGGGCTGAAATGGAGCGAATCTACGCGCTCGACGAGCAACCCTGAGCCGTGCGCTATGTCTCGACGCGGGAACTGCGCCGTTTTGCCCAGGAAGATTCTATATGCTCGCGCATCGCACGGGCAGCCGCCTCCGGATCGCCAGCGACGATCGCGTCGTGGATGCGCCGATGCGCCGCCTGGGTATCGCGCACATGCGCGACGCTCAGCTTGCCGGCATAGCCATGGGTGTTGAGCGCCTTGCCTTGGATGCCGTCGATGATCGCCTTGCTCAGCCGGTCGCCCGAAATGCGCATGATGATGTCGTGGAAATGCACATCCTCATGCACATAGGCAGCAGGCATGTCGACCAGCCCTTCCAGCTTGTCGATCTGCGCCGTCAGTTCCGCCACGCTTTCGGGAGTCGCCTTTTTCGCCGCCTTGGCCGCCATCGACGCTTCAAGCGATGAGCGGATTTCGGAAAGATTGTCGAGATAGGACAGGCCGTCCTCGCGCCGGAACAAGGCCGCCAGGATCATCGGGTCCAGCAGGTTCCAATCGCGCGAATCGCGCACGATCGTCCCGCGTCCCTGCTGCGATACCACCAGTCCCTTCTCGGTGAGCGCCGTCGTCGCTTCGCGGACCACGGTGCGGCTGACGCCATAGAGGTCGCAGAGCATGTTTTCCGGTGGCAGCGCGGTGCCGGCGGGGTACATTTCCGTCACGATCGCATTGACCAGGTCTTCGACCACGGCCTCGGCCAAGCGGGGACGCCGCCGCACCCGCTGCGTTGCCGCCAAAGCCCCGCCGCCCAGTCTATCCTGCATGTATCTTCACGCCTTTTGTCATGCCTGCGCCCTGCACGACGCTAATTTCCAGCGTGGACCCGATTGACAAGCGCCGTCAAGACTTGTCAAACAACATAGATAATACATAATATGACTCGTGGCCGGTAACACCGGAAGGGTAGAGGACATCCCGATGAAGATTACAGGCTATCGCAGCCTCACAGCCTATCATGACTGGCGGCGGCCGGTCGGCGACGTGAACGGCGTCGTCGAATCCGGCATTACCGAAGTCCCGGTCCTGCTGCTCGAAACCGATGGCGGTTTGACCGGCATCGGCCTTGGCCAGCATGGCGAGATCGACCGGCTGTTTCCCGCGGTCGAGGGCGCGGACCCGCGCGCGGTGTCGAGCCTCTATGATTCGATGCTCGCCCACGTGTTCAAGAGCGGCCACGCCGGCGCCACCTTCGGCACAATCGCGGCGATCGACATGGCATTGTGGGATCTGAAGGCGAAGATGGCGGAAGAGCCGCTGTGGCGCACGCTGGGCGCGGGTGACCGGTTCGTGCCGGGCTATGCCTCCGGCCTGTGCTACGGCCTGGAGGACGATGCGTTCGCCGGTCATTATGGCGCCTGGGCCGATCGCGGCTTTACCGCAGCCAAGATCAAGGGCGGCCGCGATCTGGACCGTGACATCGGCCGGCTGGAAACGGTGCGCGACATCCTGTCGCGGAACAGCCACCGGCCCGCGCTGATGCTGGACGTCAACGAAGCCTGGAATTGCAAGCAGGCGATCCGGCACCTGGCCGAGATCGAAAAGAGGATCGACCTGACCTGGATCGAGGAGCCGGTGCGGCGATGGGACGCGGCGGGCCATGCCGCCATATCGCGCGCCGTCAAAACTGCGGTGGCGACGGGCGAAAATCTCTCCGGCCTCGAACAATATGCGCCGTTGTTCGACGCCTGCGCCGTCGACATCGTCCAGACCGGAAGCGTTTGGGGCATCACCCATTTCCACCGGGTGGCCATGGCCGCCCATGCGCGTGGCCTGCCCGTCTCGCCGGTCGCCTATAACGCCAATCCGGTCGCCCATGCCGCCGCGGCCGTACCCAACATGATCGGCATCGAAGTGCAGGATTTCGCTTTTCCCACGGGCTTCGACGTCGATCAGCAGATTGCCGATGGCGGCATCATATTGGGCGACCGGCCGGGACTGGGCATCGTGATCGACGAGGCGGCGATCGCGCAAAGCGTTGCCGGCAACGGCTGGAACGTGCGCGGGGGGCCGCATCGCAGGCCGCGCAATGCGGGGCTGCGCCTGGTCCCGGAAAGCCGGGCGGCCAACTGATGCACAGCCTCCCCGCCCCTGCCGACCAATCATCACCGGTCTGGGTGACCGGCGCGGCGCGCGTCCGGCTGCAATTGTCGCTGATGGTCAATTTCTTCCTGCTGATGGCGCTCTACAGCGGCGTGCTGGGCGTGCTTCTGCCCAATCAGATCGCAGAGCTGTCGCCCGGTGCGAAGGAGAACAACCTCGCTTTGCTGTTCGCCATCACATCGATCTTCTCGACCCTGGCGACGCCGATCGCGGGCGCCCTGTCGGATCGTACGCGTAGCCGCTGGGGTCGCCGCGCGCCCTGGATCGCCATCGCATCGCTGATCGGATCGCTCTGCCTGTTCGGCGTGTCGCTGATGACGAGCTTCTGGTCGCTGATGATCCTCTGGGTGATGGCCGCGATCGCCTATAACGCCATGCAACCGGCGATGACGACGCTGATCGCGGACCGGTTCGCGCCGGTGTCGCGCGGCGGCGTATCGGGTATCGTGGGCGCGGGCATGACCGCGGGGTTGACGGCGGGCACGGTGGTCGCCGGCTATCTCGCCGGGGAGCGGGTGCTGGCTTATGGGCTGTTCGCGGCTGCCATCGCCGCCTCCTGCCTCGCCTTCGTCGCGCTCAATCGCGAACCGCCGAGCGACACGATGCCCCGCCGCCCGATCCATTGGGGCAGTTTCTTCAAGAGCTTCTGGATCAGTCCGCGCGCGCACCCCGATTTCGCCTGGGCCTTCGCCAGCCGCTTCACCATCTATATGGGCTATCAGGCGGTCGCCGCCTATCTTCTCTATATATTGCGCGACTATATCGGCCTGGCCGACGGCGCGTCGAACATCGCCATCGCCAACATGGCGCTGCTCACCCTGGTCTGCCTGGTCGCTTCCTCCTTGATCTCGGGATGGCTGTCCGACCGGTGGCAGCGACGCAAGCCGTTCGTTGTTCTGGGCAGCCTGATCATGGGTGTGGCGATGACCGCCCCACTGCTGGCGCCCTCGATGACCGGCATGTGGGTTTATGCCGGCGTGATCGGCATCGGCTACGGCATGTTCATGTCGATCGACATGGCGCTGATGACGCAGGTGCTGCCGAAAAGCGCGCTGGGCGACGAAGGCAAGGATTTGGGCGTGCTGACCACGGCGGTCAATATTCCCCAGATTCTCAGCCCCGTCATGGCCGCCATCCTGCTCGGCATGTTCGACAATGACTATCGCGCGATCTTCATCGCGGCGCTGCTGTTCGTGTTCGGATCGGCGCTTTGCGTGCTGCCGATCCGCTCGGTGCACTGATTCATATTATGTATTACGTCATTTGACATATGCTGTGCGGTGCGCCATAAACACCGACAATAAACATAGGGAGAGTGGAAGATGACAAAGGTGGGTAAGGTCCGTCTTGCGAGCATGGTGGCGGCGTCGGGCCTGGCGCTGACGATCGGCAGCGCAGCCTGTGCGCAGGACGCCGCGGCACCCCAGGGCAGCGATCCGGCGACGAGCGAGGACATCATCGTCACCGGCATCCGCGCCAGCCAGAAGGCGTCGATCGACATCAAACGCGACTCGATCGGCGTGGTTGATTCGATCGTGGCGGAGGATCTGGGCAAGCTGCCCGATCAGAATGTCGCCGAATCCCTGCAGCGCGTCGCCGGCGTCACCATTGAGCGCAACCGCGGCGAGGGTCGCTACATCACCGTTCGCGGCTTCGGTCCGAAGTTCAACGCCGTCACCGTCAATGGCCGCACGCTGGCCACCGACAATAATGGCCGCGAATTTTCCTTCGACGTGCTGCCGTCCGAAATCATCGCCGGCGCCGATGTGTTCAAGTCGCCCCAGGCGAACCTCAACGGCTCCTCCATCGGCGCGACGGTGGACGTCCACACGCTGCGGCCGATCGACCAGAAGGAACAGTTCGCCTTCAGCGGCTCGGCCGGGCAGATGTGGGCTGAACTGGCCGACAAGTTCAATCCGGAAGTCTCCGGAGTCGCGTCCTGGCGCAATGCGGACCGGACCATCGGCCTGTCACTGTCGGGCGTCTATACCAAGCGTCAGACCCGCAACGACGAATTCACGATCGGCGCGGGCCATGTCCGCCGGTCGAGCGGCGACTCCTATTATCGCGCCAATGGCGTGAATGGTGGGCGTATCGGGCCGGACGTAGCGCCCTTCAGCAATGTTTCTATGCCATCGAACCTGTCGCCCTTCTTCTTCGAACGTGGCCTGGAGCGCTATGGCTTTTCCGGTTCGTTGCAGGTCCGGCCCACCGATACGCTCACCGTTACGCTCGATGGTCTCTACTCCAAGGCCAAGTTTACCGAGCAGCAGACCGGCTTGGCCTACGATTTTTCCGGCGGAACCTTGGTCGAACAAGTCGTCGAGGATGGCGAGGCCGTCTATCAGCGTTATCAGGGCGGCTTCGTCGACCAGATCCTGCAATATGACCAGCGCAACGTCACGACCGACCAGTTCGGCGTCAATGTCGAATGGAAGCCGGCCGACAATTTCAAGCTGAAGCTCGACGCTTCGCGGTCCAAGGCCGAGCGGCGCGGCAAGGAGAATAATCTCTTCACCACCATCCGCCGCAAGAATATCGACCTCTGGTATGATCGGCGCGGCGACAGCCCGATCTATGATTATGGCTTCACCAGCCCCAACTATCCCAATGCCGCGACCAATCCGCAGGGGATCACCGCCCATTATTATATCTGGGGCGGCGGCACCGATGTCGATGACAAGATCAGCGAATATCGCGCAGATACCGAATGGAAGGCGACGTCGAACCTGACCCTCTTCACCGGCGGCATGATCGCCAATCGCAAAAAGCGGCTGACGTCGGACGAAATGCCCTTTGGCGAGCAATGCGCCTATTGCGGGTCCGACCGGCTGTTGCCGACCTCGTTGTTCAGTTCCACCAATCGCAATTTCTTCCAGGGTACCGGACCCGACAATATCATCCGTGACTGGGTGATCTACAGTCCGCAGCAACTGGTCGGCGTGATCGACCAGTTTGCGACGGAGGATGGCAAGACCTTCAACCCGGCGACTTTTTCGCCATCGGCCTCCTCGGTAATCGATGAAAAGGTGAAGATCGGCTATGTGATGGCCAATTTCGAAACCATGCTCGGGGCGATGCCGCTGACCATCAATGCCGGGCTGCGCTACGAAAACACCGATTACACCTCATCCGGCGCATCCAGGACTATCTTGAGCGCCAAGCCGCGCCTGGATGCCAATGGCAATCCCACCGGCCAGAACGACATCGTCGTATCGGGGGTGGTGCCCATCAGCTTCCGCGGCAAATATGACGACTGGCTGCCGTCGCTGAACATCAAGCTGGAGGCGGCCGATGATCTGATCCTGCGCCTGTCCGCATCGAAGGTGATGACGCGTCCGACCCTGACCGACCTGTCGCCGCGCCAGTCGATCCAGACCAATCCGGGCAATGAGACGATCAGTCGCGGCAACCCGGACTTGCAGCCGTTCCGCGCCAAGCAGATCGAGGCTGGCGTCGAATGGTATTTCGCCGATTCCTCCCTCTTGTCCTTCGCCGCCTTCTACAAAAAGATCGATTCCTTCGTGGCCCTTTTCACCACCCCGCAAAAGGTCGATCAGGTGACCTTCCAGGTGACGGTGCCGGGCAACGGCAAGGGCGCGACGGTCAAGGGTTTCGAGGTCGGCTATCGCCAGGCCTTCACCAGCCTGCCCGCGCCGTTCGACGGCCTGGGCGTGCAGACCAGCTTCAACTATACCCAGTCCAACGCCAACTATACCAATGCCGTCGCCAACGTTTCCTATGGCCTGGAAGGCTTGTCCAAATATAGTTACAGCCTCGTCGGCTTCTACGAGAAATATGGCGTGCAGGCGCGCGTTGCCTACACTTGGCGCGACAAGTTCCTGCAGGTGGCAGTGGGCCGCAACGGCGAACCGGAATATTTCGACGCCTATGGCCAGCTCGATGCCGGCCTGTCCTATGAAGTGACGCCGAACTTCACCGTCTTCGCCGACGCGCTCAACCTCAACGACGCCAAGGAGTTCATCTACTCCGTCAGCGCGGACCGGACGAAGGAATATCGCAAGACCGGCCGTCGCCTGTCCGCCGGCGTCCGCGTCCGCTTCTGACCCTGGAGGGCGGGGCCAGACCCCGCCCTCCGCCGCATCGAGGACGATCATCGATGAAACTCGGTTCGGTCGCGATCCTTTGCGCCCTGATGCTGACCGCCCTGCCATCAGCCGCGCCGCTGGCGGAAAACAACCTCCCCCGCTCGCGCGTCATCGTGCTGACCGATGTCGGGTCGGACCCCGACGATATGGAGTCGATGGTCCGCTTCCTGCTGTACGCCAATGATTTCGACATCGAAGCGCTGGTGCCATCCACGTCGCGGCACCTGAAGGATAGCGTCCATCCCGAGCAAATCCTGCGTCGCATCGACGCCTATGCGCAGGTGCTGCCCAATCTCAAGGTTCATGCCGATGGCTGGCCGAGCGCCGACGCGCTGCGCGCCGCGGTCAAGCCCGGACGCCCGGAATATGGCATGGCGGGGGTCGGCGCGGGCAAGGATACGGCCGGGTCCGCAGCGATCATCGCCGCGGTCGACAAGCCCGATCCCCGCCCCGTCTGGATCACGGTCTGGGGCGGCGCGGTTGATCTGGCGCAGGCGCTATGGAAGGTCCGCGAAACCCGCACGCCCGAAGAGGTGGGGAAGTTCGTGGCGAAACTGCGCGTCTATTCCATTTCCGATCAGGACAATGCCGGCCCCTGGGTCAGGCGCATGTTTCCCGACCTGTTCTGGATCGTGAGCCTGACCGCGCACCGCCATTATAACCTGTCCACCTGGGGCGGCATATCGGGCGATCGCATGTATTATTTCGACGGGCCGGACTTCACCACCGTGTCCAAGGAATGGCTGCGCGAAAATGTGCAGATCGGGCCACTGGGGTCGCTCTATCCCGATTATCAGTTCATCATGGAAGGCGACACGCCCAGTTTCCTGTACCTGATCCCGAACGGCCTGGGCCACCCGGACCATCCCGATTATGGCAGTTGGGGCGGCCGCTATGGCAAGGTTTCAGAGTGGGACGGCGTCTGGACCGACACCAGCGATCTCGTGATCGGCGCGGACGGCCGCACCCATCAGACCAACAAAGCGACCATCTGGCGCTGGCGCGACGCCTTCCAGCATAATTTCGCCGCGCGCATCCAATGGTCGCTTCAGGCGAACTACAAGGGCGCCAATCATGTCCCGCAACTGGTCCTCAACGGGATCGCCGGCAATGCGCCGGTCGAGATGGCGGCCAAGGCCGGCGACGTCGTGCATCTGTCCGCCGCCGGATCGCGCGATCCCGATGGCGATCGGGTCGATTATAGCTGGTGGCAATATCGCGAAGCCGAGGCGGTCAATCGCAATACCCGCATCGAATTGCAGCGCGGCGATCCGCTGGACACGCGCTTCGTTGCGCCCCAAGTCGAGGAGAAGACCCGCTTTCATGTCATTCTGGAGGCGCGCGACCTGGGCAAGCCGGCCCTGACCAGCTACCGGCGGGCCATCATCACCGTCACGCCCTGACCCAGAACGCAGACCATTGTTGCTACGCTGCCGCATATATGTGGTGGCGCCATTCGTCATTCCCCCGGCCCGTGCGGCGCTCAATCTCATTTTCATGAAATTTCGTATCTATGAATATTTCATCTATGCGAATTTAGTCCGATGCTCTAGGAAGAGTCGGGAGAGGCAAGGTTGAAGGGGATAGGATATGCCGGTCATTCATCCGAACTGGGAACGGCCACCCGTCAACATGGTCGATGGCTATTCGCTGGAAATGACGGCGAAGGACGTGGACTCCCTGCGTGATGCAGCGCCGTCCATCGCGCCCGAAACGCCCGTGGCCGTCACTTTCCTGCCCGGCGAGGATTTCGCGGCCCGCATCGCCGCGACCAAGCTGGTCCGCAGCCTGGGCTTCGAACCCATGCCGCATTTTTCGGCGCGGCGGATCACGTCAGCCACCGAGTTCGAGGCGTATCTGGCGGCGGCCGTGGCGGAAGCGGACGTGCGGCGCTGCTTCGTGATCGCCGGCGACCCGTCTGAAGCCGAAGGCCCCTACGACGACAGCAGCGCGCTGATCGCCAGCGGTGCGTTCGAACGCGCGGGCATCCAGGCCATCGGCATCGGCGGGCATCCCGAAGGCCATCCCAACATGACGCCGGACCAATGCTGGTCGGTCCTGCTCGACAAATGCACCGAGATCGGGCGCCGCGGCATGGCGCCGCTGATCGTGACGCAATTCGTGTTCGACGCCGATGCCGTCCTGGCCTGGCTGACCGAGTTGCGCGCGCGTGGCATCGATGCGCCGGTGCGCATCGGCGTGCCGGGACCGGCCGGCATCAAGACGCTGATGCGCTTTGCCGCGCGGTGCGGCGTCGGGGCGTCCGCTTCGGTGCTCGCAAAATATGGTATTTCCATTACGAAGCTGCTCGGCACCGCTGGTCCCGACAAGCTGGTCGAGACGTTCGAACAGGCGCTGGGCGAGGAGCATGGGCGCGTAAGACTGCATTTTTATCCCTTTGGCGGCCTGGAAAAGACGGTCGCCTGGATCAACGACTATGCCCGCGCGCATTGACGCAGACGGACAAGTGGGAGGATTGACGTGACGACTATCTATACGCTGCGATTGCAATGCGACGACAAGCCCGGCCTGGTGGCGAAGGTCGCCGGCTATCTGGCCGGACACGGCTGCAACATCGTGGATGCGCAGCAGTTCGACGATGCGATGAACAACACCTTCTTCATGCGCGTCGCGTTCAAGCCCGGCGCGGGCGAGACGCTGGACGCGCTGCGCGACGGTTTCGCTCCGATCGCCGCGGAAGCAGGCATGGAATGGTCGATGGCGGACCAGGCCACGCCCAAGAAGGTCGTGCTGATGGTGTCCAAATGGGACCATTGCCTGGGCGACCTGCTCTATCGCCAGCGTATCGGGGAACTGCCGATGGACGTGGTCGGGATCATCTCCAACCATCCGCGCGACGTGCTGCATACGTCGCTGATCGGCGACATGCCCTTTTTCCACTTCCCGGTGACCAAGGACAGCAAGGCGGCCCAGGAAGCGCAGATCAAGCAGGTCGTCACCGACACCGGCGCGGACCTGGTGGTGCTGGCCCGCTACATGCAGATTTTGAGCGACGACCTGGCCGGCTTCCTGTCGGGCCGCTGCATCAACATCCATCACAGCTTCCTGCCAGGCTTCAAGGGGGCCAAGCCCTATCACCAAGCCTATGAGCGCGGCGTCAAGATGATCGGCGCGACCGCCCATTATGTGACCGCCGACCTGGACGAAGGCCCGATCATCCATCAGGATGTCGAGATGATCGGCCATGCCGACGTGCCCGACGAACTGGTCCGCCGCGGCCGCGACATCGAGCGGCGGGTGCTGGCCGAGGGGGTGCGGTTGCACCTGCAGGACCGGGTGTTCATGAACCAGTCGCGCACCGTCGTCTTCCGGGGCTGATCCATGAGCGAGATGATTGACGGGCGGGCGATGGCGCGCGCGCTGTCGGACCGGACGGCCGCGGATGTCGAGCGGCTGAAGGCAGACGGCGTCGATCCGACGCTGGCGGTCGTGCTGGTCGGCGCCGATCCCGCGAGCGACATCTATGTCCGGCGCAAGATCAGCGAATGTCGCAGGGTCGGCATGGGATCGATCGAGCGGCGCATGGCCGCCGATTGCGGCGAACAGGCGCTGCTCGACATGATCGATGCGTTGAACCGCGATCCCGGCGTGCATGGGATATTGGTGCAATTGCCGCTGCCGGCGGGTATCGATGCCGGGCGGGTGCTGGATCGCATCGCGCCGGCCAAGGATGTCGACGGCTTCCATCCCGTCAATGTCGGGCGATTGTCGACCGGGTCTCAGGGTTTGGTGCCCTGCACGCCGCTGGGCATCATGATGCTGCTCGATAGCGTGATCGACGATTATCGCGGCTTGAACGTCGTGGTGATCGGCAAGTCCAACATCGTCGGCAAGCCGGTGGCGATGCTGCTGCTGGAGCGAGAGGCGACGGTGACGGTGACCCATATCGAGACGATCAACCTGCCCGACATAGCCCGTGCCGCCGATGTGATCGTGGCGGCGGCGGGCGCGCCGCATCTGGTGCGCGGCTATTGGGTCAAGCCCGGTGCGGTCGTCATCGACGTCGGCATCAGCCGGGTGGTGGATCATGACGGGAACAGCCGGATCGTGGGCGATTGCGCGACCCATGAACTGGACCATGCCAGGGCGGTGACGCCGGTGCCCGGTGGGGTCGGCCCGATGACCATCGCCTGCCTGCTGAGCAACACGGTGCTGGCCGCACAGAGGAGCATAGCCTGATATGGCACGCGTCACCACCAAAGTCCGGGTCAAGGAGTTGCCGCTGCTGGCCGATATCGGCATCAACCCCGATGAGATCGGCCGTCGCCAGCCGCTGGTCATCACGGTCCAGTTGCTGCTGTCCGGCGGCGCGGTCGAGGGGATCGGCGAAACCATCGACTATCGCCGGATCGTACGGGCGGCCGAGGCGCTGTCCGAATTGCATATCCCGCTTATCGAAACCTTCGCCCACCGGCTGGGCGCGGAGTGCCTGAGCTGGCCCGGCGTGGTAGAGGCCTGCGTCAATGTCGACAAACCCTTCGCCCTGACCCGCGGCATGGCCGGGGTCGAGGTCGTCGTCCGCAAGGATTAGGGTCGGGCGCGATCGAGAATGTGCTGCGCCTGTTTGAGGTGCGGCCGGTCGATCATCTTGCCGTCGAGGCGTAATGCGCCCGCACCGGGATTGGCGGCGAAGGCGGCAACGATCGCGCGGGCGTGGGCCAGCTCTTCCGCCGTCGGGGTGAAGCCCGCATTGATCGTGGCGACCTGGGCCGGGTGGATCGCCATCATGCCGATAAAGCCATCGCGCCGGGCGCGCGCGACATAATCGGCGAGAGCATCGGGTGCGTCGATGCGGGGGAAGACGGTTTCGATCGCGGGGACATGGGCGGCATGGGCGCCGAACAGGGTGAGCGCGCGGACCATTTCATAGGGCGCAGTGTAGCGGCCATCCGCATCGCGCGCGGTCGCTGCCCCGATCGCGGCGGGCAGGTCTTCGGCGCCCCATGTCAGGCCGGCGAGATGCGTAGTCGTCGCGGCGTAGCTGCCCAGTTGGAAGATCGCGGCGGGAGTTTCGGTCGCGATCGGCAGGATCGGCGGCGGGTTCGCGCCGATCAGCGCCAGCAAGGCCCTGACGCTGGCCGCGCCCTCCGCCTTGGGCAGGACCAGGCCGTCGGGACGACCCGGCAGGACCGCCGCGAGATCGGCAACGGTCTGGTCGCCGTCGAGCGGATTGACGCGTACGAAGCCGGGGATCCTCCGATCCTCCGCCAGCCAGTCGGCGACGGCTGCGCGCGCCTGCGCCTTGCGTTCCGGTGCGACCGAATCCTCCAGGTCGAGGATCAGCGCGTCGGCGCCGCTGGCGGCGGCCTTGGCGAAGCGATCGGGGCGGTCCCCCGGCACGAAGAGCAGCGAGCGCAGCGTCATGCGTCGGATCGTTTGAGCAGGGCCATGCGCAGGCATTGGCAGACGATTTCGTCGCGCTGGTTGCGCAGGCGGTGGGTGAAGGTGACGATGCCTGCGCCGGGGCGGGAACGGCTGGGCTTGAGGTCGGTCACTTCCGTTTCGCAGCGCATCGTGTCGCCGATGAAGACCGGATGGGGCATGACCAGCTTGTCGTAACCCAGATTGGCGACCAGCGTGCCGAGCGTCGTGTCCCCCACCGACAGGCCGACCATCAGCGCGAAGGTGAAGGTGCCGTTGACGAGGATCTGGCCGAACTCGCTGGCCTTGGCCGCTTCCTGACCCACGCCCGGCGGATCGAACGGGAGTTCAATGCCGCACTGGGGGCGGCGGCGTTCGGGGAACGGACGTGAGCTTCTATGCCGATCGGCAGTTTGATGGCGCGAGGTCGGGCAGAAACTGGAAGGATGGTGCGCGCCCGCCTATGAGGGGCGGAATTTTCCTGTCCGGGGCATAGCGCATCATGTCTTTCCGTCCTTTCCTCCAGAGCGCCGCCGCATGAGCGCCCTGCCCTATCTGGCCGGTGTCGAACTGGGCGGGACCAAGATATTCGTGCTGCGGGCCCGCGGGCGGGAGATTGTCGAGCGGGTGTCGATCCCGACCACCACCCCCGCCGAAACGCTGGGTGCGGCGGGCGCGCTGCTGCGGCGCTGGCATGAGGCGGAACCGTTTGCAGCGCTCGGCATCGGGTCGTTCGGGCCGCTGCGCCTGGATCGGGCGGCGGCGGATTTCGGCCATATGCTGCCGACCCCCAAGCCGGGCTGGACCGGGGCGGATATCTATGGCGCGCTGGCGGGTGTGCTGCCCTGCCCCGCCGCGATCGACACCGACGTCAATGGCGCGGCGCTGGCGGAGCTGCGCTGGGGTGCGGGGGCCGAAGGCGGGACGCCGTCCGATTGCCTCTGCTACATCACCATCGGCACCGGCCTGGGCGCCGGTTTTGCGATGCAGGGCCGGCCGTTGCATGGTGCCATGCATCCGGAACTGGGGCATATATTCACCCGCCGGGCGCCGGGCGACGGCTTTGCAGGCGCCTGCCCGTTCCATGGCGACTGTATCGAGGGGCTGGTGGCGGGACCGGCGCTGGCCAGGCGGTTCGGCGTGCCGGGCGACCGGATACCCGCCGAAGATCCGCGCTGGGACGATGTCGCCCATGATATCGCGCAGATGGTCGGCACGATATTGCTGACGACGGCGGCGCGGCAGGTGCTGATCGGCGGGGGCGTGGGCATGGGGCGGACCGACCTGCTCGACCGCGTGCGGACCAGGCTGGTGGCGCAACTGGCGGGCTATCTGTCCTTCGTCACCAAAGACACGGTGGGCGCGATCGTCCGTCCGCCTGTGCTGGGCGATCAGGCCGGGCCGCTGGGCGCGGTGGCGCTGGCGATGGATGCGCTGGAGGGCACCGGGCGGGTCTGATGCGACAAGGAGTGCGACAATTATAGCGTGTTTTCCAGTCAGTGACGCCTTATAACATATTGAAAATCATACATATTTTTTGAACGTATCGAGAGCGTTGATCGACAAAATCAATATTACCGTTATTTATCAATTACTTATATGCATTTTCATGCATCTTTCGGCTTGGCGTCATGCCGTGATATCGCCTGGAGGATAACGGCGCGGAAGGCCTGAGCCGTCGGCGGCAAATCATCCTTGTGGATCATCCACAGGCGCGTCCTGACCTGCGGGAAGAGCGGGCGCAGGATCAGTTTTTCGACATGCAGGCGAGACAGCGACCTGGCGAGAATAGTCGCGCCGAAGCCTGCGGAGACCAACCCCAGCAAGGTCGCGAAGCTACCGACTTCCAGCGTGACATCGGGCTTGAACCCCGCCTGATCGCACAGGGCGAAGAAATGGTCGTTGAAGTCGGCGCTGCTGGTGGTGGCGTAGAGGACGACAGGGACGCCGGCGAGATCGGCGATGCCGGGATCGGCGGTTTGCCGGGCCAGTTCATGGTCCTGCCGTACGGCCAGCAGCATCTCTTCGTCCAGCAGGCAGATGGCCTGGAGGCCCGGCGGGAGCGAAGGCGGTTCGACGCCGCGAATGATACCGATGTCGAGATCGCCGCGCTCGATCCGCGCGACCTGATCGTCGCGGCCGAGTTCGTGAAGTTTGAGGTCGACCTGTGGAAAGTTTTGACGGAAATCATACAGGGCGTCGGCGATCTGCGGCACGAACGGCGCTGAGGCGGTGAAGCCCATGGCGAGCCGGCCCAGATGGCCATTTTGTGCCTGACGCGCGACCTGCGCCGCATGATCCGCCTGGGCCAGCGTCTTGCGCGCTTCGGGCAGGAACAGGCGGCCCGCTTCGGTCAGGGCGACGCGGCGGCTGGTGCGATCGAACAGGCGGACACCCAGTTCCTGCTCCAGCGCCCGGATCTGCTGGCTGAGCGGCGGTTGCGACATGCCCAGGCGCTGCGCGGCGCGGCCGAAATGCATTTCTTCGGCCACGCAGAGGAAATAGCGCAAATGTCTCAGGTCCATCAGATCAGGTCGCCATCGATATCAATCATGCTTTATTATATATTGGACACGAAATAGACAACTGCGCATAGGCGCGGATCAAGGGTGGCGTTTCGAAACTAGAATCCAACGCCTCCGCAGAGCATGACGGGAACGATATGGCGGTTTGATCGCCGCCCCCCGTTGTGCCTCTCGCGACCCTTTCCATGGGGGGAGGCAGGCATCAAGCATCCGGCGGCGGGCGCCGGCGCGATGAAGGCGGGAGTCGTGGATTGATCGGTATCGTCAAGGTTGCGCTGCATCGGCCGCTGACCTTCATCGTCATGGCGATATTGATCGCGATCGTCGGCCTGATGGCGGCGATCCGCACCCCCGTCGACATTTTTCCCAATATCCGCATCCCGGTGATCGCGGTGGCGTGGCAATATTCCGGCCTGCCGCCCGAAGATATGGGCAATCGGATCATCAGTCCCTATGAGCGGGTGCTGACCACGACGGTCAACGATATCGAGCATATCGAAAGCCAGTCGATGCAGGGCATCGGCATCGTGAAAATCTATTTCCAGCCGGGCGCAGACATCCGCACCGCCACCGCGCAGGTGACATCGGTGTCGCAGACCGTGCTGCGCCAGATGCCGCCCGGCATCACGCCGCCGCTGATCCTGAACTATAGCGCGTCGACCGTGCCGATCCTGCAACTGGCGCTGTCGGGCAAGGGACTGTCCGAGCAGCAATTGTTCGACCTGGGCCAGAACCAGATCCGTCCGCCGCTCATCACTATTCCGGGCCTCGCCATGCCCTATCCTTCGGGCGGGAAGCAGCGGCAGATCCAGATCGACCTCAATCCGGTCGCGCTCCAGTCCAAGGGGCTGACGGCGCAGGATGTCGGCACGGCGATCGCGGCGCAGAACCAGATCAACCCGGCCGGTTTCGTCAAGATCGGCGCGACCCAATATAGCGTGCGGCTGAACAATGCGCCCGGCACGATCGAGGCGCTGAACGACCTGCCCGTCAAGGTGGTGAACGGCGCGACCATCTATATGCGCGACATCGCCTATGTCCGCGACGGCAACGGGCCGCAGACCAATGTGGTGCATGTCGAGGGGCGGCGGTCGGTGCTGCTGACGGCGCTGAAGAACGGCGCGACATCGACGCTGGCGATCGTGGACGGAGTGAAGGAAGCCCTGCCCAAGATCAGTGAAACATTACCCGAGAGCCTGAAGATATTGATGATCGGCGACCAGTCGATCTTCGTCAAGGCGGCGGTCGAGGGCGTGATCCATGAAGGCGCGCTGGCCGCGGCGCTGACGTCGCTGATGATCCTGCTGTTCCTGGGATCGTGGCGGTCGACCGTCATCATCGCCTTGTCGATCCCGTTGGCGATCCTGTCGGCCGTGGCGGCGCTGGCCATGTTCGGCCAGACGCTGAACGTCATGACGCTGGGCGGGCTGGCGCTGGCGGTCGGCATATTGGTCGACGACGCCACGGTGACGATCGAAAATATCAACTGGCATCTGGAACAGGGCAAGGGCGTCGTGGAGTCCATATTGGACGGCGCGGCGCAGATCGTGACGCCGGCCTTCGTGTCCTTGCTGTGCATCTGCATCGTGTTCGTGCCGATGTTCTTCCTGCCCGGCGTCGCGGGATTCCTGTTCGTGCCGATGGCGCTGGCGGTGGTGTTCGCGATGATCGCATCCTTCATCCTGTCGCGGACATTGGTACCGACGATGGCGATGTATCTGCTGAAGCCCCATGTCGAGCATGGCGACGCGCACATGGCTGGCAGCGCCGGGTCGCGGAACATCTTCGTGCGGTTCCAGCGCGGATTCGAGAAGACGTTCGAGACGATCCGCCATGGCTATGTCGGGTTGCTGCGCCGGGCGCTCGATGCGCGCAAGCCCTTCCTGCTGGGGTTCATGGGGCTGGTCCTCCTGTCCTTCGGGCTTCTCCCGATGCTGGGCAGCAATTTCTTCCCGGCGGTGGATTCGGGCCAGATCGCCATGCATGTCCGCGTGCCGGTGGGCAGCCGGATCGAGGATACGGCCGCGCGGTTCGAGCGGATCAGCCATATGGTGGAGCAACTGGTTCCGGCCGCCGAACTGGAGGCCATCACCGACAATATCGGCCTGCCCGTCAGCTCGATCAATACCGTCTACAATAATAGCGGTACGATCGGCCCGCAGGATGGCGACATGCTGATCGCGCTGAAGAAGGGGCATCGCCCGACCGACGAGATCGTCGCGACGCTGCGCGAGGAATTGCCGCGCCGCTTCCCCGGCACGAGCTTCGCCTTTCTGCCCGCCGACATCACCAGCCAGATCCTGAATTTCGGCGCGCCCGCCCCGATCGACATCCAGATCGCGGGCAAGAACGCCGCGGCCAACCGCGCCTATGCGCAGAAGCTGCTGGCGAAGGTCGCGACCATCCCCGGCCTGGCCGATGCGCGCATCCAGCAGCCGGGGCGGTCACCGCAGCTCGACGTCGATGTCGACCGGTCGCGCGCGGGCCAATATGGGCTGACCGAGCGGGACGTGACGACCAGCCTGGCCAGTTCGCTGGCAGGCACGGCGCAGACCGCGCCGGTCTTCTTCGTCGATCCCAAGAGCGGCGTATCCTATCCCGTCGTGGCGCAGGCGCCCGAATATCTGATGGGGTCGATCAGCGACCTGTCCAATGTGCCGGTATCGGCCGCCGCGGGGAGCAATGGCGCGGTGCAGCCGCTGGGCGGCCTGGCCACGATCGCGCGGTCGAGCACGGTGCCGGTGGTGTCGCATTATAATATCGCGCCGGTGCTGGACATTTATGCGACCGTGCAGGGCCGCGACCTGGGCGCAGTGGCGGGCGATATCAACGCCGCGATCAAGGCGCTGGAGGGCGAAGTGCCCAAGGGCGCGACCGTTACCATGCGCGGTCAATATGCGACGATGAACACCGCCTTTTCCGGGCTGGGCTTTGGCCTGGCGGGCGCGATCGTGCTGATCTACCTGCTGATCGTCGTCAATTTCCAGAGCTGGGTCGATCCCTTCGTCATCATCACCGCCCTGCCCGCCGCATTGGCCGGGATCGTGTGGATGCTGTTCGTGACCGGCACCACCCTGTCGGTCCCGGCGCTGACCGGCGCGATCATGTGCATGGGTGTCGCCACCGCCAACTCGATCCTGGTCGTGAGTTTCGCGCGGGAGAAGCTGGCCGAGCTGGGCGACGCGACCAAGGCGGCGATGGAGGCGGGGCTTGTGCGGTTCCGCCCGGTGCTGATGACCGCGCTGGCCATGATCATCGGCATGGGTCCGATGGCGCTGGGCCTGGGCGAAGGCGGCGAGCAGAATGCGCCGCTGGGCCGCGCCGTGATCGGCGGACTGGTCTGCGCCACCATCGCCACCCTCTTCTTCGTGCCCGTCATCTTCGCCTTCGTCCACCGCCGCCAAAAAGCCACCGATCCCCAGATGGAATATCAGCCCAGCCATGCATGACAGTCAGCCTTCGCAAGATATGACCGCGAGCGGTCCCGACAGCCGGATGCTGAAGCGCGTGGGCATCGGCGCGGGCGTGATCGCCCTGGCGGTCGTGGCGGTCGGCGCAGCGACGCGGATCAACGCGACCAACGATCTGCGCGACACGGCGCAAAAGGCGTCCATCCCGGCGGTCGCGATCGTGTCGCCACAGAGCGACGCCAAGGGCGGGGCGCTGGTGCTGCCGGGCAATGTCCAGGCCTATAACAGCGCGGCCATCTATGCGCGGACCAACGGTTATGTCAGCCGCTGGCTGGCCGATATCGGCGACAATGTGCGGGCGGGCCAGTCGCTCGCGGTGCTCGATGCGCCGGAGATCGACCAGCAACTCGCGCAGGCGCAGGCCGATTACCAGACCGCGCTGGCGAACCAGCGGCTGGCGGGGACGACGGCCAAGCGGTGGAGCGCGATGCTGGCCAAGGACGCGGTGTCGCAGCAGGAATCGGACGAGAAGGCCGGCGACCTGGCGGCCAAGTCGGCGCTGTCCAACGCGGCGCTGGCCAATGTGAAGCGGCTGCGCGCGTTGCAGGGCTTCACCCGCCTCGCCGCGCCCTTCGACGGGGTGGTGACGAGCCGGTCGGCGCAGATCGGCGCGCTGGTGGTGGCGGGCAATGCGGCGTCGCAGCCCTTGTTCACCGTGTCCGACATCCACCGGATGC
Source organism: Sphingomonas bisphenolicum (assembly GCF_024349785.1). Classification (NCBI taxonomy): domain Bacteria; kingdom Pseudomonadati; phylum Pseudomonadota; class Alphaproteobacteria; order Sphingomonadales; family Sphingomonadaceae; genus Sphingomonas; species Sphingomonas bisphenolicum. The sequence continues at coordinate 393,586 of NZ_AP018818.1, forward strand.
GTATCTATGTGCGCGTGCCGCAGGGCTATTCGTCGCAGGTGAAGGTCGGGATGCCGGCCACGCTGACCCTGCCCGAATTTCCCGGCCGCAGCTTCACCGCAGCGCTGACGCGCAGCGCTGGCGCAGTCGATGCCCAGTCGGGCGCGGTGCTGGTCGAATTGCAGGCCGCCAATCCCGACCGCGCGTTGAAGCCGGGCGCGTTCGCCCAGGTCCGCTTCGATGTCGGGCACGGCGGCGGCAATGGATTGAGTTTGCCAGGTAGTGCGATCCTCTATGGCAATGACGGTCCGACCGTCGCCGTGGTCGGCCGCGACAGCCGCGTGACCGTGCGGCCGATCAGCATCGCCCGCGACGAAGGCGCGACGGTGCTGGTGGCGAGCGGGATCAAGCCCGGCGAGCGGGTGATCGATTCTCCGCCGGATTCGATCCAGTCGGGCGACAAGGTGAGCGTGCAGAGCAGCGGCAAGGGTGCGGCCCATGCCGGCTAGGGCCGCGGCGCGCGCGGGGCTGTGTCTGGGGCTGGCGCTGCTGGGCGGCTGTTCCATGGCGCCCGCCTATCAGCCGCCGCAGATCGCCGCGCCGCAAGCCTATAAGGAGATGGCCGGCTGGACCGTCGCCACGCCGATGGATGCGGTCCCGCGCGGGCCGTGGTGGGAAGCGTTCGGCGACCCGGTGCTGAACGACCTGGAGGTGCGGGCGCAAGCGGCAAGCCCGACGCTGGCGGCAGCGCTGGCCCGCTACGACCAGGCGCGCGCGGTGGCGCGGGTCGAGGCGTCGGACCTGCTGCCGACCGTGGGCGTGGGCGGCGATGCCGCGCGCCAGCGCGTGTCGGGCAACCGATTCCAGGGCAATGGCGATGCGCGGACTTACAATGATTTTTCGATCGGCGCAGCGCTCGACTATGAGCTGGACATGTGGGGTCGCATCCGCAACAGCGTGACGGCGGCGCGGGCGGACGCGCAGGCGAGCGAGGCCGACCTGACGGCGGCGCGGCTGAGCCTGCAGGCGGCGGTAGCCGACGCCTATGCGCGGCTGCGCGGGCTGGATGCGCAGGCGGACCTGCTGCACCGGTCGGTGGATGCATTCGAGCGCGCCTATCAACTGACCAGGACGCGGCATGACGGCGGCATCGCATCGGGCATCGACGTCAATCGTGCGCGCACGACATTGAGCAACGCCAGGGCGCGGATTTCGGCGGTGGCGAATGATCGCGCCGCGACCGAGCATGAACTGGCGGCGCTGACCGGGGCGGTCGCTTCCGACTTTTCGATTCCCGCGCGTGTGCAGACGCTGAGCGCACCTGCCATTCCGACCGGTGCGCCGTCCACCCTGTTGCAGCGACGGCCCGATGTGGCGGCGGCGGAGCGGCGCATGTTCGCCAACAACGCCCGGATCGGCGTGGCGCGCGCGGCCTTTTTTCCTTCGCTTACGCTGGGGCTGAGCGGCGGCTGGCAGACCACGCACGGCCAGTTGCTGACCACGCCCAACAGCGTGTGGGGCCTGGGGCCGCTGGCCGCGGCGCTGACCCTGTTCGACGGTGGCAAGCGGCGGGCACAGGTCAGATTGTCGCGCGCGGAATATGAGGAGCAGGCCGCGCTCTATCGCGACACCGTGCTGGGCGCGTTCCGGCAGGTGGAGGATGGCATTGCGGCACTACACCACCTGTCGGTGCAACTGGTCGACCAGCGCGATGCGGCGCAGGCGGCGCAGCGCACGAGCGACCTGGCCTTCACCCGCTATCGCGACGGCGCGTCCGACTATCTGGAGGTCGTCACCGCCCAGACCGATGCGCTGGATTCGCAGAGCGCGCTGCTGACCGCGGAGATCGAACGGATGCGGGCGAGCATCGCACTGGTCAAGGCGCTGGGCGGATCGCCGGCCGCCGCCTGAACGGATGAAATACGGGCGTCGGACCAATTGAAGTAGAGGTCCAGTCGTTGCAAGACTAGCAGGGGATCGCGACCGTCCCAGCGACCATCTTGACCAGTGTTCGTCCACGACGAGATGCCTTGCACGCCATGCCGCCAGCCATGCTTTTGACAAAAGCGCCGGGGGGCGGCAAAAGGGCAACCGGGCCAGCCAATCCTACGCCCCGGCCCGCCCTTTTCTGGATAGGATATTCCCATGGCCGACATCGAACAGCCCGACTATACGAGCCTGACCGTCCAGTTGTTGAGCGCCTATGTCGCCAACAACACAGTCGCCAGCGATGACCTGGCGGGGCTGATCCAGTCGACGCGCGCGGCGTTGATCGCGGAGACTGCGCCCGCGCCGGTCGAGACGGTCGAACATGTCCCGGCGGTGAGCGTGCGCAAGAGCATTGCGTCGCGCGAGCATATTCTGAGCCTGATCGATGGGCGGCCGTACAAGACGCTCAAGCGGCATCTGGCCACCCATGGCCTGACCCCGGCCGATTATCGCGAACGTTACGGCCTGCCCGCATCCTATCCGATGGTGGCGCAGGCCTATTCCGACCAGCGCCGCGCAGTAGCGCAGAAGCTGGGCCTGGGCCAGCGCGGCACGCAGGCGCGCGCGGCAGCGGCCGCTGCGGAGGCCGCATCGGCCGCGCCCGCGCCAAAGCCGGCAAGCGCAGCGAAGGCAGCGGCGCCCAAGCCCAAGGCCAGCCGCAAGAAGCCCGCCGTTGCGGCCACGCCCGCCCCTGCCGCCGCTACGCCCAAGGCAAAGGCAGCACCCAAGGGCGACCGCGTCCCGGCCGGAGCGGACGTCGAGACCGCGGCGACGCCGAAACCGGCCGCCAAGAAGCCCGGTCGCAAACCCAAGGCGGTGGCCGCGCCGACGATTTCTACGGTCGAAACGCCCATAGCGGCGGCGGAGCCGGTCAAAGCGAAGAGCCCGGCCAAGGCACCGCGCAGGAAGCTGGGCATCAAGGCGGCCAAGAGCGAGGCGGTCGACGCCACGTCCTGACAGACGAGCGCGCCGTCCGGATGGGCGGCGCGCCGCGCGGGCGATCATTCCGGATCGGTCGCCGCCTTTTTATAGCGTTCCTGCGAGGCGAGGCGAATGCTGGCATTGGGCGCGCCATAGCCCTGATACCTGTCGCGCTCGACAAATTCGAAAAAGAAGCGTTTGCGGAACGCGCGACTGTAGAGTTGCAAATATTCGCCGGTGCCATCCGCATCGTATAATATATTCGCCTGCGCCAAGGCTGCCATGCGCTGGTCGTCCAGGCCGAAGCGGGCGGCGATATCGTCATGATAATTGGGTGGGATCGGCAGGATATCGGCGCCCTTTACGGCCATGCGGCCGGCGGTCGCCAGCAGATCCGGCGTGGACAGGGCGATATGCTGATAGCCGCCGCCCAGATTATGTTCCACGAAGCGCGACGACAAGGTGCCGAGCGCCTCGGAGGCATTGAGCGTTACACGCAGCGCGCCGTCCGGCGACTGGAGCGGCTGGCTCAATACCAGCCCGGACGGGTCGATGACATCGGCCTGGAAACTTTGTTGCAAGCCGAAGAGCGAGCGCCAGTAGAGTTGCCAGGACAGATATTCCTCGATCCGCACGACCGCGGCGAGATGATCGATGGCGAACGGGGATGCGTCATAGGGCGCGCCGGTGGGCGTGAATTCGCCGGCCCACATGGCATCGGCCTCTCCCTCCCCGATCAGATAGACGAGACTGCCGCCGATGCCGCGCAGCGCCGGGAAGGCGAGGTTGCCCGGCGCGTCGGAATCGTCCACCGCCCGGATGCCCAGATGCGCGGCGCGCGCGGCGACCGCATCGCGATCCGGCACGACGAGGCCGACAGCGCAGATGGACGGGCCGTGGACGCTATGAAAATCATGGCCGAAGCCATGGGGTTCGGCGTTGATGACGAGGTTGACCGACCCGGCCTGCCAGCGGCTGACCGCCTTGGCCGGGTGGACGCCGGTGCGGATGAAGCCGAGCGATCCGAACATTGTTTCAAGCGCCGGGACATCCGCATCATCGACGGCGAATTCGACGAATTCGGGGCGGACATGGGACGGCGGCGATGGGGCGACGGTCGGGCGGTCGAGCAGGCGCAAGGCGGAATCCTCGACATGGCGCAGCGCGCGCAGTCCGTCGGCGGCGATCAGGTCGGCCGACCAGCCGCGGAACCGGTCGTTGAAGATTTCGAGTGACAAGGCGCCGCTATAGCCGGTCGCCAATATTTCCGCGACATAGGCTTCAACCGGCAAACCGCCTTGCCCCGGAAAGTTGCGGAAGTGGCGGCTCCAGTAGAGCAGGTCCATATCGAGTTTCGGCGCATCGGCCAATTGGACGAAGGCGATCTTGTCGCCCGGAATGGAGCGGATGCTCTCGCTGGGGATGCCGCGCGACAACGAATGGAAGCTGTCGAGAATGATGCCGATATTGGGATGATCGACCGCTTCCACAATCGCCCAGGCGTCGCGATGGTCGAAGACATGGCGGCCCCAGGCGAGCGCTTCATAGCCGACGATGATGTCGCGGGTGGCGGCGACGGCGCCCAGTTGCTGGAAGTCGGCGATGATGCGGTTGCGTTCGCCCAGCGCGTGCGGCGAGCAGTTGGAGCAGACAAGGATGTGACGGGCGCCCAGTTCGCCCATCAGGTCGAATTTCGCTGCCGCCCGGTCGAAGGCGCGCTGGCGCATGGCGCCGGGCATCCCTTCGAAATCGCGGAAGGGCTGGTAGAGCATGCAGGCGAGGCCGAGATCGTCGAGCATCGCACGGACTTCGCGCGGGCGCAGCGGCGAGGCGATCAGGTCGTTTTCGAAAATCTCGACGCCGTCGAAGCCCGCGGCGGATGCGGCGCGCAGCTTTTCCTCCAGCGTGCCGCTGAGCGAGACGGTGGCGATGCCGCATTGCAGGCTCATGATCGCATATCCTCCCTCTATGTCAGCTTTGCAGCGCGGCGCGGAAACTGCCGCCCATGCGGACGGGATCGGCGCTGCGGCCGGTGAAATGCCGGAAGGCGCCGACAGCCTGGAAGATCGTCATGCCGCTGCCGTCGAGCGTGGTGCAACCGGCGGCGCGGGCTTCGCGCAGCAACTGGGTTTCCAGCGGGAAATAGACGATGTCGGTGACCCATAGCCGGGCGTCGAGCAGGTCGCGGGGGATCGCCGAGCCAGGATGCACGGCCATGCCCATGGGCGTGGCGTTGACGATGCCGTCGGCCAGCGCGATGGCCGCAGACAGATCATGGCCGACGACCGCCCGGCCGATGCCATGCACGCCGCAGAGCGCGTCGCAGAGCGCGGTGGCGCGGCCGGTGTCGGAATCAAACAGGGTGAGTTGCGTCACGCCCAGATCCATCAGCGCATGGGCGGTGGCGGCCCCTGCCCCGCCGGCGCCCATCTGGACGACGCGGGTCATGGCGGCGCCCTGTGGCAGGCCGGAGCGGAGATTTTCGGCGAAACCGCTGACGTCGGTGTTGTAGCCGATGCGCCGCCCGTCGCGGAAGACGACGGTGTTGACGGAACCGATCTGCGCCGCCTGGGGCGAAAGTTCGTCTAGATGGGCGATGACCGCCTGCTTATAGGGATGGGTGACGTTGACGCCCGCGAAACCGGCGAGGTGCAGCGCGTCGAGCAGACGCGGCAGGTCCGATCCGGTCATGCCGTCGGCGGCGAAATCGAACAGGCGATAGATGAGGCGGATGCCCTGCGCATCCGCTTCGCTTTCGTGCAGGCGCGGCGTCAGCGACGCCTGGATGTCGCGGCCGATCAGGCCGGTAAGGTAGCGCGGGACGGAGCGTGACTGGGTCAAGGGATGGCGATCCGAATAAAAGGGTGGTCCCCGTCAGAGTATGACGGGGACCGAGGGGAGATCAGAATTTGAACTTCGCGCCGACATAGAAGGACCGGCCGACCATGTCGTAAGTGCCGGCATCCGTGCCGTTCTGCGAACTGGCGACGAAGGGAATGCCCTTGTCGAACAGATTGGTGACGCCGCCGCGCAGTTGCAGATTGTCGTTGATGTCGACGGTCGAGAAGATATCGAACAGATTATAGGGCTTGACCCCCACCTGTTCGGCCGCGGGCGAGGTGATTGCGCTGATGTCGCGCAGCTTGCCCTGATAGCGCCAGCGCAGGCCGATGCCGAACACGTCGGAGCTGTAGCCAACGGTGGTCAGCGCCTTCCATTTGGGCAGCGGACGGCCCGGCGTGCTGGTGCCGACGAAATCCTGCGCCGCCGAGCCGGGCAGGGTCTGGACCTTATAATGGTTCAGCCAGCCGATGGCGGACGAGGCGTAGATCTTCCCCGATCCATCGCCGATGCCGGCGTCCGACAGGCGCAGCGACCAGTTGACCTGCACATCGACGCCATCGGTGTCGAGCGCGCCGAGGTTGAGATAAGGCTGGGCGATGGCGACGAGCTGACCGGTCGGGTCGCGCTGGACCAGCTGGCAGAATTCGTTGCTGTTCGAATAGCTGCTGTTCGATCCATCGAGATTATAGCATTTGGCGAGGACCGTCAGACCATTGATGGTCGAGATGACGTTGCGGATCTTGATATTATAATAGTCGACCGAGAAGGAGAAGCCCGACAACCAGGGCGACGAGAATTTGGGATTGTAGACGAAGCCGACGTTGAAGGTGTTCGCCTTTTCCGGGGTCAGGGCACTGTTGCCCTGGATATTGCCGCCGGTGGCGGTGGTGGCGAACTGATAGGCGTCGATCGCGGCGGCGGGAATGCCCTGCGCCAGGCAGAGGCCGCGGACCTGCGCGCCATTGGCGCCGGTGCGGGCCGCCGAACGGACGTCGCAGGGATCGCCGATGGCGAGCGGCGGCGTTCCGATGGCGAGCTGCGAGCCGGTGACGGGCGAGAAGAGTTCGCCGATATTGGGCGCACGCACCGCGCGCTGGTAGCTGCCGCGGATCAGCAGCGACTGGACCGGTTGCCAGCGGGCGTCGAATTCATAGCTTTTCACGCTGCCGCTGGGCTTATAGTCCGAATAGCGGAAGGCCGCGCCGACGCCCAGTTCGTGGAAGAAGGGCGTGTCGGACAGAAGCGGGACGTCGATCTGCGCTGCGAATTCCTTGACGCTGATCTCGCCCCGCGCCGGGTTGGAGCCGACGACACCCTCGACATTGTTGGAGACGAGGTCGGAGCTGGGGTCATATTTATACGTGTTCTTGCGATAACCGGCGAGCAGCGCGAGCTGGACCGGGCCGGCCGGCAGGTCGAACAACGGACCGTTGACCTGGCCCTGGACCTGGGTCTGCGTCAGCCGTTCGCGGCTGTTGATCGTCGCGGTCATATATTGCTGGCATTCGCGCGACAGGCTGGTCGCGTTGGCGATGCCGAAAGGATTGAAACCGCCCGCGCAGAGCGAGGCGCCGCCATCGGGCGCGTTGAGCAAGGTCTGCACCCGCGATTTCAGCACCGCGTTGAACATCGACTGGTTATGGACGGTTTCGTCATAGGAGGCGAAGGCGTCGAACTTCCACGATCCGGCCAGCGTACCCTTCAGCCCGCCCAGATATTGCTGAACCCGGTAATTCTCGTCCCAACCCTTGTCGCCGATGCCGACATAGCGGGCGCTCCAGCGGAAGGGCGCGGCCGGGTTGGCGCGCGACGCCAACAGGGTGGAGAGATCGGTGGGAATGAAGGGATTGGTGACGGGAATGGTGGTGAAGGGCGCGAACTGCGTCAGGCTGCCGCCGCTTTCGGTGGTGACGGTGGAGTCGACATAGAGGAACTGGCCATAGGCGGTCAACGCGTCCGTCAGGTCATATTCGCCCTTGGCGAAGGCGGATTTGCGTTCGAATGCGTTGAGGATCTGAAGCTGCGGGCCGACCGGCATACGCACATTGCCGCCGACCACGGCATAGGCGCCGGTCGTCGGCCCCTTATAGTTGATCGCGCCGGTCTGGACGAACAGCGAGCCGTCATTGTTGAAGCCGAGATTGAGCGTCGGGTTGATCGGCGTGGTCGCGCCATAGCTGGCGAACAGGCCGTTAAGCACGGCCGCGTTCGGCAGGTTCAGCGCATTGGGGACGAAGGTGCCGGTGCCGATGAAGGACGATGGCACCTTGTCGTTGAAGAAGCTGCGCTGCGAACCGGAGAGCGGATCGCGCTGGCCATAGCTCAAGGCCAGCATCAGGCGGCCACGATCGTCGGCGAATTTGGTGCCGAGCGCCAACGAGGCGTTGAACTTGCCATAGTCGCCGCGGAAGCTGTTGCCGTTCTGGATGTCGCCGCGAATGCCGTCGAAATATTTGTCGGTCTTGAAATTGACGACGCCCGACATGGCGTCGGACCCGTAGATCGCCGAGGCGCCGCCGGTGATGACATCCACCGAGCCGATGATCGATTCCGGCAGGATGTTGATGTCGACATTGCCGTTGATGTCGGACAGCGGCAGGCGGCGGCCGTCGAGCAGGACGAGGTTGCGGTTGGAGCCAAGGCCGCGCAGGTTGAGCGTGGCGCGACCGCCCGCCCCCTGGCCACCGGTGCCGGCATTGCCCGAAGGGGTGAAGCCGGGCAACTGGTTCAGCGAATCTTCCAGCGTGATCTGGCCGCTCTGCTGCACCAGTTCATCCGAGACGGTGACGATCGGGCTGACCGCGACATTGTTCGGGCGGGCGATCAGCGATCCGGTGACGACGATGTCGGCGGTGGCCGGCTGGTCGGCGGCGGCGGCGTCGCCGGCCTGCTGCGCCGGGGCGGCCTGATCCTGCGCCCAGAGCGGTGATGTGCAGGCGCCGAGCGCCAGTGCGGCCAGCGATCCGCCGAGACGAAGCTGCATGGTGAAACCTGTCTTCATTCCATCCTCCCGTTTTTATTACTAACTAGTTCGTACATGAATTAATGCGACCCGAGGCTTTGCCCCTGTTTTTGCGTGGCCTTCCTGCCCCCTATATTCGTCAGTCCAGTTCGACCCGGCGTACATCCCCTACGATGAAAATATAGGCCGCGGCCCCGACCAGCGCGAGTATGCCGATGAAGGCGAGCGCGAAGTAGAAGGAGCCGGTCTGCCCCACGATCAGCCCGACCACGATCGGCGTGACGATGCCGGCCAGATTGGCGCAGAGATTGAAGACGCCGCCGGTCAGGCCGATATATTGGCGCGGGGCGACATCGGAAATCAGGGTCCAGCCCAGATTGACCATGCCCTGGCCGAAAAAGGCGATCGACATGATGGCGATGACCAGCGTGTTGCTCTGAACGAAATTGGCCGCGACGATGGTGGAGGCCAGCAGCAGGCCCGCGACGATCGGCAGCTTGCGCCCGATATTGGCGGAGCCGGTGCGGCGGATCAGCATGTCGGACACCTGCCCGCCCAGCAAGACGCCGGCCGAGGCGGCGATATAGGGCAGGACGGCGAAGGTGCCGGACTTGAGCCAGTCCATGCCGCGCTCGGTCGCCAGATAGGTCGGGAACCAGGTCAGGAAGAAGACCAGCGTCGAATTGCCGCAAAACTGGCCGATCGACGCCCCCAATATCTGGCGCTTGCCCATCAGTTTGCGGACATTGGCCCAGGAGAAGGGGATTTTTTCGTCCTTGCCAGCGATGGCCACGCCCCCGCCCGCCTCGATATAGGCGAGTTCGGCGGCGTTGACGCGGCGGCTGTCGGCCGGATCGCGATAACGGGCATACATGAGCAGGCCGAACGCCATGCCGAGCGCGCCGGCGATCAGGAACAGGGCGCGCCAGCCGAAGCTGCCCACCACCCAGAAGAGGACGGGGCTGAAGAAGGCGAGACCCGCATATTGCCCCACGGCATAGACGGAGTTGGCCCGCGCCCGTTCATCCTGCGGGAACCAACTGCTGAGAATGCGGCTGTTGCACGGGTAGCAAGGTGCTTCCGCCATGCCCAGCGCCAGGCGGAAGCCGAACAACATCGCCACATTGCCGGCTATGCCGTGGAGCAAAGTGAAAAAGGACCAGAGGATCAGCGATCCGGCATAGGTGATGCGCGTGCCGAGCCGGTCGAGCAGCAGGCCGCCGGGGATTTGCGACGCGGCATAGGTCCAGGAGAAGGCAGAGAAGATGAAGCCCATCATTTCCGGCGAGATATGGAGTTCCGCGGTCAGCGAGGGGGCGGCGACGCCCATGACGGCACGGTCCATATAGTTGAGCAAGGTGGCGACGCTGATGAGCGCCAGCACGCCGATGCGCGCGCGGGTGGGGCGGAGCAGTCCGTCGGAATGTGCGGACGCCCTCATGCCGGCGTCGATGCGCAAGGGGCCATGACCGCAGTGTCGGACGGACGGGCGTTCGGACGATAGATGCTGCACTGGGCCGTCACTGGCCGATCCTCCCCATCAGTCGGGATATGTTTCCCGATCTTGCAGATTCGCTTCTATGCCAAGCCGGATGTTTCGGCAAGAGAAATGTACGAACTAGTTCATACAAATTTACGGCAACAGATAGGACAGGCGCCGGATCGCGATCCGGTCCGCCTGATAGGAGCCGAGCCACAGATCGTCGCCCAGCATCACCGCCGCCGATACGCCGTTGAAGACCGGGTCGGGCGGGCCATAGGCGACCAGAGAAAAGCGGCGGGTTTCCGGGTCGAGCTGTGCCACGGCATAGCCGCGATGGCACAACATGCCATCGGCCACGCCATTGACGATTTTACGCAGGCCGCCGCAGGCCGGTTCTTCGCGCACCATGCCGGCGAGCAGCAGCCGGTCGCCGTCCCAATGGATATTGTCGGGCATGAATTCGGGCGCCTGCGCGCGCCAGAGCGGCTGGCGCGTATCGTGGCGCGCATAGGCGACCACATCGCGCAGGCCGAAGGCGATGACGTAGAAGCCGCTATCGTCACGCGCCGTTTCCAGCCCGTTATTGCCGGGCGACTGCGTGCCGGGCAGCAGGCGGAAGGCGCTGTCCTGCGGGCCGCGTTCATAGACGCCGCCGGTGATGCGACCAAGGACGAAATCGGTGATGCTGGTGCCGGGGCGCGTCAGCACCGTGGCGATGACCGTGCCGTCGGCATAGGAGGCGACGGCATTGGCGACATGGCCCGGCGGCATGGCGAGACAACCCTGCCAGCGCAGGGTCGGCGCAGCCAGCCCGCGCGCGTCGATCGCGAAAACCTCGATCGCTTCGCGCCCGCCATGATTGACGACCAGCAGCCGCCCCTGCCCCGCTTCAGTCATGCGCAGACTGAGGCCGCGGGCGGTGAACAGCGCGGGATCGGGCGGCGTGGCGCAATCGGGATAGCGGGGTTCGGGCGTGACCTGATCGGATGAGGCGGTGAACCAGAGGCTGGCGCGGCGGGTGCGGCTGTCGATCAGTTTCAGCCCCGATCCGGTCGCAAATCCGCTGGCGATCACCCAGGGGGTTGCCGGGATATGGGCAAGGTCTTCGGGCTTGTTTGCGCCGCAGACGAAGCTGAACTGCGCGGTTGGGGCGCAGGCGGTGGTGGATGGTGGCGCGGGCGATGTCGTCGCGCAGCCCGCCAGCGCCAGCAGCGCCGCACCGGCGAGGATCGACCCCCGCCTCATGTGACGCGATAGACGCGGATGCGTACAGACGGCTTGGGCGCGTCTTCGGGCGGCGGGCCAAGCGTGCCGATGAAGATCGCCTGGTTGAGCCAGTCGTGCGGGCCGGTGGGCGCTTCGAAGCTGGGGACGGTGCGCAGATAGCGACTGGGGGCGGCGGAGACGCGGCTGTTGGTCAGGCCGACATTGCGGACGTGGATCGGCGTGCCGTCATCGGTGCGCATCATATAATCCGCCTCTATCACGGTCCAGTTGTCGGCGCGCTGCAACTGCCAGTCCGCGCCGCCCGCCAGTACGACGCCCCGGATGCGGGGACCGGCGAAGGTGCCGCCGGTGATGGGGATGCGCCTGCGGGTGCCGAGCGGGGTCGGGCCGAACTCTTGGGTGGGTTCCAGCGTGACGATGGCTTCATAGACGAAATCCAGGCCCGGCGCGTCGGTCGCCGCCCATGCCCTCGCCGGCAGAGCGGATGCTGCGATCACCCCGCCTAGGCTGGTGAGCACATACCGTCGGTTGATCATCGCCATCAGTCCCTGATCCGCGGACGATCGGCCGGCGGCGGGGCGTCGCCGAACAACGGCCAGTCGGCGAAATGCGGCCAGGGGATGACGGCGCGCGTGTCGCCCAGTTCCAGCGCCTTGGACCTGGCGCGCGTGAAGGCGGGCCAGTTCGGCCCGGGGTCGCCCGTGCGGGCGAAGGCGATCAGGCGATCCATCATCTCGGTGGACAGGCTCTGGTCCACCGCGGTCCAGTCGCGGGTGATGCGGAAACGGTTGAGGCTGTCCAGCGTGCCGAGCCAATAAGGGACGTCCGCCGAATGATAGGCACCCACGGTCGCGGGATCATGGTCGGCGAAGGAAACGCCAGGGCGATAGGGATGAACGCGGGTGAAGAACCAGGCGTGGACCGGCGCCTTGCCGGTAGCGGCCTGCGCCAGCGCCCATTGCGCCATCTGGGCGTTGAGGGTGGAGTCGCGTTCGATGTCGCGCGCCTGCCTTCGCGCTTCGTCCGGCGTGCGCGCGGGATAGCGTTGCAGGATCGTCGTGGCATTGGCCGGAAAGGCGCGGCGGACGGCGGATTCATAGTCCGCTACGGTGGCGACCGGCCCCAGCGACCGGAAGCTTTCATCGCGGGTGAAGCCAAGCAGCAGCGGCACGTCATGCTGGCGTCCGGCCGCAAAGGCGCTGGCGGGGGTTTCCGCCACCACATCGCCGTCGATCACGATCGGACGGCGGCGCACCGACGCGGCGCGGGCGATCAACTGGTCGGCGGGCAGGTCGCGCATCTGTTCGATCGACTGCGCGCCCAGCGCCTGTTGCAGCGCGAGGCCTTCGACTTCGGCGTCCTTGAGCGGGACGGGCGTGCCGATGCCACCAAATGCGCCGCCACTCATGCCGACGGCGCGCTGGAACAGGCCTTTGGTCGCCGGGCTGGCTTGCAGCAACGAGACCGACATCGATCCGGCGGACTGGCCCGCGATCGTCACATTGCCCGGATCGCCGCCGAAACCGGCGATATTGGCCTTGATCCACTGGAGCGCGGCGACCTGATCCTTCAGGCCGTAATTGCCCGACTTGCCACCATTTTCGGCGCTGAGTGCGGGGTGGGCCAGAAAGCCCAACGGCCCGACACGATAGGCGATGGCGACATAGACGACGCCCTTGGCCGCAAGGGCGTCGCCCGCATAATTGGCCATGGAGGCCGAACCGATGTTGAAGCCGCCGCCATAGATCCAGGCGACGACCGGATAGCCGCCTGCGGGCGCGGGGCCGGGCGGCGCCCAGATGTTGAGGTAGAGACAATCCTCGCTGGTCGCTTCCTCCCCGAAATAATGGTTGATATTGCGGGCCCGCAGCGGCTGGATGCATTCCGGCGCAAAGCGATCGGCGTTCCAGACGCCGTCCCAGCGCGCGTGCAGCTGCGGCGCGCGCCAGCGCAGATCGCGCACCGGCGGCGCGGCGAAGGGGACGCCCAGCCAGGCGCGCACGCCCGACGCCAGCAGCTTGCCCGCCACCAGGCCATCGGTCGTGCGGATGGGGTCGCCAGCGGACCGATCGACGATCTGGGCCGAAGCGGGCGCGGAAAGCAGGAGCCCCAGAGCCAGCAGCAAGCGGCGCATTATTTCTTGCCCTTCAGTTGCGTGTCGAAGAAGCGGAAGGTGAGGTCGAGCGCGCGCAGCGAGGCGGCGCGGGTCGCCGCCGCATCCGCGCCGATCCAGCTATGGCCGACGCCGGGGATGATCTCCAGCGTGACGGGGACATGGGCCGCCTTCAGCGCCGCGGCGAGCTGCTGCGACTGGGCGGCGGGCACGACCTTGTCGTCGGTGCCGTGGATCAGCAGCATCGGCGGGTCTTTGGCGTCGACATGGGCCGCGGGACTGGCGGCCCTGACGCGATCGGCCGGGCAATCGGGCTTCACGCAGTCGAGATAGGCGTTTTCCGCGCCGGCGATCGCCTGCGGCATAGTGGCGAAATCATAGACGCCGTACCAGCCCGCCCCGGCTTGCACGCAGTCGCTCTGGCCGGGGTTGCTCTTGTCCTCGCCGGTCGGCGCGCTGCCGCACTGGAGCGCAGCAAGCGCCGCGAGCTGGCCGCCGGCCGATCCGCCCCAGACGGCCACCTTGCCCCCGTCCAGCCCGAAGCGCGCGGCATTGGCGCGCAGAAAGCGAATGGCGGTGCGGACATCGTCGATCGCGGCGGGGAACGGCGCTTCCTTCGACAGGCGATATTCGAGCGAGGCGACGATATAACCCCGCGCCGACAGGTCGGCCAGGACCGCGGGGAAATCGCTGAAGGCGCCGGACTGGCGCGTATGGCCGTTCGCCCAGCCGCCGCCATGGATGTAGAGGACGAGCGGCAGCGGGCCGCTGGCGGCGGACGGGCGGTAAAGGTCGAGCGTGATCGGACGGTAGCCGGGAATGACGGAATAGACGATGTCCGCATTGACCGTGACGCCGTTGGCCAGGGTCAGAATACGGTCGGGCATCGGATCGCCCAGCGCCGGTTCAGGCGCGGTGGCGGGGGATGGTGGCTGGGCAAGGAGCGGACCCTGCGCCGCCAATAGCGCCAGACCCAAAGATAGCGTGATCCGCCTAAGCATAATCCTCTCCCGTTCATGATTCTTGTGCTAACTATTTCGTACATTGATATCATCGGGGATTGCGATGGCAAGCCCGATGACGATGCGCATCATCATGGAGCGAGACTGAACCATGGCCGCCTGTGGGGAGAGCGGCAATCGACGCTGTGTTATCCCGCCTGACGCATTGCAGCGCAGCTAAAGCATCGTGCCGAAAAGTGCGAACCGGTTTCCCGCTAAAAACGATGCGAAAAAACTGGAGCGTGCGTCTTGCGTCCGGTTAGACGCAGCCCGCTCTCGATACCGTTCAGCATGTCAGTTTCAGACGGCGGCAAGCCACCCACTCAGGCCCGGCACCAGCTTTCGATGATGTCGATGACATTGGTGCGCCGCCGCGCCAGCACCTTGGGCGCAGTGACGTCGCGTTCGAAACCGTAGGAGACGGTATAGCGATTCGAGACATTGTAGAAGCAGAGCGCGCTGATCGTCATATGCAGTTCCAGCGGGTCGATGCCTTCGCGGAAATGGGCGCTGGCGACACCGCGCGCCAGAATGTTGCGCAACTGTTCCACCACCTTGCGA
Organism: Sphingomonas bisphenolicum; assembly: GCF_024349785.1. Classification (NCBI taxonomy): domain Bacteria; kingdom Pseudomonadati; phylum Pseudomonadota; class Alphaproteobacteria; order Sphingomonadales; family Sphingomonadaceae; genus Sphingomonas; species Sphingomonas bisphenolicum. The sequence continues at coordinate 408,666 of NZ_AP018818.1, forward strand.
TTGCGTTCGCGGATGCCGGGAATCTCGCCGATGTGCGCGCCGCGCAGGATATTCTCGTTCATCACCAGCCGCACGAATTCGGGATGCTGGTGGTGATAGTCGAAGGTCGCGCCGACCACATCGCGCAAGGCCGCGTCGGGGGCCAGGTCGCTGCGCGTATTATCCGCATCGATCTCCCGCACCGCGGTGTAAGCGCGCTCCAGCACGGCGCGGTACAAGCCTTCCTTGCTGCCGAAATAATAATAGATCATCCGCTTGGACGCATCGGTGCGATCGGCGATCTCGTCTATGCGCGCGCCGCTCAACCCCTTGTCGGCGAACTCCAGCGTAGCGACGTCCAATATGTTGAGGCGAGTCTCCTCCGCTTCACCAGCCCGTCCGCCCGCCTTGCCCTGCATGTTCGTCGGCGATTTGGCCACGCATCATCCTTCCCTGTGTCCCGCAAGGCATAGCTTGGCAGCGACGCGTCCTTCAAGAGAGGATGCAGGCGCGCGCTACTTATGTGTCGGAGGCCAGTTCCTGTCGTAACATGGTCGCGGGCTGCGCGCCGGACCGCTCCAGCGCGTCGAGTGTCGCTATCGCCATGGCACGATAGGCGGGGAGCAGGTGCGGGCTGTCAGCCGACAGCGCGGCCAGATGACTGGCGATGGTGTCGCCGTCGCCCCGCAGCAACGGCCCGGACAAGGCGGTCATGCCCCGGTCGAGGCCGTTGTCGAGCGCCGCGCGAACGAGCGGACCGAGGAGCGCGCCGGGGTCGGCGATGCCGGCCGCCGTCAGCGCGTCGCCCGCGCCGGCGATCAGCGTCACCAGATGGTTGGCGGCATGGCAAAGCGCGGCGTGGTAGAGCGGACGCTGCGCCTCCCCCACCTGCTCCGCGACGCCGCCGAGCAGGGCGACCAGAGCCTTTGCGGCCAGGACCGCCGGGTGCGTGTCTGCAGTGACGACGAAGCGGGCGCCGACCATGCGGGCGACTTCCCGTTCGGGATCGCCGGTGAAGGTCATGGCCGGATGCACCGCCGCAGTCAGGGCGCCGCGCTGCGCCAGTGGCGCAAGGAGCGCCGCGCCGCTGCCGCCGCTGAGATGGAGGATGAAAGGCGTGGCGTCTTCGGACAGTTGCTGCGCCAGGGCCTCGACCAGATCGGGAATGGCGTCGTCCGACACGGCGATCAGGATCAGGTCGCAGGCGGACGCGATCGTCGTCAGTTCATGCGCGGCCTGGGCGTGGCCGATCCCGGCAACCATGGCGTCGCGCCGGACCGGGTCGCGGCCCCAGACCAGCATCGGATCGGCCGTCCGGGCTTGCAAAGCCCGCGCCATGGCGCGGGCGACGCGGCCGGTGCCGATGATGCCGATCCGGCGATGGGGTGGGTCGCTGCGCATGGCGGATGCCTAGACCATTCCGAAGTCGACCGAAACAGCCGACGACTTGCAGAATCGCAAAGAAGATCGGCGCGTCTGCGGCTCGGCGATCGGGCATCATGGGCAGCGCGCACGCTCGTCACAGCGCATGTTCGTCCGCCTCGCTGATTTCGGCGAGCTTGCCGGTGACCGGCAGTCGCCCGGGGCCGGTCTTGCGAAAGGGTTCGAAACTGGTGCGATCGGCGTCAAAGGCCATGTCCCATGGGATGTTGTCGCCGCGGAAGATGGGCGGGGCATTGTTCGACCAGAGCAGCGAGCCGAAACGAAAATCCCAGGCGCGCGGCACCCAATTATCATCCAGATAATCGGTGTCGGCGTGATATTCCGCCTCCCCCGCCTTCCCCGGCATGTCGCAATAATAATAGATGGCCGACGAAATGCGGTGGCGCGAAATCCCGCCGCTGCTGTTCATCGTCTGGTTCTTCCAGCCCCTGGCTTCCATGATGTTGGCGCCGAGCATGACTTCGTCGATATCGTCCATGCCGAAGGCGATGTGCATGAACTTGAAATGATCGGGCGCGATCGGCAGGTCGCAATTCACCCAGAAGATGGAATGATGTTCGAAGGTGCCGGGCGCACGGGAAAAGATGCCGGTGCCCTTGCTATGGTCGACATAGCGGAAACCCATATGGCGTTCGTAAAATTCGAAACTGCCGACATAGTCGGGCGAGAAGAAGACGACATGGTTGATCGTCTTGGGAAGGGCGCGGCGGCGCCAGATGCGATGCTGGTTGAAGCGGGGATAGTGGCCGGGCGTGTTGACCGGGCTGGCTTCGCTGACCACCGGGCGCTTCGCCCATACCCGCAGGCCGATCGGCTGGCCGTCGGGGCAGGTGCAATGGACCGTCCCGTCGGCGTCGCGGCGGACATCGACTTCGGTGGCGAGGCTGGCGGCGACCTGCTCCAGCGCCTGCGCACTTTCAACGCCCCATATGGTTTCCTTCAATCCGTCGCCGGGGAAGGGATCGGGCGCGGGCAGGCGGGAATCGCCATGGCGGTAGAGGATGACGCGCGAGCCGGATGCCAGGCGAAATGTCGCCTCATCTTCGCTCGCCATCTCCACCGGCAGGCCGAAATCGGTCCAGAAGCGGGTATGTTCCGCCAGATCCGCCACCCCGAAGATCGCGCTTTCGACGCCCAATATGCTCATGACAACTCCCTCATCCTGATCGTCACTATGCGGACGGGGGCTGTCGCCCGGAAACGCATTTCATGGGAGGCTGCTATCGGCCCCGCCAATAGCAGCCTCCCAAGGGTTCAACCCTTGCGGAACAATATCGTCAGCAGGAACAGGATCGTGCGCCAGTCGAGCAGCCTGAGCGCGGCGCGCGCCTCTGCCGGGGTCAGTTTCGCGACCATCGGCATCGCGCCGAAAATCTTGCCGCGGATGATGAGGGCGTCGCCCTCCCGCTCGATCTTGCGGACGGTCATCAATTCCTTGTCCTGCGCGTCGAGGATTTTCATGACGGGGGCCTTGCTGGTTGCGTTCGTCATTGCACGGCTCCTGCGCAGACCTTGTCATAATCGATACCCATGTCGTCCATCATCTGGATCGCGGTCGCACGGCCCGCGCCGAAGACGCCGCCGCCCGGATGCATGAAGGGGCCGACCAGATAGAGGCTTTCGATGCCCGGCACCCGGAAATGGCCCAGATCCGGCGTCGGGCGATGCCCGACCGTCTGGTACATGAAGGGCGCGCAGCCATGGATGTCGCCCTTGACGAAGCTGGCCGGGCTGTCGCGTTCATGGTCCAGCGGCGAGCGGACCAGCGTGCCGATGATATTATCCTCGTCCAGGTTGCTGTAGAAGAGGCGATATTGCGCCAAGCTTTCCTGGGCGATCTCCTCCTTCATCCGATCCCAGGCGGTCGGGCCGCCTTCGTGCAGGTCGTAGGGCGCGAAGGTCACGCCGTAGAAGACGCCGCCACCTGCGGGCGCGCGGCTGGGATCGTTGGTCGTGTTGTCGCCGCCCGCGATCAGGCGGCGCGGCGGCACGACGCCCCGGCGCAGATGGTCATAGTCGAGCAGCATGTCGCGCATCCTGTGGGTCTGGAGTAGTTCGGTCATCACCCCGCCCTCCCCTTCGGCCCAGCGCAGCTTGGCCTTCTCCTTCAACGCCATGTGCAGCAGGTTGATGGAGAAGGTCGACGGCGTGACCCGTTCGGCCCGTTGCAGGACGGGTTCGGGCGTTTCGCTGACGAAGCGGCGCAGCACATGGGGATGGATCGCGCCGATCACGCCGTCCTTCGCCATGATGGGTTCGCCGTCGGTCATCTCCAGCCCGACCGCCTTGCCCGACGAGACGATGACCCGCTTCACCTCCGCGTTACAGCGGACTTCGCCGCCCATATGCTCGATCGCGCGGACCAGCGCTTTGCTGAGTTCGCCCGATCCGCCCCTGGGCATCGACACGCCATAGGTGTGGATGATGCCGGGCATCAGCAGCACGCCCATGCCGGTGCCCAGTTCGTCCGGCATCTGGAGATTTTCGGTGATGAGGCGGACGATGTGGATCTTGAGCCGGTCGCTTTCGAAATATTGGTTGGCGACGTCGAGCGCGGAGCGCTGCATCACGTCGAGCAGGAAGCGGCCCTCGTCCGACTGGTCCATCATCGCGACGAAGGCGCCCATCGGGAAGGGTGGCGCGTAAAGGCCCGACATGAACATCGGCAGCACGCTCTGGCTGATGCCGACGAACCTGCGATAGGCTTCGGCGTCGCGCGGGCTGTATTGGGCGATCTCCTGACAGGTGCGGTCGAGATCCTTCCAGGTCCGCATCACCGTGCCATCATCCCAGATGCTGACATGCGGCAGTTCGGGATAGATATATTCCAGCCCGAATTTGGACAACAGGCCCAGTTCATCCTCGCGGATCATGGGATTGCCCTGGATCATGATATGCACATTGCTGTGTTCGTCATGCCAGTAGCCGGGCGCGATCAGTTCCCGCGTCGATACGCCGCCACCGAAATGCGGCTTGCGTTCGAGGACCAGCACCTTCTTGCCCGCCTTGGCCATATAGGCGGCCGCGGTCAGGCCATTATGGCCGCCGCCCATGACGACGATGTCGTGGATGCTCATGCGTGATCTCCGAAAAAGGCGCGGAATTGGGCGATGCCCGGCACATGGGAGGCGCAGCCGCCATCGGCGACCAGCAACTGCCCGGTGATGTTGCGCGCGGCGTCGGAGGCGAGGAAGGCGACCGCCTCGGCAATATCCTCCGGCGCGCCCAGACGGTCGCGCAGCGTTTCCGCTTCCACCGCAGCGCGCAATGCCGGCGGGAAGGCGTCGCGCAGCGCGGGCGTCATCGTCATGCCCGGCGCGACCGCATTGCAGCGCACGCCATGCGCGCCATGGCTGGCGGCGATCGATCGGGTCATCTGGATGATGGCCGCCTTGGACGAACTGTAGGCGGCCTGGATCAGATGGCCCTGGAGCGCCAGATTGCTGACGGTGTTGACGATATTGCCGCGCGTGGCGCGCAGATGCGGCAGGGCGGCGCGGCAGGCGATCATGGTGCCGCGCACATTGACGGCATAGCTGCGGTCCCACAGGGCTGTGCCCATATGTTCGATATCGCCATCCAGCCGGGCGATGTCGGGGCCGAGCAAGGCGGCATTATTGTGCAGAATGTCGAGCCGGCCGCATTGGGCGACCACGGCGGCGACCAGCGCCTCGATCGACTCTTCGCTTTCCAGATCCAGCGGGATCGCGATGGCGCCGGGCAGGCTGTCGGCCAGCGCCTGCGCCGCGTTCTGCGCGATGTCCGCGATCACGACACGCGCGCCGCGATCGGTCATCAGCCGCGCCGTCGCCGCCCCTATGCCGCCGGCCCCGCCGGTGACGATCGCCACTTTTCCGTCCAGACGGATCGCATCGGACCCCATCGCCCTCTCCTGTGATTGATCTTCTGGAAAAGCATCATAATATGGTCGGCAGAGGGGAGAAGACGGCACTTTTTTGTGCCGTCATAATCTGTTGACCGATGTCCGATTTCGACGATTTCGATCCCGCCTGCCGCGACGGCCTGACCATGCTAGCCCGCGACATGGCGGAGCATGGGGCGGAGCGCGATGCGCCGATCCGCACGGTGTTCGGGCTGCTGGGCGATCGATGGTCGATGCTGATCCTGTTGCTGCTGGCCATCGCGCCCTTCCGCCATGCCGAATTGCGGCGCCTGCTCGACCGGCTGAGCGCGGAGGGAAAGATTTCGCAGCGGGTGCTGACGCTCAAGCTGCGTCAGCTGGAGCGCAACGGCCTGGTGGCGCGATCGGTGAGCGCGGACGTGCCGCCCAGGGTCGGCTATGCCTTGACGCCGCTGGGTGACGGGCTGGTCGGGGAAGCGCGGCGCCTGCTCGCCTGGGTGCAGGCCAGCGGCACCGCGATCGAACAGGCGCGCGCCGCGTTCGACAGCGCAGACTGATCGGTCAGCCGCGCCCCTTGGGCGTGGAATCGCTCAGGAACTGGGCGGCCAGTTCCTGCCGCGCGATGCGGGCTTCGTCGAGCGAGAGGATGCCGTCATCCCTGACTGGCACGGCAGGCGCCTGCGCGCCGGCGACGATCCGTTCCACCACCCAGCGGATCGCCGGGTCGTTGTTGCTGGAGATATGCCACTGGATCGCCTCGCGGATCGGCGGGATGTCCATCGGTACTTCGTGCAAAGTGAGCGGCAGATAGTCCGCCATTCGCGTCGCCAGTCGCCGGTGCATGGTGGCGATGCGGTTGGAGCCGATGACGAGGCCGGGCATCGACAGGAAGCTGTGGGTCACGATTTCGATGCGGCGCTGGCGCTTCTGCCGCCGCACGAACCAGTCTTCGAACGCGGACACGCGCGCGCGGCCGAAGCGGGCGGTGACATGGCCCAGCTCGAAATAGAGTTCCTTGGTCATCTGCCTGGCCATGGCGGGATTGCCGTTCCAGCCGACGACGACATAATCGTCCTCGAACAGGATCTGGCTGGGATGATCGGCGGAGATCGCATAGTCGATGGTGACGAGCAGATCGACCGCGCCGCGCTCCAGCGATTCCAGCAGGACTTCGGTCAGCGACTGGATTTCGAAACGCATCCCCGGCGCTTCGCGTTGCAGGTCGGTCATCGCCGACGCCAGCAGGACTTCGGTGATATAGTCCGACGCCATGATGCGAATGCTGCGGTCCGACGTCGCGGGGTCAAAGGGCGGCGGCACGGCGATGGTCGAGCGGATCTGCTCCAGGACCGCGCGCACCGGATCGACCAGCCCTTCGGCACGGGCGGTCAGGACCATCTGCCGCCCCTTCTGCACCAGCAGGTCGTCGGCGAAATATTCGCGCAGTCGCCCCAGCGCCGACGAGGTGGCGGATTGCGACAGGCAGATGCGATCCGCCGCCAGGCTGACGCTGCGTTCGCTGAGCAGCGCGTCGAGCGCCACCAGCAGGTTGAGGTCCAGCCGATCGAACCGCATCGTCTCTCTCCTTCAGCCTGCCGCTATGACCGCCAGCGCGTTGGCGACCAGCGTAGCAGGGTCGCCGTCATGGGCAAAGCCCGCGCGGTCGGCAGCCGGCGTCGCGAGCGGTGGATTCGATCCGAAGGCGGCTTCCAGCGCCGGGTCGGGGCGATAGGCGACCAGGTCGGTCGAGACGGCGCATTGGCGGGCGATTTCGGCGGCGAGGTCGCCCATCGCGATGCGCTGCGCCGGCAGGGTAACGACCCGCGTCGGCGGCATGAGCGCCGCGTCCATCGTCAGCGCATGAACCAGATTGTCGGCACAACGGCTGACCGATTGCGCCCAGATCGTCGCCTCCGCCGATACCGGGCAGACGAAGCTCTCTCCCGCCCGCAAGGCATGGAACAGATCGCTCATGAAAGCGGACTTCATGCCCGACGGCCCCTTGGGCCGGGCGAGGATGCCGGGCAGGCGGACGCTGACCCCGTCGATCTCGCCGCGGTGATGCATCATCGCGATTGCGACCTCCATCATCGCCTTGTGCCCGCCATAGATCATGCGCGGCGCGAGCGGTGTGTGGTCGTCCACGCCCGACACGGGTAGCGGGTCGCCGAATACCGCGATCGAACTGGCGTAGACGATGCGCGGCCGGTCGCCCGCGGCCTTGGCGTCACCCAGCAGGTCGTACATGGCGTCGATATTGACCCGGCGCGAGGCGGCAGAATCGGCCTCCGCCGCGCCGCCCGGCACGGTGGCGAGATGGACGACCGCGCGGCATCCGTCGCGCAACGCCTCCGCCCGGACCGCCGCAGAACACAGGTCGCCCACGACCGCGCGCGCGCCAGCCGGGATACCGCCCGGCGCGGCGTCCATGCCGACGACAGCCTCGCCAGCCGCCAGCAGCCGCTGTACCAGCTGTCGGCCGACGAAACCGCCTGCGCCCGTCACGATGATGGTCATGGCTTAATACCGATCCGCATAATGGTCCCGCACATCCTCGCTGAAGCTGCCCAGCGGATAGGGCAGCATCTGTGCGTTCCATGCGTCCCATTGCAGCCGCATCGCCTGAAGCCGGGCCGGATCGTCGCTGGCATGGTCTGCGCGCTCCCGTTCATCCGCGGCCAGATCGAAGAGATGCTCCTTCCCGCCCAGTTTGAGATATTTCCAGTCGCCTGCACGCAGCGCGGCCTGGCCATTGCCCTTGTATCGCCAGTAGAGCGAGCGGGTGAGCGGCGATGCCTGCCCCTTGAGTTGCGCCGACAGGTCGACCCCGTCGAACGTGCCGGCCTTCGCCACATCGCCGCCCGCCATCGCCAGCAGCGTAGGCAGGAAGTCCATCGAGATCATGACCTGATCGGATTGCGAGCCAGCGGCGATCGCGGCCGGCCAGCGCAGCATCAGCGGGACGCGGATGCCGCCTTCCAGCAATTCCCCCTTCACCCCGGTAAAAGGCCAGGTTTCCGAAAAACGCTCGCCGCCATTATCGCTGGTGAAAATGACGATCGTGTTGTCGGCCTTGCCGCTGCGGTCCAGCGCGGCCAGCAACTTGGCGACATTCTGGTCCATCGCCTCCACCATTTCCCTATATTTGGCGAGGCTGCCGCCATTATAATGGAAAGATGCGCCGAGCGTCGGCGCGACGGCCGCATCCTCGCGCCCTTCCCATGGCCAGTGGGGCGCGTTGAAATGCAGGCTGAGGAAGAAGGGCTTGTCGCTTTCCGCCTCGATCGTTTTGACCGCCTCGTCCCCGAACAGGTCGGTGAGATAGCCATTGCGTTCGATCGGCGTGTCACCCTGCGCCAGGCCGATGCCGACATCCTTGCCGCCCATCACCATATGATGGCGGAAATAATCGGCCGCGCCTTCGACGATACCGAAAAATTCGTCATAGCCATGATGTAGCGGGCTATGTTTGGGCGGTTCGCCCAGATGCCATTTGCCCACCAGCTTGGTGCGATAACCCTGCGTGCGCAGAACCGAAGCGATGGTCGGGCGGTCGAGCGGCACGCCGATCCCCGCCGGCGCAGCGGGACCAAGCGGTTCTTCGATTCCTATGGGGAAGCGATATTGATAGCAGCCGGTCAGCAGCGCGGTGCGGGTCGGCGAGCAGATCGAACTATTGGCATAGCCCTGCCGCAGCATGATGCCCTGCGCGCCGATGCTGTCGATCGCGGGGGTGCGGATATGGTGCGATCCGGTGCAGGACAGGTCGGCATAGCCCAGATCGTCGGCCATGATGAAGAGGATGTTGGGGCGCCCCGCCCTGGGCGCGGCCGTGGCCTCGCCCGCTACCGCCAGCGCGCCCAATGCACCGGCGCCACCCATGAATGACCGTCGATCAACCTGCATCCTGCTTCCTTTCCAATGGGCTAACTTTCCAATGGGCTAAGAGCAGGACCACAGGTCCTGCCCTTTTCCTCTTATGCCGTTTGATGTCAGAAGTTCGCCGAGAAGCGCACCCCATAGGTCTGCGGCGCGGTATAGCGGGCGACCGCCATGCCGATCGGCGAGCGTTGCGGCGTGGCGATGCGGCGCTTGTTTTCCAGATTGTAGAGGAACGCGCCCAGCGACCAGCCGCCGTCAGACGCGCGCAGCGTCAGGTTGAGGTCGGTCTGCCAATAGGCGCGGATATGTTCGAAATCGAGATATTCGAACGCCCCCCACTGGTCGTCACGCCAGGCGGTGGCGACATTGCCGACCAGTTCGAGCGAACGGCCCAGCGGCACCACCTGTTCCGCGCCCAGATTGACGGTCCATTTGGGTGAGTAGAGCAAGGGTTTGCCCGAACAGTTGAAGTCCTTCACCGGCGCACCGCCTGCGGTCGCGCCGGTCAGGGTGAAGGGACAGGCGATATTGTCGCGGGGCGAGGCGGTGTAGAGATGCAGGTCGTCATAGGTGGCCTTGAGATATTGCACCTTGGCGTTGAGCGTCGTGGTCGGCGTCGCCTTCACGATGGCATCGACGTCGAAGCCCTTGATCGTCGACTTGCCCGCATTTTCGTTGGAATTGATGAGCGTGCCACTGGTGTCGACGGTGAAATAGGTGATCTGCTGGTCTTTATATTTCCAATAGAAGCCCTCGACGTTGAGCTGCACGCGGTTGTTGAAGAAGCGGTTCTTCGATCCCACCGTATAGGCGGTGATGAATTCGGGATCATAGCTCGACTTGCCCTCCGCCAGCTGGAAACCGCCGGCGCGATAGCCGGTTTCGACCGTGGCGTAGAGCAGGTTCGCCGGGCCGAGATCGAATTCCGCCGAGGCTTTCCACGTCACCCGTGAATAGGTGCCGCTGTCCACCACCGGATTATAGGTTTTCAGGATGGTGCCGACACCGTTCAGCAGCGGGAAAACCTGCGGATTGGCCTGGTCGGTGCTGCCCGCTGCGATCCAGCCGTTGCTGGCCAGCCAGTTGACCGTGTCGCCGGTGGTCAGGAGATTGGGATAGCGCGGCAAGCCATTGGGCGCGGCGCATCCGGCGGCGAAGGACGCCGGCGGGGTGATGTTGGCGGGCGGCAGGCCGCCGCAGAAGGTGATGAAATTGTTGATGATGCCGTCCATCGACTTCTTGTCGCGGGTATAGCGCGCGCCGCCGACAAGACGGAATCGATCGCTGACATGGGCGGTCAATTGACCGAAGGCGGCCCAGCTTTTGGTCTTGTGCGTGTAGGACTGGATCGGCAGCACGAATTCCTGATTATATTCATTCTGCGCGTCGATCGTCTCGTTGAAATAGAAGCCGCCGAGAACATAGTCCATCATGCCGACGGAACCGGCCAGGCGGGCCTCGAGGCTGTATTGCTTGTCGGTTTCGGCGTTATAGGCGGTATTGAAGGCGGGGCCGTAGAAATAGCTTTCGCCCGTGGACTTGCGAAAGGCGGGCACCAGCGTGAAGGTGCCGATGTCGGTCTTCCAGTTCAGTTCCGCATTGATGCCCCAATAGGTGAAGTCAGTCGAGGCGTCCTGGTTCATGGCGTTGAGGAAACCGAAGCCCGGCGCGCCGATCAGCGTCTGGCGATAGGCGTTGGCGGCGTCGGTGTTGAACCCCTCCGACCCGTCGAAACCACTGGGGGTGAAAGTGTAGCCCGACGGGCCGGGCGTGTAGGCGCCGATATAGCTGCCGCCGGGACCGACGCCGCCCACCTTGGTCCAGTCCGCGCCGATGCGCAGTGAAATATCGTCGCTGGGTTCGATCAGGAACTGGCCGCGCAGGCCGGTGCGCTTCAGGTCGTCGCTGCCGTCGCGGTTATAGCCGTCATGCACCTGGCGCGTGGCGGCGAGGCGCAGGGCGCTGGTGTCGCTGGTGGCCAGGTTCAGATAGCCGTCGACATTGACCGCGTCATAATTGCCGAAGGAGACGTTGAAGCCCGCGCCGTTCCTGCCCAGCTCGGGACGCGCGGGGATGATGTTGACCGCGCCGCCGGTGGCATTGCGGCCATAAAGGATGCCCTGCGGCCCTTTCAACACCTCGACACGGGCGAGGTCGTAGAAGGCGGAACCGAAAGCGCCCGCCGCCCGGCCCAGCACGACGCCGTCATAGCTGGGGGTGACGGCGGGATCGTTATAGCTGCTCGACGTGATGTTGCCGACGCCGCGGATGAAGATGGACGTGTTGGACCCGCCCCCATTGGTGATGGTGATCGCCGGAACGCTCTTCGTGATATCCTCCGCCTTGCTGATGCCCTGCTGGACCAGCGTGTCGCCGGTGACGGCGTCGATCGCGATCGCGGCCTTCTGCGCGCTTTCCGACTTGCGCTGCGCGGTGACGACGATTTCGTCCAGCCCGGCCGAAGCCTGCGCGCCCTGATCGGCGGTCTGCGTCAGGCCCGGCGTCGGCGCGGTCGCCATCATGCCGGCGATCGCGGTGGTGGCCAGCAACAAACTACGCATGTCTCTCTCCCCTATGATTTGATTTTGGCCAATTCTGGCCTGCGGGGCGAAAAAGTCACATTGATTTGCTGGATTCGACCTATCTGCGCCACGCGGACGAGTCCGAAACGATCGCCGCTGCTATCCACACTCCCGATAGCAACTATTGAGGCAAAGCGTTTTCCGCCCGCCCGCGCCCGACCGATAGCCGGAACGGAGAAGATGGTGCGGAGAGGGTGGCATTCATGATTTCGGGGATGGTTTCGGGTTGGGTTTCGGGCAAGCGCGTCCTGATCGTGGGCGGCGGCATCGGCGGCATGGCGGCAGCGATCCGCTTTGCCGAACAGGGCGGGCAGGTCACGCTGATCGATATCGACCCGCAATGGCGCGTCTATGGCGCAGGCATCACGATCACCGGCCCTACATTGCGCGCCTATCGGCGGCTGGGCCTGCTGGACGCGATCAAGGAACAGGGCGCGATCGCGGAGGGAGCGACGATCTTTCGCTATGACGGCACGCGCCTGCACGATCTGGACGAGCCGGCGCTGGAGGAAGGCTTGCCCGCGACCGGCGGGATCATGCGCCCGGTATTGCACCGCATCATGCAGACGCGGGTGCGGGCGCTGCCGATCGCCATCCGACTGGGCCTGACCGTCCGTGCGCTGGCCCACCGGGACGACGGCGGCGTGGACGTGACCTTCACCGATGGCGCGCAGGCGGATTTCGACCTGGTCGTTGGCGCGGACAGCATCTATTCGGGCGTGCGGCGGCTGGCCTTCCCGCATATGGGCGAAGCGCAGCCGACCGGCCAGGGATGCTGGCGCCTGTCCATCCGTCGCCCGCCGACGCTGACCAAGGGCGAATTTTATTTCGGACACCGGGTGCCCGCTGGCATCAACCGGTGCGGCGCAGAGATGGTCTATCTGTGGATGCTGACCCCGCACGTCCATCGCGCGCAACATTTCACCGACGAGGAGCTGTTCGTCCAGTTGCGCGACAATCTGGCCGATTTCGGCGGCAATGCCGGATGGGTTCGCGACCATATGACGCGCGACGACTGGATCAACTATCGCCCGCTCGCCGCGGCCTTGCAGCCGGGGCCGTGGCATGACGGCGCGATCGTACTGCTGGGCGACGCCGTCCATGCCACCACGCCGCACATGGCGTGCGGCGCAGGGATGGCGGTGGAAAGCGCGCTGGTGCTGGCCGAGGAACTGGACCGGGCCGACACCGTCGGAGCCGGTCTGGCCGCCTATCAGGCGCGCCGCTTCGACCGGTGCCGCCATGTGATCGACACCAGCATCAAGGTCGGCCGGATGCAACTGGACGGCGACTCGCCCGATGCGATCGGCGCGGCGATCGGCGCGGGGTTACACCGGCTAGCCGAGGAATATTGACGGGGTGCCGGGATCAATCCGCTACCAGGCGGTCGCCCCGGCATCGACGGCGATGTCGGCGCCGGTGACATAGCGTGCCTCGTCCGACGCCAGCCATACCGCGCACCAGCCGATATCGTCCGGCTCGCCCAGATATTGCAGCATATTCTTGCCCAGCACCTTCGCCTCAAACGCCGGGTCTGCGGCCAGGTGCCGCGCCGTCGCGGCGGTGCGGATGAAGCCCGGCGCGATGCTGTTGGCGCGGATGCCGTGCGGCGCGCCTTCCATCGCGAGTTGGCGGGTCATGGCCAGCACGCCGCCCTTGCCCGCGCAATGCGCCAGGGCGGGCGATCCTTCCAGCGCATGGCGCGCATTGGCCGAACCGAAATTGATGAGCGACGCGCGCCCGCTGGCCTTGAGCCAGGGCCAGGCTGCGCGGGTGGCGAGGAAGACGATGTCCAGTTCGCCCGTCAGCGTCGCTTTCCAGTCGGCGTAGGATAGCGCTTCGATCCAGTCGAAATGCGCGAAGGCGGCGGCGTTGACCAGGATGTCGATGCGGCCATGTTCCGCGCCGATGCGCTGGAACAGCGCGTTGGTCGCCCCCTCGTCCAGCAGGTCGCAGGCTTCGTCGGCGCCGCTGCGATCGACGCCGATCACGGTCGCGCCCTCCGCCGCGAACAGCCGGGCGCAACCCTGGCCGATGCCGTTGCCCGCGCCAGCGACGACCGCCAGCTTGCCCGCCAGCCGGTCAGCCATGGACGATCGCTCCGCCCACCGGCTGCTCGCCGCGCCGGAAGGGCGCGACCAGCGCGGCCCCCGCCCCCGCCAATGCGCCCAGCGACAGCAGGACAAAGGCCCCGGCGAGACTTCCCGCCTGTTTCGACAGCAATGTCACGATGACGGGGCTGAGAAACTGACCGAAGGCGAAGGCGCTCTGCCACAGGCCCGCGCCCCGCCCCCGTATCTCGAAAGACAGCAGACTCATCGCCCAGACCAGCAGCGTCGGCAGCAGCAGGCCGGCACCGAGCTGGTTGAGGAAGCAGCCGATCAGGAAGCCGGCAGGCGCATGGGCCAGCCCCATGACGCAAAAGCCCGCGGCCAGCAGCGCAAATTCGAGCAGCAACAGCCGCCCGATCGGCCAGCGCCCGATGCGCGAATAGAGGAAGGTGCCTAACGGCACGCCAATGCTGGCGACCGACGTGAGGAAGCCGATGCGCGCCGGATCGCTGAGGCCCAGCGCGTGCAGCCCCGACGACGCCTGGATCTGCACCGTGTAGAAGAAGACCGAGCCGTAGACGGTGATGGCGAGAATCATCGCCATCCGCCGCCAGGGGAAGCCGGCCCAGCCGTTGCCATCGCCCACCACCGTCGCCCGCGCAGCCGCATCGCCACGCGGTTCCCAGGTGAAGCGCAGCACCAACGCGAACATGACAAGCGCGGAAGCATAGGCCCAGAAGGGGGTGCGCCAGCCAAAAGCGCCCAATTGCCCGCCCAGATTGAAGAAGAGCAGCGCCGAGAGCGACGCGAAGGCAGTCTGCGCCGCCAGCCATTTGTCGCGCGCAGCGCCCCTGTAATAATCGCCGATCATCGTGGTCGACAGCACCATGATCGCGGCTTCGGCGAGGCCCACGCCAACGCGCGACAGCAGGATGGCGGGCAGGCTCTTCAGGAAGATCGGCGCAATCCCCACCAGCGCATAGAGCAGGAAGGCGAGCAGCAGCAGGCGGCGGCGGCCGAAGCGATCGCCGAGCATCCCCGCCAGCGGCGAGAAGAAGGCGACGCACAGCGCCGGGATCGTCAGGATCATCGGCACCCAATATTCATGGGCCGGCACCGTGCTGAAATCGGCCAGCAGTTGCGGCAGGATCGGCGCCAGCAGGACGATCGCCATGGTCGACAGGGTGATCGGCAGCAACAGCGAAAAGCCGGTCAGAAAGCCCGGCGCGGGATCGCCGTCCGTGGCGGCGCTATGGTCTGTCATGCGGCTTGCTCGTCAGCCATATTGCCGGCCCTCTCCTTGTTATGCAGGCAGGTTAAGGCCGAGCGCCGGGACGGGGTCAAACCGAAAGCATCGAACCGACCTATTGACCGCAGCGCAGGCGCGGTTCAGCCATCGGGTTCCTCGACAAATTCGATGAGATTGCCCGCGCAATCCCGCAGGAAGCAGCCCTTCCCGAACGCCTCGCGCACGACGAAGGCGATGTCGGCCTGCTTGGCCGCCATCTCGATCAGGAAATCCTCCAGGTCCGCGACGCGAAAGGCGACATGCTTGTTGCCATGGGTCTTGAGGTCGGACGGCGGGTGCCGCCGATCGTCCGGCAGGGGCGCCGCGCCCTCCACCTCAAACAGTTCGAAGCGCAGCGGCCCCTTGCGCAGCATCGCCGCCTGCGCCCGCGCCGCCGCAATGGGGAAGCGTTTTTCGACCGTGAAGCCCAGCACGCGGCCATACCAGTCGATCGCTTCGTCCAGGCTGGGCACGCTGACGCCGCCATGGTGGAAGGTGAAGTCAGCCATCCACCTTCTCCCGCGCGATCATCGCCTCCACCAGCCGCCGCGCCCGCGTGCCGCCCTGGTCGATGCCCAGCGACAGCGGCTTTTCCGCCCAGAAGTCGCAACCGGCCATATTGGCATAGGCGGCCTCGATCATCGGCTTGTCCTCCTGATCGAAGGCTTCGCCGAACAGGCGGAGCAGCGCGGCGTCGGTTTCGGGCGAATCCAGCGCATCATAGCGGGTAGAGGACCAGAAATAATGGCTCTGATGATCGTTGGCGGGGGTCAGGATATGCGCCTGAGGTACTTCGAACCCGGTGTCGCGTGGGCCGCCATGCGGGCAGACGCCGACCATCAGCCGCATCGAGGCGGGGGCGTTCCAGCGCATCTCCAGCCAATGGTCGACCACCGCATCGTCAGGCACATGGCCGCGCGCGACCGACGGCGGCGCGATGCCGGGCATCCACCAGTCGCTGTGCAGCGTATCGCCCTGCATATGCGCCTTGTGCCGCCCGGCGAAGATCACCCCCTGCCCGGCGAACGTCCCCTTATGGACGAATTCGATATGACTGAGGTCGAGGAGATTGTCGGTGCCATATTCATATTGCGCCTGCATCAGCGTGTAGCCGCGCACAGTGCGGCTGGCGCGCGTGTCGGGGATGAAGCCGAAGTCCGGGATCAGCGTTTCGTCCGCATCCTGCCGATCACCGCCCCAGAGCCAGAGGATGCCGTCGCGCTCGACCAGATGAAAGGCGGGGACGGACGCGCCGGCGGGAATCCGGTCGGCGAAGGGATTATGTACGCAGCGTCCGTCGGGCGCGAAGGCCAGGCCGTGATAGCCGCAGACCACCCTGTCGCCATCGCGCGTCCCCAGCGAGAGCGGCGCGAAACGGTGTGGGCAGCGGTCGCGCAGCGCCGCCACGCCGTCTGCGGTGCGAAACACGAACAGGCGTTCGCCGCGGATCTCGCGCGAGAAACCGCCCTCCCCCAGTTCGTCCGCCCAACCCGCCATATACCAGCAGCGTTGCGGATAATCCGCCATCCTCTCCTCCTCTGTCCTTGTCTTTATCCCGGCATGGCGGCGAACGTCTCCGCACACCAGTCGGCGATATAGTCGCGCATGCCGGTGCCATTGTCAGCGCCGCAATGTTCGACCTCGAAATCCGCCTTGGTGAACATACGCAGCGTCCGTTTGGGGCTGTTGATCGCCTGATCGTAGCTCAGTTGCGCGTTGAAGGCGGGGATCTGCCGGTCATTCTCGCCATGGGTGACCAGGAACGGCACCCGTATCTTATCGACCTGTCCGTCGAGCGTGATCTGGTCGGCATAAGCCAGGAAGGCTTCGCGCCCGCCATTGTCGGCGTCGAAGCCGAACACCCACATCACATGGTCCCAATAATGGGGCACGGGATTTTCGCCTTCATTGGCCAGCCGCTCGCGCTGGCGCCGGCCCCAGACATGGTTCGCGCCCATCACCGCACACAGCGCATAGCGCGGGTCGTTGGCGGCGATGCGCGGGGCGTGATAGCCGCCGAAGGACAGGCCGAATATGCCGATCTTCGACGCGATCACATCCGGCCGGGTCAGCAGATAGTCGAAGGCGGGCGATCCCCAGCGTTCCGCATCATGGACGGCGGTCAGGCCGCGCTTGCGCAGCGCCTCCCCGGTACCCGGCTGGTCGATGAACAGCGTGTTGATCCCGCGTTCCAGATTGGCGGCGCCATGGCCCGCCATATTGACCTGCTCCTTCATCGAATCCAGGCCATTGACCGACACCAGCGCCGGGCGCGGCGTGCCCGACCCGTCATGGACGAAGAGGGCGGGAAAGGCGCTGCCTTCATAGGGGATTTCGACGAAATCGACATGCAGGCCGCGCAGCGCCGCGCCCTTGGCATATAGCGCCAGCCCGCGGTCATAGGCGGCCCAGCGCGGCGCATAGTCGCGGCTCTGCATCCGTTCGGCCGCCAGATAATAGCCCGATGCGCGCAGATATTTGCTGCCGGCGGACAGGGCATAGCCCGCGGCCTCGTCCGCCGCCGCATTGGCTGCGACCTGATCCGCCACGCGCAGCCAGCTATCGAACATCCGGGCGCTACCCGCGTCCGCGCCGCCTTTGGCCGCATCCATGATCGGTCGGTTCGCCTCGTCAATCTCGCCATGATTGCCGCCGCACACCAGCGCCAGGTTGGTCGCGAGATTCCAGACATAATTGCCGGGGAAGGGTTCGAACATGCCTGCGTCCTCATCGTTGATCCGCGTCTTGATCCGCCGCGCCAGCCGGGCGGGCGCGCATCCTCATTCCGCCAAAGACCGCCCGACCCGGTCCAGATCAAATCGAAATTATGGAAGCCGGCTATCGATAGATTGGCTTTGACGGACAGGGCGTGCGGCCGCATCGCCTGAACCCAAGAGATATGAGAGGGAGAGACTATGCGACTGGCGACGCGCAAGGATGGCAGCAGGGACGGGCAGTTGGTGATCCTGTCGCCCGATGGCGGCCATTGCGCGCCCGCGCCGGTCCGCACCTTGCAGGAGGCGATCGAGCATTGGGACGTCTTCGCCGCGGAGGCGCTGGCGATCGACGCCTTTCCCGATGCGTTGAAGCCCGACGCACTGGCCGCGCCCCTGCCCCGCGCCTGGCAATGGCTGGACGGGTCGGCATTCGAAAGCCATGGCGCGCTGATGGACAAGGTGCTGGGGATCACCCCGGAAAAGACCGGCCGGCCGCTGATGTATCAGGGTCTTTCGGATCGCTTTTACGGCCCCACCGATGACATCCCCATGCCCGACGAAGCGCTGGGCATCGATTTCGAGGGCGAATATGGCGTCATCGTCGACAATGTGCCGATGGGCATCGATGCGGACGCCGCGATGGCGCATATCCGCCTGGTCGTGCAGATCAACGACTGGTCGCTGCGCGCGCTGGCGGGGCCGGAGATGAAGACCGGCTTCGGCTGGGTCCAGGCCAAGCCCGCCTGTTCGATGGCGCCCTTCGCCGTGACGCCGGGCGAACTGGGCGACCAATGGCGCGACGGGCGCGTATGCATGGATTTGCTGGTGGACTGGAACGGCGTGCGCTTCGGCGCCGCCAATGGCGCACCGATGGGCTTTGGCTTCCACGAACTGGTCGCCCATGCCGCCCGCACCCGCCATCTGCCCGCCGGCACGGTGATCGGGTCCGGCACCGTGTCCAATCCCGATTTTCGCGAAGTCGGCTCGTCCTGTATCGCCGAACGGCGCGGGATCGAGATCGTGGACGAGGGCGCGCCGCGCACCGCTTTCATGTGCTTCGGCGACCGCGTCCGCATGGAGGCGCGCACCGAGGACGGGCGCACGCCCTTCGGCGCGATCGACCAGCGCGTCATCGCCTATCAAGGAGCCTGACCATGACTGACCTGAGCGATTCCGGCCTGCCGTCCGTGCAGCGCGTCGTCACCGGCCATGACGCCGATGGCCGCGCCATCTTCAAGTCGGAAGATGTGACCCCGACGAAGATGATCCCGTCGGGCGACGCGTCCTTCCTGTTGATCTGGACCACCGAGACCGTCCCGGCCGACAATAATGACGAGACGGACGGGCGCGCGCGCGACGCGGGGCTGACGCTCAACAAGGGATCGGTGATCCGGATCGTGGACATGCTGCCGGGCAAGCAATCGCCGATGCATCGCACCAACAGCATCGACTATGGCATCGTCATGGCGGGCGAAGTCGAGCTGGAGCTGGACGACGGCCGAGTGACCACGGTGCGGGAAGGCGGCATCATCATCCAGCGCGGCACCAACCATCTCTGGCGCAACGTCACCGACAAGCCTTGCCGCATCGCCTTCATCCTGATCGAGGCGCCGGCCTATCTGCATGACGGGCAGCCGCTGGCGGAGGACAAGCCGGAAAATCAGACGCAAGCGGCCCAATGAAACTGTTCGACCTGAGCGGCAAGGTGGCGATCGTCACCGGATCGACGCGCGGCATCGGACTGGCCATCGCCCGCGCGTTGCAGGACCATGGCGCGCAGGTCACCTTCTCCAGCGAGAATGCGGAGGATTGCGCGCGCGTCGGGCGCGAACGCGACATGCTGGCCATCCCCGCCGACGTGGCCGACGACACGCAGCTTGCCGCATTGGTCGACGGCGCTGTCCGGCATCATGGCGGGCTGGACATCCTGGTCTGCAATGCCGGGCTCACCGGGCGACCCGGTCCGTTCGCCAGCATCGACATGGACGATTACGACCATGTCATGGCGATCAACCTGCGCAGCCAGGTACGGCTATGCAATCTGGCCCTGCCCCATATCGCCGCGCGCGGCGGCGGAACGGCCATCCTGCTGTCCAGCCTGTCGGGCCGGCGCGGCAATGGCGCGATCAACGCCTATGCGCTGGCCAAGGCGGGGGTGGCGCAACTGGCCCGCAACCTGGCGGTGGAATGGGGACCGCGCAACGTGCGGGTGAACGCCATCTCACCCGGCTTCATTCGCACGGCCTTGTCCGCGCCGCTGATCGCGGACGCCGCCTTCATGCAGCGGCGCATGGCGATGACGCCGCTGCGCCGCCCCGGCGAGGTGGATGAGGTGGCGGGCGCCGCCCTGTTCCTGGCCGCGCCCGCCGGGGCCTTCGTCACCGGCCAGAATCTGGTGGTGGACGGCGGCACGCTGATTTCCGACGGGAGTTGAACGGCGCGACGCCTTCAGCCATTATCAGGCGCGTGCGGCGGTGATGATGATTTCGACCTTATAGTCTGCGGTCGCGAGCCTGGCTTCGCCGGTGGCGCGGGCCGGGGCGGCGACGTCGGCGATCCAGCCGTCCCAGACGGCGTTCATTTCGGCGAAGTCGGCCATGTCGGCCAGCCAGATGGTCGCACGCAGGATATGCGCCTTGCTGCTGCCGGCGAGGGCCAGCAGGCGGTCGATCTCGTCCAGCGCGAACCGGGTCTGGGCGGTCACGCTGTCGCCTTCGCCGACCTGGCCGGCCAGATAGACGGTATCGCCATGGATGACCGCTTCGCTCATACGCGGGCCGGTTTCGATGCGGGTGATGGTCATGCTCTGTCTCCGTGAATTCAGTGCCGATAGCGCGAGAGCGCCAGGTCGGCGGTTTCGATGTCCGGCTTGGTCCCGCCGATGATGTCGGCGATCACCCGCCCCGATCCGCAGGCCATGGTCCAGCCCAGCGTGCCGTGGCCGGTGTTGAGGAACAGATTGTCGATCGTCGTCGCACCCACCACCGGGGTCGAGTCCGGCGTCATCGGCCGCAGCCCGCTCCAGAATGTCGCCCGCGAAAGGTCGCCAGCGCCGGGGAACAGCGTACCGACACTATGGTCCAGCGTGTCGCGGCGCGCCTGCGGCAGGTCGTTGGTATAGCCCGACAGTTCGGCCATGCCGCCTACGCGGATGCGGTCGCCCAGCCGGGTGATCGCCACCTTGTAGCTTTCGTCGAGCAGGGTCGACACCGGTGCGGCGTCCGGCTGCACGATCGGCACGGTGATCGAATAGCCCTTTACCGGATAGACCGGCAGGCGCAGGCCGAGCGGCGCGACCAGCAAGGGCGAGAAGCTGCCCATCGCGACCAGATAGGCGTCGCCGCTGACCATGCCCTGATCGGTGACGACATGGCTGATGCGGCCGGCGTCCGTCGCCAGCGCCTGAATATTGCGGCCCAGCAGGAATTGCACGCCGCGCGCCCTGGCCATGTCCGCCAGCGCGTTGGTGAATTTGAAGCAATCGCCGGTTTCGTCATTGGGCAGGCGCAGCCCGCCGACGATCGGCGACCCGCTGGCCGCCAGCCCCGGTTCGGCGGCGAGGCAGCCGGCGCGGTCCAGCACTTCGAACGGGACGTTGTCGGCGCGCAGCACCTCGATATCCTTGGCGATGCCGTCGAGCTGCTTTTGTTCCCGGAATAGCTGGAGCGTGCCCCGGCTGCGTTCGTCATAGGCGATGCCGGTTTCCGCGCGCAGCGCGATCAGCCGGTCGCGGCTATATTCCGCCAGCCGGACCATGCGCCCCTTGTTGATGCGATAATCCCGCGCGTTGCAGTTGCCGAGCATCGCGACAATCCAACGCAGCATCGCCATGTCCACATTGGGCCGCAGGATCAGCGGCGCATGGCGCATGAACAGCCAGCGCAGCGCCTTGGCCGGGATGCCGGGCGCCGCCCAGGGCGAGGCGTAGCCGGGGGAAATCTCGCCCGCATTGGCGAAGCTGGTTTCCTGTGCCACGCCGGTCTGGCGATCGACGACGACCACCTCATGCCCCGCCTGCGCCAGATACCAGGCGGATGTGACGCCGATCACGCCGCCACCCAATATGACGATCTTCATGCCTTGCCGCTCCTCTGGTCGGCGACGGCAGCCGGCGCGGGCAGATAGCTGCGCGCATAGCGATGGCCGAGCCGGGTCAATATCTCGTAGCTGATCGTATCCGCCTGCGCCGCGACCGCGTCGATCGTCTGGTGCGGGCCGATCAGTTCGACCGGCGCGCCGGGGTAGAGCAGATAATCGGCGATATCGGTGACGTCGATCGCCATGCTGTCCATCGACACCCGCCCGACGATCGGCGCGCGGAAGCCGCCGATATAGGCGCTGCCGCGACTGCTGAGGTGACGGGGCCAGCCATCGGCATAGCCCACCGAAATGGTCGCGATATGCGACGGACGATCGCAGCGATGGGTCAGGCCATAGCCGACGCCCGCACCCGCCGGCACGGTCCGCAATTG
Organism: Sphingomonas bisphenolicum; assembly: GCF_024349785.1. Taxonomy (NCBI): domain Bacteria; kingdom Pseudomonadati; phylum Pseudomonadota; class Alphaproteobacteria; order Sphingomonadales; family Sphingomonadaceae; genus Sphingomonas; species Sphingomonas bisphenolicum. The sequence continues at coordinate 430,942 of NZ_AP018818.1, forward strand.
CACGATATAGGCGTCGAGCGCGATCACGGTCCGCAAAGGATTGGGAGCGGGATCGCCATGCGGCGCGCCGCCATAGAGGGCGATGCCGGCGCGGACCAGATCGCCATGCCGCACGCCCGTCGCCATCGCCCCGCCCGAATTGTCGAGCGACCGCGGCACGCCGGGAAACTGGCTGGCGATCGCGTCGAACCTGTCCCGCTGCTCCCGATTGAAGGCGTCATCCGGCTGGTCGGCGCAGGCGAGATGGCTCATGACCAGGCGCAGGTCGATGCCGTCCAGCAGGTGGGGCTGGTCGCGCAGGATCGTCAGTTCGCCCGGCGTGAGGCCCAGGCGCGACATGCCGCTATCGACCTGGACGACACCGGGCAGCGCGCGGCCCAGCGTGCGGGCGGCCGCGGCCCAGCCATCGATCTGCGCCAGTGAATTGAGCACCGGCACGGCGCCGAGCGCGGCACAGGCAGCTTCGGCGCCGGGCGGCAATCCATTGAGGACATAAAGCGGAACATCCGCCGGCAGATGCGGCTTCAACGCCGCCGCCTCGCACAGATGCGCCACGAAGAAGTGGCGGCACCCCGCCGCCAGCAGGGCATGCGACACCGGAACCGCGCCCAGGCCATAAGCGTCCGCCTTCACCACGCCGGCCACGCTGGCGGGCGCGACCTGACTCGCAATCAATGCATAATTGGCCACCAGCGCGCCCAGATCGATGCGCAGGGTCGCCGCCGTCCCACCGTCCATGCCATATCCTTTCGACGAGACCATAGTAGATCACGTTTCTTCGAATATCCATTTTATATGCAGGACATTATTCGAACATTTTGGCATGAAGTAACGAATATTCCGTTGGATTCGAACGAATGACCGCCACCCTGGACAATAGCGATCGCGCCATATTGCGCTTGCTGAAACTCGACGCCCGACGCTCCAATGCGGATATCGCCGCGCAGATCGGCCTGTCTCCATCCGCCTGCCACCGGCGCATCAAACAGTTGGAGGCCGGTGGTTATATTCGCGGCTATACACTCGTCGCTGGCGGGCGCGACGAAACCGCCATGGTCAATGTGCTGGTCCAGGTGACGCTGGACCGGCAGACCGACGATTTTCTCGCCCGGTTCGAACATGCGGTACGGCAATGTCCCGAAATCCGCGAATGCTTCCTGATGACAGGTGCGGTCGACTATTGGTTGCGGGTGGAGGCGGACAGCGTCGACGCCTATGAGCGCATCCATGGCGAAATCCTGTCACGCCTGCCCGGCGTGACCCGGATCAATTCCAACATCGCCATGCGCGACGCGCTCCGCCCCCGCCGCAGCAAGGGATGATGCGGGGACTGACAGACCGGCCGGCGCTAACGCGCGTCTATGACCATCATGGCCGCGGTCATGCACAGCGCCACCGGGCAGCCTGTCCAGACAATGAGCTTCGGCCGGACGACCCTGCCTCTATGGCCCAACACCGGGAAACCGGCGAAGGGGGCACCGCCGGTCCTGTCCGTACCGCAAGCCCGCGCCGGGCCTGTTCGTTGCGCCGGTCGAGATGTGGATCACGTCCAGGAGGTGAACGGTCACACCACTCCCGACGCGTCCCACCTCGACCCGGCCCGCAGGTCTTGCGACTATCAACGCTGCGCGAATTGCGCCGCGGGCTTGTGGCTGATGGTGAGGCCATCCTGCGCCCATTCGCCCTTGCTGCGGCACCGGATGACGGGGATCAGCGAACCGGTTACGGTTTCCTTGAAGCAATAGCGATCGGTCCTGGCATCGTAGGTCACCTTGGCGGCACCGAAACTGCCCTGCGCCTGCGCGAACGCGGGCGTGCTGGCGGCCGAAACGGCGACGGTGGCTACGGCGACGGCGGCGATGAATGCGATGGTTTTCATGATGATGTCCTTCCCTGATTTTCTGGCAGGAACCTGCTTGCAGGCCCTGCCCACCACTTTGCAGAAAGCGTGCCAATTCAGGGAAAGCGCTGAAATTGTGCCTCGTCCCGGTCGCCGTCGGGATTGAAGCTGTTAAATAAACCCGTTTATTGGGATTTATCGTCAATCTTTCGGTAATTTCGCAATGATTCTGAGCATTCGCTTGTCACGCGACCGCGCGGCCATCATCCCGCACATCGTCGGGACCGCAAAATTGCACCTGCGCTTTCCCTTTGGCCTTGGATCGATAAAGGGCCGCGTCCGCACATCCCATCAACCTTTCCAGATCAAGGCCATGCTGGGGCGCCAGGGCGATGCCGATGCTGACGGAAATGCGCATCGGCGTCCCGCCGATGACATAGGGCTCGCCCAATTGCCGGATCACCCTTCGCGCGAGCAGTTCGGCCTGATCGACATGTTGCACATGGGACTGGACAAGGAGAAATTCGTCGCCGCCCAGCCGCGCTGCGACATCCTCCGTCCGGATGGCCGAGGTCAATCGATCGGCGACCTCCACCAGCATCCTGTCGCCGACGGGATGGCCATATTGATCGTTGATCGCCTTGAACCCGTCCAGGTCGAGATAATGAATGGCGAGTTGGCTCGTCGCATGGGCAACCTTGAGGCTGGCCTGAAAGGATTCACGCAGGAGCAGCCGGTTCGGCAGGCCCGTCAGCGGATCGAAGCGCGCGAGCTTGGCCAGATCATGCTTGGCTGTGAGATGTTCGACCGAAGACCTGTAAAGGTGGCGCGCCGACGCGAGACTCATCGACCCCACCATGATGAGGAGCAGGCCTTCGAGCGCGAAAAATTCCGCGTGCAACCTCTCACCATAGGCGCTGACGGCATGGGCGAACATCGCCGCGGCGACGGGCAGCACCGCCAGAGACACGCTGATCGCGCATAAAGTCGGCCGACTGGCGTTGCGCGACACGATGCCCGCACCGAAGGTGAAGACCAGGCTGACCGTCGCAAGATGCACGATCGGTTCGTGCGCCACCAAGGCGCGCACGTTCAGGGCGGCGATCAGCAGCGCGAAAATATAGGCGAGGATGGCGTAACGCCCTTCCCAGCGTGACAGTTGCGCGACGTCCTGATCTGCGCCGCCAGCGCCGTGATAGGCGCGGATCAGCAGAACGCGACCGACGGTTACGGCGATTGCCGCGGCGGTCAGGATGAATATCCAACCATCCTGCCACTTGATGTAGATGAGTGTCCCCACCAACGCATAAAGAATGCCAAAGCCTATGATCGGCGCAGTCATGGTGAAAAGGGTGGAGACCAGGTCGCGATAGACCGCATCAGGCAAAGCGGACACGGCTGCACGGCCGAACAAAGTCCGCGCCGGTCGCCTGCCGCCCATCTTCCGCCTTCTCTCCATCCCGCCCTTCTTCGACAGGAAAGTTAATAGTTCCCTATCTATACGACGAGACGAGGCCGGCACCGGCCATAGAGGCAGCGATGCTTTCCGCCATCGGCGACCGACGGGCCGCGTCAGGTTCCGGCGCGATGCATCGCTTCGGCCCGCAGCTTCAACGCCTTTGCGGTATCGTTGAAAGCGCGCGTCACCCATGGTCCGCAAAACCGCATGACATGGATGCCATTGGGACCGGTGAAAGCATCGGTCGACTGGTAGCGGCAGGAATCCGGCCCCAGCGGCGTAATCATCTGGTCGCGCCGCGCCGGATAGGGCCAGGCTTCCGTATCCGGCAATTCCCAGGACAGCAGCGCACCTGGCTCGAACGCACAGATATATTCGCAATTGGGCGCCAGGCTGCCCGGGTCGGGATAATTCACCAAGCGCATATGGACCGCAGCGCCCATCTCCAGCGTCGATTGCGCCCAGACACAAAAGGGGTTCCATTCGCCATAGCGCGGCATGTCGGTCAATATGTCCCACACCAGCATTGCCGGCGCCGCTATCTCCACCGGGTCGGATGCCACCAGGATCGACGGATCATAAAGGGCAAAGGGATTGTAAGGCGGCATCGTTTTCCTGCTCCGATTTTATGTCATTTTTTTATATTTTTCCTTTGATATACATATCATTTAGTTTCATCCAATACGCATATTGAAAATATGTGCCGGATTCATGCATAGATCGAAACGACATTGCCGGCATCTGCGATTTCCCCGGTGGCAGGCGCCAGATGGGCGGCGCCACATGCTCGCTACCCCTGTCCGGTTCACAGGGCCGCGGATAGTCGATGCACGGCTCATGCCGCGGGTGCCCGGACGGGCATATCCATGCAGGCGATCGGCATGATCTTGCGAACCTCATGAAAAGACGCATATATATGAATATATATTCATATTAATCAATATTGCGTATTATAATGATATTTTTATCACGCATTATATCAATTAATTCTTGCGCACATCTTGGGCGATCGGCTAGGCAGCGCGATATCAAGGCCAAAGATGGCAGCGATGGGAGAGCGGACATGACGGGACGGATGCAGGGCAAGGTGGCGATCGTCACCGGTGGCGCGCGGGGCATGGGCGAGGCGACCTGCCGCCTTTTCGCCAGGGAGGGCGCGATCGTCGTCGTCGCCGATCTGCTGGAGGCGGAAGGCGCCGCGCTGGCGGCCGACATCGGCGGGGATGCGATGTTCGCGCGGCTGAATGTCGCGGAGGAGGGTGACTGGATCGCGCTGGTTGATGCCGTTCTAGCGCGCCACGGCCGGGTCGATGCGCTGGTCAACAATGCCGGGGTCGCCGCCTTCGCGCCGCTGGAAGCGCTGGAGGTCGCGGATATCGACCGGGTGCTGGCGGTCAATGTGAAGGGACCAATGCTGGGCCTGAAACATGTCGGCCGGGCGATGCGGGAGGCCGGGCGCGGCGCGATCGTCAACATCGCATCGGTGGACGGCTTTCGCGGGGTCAATTCGCTGGGCCTCTACAGCAGCTCAAAATGGGCGGTGCGCGGCCTTACCAAGACGGCGGCGCTGGAATTCGGCCCGCATGGCGTGCGCGTCAATTCGGTCCATCCCGGCGGCGTGGATACGGTCATGGGGAATCCGCAGGGCCAGCAGGGCGCCGAACGCAACGAAAGCTATGGCCGCGTACCGTTGCAGCGTATCGGCGAACCGGAAGAAATCGCCGCAGCCAGCCTGTTCCTCTGTTCCGACGAGGCCAGCTATATCAGCGGGGCGGAACTGGCGGTCGATGGCGGCTGGGCCGCTGGCTATTATCACCATTTCCTGCCCGGCGCGCCGGCCGGCCTTTCGGCCTGACCCACCGCGCCCGACCATATCCTTGGGCGGCAGCTTTTCAACGCGGCCATTTGAAAGCCAGGTCAGATGGCCCTTTGGCTCATGCCGATGCGGTGCCCACCGAAGCCAATCGAAGCGGCATACACATGCTGCCGACGATCTGCTCCATCGTATCCTCCAACGCATCCGGAAAGGATTCGCCGAACGCGGCCTCATCGGTGCCATGATGGCGCATGAGAATGTTGAGGAACATGAGACTGACGCTGATCAATCGCCGTTGCGCCACATAGGGCGGCAGATAATCGACCCGCTGCCGCATCAGCCGCAATGCCGCCGTCAGATTGGGCGGCTCCGACCCGCCAAAGTCGCCAAAGTCCGGCGATCGGCTCTGCAGCAGATATTGGCTCAGAAAACTCGCATAAGAATGGTTGCCGTCCGCATCCTGCAGGTCGAGCTGGGGCAGGAGAATGATTTCGAGGATGGTCCGTGCGTCCTTCAGCGCACCCGTCATCCGGGCCCGGTCGAGCATCGCACCGCGCTCCGGCTCCATCTGCTCCATGCGATAGTCGAAGATGGCGCGAACCAGCCCCTCGCGCGAACCGAAATGATATTGCACGGCCGCATGATTGCCCTGCCCCGCCTTGGTCGCAATCTCCCGCATCGAGGCGCCGTTGATGCCATTTTGCGCAAAAAGCTGCTCTCCCGCCAGGATTAGCCGCGTTTTGCCGTCAATCGCTTCGCTCACCGGCAGGACTTGCATTTCAATTTCCCGCTTCGCCACTGCAATATCCTAAAACAAGTGTAATATTTCTGCATCGCGATGGATCGGCGCAACGCGCCACGAATCTGCCGGACAATTGGCATGAGGGCCAGAAAATATCAAGATCATCGCGATCTTCGAGGAAAGACGGATTTAACACGCCGTCATTACCCGGCCGAAAATCGCGCTGCCCGTTCCGTGAATTTACACTTGACTTAAATCTGCCTTAGCGACTATTCCCTAATCGTCATTAGACAGCCTGTGCCGGACCCGCGCCAAGACGGTCGAAAAATCGGCACGAAGCAATAGACGCTCAAGGAGAGACTCGCATGGCGATGGAAACCGGCCTCATCTTTCACCCCTATATGCGCCCCGGACGCACGGCCAGGCAGACGTTCGAATGGGGGGTGCAAAATAGCGTAGCTTGCGACAAAGCAGGCTTCACCTCGATGATGATCTCCGAACATGCGTCGCAGATCTGGGAAAATATTCCCAATCCGGAACTGATCATGGCCGCAGCCGCGCTGCAGACCAGCCAGATCCGGTTCGCGCCGATGGCGCACATCCTGCCTCACCAGCATCCCACCAAGCTCGCCGTGATGATCGGCTGGCTGTCGCAAATCCTGGAGGGACGCTATTTTCTGGGAATCGGCGCAGGCGCCTATCCGCAGGCGTCCTACATGCACGGCATCAAGGATGCGGAACCGCAGATGCTCAACGAGATGGTCCGCGAGTCCTTGACCATCATGGAGAAGATCTGGAAGCGCGAGCCCTTCTTCTATGAGGGCAAATTCTGGGACGCGGGTTTCCCCGAGGAAGCGCCGGCCGAAACCGAAGATGACGAGCAGCATATGCTCGCGAATTTCGCGCCCTATAACGGCGCATTGCCGGAAATCGCGGTGACCGGATTCAGCGCCAACTCCCCGTCGATGAAGCTGGCCGGCGAGCGCAATTTCAAGCCGGTCTCGATCTTTTCGGGCCTGGACGCCCTCAAACGTCACTGGGAAATCTATTCCGAAGCCAATATCAAGGCCGGATTTACCCCCGATCGCCAGCGTCACGCGGTATCGCAGACCGTGTTCTGCGCCGATACGGACGCGGAAGCCAAGCGGCTCGTCATGGAAGGCCCGATCGGCTACTGCTTCAACAAATATCTGATCCCGATCTGGCATCGCTTCGGCATGATGGATGGCTTCGCCAAGGATGCGGGGATTGATCCGGCCGATGCCGACCTCGAATTCCTGGTCGACAATGTGTTCGTCGTCGGTTCACCCGATACCGTGGTCGACAAGTTGAACACATTGTTCGAAGGATGCGGCGGCTGGGGCACGCTGCAGGTCGAATCCCACGATTATTATGATGACCCCGCCCCCTGGTGGAACTCGCTGGAACTGATCTCCAAGGAAGTCGCGCCGCGGGTCAAGCTGCCCGGCGCCGCAGCCGCCGCCGAGCGCACGGTAGCGGCCTGAAAGGCGGTAGCCATAGGGGCTGGGGGAATGAAAATCCCCCCAGCCCCCATGCGCAGCTTACATGGCGCCGGGCCGGCTGCCGGCAAACCCGTGCAGCAACAGGTCCGCCGCCTGTTCCGCGATCTGGGCCGGTGCCAATTTCCCCGGCCGATACCAGGACGAGCAGGAATCCAGCATGGCGATCAGGAATTTCCTGACGACGGTGGCATCCAGCGCTGCGCTGGCGCTGCCGTCCGCCTGCGCGGCGACGATGAGATCGCGCCAATAATTGTCGAAGCTGGAATAGGCCGCCAGCACGCGTCGCCGCATCTCGTCCGGCAGATCTTCGAACACGCGGGCGACGGCGGAGGAATAATCGTCGCCTGACAACAGAAAGTCGATATGCGCCACGATGGCGGCCCTGAGGCGGACCATCGGCGCGGCATCCGGCCCCAATACCTCGACCCTGGCCACGATATGGCGGCTATTGCGGTAAATACCTTCCATCATCACCTGTTCGACCAGATGATCCTTGGAGGGGAAATGATGATAGATACTGGGCGCCAACATGCCGGCGCCCTTCGCTATTTCACTGAGCTTCGCGCCTGCCAGTCCCTTCTGCCGGAGCGCTGTCGCGGCGGAATCGAGAATGCGCGTTCGGCCATTATCTACGTGTGCCATAATCTCCCTTAGCAAAAATATAAGGGAATGACAGCCTTATGGGGAGCGGCCGCCCCCTAGCCGGCATAAGGCACGTTAGGGACGCCCGGTGCGGGCGGGTCCAGTATCTCGAACAGCCCGCCTGCAAGCGGTTGCCGGGCGAACGTTTCGGCAGAAAACCCTTGCGACCCGGTGATAAGAAACAGGCGGCCATGGCCGCTGCCGCCAAAAGCCGGACGCAGGCCGCGGCGCACCGGCAGCCGGCGCTCCTCAAGCAATGTCGCGTCCGGGGCGAAGCGCCGCAGCATCCAGCTTTCATAGAAGGCCATCCAGATACAGCCTTCGACATCCACCGCCATGCCGTCGGGATAGCCGTCTTCCGGCTTGAAGTTCAGGAAGTCGCGGCGGTTCGACAGGATACCGTCGTCCGACACGTCATAGGCCCAACTGACCAGCGGCATGGAATCGTTCACATAGGCGGTCCGTCCGTCCGGGCTGAAGGCGGGACCGTTAGCCGTCACGATATTGCGTTCCTGCGTGCTGACGGCGCCATCGGCGTCCAGCCGATAGAGCTCGCCAGTATTGCGGACATCGAGCTTGCCGAGCGTGCTTTCCTTGTCGTCCACGGTCGTGCTTTCATCCCATTGGCTGGAATCGCACGAGCCTGACCAGTAGCGTCCCATGCGATCGGTGACGCCGTCGTTCAGCCGGGCAATCGCGGGATTGGGAATCGGATGGATGAACGGCGCGTAGATCTGCCTGTGGGGATCGACATGGGCAAAGCCGTCGGCGCAGGAGGCGACGAAGCCTCCACTGGCCCGAGGCGCGATCGCACTGATCCAGGCCGGCGCATCCCAACGCCCCGTCCGGCCGCTGTCGAGATGAAACCAGTTGATGCTGGGCGCTTCGATATCGACCCAGTAGATGCAGCCGTCCCGATCGTCCCAGACCGTGCTCTCGCCCAATATCGCCTTGGCGTCCCACAGGCACCGCCAGCCTTCGCCTTCCATCATCGCCCGTTCCTATCCGTTGTCACAGTTTGATTATCGGATCGCCAAAGGGTTCGTCGCGCTGGCGCACTGCTTCCTTCAGTCCTTCGCTGCGCACCGTCTCGTTGAACCGCGTGCGGCTGGCGGCCAGATGCCCGCGCGCGTCCATCTCGGCCGACATGCGCTGCAATGTCCGGGCGCCCATCAATTCCAGGCCGATGTTGACGATCCGCTTGTTGGCGCTCAGCAGGTCGGCGTCGATCAGGGCGAGGCGGGCTGCGAGCGCCGCCACCTCCGCGTCGAGCTGGTCGGCAGGGACTGCTTTCAGCACCAGCCCGATTTGCGCCGCATCCACGCCCCGGATCGAATCTCCGGTCAGCAGCAGCCGCTTGGCCCATTGCGGACCCACCAGATACAGCCACATATGGCTGGGAAGGGAGCCCTGGGAGCGGGCCGGCGGAAAGCCGAACAAGGCGTCATCGGCACAAATCACCATGTCGCATAACAGCGCAAGATCGGTCCCGCCCGCCAGGCAACGGCCATGGATTTGCGCGATGACCGGCTTGTGCATGTCGAAGAGCGCCATCCGCAGCCGCTGCGCCTTTTCCTGGTGCCAGCTATCATCGTCGAATTTCGCACGCCCGCGCCTGTGATCGACCTGTCCCGGTATCGGCTGATCATATTTCTGAAGGTCGTAGCCGGAACAGAAATCCGGCCCCGCCGCCTTCAGTACGACGGCGTGCACGCGATTATCTTCGTCGGCCTCCCACAACAGAGCGCTGAGCCGCTCCTGCAACGGCTCGCTCAGGGCATTGCGCTTTTCCGGCCGATTGAGCGTGATCCACGCCGTTCCATCCCGGATTTCGTAAAGCAGTTGCTGCGCTACATCTTCCATGTGCATCCTCTCTCATTCCCGCAGCGGCGTCTTGCGCGCCGTGGCGGACAGTAACAGCTCAGGCCACCGTTTGCAGCGGGGTGGGCGACACGGCCGGGGCGGAAACGTCTATGGCCTTGAGGTGCGGCAGCACTTTACGGGCGAAAAGCTCGTAATTGTCCCGGCCGACGTCGAACGGCATGTCCCCGAACTGGGTGTAGATGATGAAGCTGCCGACATCGAAGCGCTCGACCATAGCCTTCAGTTTTTCCACGACTTCTTCCGGGCGTCCCCATATCTGGAGATCAGCCAGAAAGTTGTTGAACTTGTCGATACCATGTTTCTCGACGCTGTTGGCCAGGGCGCCGTAATATTCATAGCCTTCTATCTTCTCGAACTCCTTGTTCCCGAACTGATAGAAGGACGAGGTCGATCGGGCATATTCGACCAGATATTTGTCGCGCATTTCCTGCGCCTTGGCGGCATCCTCGTTCACCGCGACGAACGCCACGACCACGGGCTTGGGCGCCGGACGCCCCTGCATGGCGAAGAAGCGATCGCGATAGCTGGCCACATCTTCGGCGACGCGGTCCCAGGGCTTCTGGGCAATGATCATCAGGCCGACATCCAGATTGGCCATCAGCTTGACCGATTCCGGCGACACCGCCGATGCGAATACCCGGCCGCGATAGCTGGCATAAGGCCGCGGCCGCAGTTCGACGCGCGGCTGCTGCAGATATTTGCCGTCATATTCCATGACCCCGGTTTCCAGCGCATCCAGCAGCGCCTCGGCATATTCGCGGAACCGGTGACGCGCTTCGCCCATCGGCACCTGGAACCCGTCAAACTCGCCCTTGCCCAGCCCCCGGCCGATCCCCAGGATGGCGCGACCTTCGGATAACTGGTCCAGCAGAAGGAAGCTTTCGGCGATGCGGACCGGATTCTGCCAGGGCAGCACGGTCACCGTCGTGCCCAGCTTGATCCGACTGGTCTTGGCGGCCACCCAGGACAGGAACTGGGGCACGTTGGGCGTCATCATGTAGCCGGTGAAATGATGCTCCGGCGTCCAGACGGAGTCAAAGCCGCGGTCTTCGGCTCCGGCGGCAAGCGCCAGCTCGTGCCTGAATACCTCGATATCGCTGACCTGGTCCTTCAGATTTTGGAACGTCAGCCCCAGACCCACATCCATAAATGCCTCCAAAATATTCCATCTAAGTTAGACTAATCAAAATTAGGTTGCTTTGGCAAGCCCTCGATCGAAACTTTAGCCTGGAACCGACCATACGGTCCGACGTCAGGCCCTATGATCAAATTCTTTCAAAAGATTTATATCTTTTTATATCAGTTATTTATTAGAATTAACGCCGATTTTCGACGGATGAATGTCTGCGCGCGTGCGCAATTGAAATGGGAACCATGCTTGACGCAAACCGACGCAGACGGCATATTAATTGATATTAGGTAGAGGAGATGCCCCGGTGATCGAGGCCATAGCAGAACGGCGGCGGGCGATGTCCGATCGGCACCCCGTGTGGGAAGAGACGACGCTGGACGCCTATCTGGCGCACGCGCAGCGCCATTTCGCTGCGAAGCCCCTCGTCATCACCGATGCCGAAACGCTCGATTATGCCACGGTCCACATGCAGGCGGAGCGGTTCGCCGCAGCACTGTCCGCGCTTGGCATCTCCCGTGGCGACCGGGTCGGGCTGCTGCTGGCCAATTATCCGGTTACGGTATCGCTGATGTTCGCGATCTGGCGGGCAGGCGGAGTCGCCGTGGCGATCAATACCCTCTATGCCCCCAGGGATCTGGAATATGCCGTTCGGGAAGCCGGCTGCAATTTCCTCATCAGCATGGCGCGCTTCGGGTCGCGCCGCTACGATCTGGAGCTCGACGCCCAGGCGCCGGGCTGGCGGAGTGGCGCGTGCGCCGCCTTACCGGAATTGCGCGGCGGGCTGGTCTATGACGCAGAAGCCCCACAGGAGTTTCTCGCCGCCCTGCCCGTTGGCGCTTTGCCGGCAAAGGGCGCCGAACCACATGATCCGGCCGTCATCATGTTCACGTCAGGCACCACCGGATCACCGAAAGGGGTCATGCAGACCCATGACAATCTGTTGCGGGCGGCCTATGCCGGCGCTTATCATCAGGCCTTCGAAGAGGGGCGGCGCGCCGTATTCTCGCTGCCGCTCTATCATGGCTTCGGCCTGGTCGTCGGCCTGCTGTCGGGCATGATCGTCGGGGGATCGATCGTCCCCCTGCTCCGTTTCGATGCCGATGCGCTGCTGACGGCGACGGAACGCCATCGCGCCACCTATCTGATGGGCGTGCCCACCATGACGATCGCGATGATGGAGCAGGCGAAAGTCAAATCCTACGACCTCGGCTCGCTCACCGCCGTCCACAGCGCGGCGGCGCCGACCCCAAGCTGGGTGTGGCGGGACATACAGGAGACATTGGGATGCCGCGAAATTTTCACCAGCTACGGCCAGACCGAAGCGACGGCGACGATCGTCTGCACCCAGCCGGGTGATCCGATCGACATCGTTGCCGAGACGCAGGGCTGCATCGTGCAGGCGGGCGTCGCCGGTATCGCGGAGCAGGACGGCCGTATCTGCGAGTTCAAGACCATCGATCCCGTCACCGGAGCCGATCTGCCACCGGGCGTCGCGGGCGAGCTCTGCACGCGCGGTCCGATGAACAGCCTGGGCTATTTTCGCCGACCGGAAGACACGGCAAAGCTGTTTCTGCCCGGCGGCTGGCTGCGCACGGGCGATCTGGGACAGTTCCGGCCGGACGGCAACCTGTTCCTGACCGGACGATCGAAGGAATTGTACAAGAGCCGCGGCGAGCTGGTGTCGCCAAAGGAACTGGAGCAGCTCGTCACCACCCATCCCGCGATCGGCCAGGCCTTCTTCATCGGGATGCCGGACGATCGCTGGGGCGAGTGTGGCTGCGCGTGGATCGTCCGCATCGAAGGCCAGGCCGTGTCAAAGGACGACATCCTGGCCTGGCTGAAGCCGCAGGTCGCCGGATACAAGCTACCGCGCGACATCTGGTTCATCGCGGAGGGGGACTTGCCAAAAACCGGCACGGGCAAGGTCCAGAAGAATGTTTTGAAAGAGATGGCGCTGGCCCATCTCGCCGCACAACGGGGCGCGGCCTGAACGCGCCGCCAGAATATGGAAAGACGGATCGATGAGTAGCGAAGGCATTTCGTCCATAGAGGACATCATTCAGGACGCGATAAACGGGCTGCCCTATATTCTGGTCGATGCCGACGATCGCGAGAATGAAGGCGACGTCATCATCCCCGCCCAGTTCGCGACACCGCGCCAGATCAACTTCATGGCCAAACATGCGCGTGGCCTGATCTGCCTGGCGATGACCAAATCACGGGCCGATCAGCTCAAACTGCCGCCCATGGCCGTCAACAACCAGTCGGGGCACGGCACCGCCTTCACCATATCGATCGAGGCGCGCGAAGGCGTCACCACCGGCATTTCCGCGCAGGACCGCGCACACACCATCGCCGTGGCGGTCGATCCGACCAAAACCCCGTCGGACATCGTGTCGCCGGGGCATGTCTTCCCGCTGACCGCGCGCGACGGCGGCGTGCTGGTGCGGGCCGGCCATACCGAGGCAGCCGTGGACATCTCCCGCCTTGCCGGGCTGACCCCGGCCGGGGTCATCTGCGAAGTCATGAATGACGATGGCAGCATGGCGCGCCTGCCCGAACTGCTCGTCTTCGCCCAGGAACATGGGTTGAAGGTAGGCACGATCGCCGACCTGATCGCCCACCGGCGACGGTTCGAAAAGCTGGTCGAACGGGTCGCGAGCGCGCCTTTCCACAGTTTTTACGGTGGCGACCTGACCATCCATGTCTATCGCAATCTGGTGGATGGCGGCGAGCATGTCGCCTTGGTCAAGGGCGAGGTCCGGCCGGACCGCGATACGCTGGTCCGCGTGCATCAGGTCGATATCGCGACGGACATGCTCGGATGGTCCCAGGCGCATCCCGACTATGTGCCGCAAGCGCTCAAGGCGATTGCCGCGCACGAGGGTCAGGCAGTCGCGGTGTTCGTGCGCGATCCCAGCCCGGACTCCATCTCGAAGCGGATCGAGGGCGGGCGCAAAAGCTATCATGAGACCCATGCCACGCGCGATTATGGCATAGGCGCGCAGATATTGCTGGACCTGGGCGTACGGCAGATGACGTTGCTGACATCGAGCAAAGCGAAGCTGGCTGCGCTCGAAGGGTTTGGCCTGACGGTGGTCGATCGAATGCCTCTGCGCGATACCGACGACGCGACCGCGCACATAGTGGCCGATTGAAACGGAGGGCGGCTTTCGTCGCCCTCGCTCGCAGCGTCACAACAGAGGCGAAACTTTCCCATATCGGCCCTTGTGGAACAACAAGGGCGCGCCGGGATGGTGGATATCGAGGGCATGGACTTCGCCGACGGCGATATAATGATCGCCGGCCTCGTGGATCGCATGGAAGGAACAGTCGATCCAGGCCAGAGCGCCGTCCAATATCGGTGCGCCACGCGCCGACAGATGATGCGGCACCCCGTCAAATTTGGCCGGGTCTTTGGACGCCAGCGTCCGGCAAAGGCCCTCCTGATCGTCGGCCAGCACATTCACGCAAAATCCGCCGCAGGCTTCTATCTTGGGCCAACTGGATGACGCCTTGTCCGGGAAGAAGGCGACCAAAGGCGGATCGAGCGACACGGACGTGAACGACCCGACGATCATCGCGGCAGGCGTCCCGTCCCGCTGCGTCGCGGTAATGGCGCACACGCCGGTCGGATAATGGCCCAATATCTGCCGGAAAGTGGCGGCGTCGGCGACTATGGACATGCTCTTCTTCAAACCTTCCAGACCAGCGGGATATTTTCGACGGCCGATACGATTCCTGCATGATAGACGGGCGCCGCGCCTTCCTCCAGAGCAAAATGCGGAATGCGGGCCAGCCATTCCTGCAACATGACCAGCACTTCCATGCGCGCCAGATGCATACCCGCACAACGATGCGGCCCCTGCGCGAACGTCGAATGCGCGACGTTGCGGCGGGACAGATCGACCTTCATGGGGTCGTCATGCTGGCTATCGTCCAGGCCGTGCAACGCCGTGGGCAGCAGGATCAGATCGCCCGCCCTGAGCTGCGTACCGTAATATTCCATATCCTCCACCACATAGCGCGCATCGGATACGACGGCGAAGCGACGGAACATCTCTTCCACGCCGCGCTGAAGTTTCATCGGATCGGCGATCATCTCCTCGACCGTCTCGGGATGGCGGGCGAGGTAGATCATCATGAAGCTGAGGAAGTTGACGACGGTATCGAGCCCGCCCAGCAACAGCAGCGAGACGAGGCCGAGCATCTTGTCCTCGGGCATCGGCGCACCGTTGATTTCGCTGTTCACCATCTGCGTGATGAGGTCGGTGCCCGTGCCGCCGCGCCGCTGCGCGATGATGGGCGCCACATAGGCGAAGAAGCCCGCATTCGCCTCTCGCAAGGATCGCCCCTGTTCTTCGGGCGTATTCCCGGACGGACGGGTCATTTCCTTGGCCAGCGCATTAAGACCTGCGGCATCCTCCATCGGCAGGCCAGCAAGCGCCAGGAAGACCTTGACCGGGAAGATGTTGGCGAAATCCCTGGCGAAGTCGCAATGGCCCTGTGCTGCAAACCCCTCGATCAGGTCGATCGCGACGGCCCGCACATCGCTTTCGACCTTGCGAATCTGGGCCAGGTTCAGCCCCTTGTCGATCGCCTTGCGATAGGGCGTATGTTCGGGCGGGTCCATCTTGGTAGGGACCATGTCATAGGCCTCGCCGGCTTCGCGCGGCACCCAGATGACCCGGCTCGAAAAACGGTCGGGACTGCGATAGATTTCATCGATCAGCGTGCCGCGCGTCGCGATCCAGTGACCGCCGGTAAAAGGCGTCCAGACCAGCGGTGGGGTGTCGGGCTGCTGCACCTTCTTCCAGGCTTCATGCACGCCCTCCTCGATGCCATCCAGATCGTAGATGTCGATGTCGCGCACCAGTGGCGCGGGCACATAATCGGGAATTGGCATCCGGTGCTTGGCGGATGGCGGGGCGATCGTGTCGACGGTCATGCCGGCGTCCTTTCAGCTGATGGTGGGATCGATGACGGCCTTGGTGGCGACGCCATTTTTTGTGACGGTAAGGGCCTCAGCCGCCTGGCCGATGCCGAAGCGATGGCTGACCAGTGCGGCAAGCGGCACCTGGTTCTGCACCCGCGCCGCAAACTGCATCCCTTGATAATAGTTTTTGGGGGCCGGGAAGGAGGCGCCGCCGATGGTCAGGTTTTTCAGCGTCAGGTCGCGCGGGGAGATGGGTTGCGTGCCGATCGCACCCCACAGGCCCAATATGATGTAGCGGCTATGGATGCCGCTGATGTCCACGCCCTCCGGGAAGGCGGGCAGCGCACCCGCCGCCTCTATGACGATGTCCGGCCCCTGTTTGCCGATCCGGTCGTAGATCATGCGCTTGCGCTCGTCGGGCGCCAGGCTGAGCGATACGGTCGCAGTCGCGCCCAATGTCATGGCCGCCTCCAGACGGGCTTGTGCGCCGTCGATGACGATGATCTCGCGCGCGCCGGCCTGCGCCGCGACGAGGACGGCGGACAGGCCGACCGGCCCCGCGCCCTGGACGACCACCGAATCGCCGAAGCGAACCGGCCCGCAACGGTCGAACCCCCGCAGGACGGTTGGCAGCGCACAGCCGAGCGCCGCGATCGCTTCAGGCTGCGCGCCGTCGGGCAGGCGATAGAAAGGCATGTTGTTGGGCAGCCATGCATAGTCGGCATAACTGCCCCAGTTGGGCTTGGCGGCATCCTCGAAATATTGGCTGTTCTCGCATGGCGTCTGCTCCAGCACGGTGCAGGAATAGCAGCGATGGCACAGCGCGATCGGCGACCAGATGACCAGATCGCCGGCCTTGACGGGGACGCCCGCATAATCGGTGGAGACGCCGGCGCCCAACTGGGTGATCTCACCGACGCCTTCATGTCCCAGAATGATCGGGAAGGGCATCTCGCCAGCTTCGCCGGTCAGGATATGAACGTCGCTGCCGCATACGCCACCCAATATCGTACGAACGAGCGCGCCGCCCGGTTCGGGCGCATGGACTTCGACATCCCATGTTTCGAGTCGGTTCTTTTCAACGAGCACTGCGGCTTTGCCGTACATGGCCTATCCTCTCGATAACGACCCGATTTTGTCCCGCCATCTCGCTATGACGGCGTCCGCCCGGCTTGCTCAAGCCTGCGATATATCAAACTAATCGTAATTAGATAAACTATGCAACAGCAAATTCTTTCGACACATCACGGCTTGGGCATATCCAGAATGTAGTGGCAGGCATAATAAATTTATATCTCTGTTTTTATTGATTTAAATATATGATCTTGTTCAGCATCATGCGCGGAGAAAGGGAGCGACATGCAGGTGGTCCTTGACTTTCCGGTCACGTGGCGTTTTGTATAACGAAAATTAGGTTAACGCCAAACGGCTGAGCATAGGAGAGAATATGGGTCGCCTCACGGGAAAAACCGCCATCATCACGGGCGCGGCGCGCGGCATGGGGGCGTCACACGCCCGCCTGTTCGTGCAGGAGGGCGCCAACGTCATCCTGACCGATCGCAATGTCGAAGGCGGCGAAGCGCTGGCCGCCGAGCTTGGCGAAGCGGCGACGTTCGTCGTCCATGACGTCACCCAGCCGGAATCATGGAACGATGTCATCGCGGCCGCCGTGAACAGCCATGGCACGATCGACATTCTGGTCAACAATGCCGGCATATTGGGGCCGATGGCGACCACCGTCGACCTGACCGAAGACGGCTATGATCAGGTGTGCGCGATCAACCAGCATTCCGTCTTCTACGGCATGAAGGCGGTGCTGCCGGTGATGGTCAAAGCCGGACGCGGGTCCATCGTCAACATATCCTCGATCGCGGGAATGGCCGCGAACTACGGCTTCCCCAGCCTGGCCTATGTCGCGAGCAAATTCGCGGTGCGCGGCATGACCAAGGCGACGGCGATGGAATATGGGAAACATAATATCCGGGTGAATTCCGTCCATCCCGGCTTCATCCAGACGCCGATGATGGTCGAGGCGACCGATGAGGTCGGCGGTGAAGCGCTTGCCCAGATTCCGCTGGGTCGCATCGCCGAGCCGATCGAGGTTTCGAACCTCGTCCTGTTCCTGGCCTCCGATGAATCCTCTTACATCACCGGGTCCGAACATCTCGTCGATGCCGGCATGTTGGCGCATTGAGCGCCGGACGGAGCCAAAGCTCATGGCATCGATCGCATTTGAGGTCCGGGGAAAGCTGGCCGAGGTTCGCCTCAATCGGCCTGCGGCCCTCAACGCGATCGATGCGGAGATGGACGCAGCGTTGGCCCGTGCATGGGCGCGGATCGACAGCGATCCTGATATTCAGCTCGCGGTTCTTACAGGTGCAGGCGACCGGGCCTTTTGCGCAGGCGCCGATATCTCGAACCCGCCCGCGGGAGAAGACGGGCGTTCTTTCGGCGGCGGGCTGACTGGCATCGGCGGCCGGCTGATACCGTTGCAGAAACCATTGATTGCAGCGGTCCACGGCCATGTCCTTGGCCTTGGCTTCGAACTGGCGATGTGCGCCGATATCCTGATTGCAGCGGACGATACCCAATTCCGCTTGCCAGAAGCGCGGGCGGGATTCATCGACCATTGCGGGGTCGTGCATCGCGCCATCCGTCAACTGCCCCACCATGTCGCGTTGGCGATGATCATGGCGAGTGAACCGCTCGATGCCGCCCGCGCCCTGCAATTCGGCCTGGTCAATGAGACCGCGCCGATGGCCGATCTTGCGGCCGCGACCGAACGGTGGAGCGAGAAGCTCCTCGCCTGCGCACCCCTGGTATCCCAGGGCGGCAAGCAAGCCGCTATGTTGGGTCTGGAACATGGGCTGAGGGACGCGCTCGAACGACGCTATCCGCTCATCGATGCCTATGCCGCGACGGAAGATTGCGTCGAAGCCGCTTCGGCCTGGAAGGAAAAGCGCGTGCCGAGGTGGCGGGGCCGGTGACGCGCGCGAGTCGATGCGCGGCGCCCCTCCCCTGGTCGCGGACATAGCCCCGATGGAAAATCCGTTGCAGCGCTGCTGCTTGAAGAAAGGTGCTACTCATATGGAACTGCACGACAAGAAGATCATCGTGACCGGCGCGGCGCAGGGCATCGGGGCATCCGCCCTTCGCGCCTATGTCGCAGCCGGCGCGCAGGTCGTCGCGATGGACATCGACGTGACGCAGGGGGAGGCGATCGCCGCCAGCGCAACCGCCAAAGGGCCAGGCGCCGCTTTCTTCATCAGATGTGACGTAGGCGATCGCGCGGAAGTCGACGCCGCTTTCGATGCGGCCGCAGCGCGACTGGGGGGCCTTGATGTGCTGGCCCATATCGCGGGCGTCCATCGCCATGCCCCCACGCATGACGTCCCTGACGAGACGCTGGCCTGGCTTTTCAACGTCAATGTGAACGGCACCATCTATACCAATGGCGCCGCCTATCGGCACATGCCGCAAGGTGGCTCGATCATCAATTTCGGGTCGGAATCCGGCCTGACCGCCGAAATCAACAATGCCGTCTATGGCGCATCCAAGGCGGCGGTCCACGCCTGGACCCGCAGCGTCGCGCGCGAATGGGGCAAAAGGAACATTCGCATGAATGCGGTGCTGCCCTATATAGTGACGCCGATGTACGCGCGCTTTCGCGACGCCTTGTCCCCGGAAGACCTGGCCGCCCATGACAAGGCGACCGCCGAGCAAATCCCGCTGGGCGGGAAATTCGGTGATGCCGACACGGATCTGGCCCCGGTGCTGCTGTTCCTGGCCAGCGATGGCGCCCGCTTCATCACCGGGCAACTCATCCCGGTCGATGGCGGACTGATATCCGTTCGGTAATCCCGGCGGGGATCGACAGGCGCGCTACCGGACGGGCTATGCCATGCGCTCTACCACCATGGCGATGCCCTGTCCGCCGCCGATACACATGGTGATCAAGCCGTAGCGGCCCTTGATGCGCTCCAGTTCGTAGATCGCCTTGACGGTCAATATCGCGCCGGTCGCGCCGACCGGATGACCCAGAGCCACGCCAGACCCGTTCGGATTGACCTTCGCCGGATCGAATTTCAGGACTTTGGCGACGGCGCAGGCCTGGGCCGCGAAGGCTTCGTTCGATTCGATCACATCCATCTGGTCGAGGGTAAGACCCGCCCGCTCAAGCGCGATGGGAACGGCCTTGACCGGGCCGATGCCCATGCGGTCCGGCTGCACGCCGGCATGACCCCATGCGACGATCCGGGCCAGCGGTTTCAGATTTCCCGCGTCCACGGCCGCCTGCGACGCGAGAACCAGGGCAGCAGCACCGTCGTTGATCCCCGAAGCATTGCCGGCGGTTACGGTACCGTCCGCCTTGAAGGCGGGCTTCAGACCGGCAAGCTGTTCCGCGCTGGCATCCGCGCGAACATGCTCGTCGGTGTCGAACAGCCTCGTCCCTTTCCGATCCTTGACCGTGATCGGCAGGATTTGCGACGAAAAGCGTCCTTCGCGCTGGGCACGGGTCGCCCGGTAGTGGCTTTCGACGGCCAGGCGATCCTGATCCTCGCGCGAGATGGCATGATCTGCGGCCACATTTTCAGCAGTCACGCCCATATGCATGCCTTCGAACGGGTCGCTCAACACCGCGATCAGGGCATCGACCATCTTGACGTCGCCCATCTTCTGCCCGAACCGGGCCGCGGCGACATGGTGCGGGGACCGGGTCATCGATTCCGCGCCACCGGCGACAGCGAAATCGCATTCACCCAGGGCCAGCATCTGCGCGGCGGAGATGATTGCCTGGACACCCGAACCGCATAGCCGGTTCAGCGTGAGGGCGGGCGCCTCGATCGGAACGCCGGCTTCGACCGCAGCCACCCGCGCCAGATAGGCGTCCTTGGGTTCGCTGGGGATGACGTTGCCCATGACGACATGGCCGATCTGATCGGCCGCGACACCGGACCGTGCGATCGCTTCGGCTATGACCGCGGCGCCCAGTTTCGCGGGCGGATAATCCTTCAGGCTGCCGCCAAAGTCGCCTATCGCAGTACGAACGCCCGCCAGAATATATACAGGTGTCATAAGCGCTCCTTAAACTGGGTAACGAGATACAGGCGGCGAACATCATGTGATCGGTGGTGTCCGCTATGGCCGCGTGGATAGCCGTCGATGCCGCATATGCGCAAGCCGCAACCGGCCCGCATCATGCAAGTTCGAAACCCTCATAGCCGCTATAGGCGACCTCCTCGCAACGCTTGCGATATTCCGGGCCACCACCGACATAGACGAGGGTGCGACGCACGGTGGTGCCATCCGGCTTGTGCGTCACCTTCACCCACCAGGCATTGGTGTCGGCCATCAGCGTCCTGGCAAAGTCCGCATAGACCGCGTCGGTCCACTGTTTTTCGGCTGCCTGCGAGGGCTGCGAACGGCTATAGTTGCCAGCCTTCATATAGCATAGCATCTGCGTGACCCATTCGGCCTGCAGCGCGCCGCACACCCCGACATTGCAAAAGGCCGAACCATTGTGCGGGCCGACCAGCGTATAGAAATTTGGAAATCCGCGAGCCTGGAGCCCCAGATAGGTGGAAGGGCCATCGGCCCAGGCGTCGACCAGACGCAGGCCGTCCTGACCACGGATATCGATCCGGTCGAGCGATCCGGTTATGCCATCGAATCCGGTCGCAAAGATGACGACGTCCAGATCATAGATCTGGCCGTCGATCTTTGCGCCGCGTGCGACGAACTCGTCGATGGGCGTCGTCTTTATGTCGACCAGATGGACGTTGGACTGGTTGTAGCTTTCATAATAGTTGGTTTCCATGGGCACGCGCTTCGCACCGAATGGATGGTCGACCGGAATGAGCTTTTCGGCCACTTCCGGATCATTGACCCGCTGCCTGATCTTGTCGGCGACAAAATCCGCCAATATCTTGTTCGATTCCTTGCTCAGCAACAGGTCGCGAAAGCTGCTCAGCCAGATGCCATAGCCGGGACGATCATAAAGCATTTCAAAAAATGCGCTTCGCTCCTTTTCCGGGACTTCGGATGTTTTGCGCGTATCGCGATGATAGGGGAAGGCGGTGGGCGTCGTCTTCACATATTCGAGTATGGTGGGGAAACGCGATTTGATGAGATCCATTTCCGCGTCGCTCAGAGCCGAATTGCCAAGCGGCGTGCACCAGTTGGGCGTGCGCTGGAAAACGAACAGATCCTGTGCCGTTTCCGCGACGATGGGAATGATCTGGACGCCGGTGGCGCCGGTGCCGATCACGCCGACGCGCTTGCCGGTAAAGTCGATATCCCTTGGCTTCCCTTCCGCGTCTGTCGGCCAGCGCGACGAATGGAAGGCTTCGCCCCGGAACAGGTCCAGCCCCTTATAATAGGGCATGCTGGATGCCGACAGCGGACCGGTGGCCGATATCAGATAGCGGCAGGTCAGATCGGTGCCGTCGTCCAGCCGGACATTCCAGACATTGGTCTCGTCGTCATAGTGCGCGGCCAAGACCTTCGTCTTGAACTTGTAGAACCGACGGATGTCCATCTTGTCGGCCGCAGCATTGACGTAACGCAGCATTTCGGGCTGGCCTGCGAAATTCTCGCTCCATCGCCATTCGGGCATGATGCCCTTGAGCGCGAAATAGCCATAGGCGTAGCTTTCCGTATCCAGTCGGCATCCCGGATAGCGGTTCCAGTACCAGGTACCGCCGACATCTCCGGCGGCATCGACACCCAATACGCTCATCCCATTCTGGTCGAGCAGATAGGTTTGATAGATGCCGGTGATGCCCGCACCGATCACGACCGCGTCATAATCGGGATTGCTGATAGTCGGCATGTCCTGTGATTTTCCTGGCGCGAGGGTTGATGGGACGTCGCCGACCGATATGCGATGGGTGCCTGGACATGGGAGATGGAGGGCAGGGACCATTTCCCCCTGCCCTCCAAGATGCGATTTCAGAAGCGGTAGGTCACTTCCGCGCCGAACGTCTGGGGCTCACCCCAGATCGCCGTATTGAAACCGCCGCTGCCGCCTTCGACATAACCCGAATTATAGTAGAATTCGTCGAGCAGGTTCTTGGCATAAGCCGCGACCGAGAATTTACTGCCCATAACATCGTTCCAGCTCAGCCGGACATCGACGGTTGCATAGCCGGGCAATTTGGTGCGGGGCGTGATCGAGCCTTCATTGTTGGAGAAATGGGTGGACGTCTGGCCGAACACGTCAGTGCGCAGTTTTACCTTACCGATGTCTTCCGACAGCGGCATGGTGATCTCGGCAAAGACCGAACCTGCCCATTTGGGCGCGTCCGAATAGGTATCGAACGGAATGATCGGCCCGCCCAGCGGCGCGAGATCAACGATGTTCTGGGTGAACTTCGCATCGGTATAGGCGCCCGATATGCCCAGTTCCAGCCAATCGCTCGGCTTGATGTTCGCGTCGAATTCCACGCCCTGGATGCGCTTTTCGGGCACGTTGACGGTGAAGGCCGACGGGCCTGCGCCCAGATCGACGAACAGGGAATGCTGGGCGTGTTTCACGATCTGGCGGTAGAGGGCCAGATTGATCCGTGTCGGCATCGACCCCAGATAGTCGTTGAACTTGTAGCCCAGTTCGAAGTCGTAGGTGTTTTCGTTGCCGAAGAAGTTGGCATTGTTGAACGGACCGACCGCACCATTGAAACCGCCGGCGCGGAAGCTGCCACGCTGGGCGAAATAGACCATGTTGCCGGAATTGATCTGATACTGGATATTGAACGTCCAGCTTGGATCATGGAGCTTGGCTTCCTGTTTGAGAGGCGTGGAGCCGCTGAGATTGAACAGACTTCCCGCCTTCTGGCGAAGGCTCACCGTTTCCCAGCTATAGCGTCCGCCAGCCGTCACGCTCAGCTTGTCGGTCACAGCATAGGTCAACTGGCCGAATACCGCTTTCGACTCATTCCCGACTTGATAATTATAGGCGATGTCCGCGAGCGGCGTCGGCAGTTCCGCGCCGACGATGACAGGAATATATTCCTGCTTGGTGGTGTCGGAGTAGAACACGCCGAGGATATATTCAAGACCGCCGGTTTTACCCTGCAACTGCAGCTCATTGGAAATCCGCTCGGTCTTGAACACTTCGCCACCGGGAGGGCCGTTGCCGAGACCGGAGCGATTATAGAGGCTCAATGAACCGAAGGGCGAACCTGTCAGAATGCCCGGCGTGCGCGCGAAGGCATCTGCATAGTTGAAGATGTTCTTGAGCACGACGTCGTCGCCGATTTCCGCCTCGACGGTGTTGGTGATGAACGCGGTGTGCGCCTTGTGGGGCAGGTCGTAGCTGAGCCAGACCTTATAGGGGTTGGCCTGCTGCCATGCCAGATAGCCCGCCACCGCGCCTGGCCATGTGCCGTCGCCCCGCGGCCCATCGCCGATCAGCGGCGCGAAGGGACTGTTCGTCCCATACAGCGTGTCGAGCGTGCTGTTGAGGACATAGCCATTATTGACCTCGCCCACCTTATGATAGGAATAGAGGCCGCCCGCGCCTTCCGAGCCGCCGAAATCGCTATATTGCGCGACGGTCGTCATCTTGAAACCATCCCGCGGCTCGAGCACGACCGTGATACGACCGGACAGAGAATCGGTATCGCCCAGCGTATTGCCGGTCTTGATATTGCGAATATAACCGTCCTGCTTGTTATAGTCGCCGGCGACACGGACCTTGATGATATCGGAAACAGGAATGTCCACAGCGCCCTGAACCTGGATATAGTTGCGCTGCCCTCCCTTGACGGTCAGGAAGCCGCCGAAGTCATCACCAGGCTTGGTGGTTTCGTACAATATTGCGCCTCCGGTCGCATTGCGACCAAACAGCGTTCCTTGCGGCCCCTTGAGCACCTGCACGGAACTAAAGTCGAAAAAGGCCGTCGACGTGTTGCCTTCGGTTGCCGGCGCTTCGTTGATATAAGTGAGAACGGCGGGGCTTGAGCCGGAAAATGGGTCGAGCGTCTGGCCACGCAGCGTGAAGTTGAGCTGGTTGGAATTCTGGCCGCTCTTGACCACCAGGCCGGGGACCAGAGCCGCAAGGTCCTGCTCGCTGGCCACGTTGCGCGACTGAAGCGTATCGGCATTGAACGCCGAGACCGCGACCGGAACCTTGGACAGGGATTGTTCCCGCCGTTGCGCGGTGACGACGATGTCGGCCGGGGACGCGATTTTTTCGTTGCTCTGACCTTCGTCCCCTGCCCCCGGGGCATCCTGGCCAAATGCAGGCACCGCAGCCAACAGCCCTATAGTGGCAATGCCGCAAGCCAATTGTCGCTTACCATTCATGACGCTCTCCCATTTTGCCGTGCCCGTCCAGGCATCTTTGAGAACCTCAAACTAACTTTGATTAGGCAAATGTCAACCGGCAAGCGTGGCCAGCGGCGGTTTATGCACGCAAATGGGAAAGTACGGGCCGTCCGCTACACTGATATCTATATTTTATCGTTTTTTAACAGATATTTATAGAATTATCATTTCC
The DNA here is from genome assembly GCF_024349785.1 of Sphingomonas bisphenolicum. Classification (NCBI taxonomy): domain Bacteria; kingdom Pseudomonadati; phylum Pseudomonadota; class Alphaproteobacteria; order Sphingomonadales; family Sphingomonadaceae; genus Sphingomonas; species Sphingomonas bisphenolicum. The sequence goes on from NZ_AP018818.1 coordinate 456,415, forward strand.
AGTAAATCCTTCTTTGATTTTCGAACGAGCGAGGATTTCCGCATACCCACATGTCTTGCAAAACAAATATAAATTAGGTTGTATTGAGAGGAGTCGTCGGGGGCTGCGCCGGCTTCACGGCGGAGTGCAAGGGCAAGAGCATCAGATGCCTGTCCGGCGAGATGGCGTTGCGACGGATCCGATAGCCGCTTCCGCTCGGCCGCGTCCGCGGCCAGACCCTGCTGCGGATCGAACATAGCTTGGCGATTCTCGCCCGATGGTCCGGCCCCACCTGACGACAGGCCCAAGGCAGCGCAAGCGGGCGCGCGTCGGCGATGCCTCAATGGGGCGAGGCCACTCATCACCCCATCCTCGCCTTCCGAGCAGAAGGACTGGTCATGGCGCCGCGGCGCTATTTGCTGCTGAAATTTATGTCGCCCGCATCTGCAAGCGCCGGATCGATGTAAACCGCCCCATACCATTGCCCATCGGGATCAGGCGCCTAGCCCGCTGCAAGCCTCTGGAGCAGGATCATCACAAACACGCCAGTGGCGCAGCCAAGCAGGAAACTGGGCGAGTCACGCATGGTGAAGCGGATGACGCGCGGGCCGGGTCGCGATCTCCATGACCGCGCCGGTCAGGCGACGATCGCGGGATGGGCTATGCGCGGATCGCCCAGCATCGCCCGATAGGATGGCGGGGTACGCCCGCCGCTTTCGGTGATGCCGTAGCGCGCGGCGATTTCGGCGGTGATGAAGGTCTGGCCGTTGAGTGCATCGCGGTCCGGATCGTCATGGATCGCCGCAATCACCCGCCCGTTAAACTCGGGCGTTTCAGCGTCCGCCATGAATTTTGCATATTGGTCTGGATGATCGGACAGGGTCTGGGCGCTGCGCTCGGTCAGCAGCGGCCCCATCCATAGCGCGACCGCGGTGACGCCGGTGTCGCGGAAATCCACGCCCATGTCGGCGGCAAATTTGTCCACGCCCGCCTTCTGCGCGCCATAGGCCGCGCCATGCATATAGCAGACCGAGCCGAAGGAGGAGGTGAAGGCGATCAGTCCGCTGTTCGCCGGCACCATCATCCGCGCCGCGTGCCAGCTCGCCAGATAATGGGAGCGCAGCCCGACATCGAGAATGCCGACCAGATCGGTCGATTTTTCCCAGAAAGGGCCAGGCTTGACGAGGTCGTCGTGCAGCGCCGCGACGTTGTTGACGAGGATGTCGAGGCGGCCGCTTTCCTGCGCGACGCGATCGAACAGCGCGGCGATCGCGGCGGCATCGCCATGATCGACCTGCACCGCCCTGCCCTCGCCCCCGGCCGCATCCACCTGCGCAGCCGTCGCGCCGATCGTGCCGGGCAAGGGCGCCTGCCCGTCGCGCACGGTGCGGCCGGTCACATACACGCGATAGCCCGCCCCCCCCAATGCCACTGCGATCCCGCGGCCCGCACCCCGGCTGGCGCCGGTGACGATCGCCACCGGACGTTCACTCCGTTCCATCATGCTCTCCTTCAGGCCGCGGCGCTGGACTTGCGCTTGTCGAGCGTCACATAGAGGCCGTTGGTGCGCTTGTGCGCGTCCGGCGCCTGGTCGCGCGGGTTGTAGAATTGCTTGTACCAGAGGCGAACCTTGCCATAGGGGCCGTCATTGGGAACCACCAACGGGTTGAGGCAGGCGCGCTTGTTCTGCCAGATTTCCACATCCTGCGCGAAGGCGAGACGGCTGCCCTCCTGATATTCCAGCGCGGCTGCGCGCAGATCGTCGGTGATCGGCGCGGAGCCGTCATTCACCTGCACCATCAACCCGTGCCAGACGCGGATCTTGCCATCCTCGATCGGGGTATGGGTGATCATGATGAAGCTGTTGAACGCACCCTCCATCTCCGACTGCAGGATCGACGGACCGGCATACCAGGTATCGAGGGTCAGCACGTCCTCGGGATTGAGTGTCAATGTCCGATGTCCGGCGGCATAATATTGATGAACGACATGGTCCTTGAACTCATTGGCGAAGTAGACGAAGTCCTTGGCGCCATGGATCGGGACAAAATGGCCATAGTCGGCCATATTGTCGACCACTTCGATCGGGTGGATGTCGAGGTCGCCCATATAGTCGACCTTCCAATGGACCCAGCCGGGCTGGTCCCAATGGCCGCCAAAGTCAGGCAGATCGAAATCGGGCTCCAGCCCTTCGGGATCATGCCACAGCCACAATATGCCCGCGCGCTCGATCACCGGAAAGCTTTTGAGCTTCGCCGCCTTGGGCACGAAGTCGGAATAGGGGATATGGTTGCACTGGCCATCGGGGCCGTAGCGCCAGCCGTGGAAAGGGCAGCGGATCGATTCGCCCTCCACCTGCTCGCCGTCGCGCACGATATAGCTGGTCGTGTTCTTCGCCAGATGCGCGCCCATATGCGGGCAATAGGCCTCCACCACATAGGGCTGGCCGCTTTGCCCGCGATACAGGACCAGATCCTGCCCGAAATAGCGGATCGCGCTGGGCGTCGATGACGCCTCCGCGCTTTCGCCGATCATGAACCAGCCGCGTGGGAAGTCATATTCACCCAGACGATAATCCGACGACGTAGCCATATATATATCCTCTCGCTCCGCATCCTGTAGCACGGATGGTCCCCGCACGCCATAGCGAATGGCGCGTCATCGTCGCCATATCCGCAATCATTCTACGCAAAGTACAATTATAAATTCAATATAGTTATTGATTGCGGATATAATTGCCGGATATGTCCTGCGTCAACCCGACAGGGAAATGCCCTGCGACAACCGAACGGGCGAGAACCCCGCGGACCCGGCAGGAAAAGGAGAGAGAGATGCTGCTGCAAGACAAGGTGGTGATCGTCAGTGGCGTAGGCCCTGGCATGGGGCAGGCGCTCGCACGGATCGCAGCGGCCGAAGGCGCCAGCGTCATACTTGCGGCCCGCAACGCGGCGTTCCTGGAGCAGGTTCGCGCCGACATCGTGGCTGACGGTGGCCAGGCCATCGCCGTCGCCTGCGACGTCGCCGACGCGGCCCAGTGCACCGCGCTGGCCGAACGCGCCGCAGCGGCCTTTGGCGGCCGTGTCGATGGGCTGGTAAACAGCGCTTATTATCATGGCGACTGGAGCTTCATCGCCAATGCCGATCCCGCCGACATGGCCAAGGCGTTCGACGTCAATTGTCTGGGCGCGCTGCGGCTGACGCAGGCCTGCACCCCCTATTTGCGCGACGGCGGCGCGGTGGTGAACGTGTCCACCATGGCGACGGTGCGCCCCTTTGGCGGCGAGCATGGCATGGAGATGGGTTATGCGGTGGCGAAGGGCGCGCTCAATACGCTGACCAAATATATGGCGAGCGACCTTGGCCGCGTCGGCATCCGGGTCAATACCTGCCGCATGGGCTGGATCCATGGCGCACCGGTGGAGCAGCATATCCAGACGCAGGTCGATGCGGGGCAAGCGCGCGACGCAGTGGTCGCGGGGATCACGCGCGACATCCCGATCGGCATCATTCCGCCGGAGGACGATTGCGCGCGCGCGGTGCTGATGATGATTTCCGACTATGCGCGGGTCGTCAGCGGCGCGACGCTCGACGTCAATGGCGGCCACTGGATGGCGCCGTGACCCCGCGCTTCGCCGGCAAGTCCGCGATCGTGACCGGGGCGGCGTCCGGGATCGGCCTGGCGGTCGCCAAGCGGCTGGCGGCGGAGGGCGCGCAGGTGGTGATCGGCGACCGCAATGTCGAGGGATTGGAAGCGGCCGCGCATGACATCGGCAACGCGGCTACTGCTGTCGCACTCGATGTCGCGGATGCAGCGTCCTGCCGGGCGATGGTCGACCGGGCGGTGGCGCTGAACGGCGGGCTGGACGTGCTGTGCAATATCGCCGGCATATTGGATTTCGGCCGGCTGGCGGACGTGGACGAAGGCCGCTGGGACCGGGTGATCGCGATCAATTTGAGCGGCGTCTATCATATGGCGCGCGCGGCGATGCCGCATCTGGTCGAGCGGCGCGGGACGATCGTCAACATGGCGTCGGCGGCGGGTCTGGTCGGCGTGCCGTTCAACGCGGCCTATAGCGCGTCGAAACATGGCGTTATCGGCCTGACCAAGGCGCTGGCGCTGGAATTTTCGAAGGAAGGCGTGCGGGTCAACGCCGTCTGCCCCACCGGGGTCAAGACGCCGATGGTCGCGCAGGCGTCCCGTGCGGACATCGACTGGTCGATGGTGATGCGCGCCGCGCCCTGGCTGGACGACGGCGCGCTGTGCGACCCGGAGGATATTGCCGATGCCGTCGCCTTCCTTGCGTCGCACGAGGCGAAACGGATCACCGGCACGGCGCTGGCCGTCGATGGCGGCCAGACCGCCGGCTAAACCCAAGATGAGTCAGGAGAAGACGGAAATGGCCACGCAACCCGAAGATATTGCTACGCCGCCTCTCGACCGCGAGACGCTGTTGCAGCGGGCGCGCGACCGGGCACAGCTGGCGGACTTTGGCGACCTGTGGTTCCTGGAGCCGATGGACCAGTTGATTGCCGCGTCCAACCGCGAAGGGCGCCTGACCGCCGACGGCCATGCCGCGCAAACCGAATCGATCGTCAAGGGCCTGACCAGCCGGCTACGCATGGTGGAGGACATCAGGCGCCATCCCGAAATACTGGACGAACAAGTCGAGGTCGCGGGCATCATATTGGGCCTGCCGCGCACCGGCAGCACCATTTTCCAGCGCCTGCTCGCCAGCGCGCCGGGAATGACCGGCATCCGCTGGTATGAAGCGCAGAATTTCGCGCCCTTCCCCGGCGAGGAACGCGGCCATCCGGTCGAGCGGCGCGCCTATGCGCAGGCGATGATCGACGGCTGGCTGCAAGTCGCGCCGGAACTGGCGTCGATCCATCCGCTCGATCCCGACGCGCCGGACGAGGAGATACTGATCCTGGGCCAGATGTTCGTCAGCACCATGGTGGAGGCGATGAACTTCGTGCCGGACTTCGCGGGGTGGCTGAACGGTTATGACCAGTCAAAGGGCCATGCGGACCTCAAGACGATCCTGCAATATCTGCAATGGCAGGATCCCGCCCGGCGCAGCCGGAAATGGATACTCAAAAGCCCGTCCAACCTGCCCTATGCGGAGATCGCGGCGGCGGCCTTTCCCGACGCCCTGCTCATCATGACGCATCGCGATCCGGTGCAGACCGTGCCATCCTATGTCTCGATGCAGGCCGCGCTCTACAAGTTGAGTGCGACCGTCAGCGACCATGAGGTCGGCGCCTTCTGGTTCCCGCGGCTGGTCGACTGGATGCAGCGGTTCGAGGCGGCGCGGGCGCGGATCGGCGAGCATCGCTTCATCGACATCGATTACCGGCAGGTCGCGCGCGAACCGCTGGCGCAGGCCGAGCGGGTGTTGTCGCGCATGGGCATCGCCGTCGATGCCGGCATGGAAACGGTGCTGAACGAGTTTCTCGCGGGGAACAAGCGCGAGCAACGGCCGACGCACGATTATGCGCCGGAGCGTTTCGGCCTGGACGAAGAGGCGATCAAGCGCGCCTTCGCCGCCTATCGGACGCGCTATATCGGCTGAAGCCCGTCCAGTCCGCGCACCGGCACCTGCAACCGTTCCAGCAGGGGCAGGCTACGCACGATATGCCCTGTCCATTCGGCAGCGGGGCGATGGCAGAGCTGCAGTGCGGCTTCCGCCATCGCCTCGACCGGCTCGATATGGTCGCGCGCATCCCAGCCGCCCATCGCCATCGCCCCTTCGCTGGCGACCGCACCGACAGGAGCCAGCGCATTGACCGCGATCTTCTCACGCGACAATTCCACCGCCCAGCCGGCGGTCAACCGGTCGAGCGCAGCCTTGGTCGTGCCATAGAGCGTCGCATGGCCATCGCGGTTGAAGCGGACATAGCGATCGTCGGGGTCGTAGGGCGCAGGCGGTGGCCGGTCAGCGGTGGCGCTGGAGATGTTGCAGATCCAGCCTTCGCCCTGCGTCCGGAAATGCGGCAGGGCCTGCTGCGACAAGGCTTGCGGGGCATGAACATTCATCTGGAAGGCGAGATCGACATGGCGGGATTGCGCTTCCCAGATCGGCAGGAAGCGCGACCAGGCGGCGTTGTTGACCAGAATGTCGAGCCTGCCGAAATGCGCAACCGTTGCCGGCACGATGCGGGCGCGGTCGACAGGGTCGGCCAGATTGGCGGCGATCATCAGGCATTGGCCGCCGGCAGACCGGATACGCTCCGCCGTTTCCGTCAGCGATCCCGCGAGGGGGCCGCCTGGCTCTACGGTGCGCGCGACGATTGCGACCGCGGCTCCTTCGGCCGCGAATCTGCGCGCGATGGCGGCGCCGATGCCGCGACTGGCGCCGGTGACGACGGCGACGCGACCTTCCAGCAATTTCATCGACCTCTCCCCTGATCCAGTAGCAAATGCATCCGGCCGGTGGCGATCGGCCTGTCCCGGCCCGCCTGCCAGCAGATCGCATCGGCATTCACGACATGCCGCCCCACGCGGCTGAGCCGAGCCTGCGCAAATGTCTCGACCATCAATCCGCCGCGCAGGAAGTCGAAGCTGATGTTGATCGGCTTGGGCCGGGGACCATCGCTGTCCCGTTCCTGCGTGATCGCCTCCAGACAGGCCAGTTCCAGCAGACTGGCGATGACGCCGCCATAAAGGAAGCCCTGCCGCCCTTCCAGTTGCGTCGTAGCGGGCATCATCAGGCCGACCGTGCCCGGTTCCGAGGCGATGCTGGCGATGCCCAGCATCCGCGCATAAGGCGTGTCGGCGATCATGGCGCATCCGTGAAGAAGAAGCTGGCGGTGGCGAAGGCGATCGGGCTGGCGGGATCGCCGTCATGCACGTCGCAGCGGGTGAAGGCGACCTTGCGCGTCACATGATGGCAGGTGGCACGCGCATACAGGGTCTGCCCGGCCTTGGCGGGACGCAGATAGTCGATGTGCAGGTCCAGCGTCGCCATGCCGCGCCATTGCCGGGTCCGTGCGATGATCGCCGCGCCCGCCGCCGCATCGACCAGCGATATGACCGGCCCCGACGCCACCAACCCGGCATCGGGATCGATCAGGAAGCCGGGGGCGAAGGGGCAGGCCAGCTCGGCCCAGTCCGGCCCATTATCGACGGTGTAGATGCCCAGCAGGGCGTGATGCCCGCGCGGCGGCAGGTTTTTCAGCCGCTCGAACGGGTCATCCTCCTCCACCGCTCAGGCCGCTCCGCGGGGTTCGCGGGGCAGGCCCAGGCCGCGTTCCGCGATCAGGTTGCGCTGAATCTGGTTGGTGCCGCCATAGATGGTGTCGGATCGCGAGAAGAGGAACAGATTGGGCAGCGTATCCCACTCATAATCCGCCTGATCGCCGATCTCGCCGCCCTGGCCCAGAACGTCCATCGCCAGTTCACCCAGATTGCGGCGCCAGCTCGCCCACTGGATCTTGTAGGTCAGCGCCGCGCCGTCGATCTTGCTATGGTCGGTCTGCGACAGCATCCGCAACGCGCCATAGCGCATCAGACGCAGGCCGATTTCCGCTTTGGCGATCCGCTGGCGGATGAGCGGGTCATTGGCGGCGCCATTGGCCTTGGCGGCCGCGATGATCTCGTCCAGTTCGTTGCGGAAGCCCATTTGCTGGCCCAGCGTCGAAACGCCACGCTCGAACGCGAGCAGCCCCATGGCAATGCGCCATCCGTCGCCCTCCGCGCCGATCAGGCTGTCCGCCGGACAGCGTGCATCGGTGAAGAAGGTCTCGTTAAACTCGGCATCGCCGTTGATCTGGCGGATGCCGCGTATGTCGATGCCGGGCTGGTCGATCGGCATCATCAGGAAGGTCAGGCCTTTCGGTCCCTGCGACCCCTCCCGGGTGCGGGTAATGACGAAAATCCAGTCGGAAATATGCGCCAGGCTGGTCCATATCTTCTGGCCGTTGACGACCCATTCGTCGCCTTCCAGCCGCGCCTTGGTGCGCACGCTGGCGAGGTCCGACCCCGCATTGGGTTCGGAAAAGCCTTGGCAAAAAATGGTCCTGCCTGCCGCGATGTCGGGCAGGAAGCGTTGCTTTTGTTCCTGCGTGCCGAAGGTCAGGATCGTCGGCCCGGCCAGTTCGATGCCGATATGGTTGACCCGGCCCGGCACGCCGGCGCGGGCATATTCTTCTGCGAAGATCACCTGTTGCGCCAGCGTCGCGTCGCGCCCGCCCCATTCGACCGGCCAGCCGATGCAGGACCAGCGATGGGCGGCCAGTTGCCGTTCCCATTCCTTGCGCCGTTCGGGGCTGCCGGTCAGCTTCGTGACGCCCTTGATGTCGCGAAATTCGCCGGCCATCTGGCCGTTCAGCCAGTCGGCGCATTCCTGCCGGAACAGTTCGTCGGCGGGAGAAAAACCCAGTTTCATGCTGCTTCTCCCAGGATCATCGTGGCGATCGCTTCGCGGTGCCCATTGCCATTGCCCAGCATCGTCTGGAGCGACCGGGCGCGCTTGAAGAAGAGATGCGCGTCATGTTCCCAGGTGAAGCCGATACCGCCATGGAGCTGGATCATGTCCCCGGCGCAGCGGAAATAGGTGTCGGCGCCGAAGCTCTTGGCCGCGTGGATCGCAAGGGGCGCGTCGTCCGCGCCCTCGTCGACCGCGCAGGCCACCCAGTAGACGGCCGATCGGGCCTGCTCGATCTCAATCATCATGTCGGCGAGGCGATGCTTATAGGCCTGGAAGGAACCGATCTGGCGGCCGAACTGCACCCGCTCTTGCGCATAGGCGACGGTCCGGTCGAGGCACGCCTGCGCGCCGCCCAAGGCTTCGGCGGCAATGGCGATGCAGGCGGCGCGATGCGCGGCGATAAGCGCCGCAGCCGGATCGGGCAACGCTTCGCCCGGCGCGTCGGTCAGCACGATATGGGCCATCGGGCGGGTCTGGTCCATGCTGGTCTGGGCCGTGACGGCGACGCCCGGCGCATCGGCGCGCACGATCCAAGCCCGTTGCCCGTCCGTGACCAGAAACAGGTCAGCGCTGGCGCCATGGGTGACGAAGCGCGAACCGCCGGTCAACCGGTCACCAGCCGCATTGAGAGTCCCATCAGCAAGATGCCCCGCTATCTGATCCCCCGACAGCAGGGCGGGAAGCCATGTCGTGCGCTGGGCATCGCTGCCGCCGGCGGCGATCGCCTGCCCCGCCTGCACCAGGCTGCCCAGCATGGGTAGCGCCGCGACCTGCGCACCGGCCGCTTCCGCGACGATCGCCAGTTCGACCATTCCCAGCCCTGCACCGCCCGCGCTTTCCGGCAGCCCGATGCCCGACAATCCCAGTTCCTGGCAGAAGGCCCGCCACAGCGCGCGATCGATGCCGTCGCCCGCCATCGCCTGGCGCGTGCGCGCGCTGGTCGCATGTTCCGTGAAGAAGGCGCGCGCCGTCTCCGCGATCATCTGCTGTTCGTCGGTAAATGCGAATTCCATTGCAGGCCGCCCTCAAAATCCCGTGGGGGAGCATGGCGGCACACGCCGCATTGCTTGCAGCGCATGACCGGACATGATGATGAGCCGCCTCTGGGGCCGGACGCATCCGCTCCTATCGCTGGCGGGCCTTGGCAATATTCGCCGAAGCTCCCGCCTTCCATTCTGCTATATCATGCAGATTTGGGTTTCAAGCGTCGATTTGCGGAATATTACAAATAATTATTTCCGAATATCGATGCAGTCAACTTTAGTCGGCGTTTGCGCTCGCGCCATCGGTGATCCGCACGACGCGGTTGCTGAACTTTACCGTCCTGACCGCGAGCGAAGTTTCGATATGATAGACGCCGTCCATCGCAAGGATCTGCCCCGACGTCACGGTATGGAACCTGTCCAGATCGTCGTACAGGCAGGTCGCCATGATGTTGAACGGCCCCAGCATGATCATGACCGACTGAACCATCGGGATATGCGCGATGTCGCGCGCGATCTGGCGGACATGGCCGGCTTCGGCCTGGACCGCTACGAAACCGATATTGGTGGCCTTTTCCAGCTTGAGACTGGTGAGCGCGGTAAAAGCGATCAGGCGATCCTGCTGCAACCGCTTGATCCGGCCCCGGATCGTGCCTTCATTGACGCCCAGGTCGCTCGCGATCTTGCGGTTGGAGACGCGCGCGTCCTGCGCCAATATGTCGATCAACTGATGATCGAGATCGTCGAGATCGGGCCGGTTCATGAAAGCCTCCGGCTGTCGATCGGGGCGGTGTCGAGGCCATATTTGACGATGTCGAGGCCGATCGCAGGGGTCATGGCGCGCACGCCGGGCACCTTGGCCAGCTTGTCGGTGATAAGCGGCGACAGTTCGTCCATGTCCCGCAAGGTGAGGAGCAGGCTGATTTCATAGCGGCCAGTGACCAGATGGGCGGCAAACACCTCGCGATGAGCGGCCAGTTCCTCGGCGACGTCGAGCGCGGGACGGCCGCTGACCTCTACCGCCAGATGGATGAGGACATGATAACCATGGACCGCGAAATCGGAAACGGCGACGACGCGGAGCATCCCTGCATCCTCCATCCGTCGGATGCGCGTGGACACGGTGGAGGCGATCAGGCTGAGGGTCTCGGCGATCTGCTGGTTGGTCGCCCGGCCGTTATGTCGCAGATATTCGACAATCTTGCGGTCCGTTTCGTCAAACGCGAAAACCTCACTCATAGGATTGCTCTATCCCCTTTCCTGCTCCGGTCTTGCCAGCAAAGGGTCGGCAGGTCGAATCGAAACCGCGTGGTGCAGCATCGTCCGATCCCGCTCTACGCGGGCGCCCGCGGCCCAGCCTAGCAGCGCGGAGAGGAAGCCGAAGGGGATGATGAACGACAGCGCCATGCGCAGCGCCGCGGCGTCATGCCCCAGCATCTGGCTGAGCGCCCCCGTCGCCCAAGGGCCGACGAAGAAGCCGAGCAGGGTCGTGACGGCGAGGAACAGCGCGGTCGATGCAGCGCGGATGCGCGGCGGCAGCATATATTGCAGGGTCGCCATGAAGCCCACAGACCAACCACCCCCCAAAAGTCCGGCCGGGATGGCGGCAAGGCGCGCCATGTCGAAGCTGCCCGCCCAAGTCGCCGCCATGATAGCGCAGGTCGCCGCCCCCAGCGCCAAGGCGGACAGGCGCGAGGGCCAGACCATGCTGCGCCGCGCCAGGCGATCGGACAGCGCGCCGAAGAGCAGCATGCCGACCAGCCCGGACAGGCCGAAATTGAGCGCGAAGGTCATCTTCACCGCCACCGGATCAAGCGCGAAGCCGCGGGTGAGCAGTTCCGGGCCCCAATAGCCGAAGGACACGCCCGACAGCACACCGAAGCCGAAAGCGAACATCATGCACAGATAGGCCGGGCTGCGGATCAGGCTGCGGATCAACTGGCCGAACGGCACGGCGTCAATCGGTGCAGCGCCGCCGGCCGGACCGCGGCGCGGCTCGCGGATCACGGCGAGCGCGGCAAAGCCTAGCAGCACGCCCACAGCGCCGATGCTGTAGAAGGCCATGCGCCAGTCATGATGCGCGGCGATCGCCGGACCGCCCGCCTGCCCGCCGATCTGGCCGATATAGGCGGCAAGGCCGAGGATCGCGAACGCCAGGCCACGCCGTTCGGGCCGGAAATAATCCGACAGCAGCGAATAGGCGGGTGCGACGAACGCCGCCTCTCCCACGCCCACCGCGATCCGCGCCAGCGTCAGGCCGACCGGGCCGGCAGCAAGGCCGGTGCCGATGGTGGCGATGCTCCACAGCACGCAGCCCGCCGCGATGATCTGGACGCGGGAAGTGCGGTCCGCCAGCCGCGCGAACGGGACGCCGAGGACGACATAGAGAAAGACGAAGGCCGGCCCCATCAACATGCCGACCATGGCGTCGCCGATGCCGAACTCCGCCTTGATCGGCCCGATCAGCCCGGTGATCAGATAGCGGTCGGCATAGTTGACGATATAGATGAGCAGCAGCGTTACGAGGACGAGCCACGGATTGGATGTTCTCTGGACGGGGGCGTCAGTCACGCAGCAGTGACCCGCCATTGACGTGCCAGAGCTGACCATTGACCCATTCGCCATCGTCGGACGCGAGGAAGGCGACCGCGCCGGCAATATCGTCCGGCTGGCCCAGCCGCCGGTGCGGCAGGTTGTCCAGCATCGATGCGACATAATCGTCGGTCAGATGCTGGGCCACCGCTTCGGTCAGGACGACGCCGGGGCAGATGCCGTTGGCGCGGATGCCCTGCTTGCCATATTTGCGCGCGACATGACGTACCAGCGCGTGCAGCGCATTCTTGGTCATGGGATAGGCGACCTGCAACGGGTTGCCGGAAATCGCCGCGCCCGAAGAGGTGTAGATCATGGTGCCGCCGCCGCGTTCGATCAGTATCGGCAGGGCGGCCTGCGTCGCCAGGAAATGGCTCTTGGCGTTGATGGCGAAGGAACGGTCAAGCACCGCTTCGCTGCAATTAAGTATGTCGATATCGCCTTCTGTCCCACCCGCAAGATTACTGTGGTAGAAATCAAGGCGGCCAAATTCGGCCAGCGCTGCTTCGACGATAGCGGCCTGCGATGTTGCTTTGGTCCCGTCGAGCGCCACGCCGATCGCCTTGCCACCTTCCGCGCAGATGATGCGGGCGGTTTCCGCCGCCCAGTCGCTCTCGATGTCGCCGATCACCACCGACGCGCCTTCGGCCGCCAGCCGCCGCGCCGTCGCAGCGCCGATGCCACGTCCGCCGCCCGCAACAATTCCTGTTTTCCCCGCCAATCCGCGCATCATTATCTCCAGATATCTTATGGTGCCGGACGCCGGTCTTTCCACGGCGCGGCCTTTTCCAGCTGCCCCGCCAGACGGAACAGGGTTGCCTCGTCGCCATAGCGCCCCATGAACATGACGCCGACCGGCAAGCCATTCTTGGCCATGCCCAGCGGCACCGACATGGCTGGCTGACCGGTCATGTTGGCAATCTGGGTGAAGGGCGAGAAGGCCGCGGTCCGCTGTCCCCAGGCCATAAAATCAACATCGGGGGTCAGGTTGATCCGGCCCAGCTCCAGCGGCGGCGCCGCCAGCGTGGGGGACAGGATCACATCATACCGCGCCATGAACTGCGCCATTATGACGGCGGCGGTTTGCAGCGTATTGTTCGCCCGCGCGAAGTCCATGCCGGTCGTTTTTTGCCCATAGCCGACAAAGCCCAGCGTGATCGGCTCCAGAACGTCCGGCCCGATCGCGATCCCGGTTGCCTTGGCGCGGTCCAGCATATCGGCGGCCACGGACGCGCCGACCAAAACGAAGCTCGCCGCGCCGATCGCCGCGACATCCAGTTTCGGCGCTGCTTCCTCCACATGATGGCCGAGCGTTTCGCACAGGCGCGCGGCCCGGCGGGTGGCTTCGATACAGTCCGGATCGACCGGCGCGCCCGACGGGGCATTGAGCATCAGCGCGATACGCAGGCGGCCGGGTGCCTTGCCGACCTGCGACAGGAAGCTCTCGGCCGGGGTCGGCGCTGCATAGCGCCCCCCCGGTTCCGGACCTTGGGTCGCGTCGAGGATCGCTGCGGAATCGCGCACGCTGCGGGTGATGGCGTGATGCACCGACAGCCCGCCCCAGCCTTCGGTGCGGGGCGGCCCCATCGGCACCCGGCCGCGACTGGGCTTAAGGCCGAACAGGCCACAACAGGAAGCCGGGATGCGGATCGACCCGCCGCCGTCCGTCGCATGGGCCGCGGGCAGCACGCCCGCCGCCACCGCCGCCGCCGCGCCGCCCGACGATCCGCCGGTGATATGGGCGGGGTTCCACGGATTGCGCGTGTCGCCGGTCAGTTTGTTTTCGGTCGTACCGGTGAGCCCGAGTTCGGGCACGGTCGTCTTGCCGAAGATGACGAAGCCCGCCGCCTCGATCCGGCGCACCAGTTCGGACGTGATGTCGGGCTTGTAGCCTCTGAAAAAGCGGCTGCCATTTTCGGTCGCCAGGCCGGCGATATAGGTGTTGAGATCCTTGAGCAGCCAGGGCACGCCGCTGAACGGTCCCTGCGGCAATCCCTTGGCGATCGCCGCGTGGCCATAGTCATAATGTTTCTGCGCCAGGAAGTTGAAGCGCGGATTGAGCGCCTCCGCGCGGCCGATCGCCGCGTCCAGCAATTCGGTCGCCGAAACCTGCTTGCGGCGGACGAGGTCGGCCAGCCCCATCGCGTCATGGGTGTCGAGCGGGCCGGAGGACAAAGCGGCCGCCCGGGCCGTTCCCGCCAGGCCGGCTAACGCCGTGGCGCCCGCCATGGCTTCGCGCCGTGTCATATCCATGCGAACCTCTCCTGCCCTTATCATTGTAATCGGCTTGATGGATGTCAGTCAGCGCTCTGATCGATATAATAGCGCTGATAATATTTGCGGAATTGCGGGATCGGGCCGTCACCGTCGCAGATGATCGGATTGGGTTCGAACTTCTGCCGGTCCCACACCACCTTGTCCTGATCGAACTGCTTGCAGATGTCGCGGATGATCGCCTTGGCGACGCCGGCCCGCTCGCCCTCCGCCTGCGCCTTGGGCTGGGTGAAGCAGAAGCGGACATGGACATGGTCCAGTTCGACCGGGGCCAGGCAGGCCATCAGCAGCGTCTCCGAAATGCCGGTGAAGCGCGTCCAGCTTTGCCCCGGCCCCATCGTGTCGTAACTGATAAGGCCATCGACCTCGCCCCAGGGCGTGCCCATCTTCGCCTTCACGTCCGCGCCCCGGCCCCATTCGCCCCAGCGCAATTCGCCCAGCGGCACATTGGCAGTGCCATGGATGAAGCGGAAATGCGCAACGTCGACGCCATTTTCGGCCATGTTCTGGATCGATCCCCAGACATTCCATTCATGCACGTCGAAATCGGTCCATTCGGGGTCGGTCGCTTCGGGCAGGATCGCGACGTCGAACAGGGGCGCGACGTCCTGCGGATGATACCAGGCCCAGATCCAGCGGTTCGCTTCGGTGATGTGCCAGTTGCGGGTGCATTTGCGCTTCACCTGGGGCGGGATATTGCGGGCATAGGGTACGTCCTTCACTACCGCCTCGTCCCCGTCATAACGCCAGGCGTGGAAAGGACATTCGAGCAGATTGCCATGCACCTTGCCACCATGGCCCATATGGGCGCCCAGATGCTTGCAATAGGCGTCGAGCATACGGACCTGGCCGTCTTCGCCGCGCCAGATCGCCAGATCCTGCGAGAAATAGCGCAGCGGCTTGACCTCACCTGCCGCGAGGTCAGACGACAGCAGCAGCGGATACCAGCCGAAGGGGATGCCGATATCGAGATTGCGCTCCGCAATCGAAGCGCGACCCTCCACTTCCGCCAGGCGCCAGTCGCTCAGATCCTGGCCGCGCAGCTTTTCGAGGACTTGCCAGACGGCAACAGGCGGGGTGCGCGCATCGGTGGCCTTGGTGGCGGCGGTGTCGGTATTGGTTTGGGACATGGGAACCTCGCGGATCATTGCAGGTCGAAGACCTTGCGCGCGTTTTCACGCAGGAATTTGGGCCAGACATCGTCCTTGAACGGGACATTTTCCATATCGCTGAAGATACGGTCCAGGCTGAGACCCATCGGAAAATAGCCGGCATAGATGATCTTGTCAGCGCCGCGCGTATTGGCGTAGTCGATGATCGCCTTGGGATAATGTTTGGGTGCGAAGGCGCTGGTCGAATAATAAAGGTTGGGCCATTTCAGCATCAACTTGACCGCCAGCGCCTCCCACGGCTCAGCGCCGTGGCGCATGACGACTTTAAGGTCGGGGAAAAACCAGCAGACTTCGTCCAGATGCTCGACCTTCTGCGTTTCCATCGGGATGCGCGGACCGGGGATGCCGGCATTGAGCAGAACCGGCAGGCCCAGTTCCGCAGCACAAGCGTAGAGCGGGAACATATATTTATGGTTGATCGCCACCTGCGGCAACGTGCCGGCCGGGAAGATGCTGATCGCGGACAGGCCGACCTCGCCATGAATGCGCTTGATGCGGCGTATTTCCTCCATCCCGTTATTGGGGTCGCAGGGCAGGTCGAAGAAGAAGCGGTCGCCGAACATCTCCTTGGCGCGATAGGACGTCGCATTGTCGTTCCAGCCGACCAGCGCCTTGTCGATATTGTGCCGGTCCATCTGCTCGACGGTCCAGGAGACAAAATCGTCGGTCTTGCCGGTCTGCGGAATGTCCTTGAACATATATTGCGCTGGCATGGCGAATTGCTGGAGCGTCTGCTGATCCTTGATCAGCGGGCGGAAGGGGGCGAACCATGCGGAACGGTCCTCGGCCTCCGGTATGCCCAACATGCAGTCAATGATCTTGATATCCTTGGGAAACCCCATGGAAACTCTCCTGTTCAATAGTTCGCGACCAGTTGCGGCCACAGCGCCCGAAGCGCGATCTTGTCGATTTTTTCGGCATGGTTGCGCGGCAGGGGTGCGCGCGAAAAGGCGACATGGGCGGGCGCTTTGTAGGGCGCGAGCCGCCCGGCGACCCAATCGATGATGGCGCGTTCGTCCAGGCCATCGGCCTGCACGACGGCGACCAGCGCCTCGCCCAGGCGATCATCCGCAATGCCGAAGGTCGCGCATTCGGTGATTTGCGGCATTTCGCTCAGCACCCGCTCGACTTCGGCGCAGTAGATATTTTCGCCGCCGGAGATGACCATATCCTTCGCCCGGTCAACGATGAAGATATAGCCATCCTCATCCTGATAGCCGATGTCGCCGGTGCGCAACCAGCCGTCGGGCGTAAAGCTCTTGGCGGTATCGTCCGGCCGGTTCCAGTAGCCGCGCATGACCATGGCGCTGCGCACCACGATCTCGCCGGTTGCATGGGGACCGCAGATTGCGCCGTCCGCCCCTTCGATCCGCAGATCGACCAGCGGCAGCACCCGGCCAGCCGAAGCGCGCGCGCGCAGGAAATCCGCGCCCACCGCCTGGGCGATCGCGCCCGACGTTTCGGTCATGCCATAGCCCACGCCCATCAGCGCATGGGGGCAGAGCGCCCGCACCTCCTCCAGCAGGTTGAGGGGCAGCGCCTGCCCGCCCGACCCGATATTGCGCACAGAGCTGAGATCCGCATCGGTCAGCCGCGCGCGATTGACCATGTCCCACAACATGGTCGGCACGGTGGCCAGTTGCGTCACCCGTTCGCGGGCGATCAGGGCGACGGCTTCCTCCGCATTCCAGCGGCGCATGATGACGATCTTGCCGCCCGACAGGAAGGGCGCGAGGAAGCCGGCGCCCAGCCCGGAAATATGGAAGAGCGGCGAGACGAGCAGGCTCGCCTGCGGCGGCATCTGCGCCGTCAGCGCCTCCACCGACAGGCCATGGTCGCGCGCCATATTGTGCAGCACCATCGTGCCGGTAAGCTGGGTGCCCAGCAGGCCCGTGATCAGGCTGCGATGCGATAGCACCGCGCCCTTGACACGCCCGGTGGTGCCGGAGGTGAAGAGAATGGCGCAGGGATCGTCATGGTCAGCGGTCATGCCGTCTACGAAGGGGACGTCCGCAGCCGCGAGCGGCGCGATCAGGTCCAGCAGACGGCCCTGATAGCCCGCGTCACGCAGCGCGGCGGCGCGTTCGCTATCGGCCAGCACGAGGGCCGGCGTCACTTCGTCCACCATCGCGCGCGCTTCCGCCGCCGAGCCGCGGCTGTTGAGCAGAACCGCAACCCCGCCCAGCCGGATGACGGCAAGAAACGCCACGATCCATTCCGCCCGGTTGCGCATGGCAATGGCGACGCGGTCGCCGCGCCGGATGTCCAGATGCCCCGCCAGCCGGTCGCGCCAGGCGAAGATGTCCGCGAAACTCAGCCGGCGTTCCCTGCCCGCCTCGTCAAAGTCGACGATACAGGGCCGGTCGCCAAAGCCGCGCGCCTTTTCGATGAGCTGGTTGAGATCGGACGGCGCGTGGGCAAAAAAGCGCAGTCCGTCCTGTTCGGCGATCTCGAACGGGGTGCCGGATGCGGTGACTGCCGCGAAAATGGGGTCGATCTTGCTCATGGCGTTCCCGGATCAGTAAACGGCTGCAGGGTTTTTGGGCCGGGGACTGCCCAGCATCTCGCGATAGGAAGGGCGGTCGTTGCCGCGATCCTGCACGCCCAGTTGGCGCCCGATTTCCGCGCCGATCAATGTCTGGCCGGACAAGGCCTCCCGATCCGGCGCGCAGTCGATCGCGTCGATGATATGCGCGGTGAATTGCGGATTTTCCGCACTTTCGATGAAGTCGGCATATTGTTCGGGATTGGTGTCGCGCGCGATCAGCGACCGTTCGGTAACCAGTGGCCCCATCCAGATCGACACCGCGATCACGCCGGTTCCGCGCAGATCATGCTCCATGTCATGGGCGAATTTGTCCACGCCCGCCTTTTGCGCGCCATAGGCCGGGCCGTGCATGTAGCAACTGCCGCCAAAGGACGAACCAAAGGCGATCACGCCGCGCCCCTGCGGCACCATCAGCCGCGCCGCGTGCCAGCTTGCCACATAGGCGGAGCGAAGACCGACATCGAGGATGCGAACCGCGTCCAGATCCTTTTCCCAAAAGGGCTTTTTCTCGATCAGTTGGTCGTGGATGAAGGTCGCGTTGTTCACCAATATGTCGAGCCGCCCCGCTTCCGCCGCAATCCGGTCGAACAGCCCTGCGACCTGGGCATCGTCGCCATGGTCGCAGACCAGCGGAATGCCCCGGCCGCCGGCCGCATCGACCGCCGCCGCAGTTTCCGCCACGGTGCCAGGCAGCACGGATCCGTCCCAGCCCCGCGCATTCCCGACATGCATCGTGCGGCCGGTCACATAGACGGTATAGCCCAATTCGCCGAAACCGACCGCGATGCCACGGCCTGCTCCCCGACTGGCTCCGGTGACCAGGGCCACCTTGCTGTCCGGCATCCCACTTCCCTCGATTCGTCGTTTTTGTCCTGACCCAACTCTATCCCTCTATTCGCGTAATTCAACAATTATATTCTTACGCATATCCAGATTTGACAGATTGCCCGCGCGATCGCCGAATTTCCGCATATACATACGATTTTCTGGGCGTATTGATAGTTATTCGACACGCACTCAGGCGCTATATTCGTATTTTTATGATTTACAAATTCCGCATTATGCTCACATATCGCCGTTGAGACGTCGTCCTGAAACGCAAATGCGCAAGGCGACCTTCGACACATGGAGAGGTGATGGCGAATGACCGATGATTTTAAAGGGCGCATTGCCGTCATCACCGGCGGCAGCGATGGCATCGGCCTGGCGACGGCCGCACTGTTGGCGCGGCGCGGCGCACAGGTAGTGATTTGCGGGCGACGGCAAGAGTTACTTGATCGCGCGCGTAGCCAGATCGACGCGGAGGGGGGGCAGATCGAAGCGATTCGGCTCGACGTCACCGATAATGTCGCCCTCACCGCGATGATCGAGATGGTAGCCGCGCGCCATGGCCGGCTCGACATGCTGGTGAATAACGCGATGTCGACCCATTATGCGCCTATCAGCCGATTGACGCTGGACCATTGGCGCAAGGACTTCGCGGTCAACGCCGATGCCGTCTTCGTCAGCACCAAGGCAGCGATGCAGGTGATGGCGACGACGGGCAAGGGCGCGATCGTCAACATCGCCTCCACCTGCGGCATCCGCGCCACCGTCAACATGGCGAGCTATTCGGCGTCCAAAGCGGCGCTGATCCATTTCACGGCCGTTGCCGCGATGGAAGGCGCGCCGTTGGGAATCCGCGTCAACGCCATCATTCCCGGTCAGGTGCAGACCGCAGGCACCGAGGCGTTCACCGCGCGCGCGCCCGAAGTCGCGACGCGAACGACCGAGGCCATTCCGATGCGGCGCGGCGGCCAGCCCGAGGAATTGGCGCAGGCGATCGCGTTCATGCTGTCCGATGCGGCGAGCTATATCACCGGCACCGCGCTGCCGGTGGACGGCGGCAAGGCGGCCCAACTTTACATGCCGGCCTAAAGGATCTGGATAAGGGCAGAAAGCGGAATTTTTGGCCTCATATTATGCCGATACGCGCGATCCAGCGTCGCTCAATATCATTTTTGCGTAATTTATATTGACATCAATTACGCATATGTTCATTTCTAGGCTAAGAAAACAAGTGATGGGGAGATATGGGATGCCCAAAGGCTACGCACATGCGGCGCTTCAACTGTTGCTCGGCGCGAGCAGCCTGGCGATCGCGGGTCAGGCGATCGCACAGAGTGCCGCCGAACCATCAGCCCCCGGTCTCGACGAGATCGTGGTGACGGCACAGAAGCGCGCGCAGAATCTGCAGGATGTGCCGATCGCGATCAGCGCCATCGGCGCGGAGAAGATCGAGCAACTGGGCATCAAGGATTCGCGCGACCTGAGCGGCCTTGCCCCGAACGTCGTCATCACCCAGGGCACGGTCAGCAACAGCGCCGCGGTCTTTTCCATGCGCGGCATCTCCAACGGCGGCAGCGAGAGCTTCGGCGTGGATGCGGCCAACGGCCTTTATGTCGATGGCGTCTATATTGCACGCGGCGGCGCCATGGGCCTGTCCGTCATGGATGTCGAGCGGGTGGAAGTGCTGCGCGGTCCGCAGGGCACGCTGTTCGGCCGCAACACCACCGGCGGCGCGATCCATTTCATCTCCCGCGCGCCGTCCTCGACCTTCCGGCTGAAGGCGGAAGCGGGCTATGGCAATTTCAATGCGTGGAACGGCAAGATCGTAGTCGATCCGGGTGCAATCGCCGGCATCTCGACCAGCTTCGCCTACAGCCATAGCGAGCGCGACGGGCTGGTCGACAATATCCTGCAGCCCAGCGATTCCAAAGATCCCGGCGCCCGCAAGTCGGACGCGATCCGGGCCGCGGCTCGCATCGACCTGGGCGGCACCGGCAGCATCCAATATATGTTCGACTGGAGCCGGATCAGCGGCACACCCCTCCCCTTCATCCTGACCAATGTGTCGAACGGCGCGGCTCGCCCGCCAGTCATCGTCAACGGTCAGCCGGTGGTGCAGACGCAGCAGGCGCCAGTCGCCCAATATCTGGCGGGCGCGACATTCGCCAATCCGGCCTGCGCAGCGCTGGCAGCGCCTTCGCGCACTTACCGGCATGAAGTGTGCAACAACGTCCTCAGCCATGCGCTCGACAAGAGTTGGGGCCATAATCTGCAGGTCCAGAACGATTTCGATGCCTTCAAGGTCAAATCGACCACCGGCTATCGCTTCTGGAACAGCGACACGCTGACCGATCTGGACGGCATCGGCGCGTTCAGCGGTCCGGCTTTCTCCAACGCAACTCTGTTCAACGGGATGCCTGCGTCGCTGCTGCAGTTCATCCCGTCGATCCCGGCCGCAGCCCGGCCTTTCATCGCCGCCGCCGCCGTGCCGAGCATTACGCAAGACCTGTTCGACATCGACAATCATCGCCGGCACAAGCAGTTCAGCCAGGAAATCGAGATTTCCGGCGACACAAGCACGCTCGACTGGGTCGTGGGCGGTTTCTACTTCTGGGAGAAGGGGTCAGAAGACGGTTTCCAGAATAGCGGCTTCATCCTCGACACAAACAGCATCTTCCTTGCCAATTTCGGGCCATTGGGGCCGGCCTTCGCCGCCGCCAACCCGGCGCGCTACCGCATGGTGCAGACCCGCGCGCGCCTGGCCTATACCACATCGGCGGAAAGCACGGCCGTCTATGGTCAGTTCACTTTCTATCCGGGTGGACGGGACAGCGGCCTGCGCCTGACCGCCGGCGGCCGCTACACCTGGGACGCCAAGCGCATGTTGCGCGTCCAGAATGGTGCAGCGCCGCTGGCGGTGCCGGAAGCGGGCGATGCCAAATTCAGCAAGTTCACCTGGAACCTGATGGCGGGCTATGACGTGGCCGACGGTATCAATCTCTACGCCCGCGCCGCCACCGGCTATCGTTCGGGCGGCTTCAATTCGCAAGACCCGGCGATCACCGGCACCAACCAGCTTGGCAGCTTCAAGCCGGAAAAGGTGACATCCTACGAAATCGGATTGAAGAGCGAATTGTTCGACCGCCGCCTTCGCTTCAACGTCGCTGCCTATCATAATATCTATGACGATCTGGCCGTCCTAGGCCCGGTGACCAATGCACCGGTGGGCACCTTCGCCACCCGGATCATCAATGCCGGCAAGGTCGTCTATAATGGCGTCGAGGTCGAAACCCAGGCGATATTGAGCGATAATTTCTCGCTCGACGGCAGCATCGGCTATATCGACATCAAATATAAGGAATTCCTGGCCGGTCAGTCGCCGACACCCGGCGCACCGCCGGTCAATATCGCATCGGTCGTGACACCCGGCTTTACGTCGCCGCTAACCGCAAACGCGGCGCTGAATGCCCAATTTCCGCTCAACTGGGGCAATGCCACGCTCCGCGGGCGCATCGGCTATACCCACGAAGACGGCAAATATAATTTCAGCAGCTCGATCGGGTCGCCCTTCAATGAACAGATCAAGGGCGATGCCATCGACTTGGTCGACGTCCAGATTGGCATCGACGGCATTCCGCTGGGCAATGCGGCCGGCGAGGTCAAGCTCTGGGTCAAGAACCTGACCAATGCCAAGGATTTCGTGCGCAGCATCGATTATGGGCAGCTGGGCTTTGCCGGCGGCTATTATGCCGAACCGCGCACCTATGGCGTCACCATCGGCGCCAAATTCTGATCGCCTGATCTACGCCACCCTCCCGGCGTAAAATGCCCCGCTTCCGACAGGAAGCGGGGCTTTCTTTGCTTTGGATCGCCTGATGGCCGGGAGAGATCTTCCCCCCGGCCTTCCTCGTCAGTTGTTGCCGCCCGTCATATGCCGGGCCGCGATGTAACCGAAGGTCATGGCCGGGCCGATGGTCACGCCTGCCCCCGGATAGCTTTCGCCCATGGCGGAGGCCGCGTTGTTGCCAACCGCATAGAGGCCCGCAATCGGTGCGCCGGCCTCATCCAGCACCTGCGCCGTCGCATTGGTGCGCAGGCCGCCATTGGTGCCGATGTCACCCGGATAGATCGGGATGGCATAGAAGGGGCCCTGATCGATCGGTCGCAGGCAGGGGTTGGGCACCTGGCGCGGATCGCCATACATTTTGTCATAGGCAGCCTCACCGCGATGGAAATCGGGATCTTCGCCGCGGCCGGCATTGTCGTTGAAGCGCGTGACCGTCGACGCGAGGGCCGCGGGGTCGACGCCCATCTGCCCCGCCAATGCCTCGATCGTCGCGCCCTTCTTGAGGATGCGACGCACCGCGCCGCGATGCAGCCAGTCGGGGATAAGCGGATAGAGCGGCCCCATCGGGAATTGATGGCGATAGCGATGGTCGAACACCATCCAGCTCGGCCCGGCGTCGCCATGCGCCGCCTGTCGCCGCGCCATCTGCTGGCCCACAATATGATAGGAAGCCGCTTCGTTGAGATAGCGATCGCCTTTCTGGTTTACCATGATGCAACCCGGCAGCGCCCGTTCGATCGTGCAAAGCCGCCCTCTATCCTCGCCGGGCACGTAGAAGACCGGCGCGGCCCAGGCCGACTGCATATTCATCGTGTCCGCGCCGATCGCCTGGCCGGCGACGATGCTGTCGCCGGTGTTGCTGGTGACGCCGCCCGAATATTGCGCAATGGAATAGAGCGGCGCATTGGTCTCCCGCATCGCCTGATTCTTGTCGAAGCCGCCGGCGGCCAGCACCACCCCCTTGCGCACGGCGATGCGATAGGGCTTGCCGTCGCGCTGGATGACCGCCCCAACGATCCGATCGCCGTCGCGCACCAGTTCCTTGAGCGGCGCGTCGAGCCAGAGCGGCACGCCCCGCCGGTCGAGCGCCATGCGCAGGCCGCCGGTCAGGGCGTTGCCGAGCGTCAGCCGCCGGTCCTTGCGTGACGTGAACCGGAAGGGCCAGTCGAGCCAGTAGCGCGCCATGCTGAAAGTCAGATTCTGCATCCAGCCCTTGGCGCGATAGAGCAATTGGTAGGTTTCGGTGAAATGCCAGTTGAGATAGCCGAACAGGCTGGCGGCCGGCGACGGAAAGCGCTGGGTGCGGATCGCCGCGCCCAAGGGCTTGCCATCCAGCGGCATGGGCAGATGGGTGCGATAGCCTGTCGGCGATCCGCCCGGATTTTCGGCATGATAGTCGGGATAGGGGAAAGCCATATATTGGACCGGCGTGTTGGCCATCAACCAGCGCAGCATCGGCGCGGCATTGTCCACATAGGCGCGGATATTGGCATCGGGCACATTGTCGGCGGACAGGCCGCGGACATAGGTGAAGGCGTCGTCCAGATCATCCTCAAAACCCGCCGCCTTCGCCACATCGCTGCCCGGAATCCAGATGCCCGCGCCCGATGTGGCGGAAGTGCCGCCCCACAGCGCCGCTTTTTCCACGATCAGCACGTCCGCCCGGTCGGCAGCGGCGACGAGCGCGGAGAGCATTCCGCCAGCCCCCGAACCCACCACGAGGATATCGACTTGCTTGTCCCAATTGCTCATGCCTGTCCGTCTCACATCAGGGCGTGGAATCGGAAGTCGCAAGCATTCAGCCCACAAACCACCCTCTCCACAAAATTAGCGCATATAGCGACTTATATTGCCATAAAGTCAATATTTGCGTATCATATAGCCATATAAACTACGATGAATCCAAGAGAGGCGAGGCGCGCGCATGTTGCAAGGCAAGGTTGCACTGATTACCGGAGCGGGGCAAGGGATCGGTCAAGGCATCGCCCTTGCCCTGGCGAGCGAGGGCGTCGATATCATCCTGGCCGGGCGGACGCTGGAGAAGCTGGCGCAAACGGCTCAGCTTGTGGCGGAACGCGGCGCGCGCGCGCTGCCGATCGCCTGCAACGTCAAGTCCGCTGACGATCTCGCCGCGGCGGTGGATCTGGCGGTACGCGATCTTGGCGGCATCGACATCCTCGTCAACAATGCGCAGGAGGTGCCGCTCGGCCCACTGGTGGATGTATCGGACGATGCTTTCATGGCGGGATTTGAATCCGGACCGCTGGCCTCCTTCCGGCTGATGAAGCTGGCGCGTCCCCATATGGTGGCGCGCGGCGGCGGCACCATTTTCAACTTCACCTCGTCGGCCGGCATCCGCTGGGACATGGCGACCTACGGCGCCTATGGCGCGGTCAAGCAGGCGACACGCGCGCTGACCCGCGCGGCGGCATCGGAATGGGGGCGCGACAATATCCGCGTCCTCACTATCGCCCCCCATGCTGAATCCCCCGGCCTCAAAGGGTGGATGGAACATAACCCGGAGGAGGCCGAAGCCTTTTTCCGCACAATCCCGCTGGGCCGGGTCGGGCGGCTGGAGCAGGATATCGGCCGTGCGATCGTGGCGTTGTGCGGCAGCGACCTTGCCTATCTGACCGGCGCCACCATCCCGCTGGATGGCGGCCAGGCGAATTTCGGCTGAGGAGCGATGCGATGGAAAAATTGATCTGCGCCCTCTGGGCCCCCGAGGGCGAAACGCGCGCGGCCTATGGCGCCTATCTGGTGGAGCATCTGCCCGGCGCGCTCGCGGCGGCAGGCGGCCTTGGCATCCGGCTCAATATCCGGGATGCGCGGGTCGAACCGGCGACCGCGCTCGTCCAGCAATGGCAGGCCCCGCAACAGGATGCGATCGTGCAATTCTGGCTACCCTCCGCCAATGCGCGGTTTCGCGGCGCGATCGACGCCGTGCTGGCCGCACATAGCGGGCGTTTCGCGGCATGGCTGGTCGCGGAATCGACCATCATCGCCAACAGCGCGTATCCACCGGAAGCGGGTCGGGCCTGTGCGGGCTGGAGCCAGGCGAGCTTCATCAGCTTCCGGCCAGACATGGACCGGGCGGAAGCGATCGCCCATTGGCACGGCCATCATACGCGAGTGGCGATCGAAACGCAGGCGAATTTCGAATATGTCCAGAACATCATCGTCCGGCCGCTGACTCCCGACGCGCCTGCCTATGACGCCTTTGTCGAGGAATGTTTTTCGGACGCGGCGATGACAGATCCCCATGCTTTCTTCGATGCGGTCGGCAACGAGGCCAAATTCGCGCAAAATCTCAGCGCGATGATGGAAAGCTGCGCTGGCTTCATCGATTTCAGCCGGATCGACGTCATCCCCACCAGCCAGTTCGACTTCGCCGGACGGGATTGAATGGAGGAGGCGGGCGTTGCAGCCCGCCTCGCCCCGTCAGACCGCGGTCGCGCCGCCGTCCACGACCATCGGATGCCCGGTCACGAAGCTGGCAGCGCCCGAACAGAGCCAGACGACCGCCTCGGCCACTTCCTCCGCCTGCCCCATCCGCCCCATGGGCGTCATGGAATCCAGCAACTGGCGCATATCCTCCTTGGCGACCAGCGGCGCGGTCATCGGCGTGACGATCACGCCGGGACATACGGCATTGACGCGAATGCCGGCCTTCGCCCAGCGCAGCGCGCCATGGCGGGTCAGGCCGACGACACCATGTTTGGACGCGACATAGGCGGGCTGGCTGGGATTGCCGACGAGGCCGTTGATCGAAGCCGTATTGACGATCGCGCCGCCGCCCTGCGTCAGCATGACCTCCGCCTCTTCGCGCATACATAGCATGACGCCGGTCAAATTGATGCCGATCGCCCGGCCCCACACGGCTTCGTCATATTCGTCCGCCGCGATATTGGTGATGCCGGCGTTGTTGAAGGCGCAATCGAGGCGACCGAAATGGTGGACCGCGGCGGCGACCATCGCCTTCACCTGCGCGCTGTCGCTCACATCGCAATGCTGGAAGGCGGCCTTGCCACCCTGCGCCTCGATGAGGGCCACCGTTGCACGGCCGCCCTCGTCATTCACGTCGCTGACCAGCACTGACGCGCCCGACCGCGCAAAGGCCAGCGCGGCGGCGCGGCCAATGCCGCCGCCCGCACCCGTGACCAGCGCCACCTTGCCCTGAAGGCCATAATCGATCATTCGTCTCTCCTTGTCTTTACAGATCAGGCGGCGGCATCGGCCGGCTGGGCCGGAACTTCGCCCCATAGGATGTAGCGCGATGCGCCATCGGCTCCGATTTCCTCCGAAAGGCAGGATGTGACCCGGCTGACCGATTCCGCGATCCACCAGCGCCCGTCCCGCTTGCGATAGACATCCTCATATTCCACCGCGAGGCGCGTGACCGACCGGGTCGACAGCAGGATGGTGCGGAAGTTCAACGACCATAGCCCGCGCGCTTCGCTATCGCTTATCAGGCTGATGTCCGCATTGGTGGCGTGATGAATGTCGTAGACGCCGCCCTGACAGGCCATCTGCTCGAAGATGCTAACGAAATCCTCGCGATCGGTGAAGACCGGAAAATTCTGATAGGCGATCCGCACCTTGCCCGGCAGAAAGGCGTCGCGCACGCCATCCACCAGCTTGAGATCGCACGCCCGCAGATAGCGCGCCTTCAACTGGCGGATGGCCTGCATATCTTCCAGCGCCGCGATGCGCGCTACGAGTTGTTCCAGATCGACCGACATTCTTACTCTCCTGCTGTCAGCCCTGCCGGGCGTCCTGCTTCACGATTTCCAGGAATAGCGGCCGCTCGCCGCCGCCATGCACCTCCAGCCGCGCGCCGCTGATATAAGCGGCCGCGGGTGAGGCAAGGAAGACGACGGCGTCGGCCACATCCTGCCCCCGCCCCATGCGGCCGAGCGGCAGCGAGGCGGCGATCCGTTGCTGCGCGGCGTCGCTGCCATAAGTCATAGCCGACTGTTCGGTTTCAATGAGGCCGACGATGATCGCGTTGACGCGCACGTCCGGCCCCCATTCCTGCGCCAGGCTGGTCGTCAGGCTGACCAGCCCCGCCTTCGCTGCGCCATAGATGGCCGTGTCGGGAGATGGCCGCACCGCCGACACACTGGCAATATTGACGATCGATCCCCGCTCCGCGCGCAAATGTGGATAGGCGGCCTGCGACACATGCAGCGGGGCCAGCAGGTTGAGTTGCAGGATGCGTTCGGAAAAGCGCGCGCTCGCGTTCGCCGCCTCCGCCTGCGGCGAACCGCCGGCATTGTTGACGACCAGGTCCAGCCGACCATGACGGGCCGCCACGGCATCGACCCACGCCTGGACGGCTGGCTGCTCGCGAATGTCACAGGCATCGAACTCTGCCTCTCGCCCATCGACCGCGATCGGCGCGTCGGGCGGGGCGCGTCCGCAGGTCGCGACCCGATAGCCGTCCGCCAGCAACCGCCGCACGATCGCCGCGCCGATGCCGCGCGTCCCGCCCGTCACGATCGCAACCCTTGCCTGTCCCACGCTTAGCCTCTCCCATGCCCCGCCCGATCAAGGCGCATCATATTTCCGTGACATAATACGCATATATGGTATGTTTGAAAGATATATAATAGATTTGCGTTTTATAATCGGCGAGGAACCCATGGCATACACGCTTCAGCAGCTCAGCGATATGGAGGATATCCGAACGCTCAAACATCGTTATTTCCGGGGTATCGACACCGCCGATATGGGCTTGCTGGCGTCGCTGTTCACCGACGATATCAGCGTGGATTATCGCGGCGGCACCTATCGCGCGCGGCTGTCGGGCCGGGACAATATGCTCGCCTTCCTGGCCAACAGTTTCCATTCGGGCGTGATGGCGATGCATCATGGCCATATGCCCGAAATTACCCTGACCGGCGACGATGAGGCCGAGGGCATATGGTATCTGGAAGACATCTTCATCGATGTCGAAAACGCGCTGCATACGGTGGGCACCGCCATCTATCGCGACCGGTATAGGCGCGAAGCCGGAAGCTGGCATATCGCAAGCACCGAATATGACCGGGTGATCGAAATGGTGTCGCCGCTTGATCCCAGGCAGCAGATCACCGCGCATCATCTGGCCAGCGCCGGCCGCAAGCCGGCCGAACGCAGCGACATCAGCCATCTGATCGAATGGGAAGCAGCCTGACTGCATGACGACCCAGGCGACGCCCATGGCGCGGACTTCGGTCGCCCGCCCAGCCGCCTGGCAACATAGAAAAATAATTGGGGGAGAATTATGAAGAAGATCGCTTTGCCCATAGCAGCCATGGCGTCCCTGCTCGCGCCTGCCGCGCTGGCACAATCCGGCACGCGCGCCGCCGACGACGGCGCCCAAACCAGCGACGACATCGTCGTGACCGCCCGCCGCCGCGAGGAGCGGCTGCAGGATGTGCCGATCGCGGTCAGCGCCGTCGATGCCGCCGCGCTGAACAGCCGCGGCCTCGACAATGTGACACAGGTCAGCCAGATCGCGCCCAATATCCAGTTCACGCCGGGCCAGGGCGGCAATAGCGGCGGCATCGCTCCCTTCATCCGGGGCGTGGGCGAAAACGACTTCATCATCACCTCCGACCCGGCGGTCGGCGTCTATATCGACGGAGTCTATGTCGCCCGCACCTTCGGCGCGATGACGGAATTGCTGGGGATCGACCGGATCGAGGTGCTGCGGGGGCCGCAAGGCACGCTGTTCGGCAAGAATACGGTCGGCGGGGCGATCAACATCGTCTCGTCGGTTCCCGGCCAGGAGCAGCGGGTCGAAACGGACCTGCGCTACGGCTCCTTCAATACGGTGCGGGCGCGGGCCTATGCCGAAACGCCCCTGTCCGACAGCTGGTCGCTGGGCGTGGCGGCGCTAGGCGAATTTGGCGAGGGCTGGCAGAAAATCCCCTCGGGCGACAATCTGGGCAACCGCAATGTCGTCGGCGGCAAGCTGGCGCTACATTATAGGGGCGCGACGATCGATGCGCTTCTGCAGGCCGATGGATTGCGCCGCCGCCAGCATAGCGCGCCCCACAGCATGGTCGCCTTCACCCCCACCTTCCTGTCCGGGCTGCAATCCGCTTTCATCGCGCCCTGCTGCACCGTACCCGGCGATATCGACCGGACGGACAGCACCGCCGCGCTCAACAAGGATGAAACCGACGCCTTCAACAGCTCCCTGACTCTGACCGCCGATGTGGGGCCCGCGACCCTGAAGTCGATCACCGCCTATCGCCATGTCGACGCCCTGTTCGGGCGCGACGGCGACGCATCGTCCACCGTCAATTATGCAGGCGACATTCATGACGAACAGGCCCGCCAGATCAGCCAGGAACTCCAATTGTCGCTCGACCTGGGCGGCCGTGGCGCGCTGCTGCTGGGCGCGTTCGCCTATCGGGAGAAGACGCGCGACAATACCCGGCTGGTCGTGGCGGACGGGCTCTATCCCCGGCTGATCGCCGCCGGTTTCGACCCGGCGCTCGCGACCGCGCTCGATTTCAACATTGATTTCCGCAACCGGCAGCGGACCGACAATCTGGCGCTGTTCGCCAACGGCAATTATGAGATATTGGACAATCTCTCGCTGGAACTGGGCGCGCGCTACACCTGGGAGAAGAAACGCTTCACCCAGTCGGCGATGCGCATCTACGCCAACCAGCCACTATTGGCGGGCACACCCAGCTACACGCTGGAAAAGAGCTGGGACGCTTTCACGCCCCGCGCGTCGCTGTCCTACAAGGTCAGGCCGAACCTGCTGACCTACGCCTCCTTCTCGAAGGGCTTCCGGTCCGGCGGCTTCAACGGGCGGCCCACCTCGCTGGAAGAGATCGGCTCCTATGATCCCGAACATCTGACCGCCTATGAGGCCGGGATCAAGGCCGGATTCGGCCGGATCGCCACCATCAACCTGGCGGTGTTCCGCAACGCCTATCGCGACCAGCAAATCCTAGTATCGACGGTCAGTCCGACTTCCGGCCTGCTCGTGGTCCGTAACGAAAATGCCGGGCGCTCGCGTATTCAGGGCATAGAGCTGGAGGGCAATTTCCGGGTATCGCGCCACTTCACGCTGACCAGTGCGCTCGGCCTGCTTGACGCCAAATATCTGAGCTATATGTCCGTCATCAACGGCGTGCCGACCGACGTCAGCAACCGCAGCCTGAAGCAGGCGCCGGATATCACCGCCAATGCCAGCGCCGTCTATCAAACCGCCCTGAGCGAGGGGCTGGACGGCCTGATTCGCGTCGATGTCGCCTATAAAAGCGCGGTGTTCGTTGACGCCGAAAATACGGCGCTGCTGCGCCAGCCCGATCATGCCATCGTCAATGCCAGCGCGGAACTGCGGCTAAGCGATCGCGGCCTGTCTCTGAGGGCGGGGGTCGACAACCTCACCAACCGGCGGATCATCACCGCAGGCTATGACGCCAGCACCAGCTTCGGCTTTACCGAAGCCTATTATTCGCCGCCGCGCCGCTACAGCCTCACCCTTGCCTGGCGGCGCTGATCGCGCTTGCGCTCCGGGGCGCTTGGTTCGATATCGGAAGGAGAATGGACAAGAGGATCAGCCAAGGGTGGCCGACACAGATGCCTCCGCTCTTCCGAATTTGCTCCTGGGGCTGTATGGCGGGCTGACCCGCGATCCGCCCTGGGAGGGCTTTCTGGAGGATCTGGCCGCCGCCGCGCAAGCGAGCTTCGCCACGCTGATCATCGCCACCGGCCGAACCGGAATCGACGCCCTGGTGACGCCGGGGGTCGATCCGGTCCGCGCCGGCGAATATGAAAGCCTGTCCGACGCCGACCCCTTCGTCGATCTGCCAGAGGGACAGGTCATGTCCTATCAGGATTTCGTCAGCCATGTGCCGTCCCGCTTCAAGGACTGGATGGATAGCACCGGGTCCGCCCAAATATTGGGTGTAGACCTGCAAGCACCGTCCGGCGCGTCCTTCCGCCTGCGCATCACACGCTATCAGAATCTGCCGGATTTCAGTGAGCGGGAAAGTGCGCTGATCGCCAGCCTGGTGCCGCATCTGCGGGTCGCACTGGAATTGCATGCCCGGCTGACGACGACGCAGGCCGAACGGCAAATCTTCAGCAGCGCGATGGCCGGGCTGGCCGTCGCGACATTGGTGCTGGGTCGCGATGGCCGGATCATGCGCCGCAACGCCACGGCGGAGCGCCTGCTGCGCGAGGGGATAGTCATCATGGAACGACAGGGGCGACTGGAGCCGCAAGCCGGCGCCGGCGTGACGATGCTCGCCCGCCTCCTGGCATCCCCGCCGCCGCCGGGCGAAGAAACCGCTTTCGACATGGCCGCGCCGGATGGATCATCGCTGCGCGGGCGCGCCCTGTCCTTGCCCATATCCGCTTATGGCGACGGCGCCTTCATCGCCCTGTTCCTGAGCGACCCGAACCGCTCCGACAGACTCGATCCCGCGACGCTGCGTCATCGCTTCCAACTGACACCCGCCGAAGCCGCGCTGGCAGTCCAACTGGCCAGAGGTATATCACTGATAGACGCCTCACAACGGCTCGATATCGCCCACAACACGGCGCGGGCGCATTTGCGGGCGATCTTCGCCAAGACCGGTACGCATCGTCAGGCCGAACTGGTGCATATGATACGAACGGCCGCCGCCAGCGCCTGACCGGATCAGTCGTCCGCCGTCATGCGCGTAATCTTGGCGATGCCTGCCTCATATTTGAGGTTGTGGACGGAGATGGAGGTTTCGACCCGCTGCACGCCCGGCATCGGCCGGATGCGATCGATGATGAGGTCGTTGAGCTGCTCGATATTGGTGAACAGGCCCATCGCCAGCAGGCTGTAACGGCCGAGCAGCACCACGACGCATGTGATTTCGGGAATATCAGACAGAGCGCGAGCGAGGTCGGACACATGCGAGGGGTCGGCATCGATCCCCATCATGCAGAGATTGGGCGACCCGGCCATGCGGAAGTCGGTGACCACGGTGAACTGGATCAGCCCTTCATTCTGCAACCGCTTGATCCGGGTGCGGATCGTGCCTTCGGTCACGCCCAGTTCGGCGGCGATGGCGCGATTGGAGATGCGGGCGTCCTGCGCCAGCTTGTCGACGATACCCTGATCGAGCTTGTCCAGGCGTTCCCAGGTCGGGCGTTCGGTCATAGCGGCACCACGTTGAATTCGAATTTCACAATGTCCACCGCGATGCCGGACGTGATGTGCACGACCCCGTCGATACCGGCGATATGATCGAACAGAAGCTGCTGCACCTCCGAAAAATCATGCAACGCCACCAGCAGTTCGAGATCATGATCGCCATTCATGATGTTGACGCTGAGCACCTCCGGGAATTTGGCGAGATCGCGACCGACATCCGGGATGCTGCGCCCCTGCACCTTCACGCCCAGCGCGATGATGACATTATAGCCATGGGCGGCGAAGTCTGTGACCGCCACGACGCGCATGACCCGCGCCTCTTCCATCTTCTGCAAGCGGGCGGACACGGTGGCGGCGGTAACGGACAGGCGCTCGGCGATTTCCTGGTTCGTCGCCCGACCATTGGTCCGCAATATGTCGATGATATTGGTGTCCAGACCGTCCAACGTCGGCGGCGTACCGTTTCGCCCGCTTCTGATCTGCATTCTCACCCGCCTCCCACTATGCCGTAGCGTTCCATAGCGCGTGGATTTGCGGAGGGCCAGTCACTATGGACCAGCCGAAAATCGCTGCCCGAACCATTGCCGCAGCGCATCGCCACCTGCTGCCCCGGAGGCATGGAAAACCCTGAAATCTGCGTATCACGCAACAATAAACTGTCCCTGAAAGCCATTATTTGCGTAATAAATGCACCTAATCAAAACGAGAATCAATGCATTGATTCAAGCAAATATCGACCATTCGATCCGGCCCCCGACATGCCGGGCACGGCCCGATAAGGCCGGTGGCTGACGCACTCCTCTACCGCTTTTGCTGCATTAGGCGGCTGGTCAACATGCAGGGTCGACGGACTCTGGCCGCCGAAAAATTGTCGGAATGGCGCGCGACACTGAGCCTTGCGCCATCCGGCGGGACGGTCAGGCGGTTTCGCTCGAATACAAGGCCTTGCGCAACGCAGCGCAGGCGTCGCGCTTCATCTGCCGGGCCAGAGCGGTATCGGGCATCACGTCGAATCCATGATAGGCGCCCGGATAGACGTGCATTTCCGTGGCTACGCCCGCCTCGATCAGGCGACGGGCATAATCCATGTCCTCGACCAGAAACAGATCGAGCGCGCCGACCGCGATGAAGGCGGGTGGCAGGCCGGTCAGGTCCTGCGCGCGAGCGGGCGCAGCATAGGGAGAGACGTCGGCCGATCCCGGCTCCTGCCCCAGCAACGAACGCCAGCCGAAGGCGTTGGCCTGCGGCGTCCAGACGAAGGCGCCGAGATGATCGGGGAGCCGCGTGATGCAGGTACGGTCGTCCAGCATGGGATAAATGAGATTCTGGTGCGCGATGGCCGGGCCGCCCCGATCGCGGGCCAGGAGCGCAAGCGCCGCGGCAAGCCCCCCGCCCGCGCTTTCGCCGCGAATGGCGATGCGCGCGGGATCGACGCCCAGACCGGTTGCGCTTTCATGCAGCCAGCGGAGCGCAGCATAGCAATCCTCGACCGCGCCCGGCGCGACGGTTTCAGGCGCAAGACGATAGTCGACCGAGACGATGATCGCCGCGACCGACGCCGCCATTTCTATATTCGCCAGATGATTGGTACGGACCGACCCCACCACATAGCCGCCACCATGCACATGCAGGATCGCCGGAAGCGGTCCGGTCGCACCATCCGGCGTATAGATCCTGACCGACGGACCATCCGCCAGACGCTCTTCACGCCAGATGACGCCACTATTGTCCGGCTCCGGTGCCGTCGCCGACATCTGATCCATGCCTGCGCGGATCGCAGGAAGGCTGTCATTCGTCAGATCCAGCGGCGGCATGAAGTCCAGCCCCGGCAGCAGAGATGGATCGATCAGGTCACGCATGTCTCATACTCTCCGATTATCTTTTATCATCATGGCCTTGGTTGCCGCCACAGCACCACGCGCGCGCTCCAGCGCGGGGACGCCGGCCGCCATCGCCGCCTGCTGCGGCGCTTCCACGCTGATCGGAATATCGCGGTGGAGCGCAGTTAGGAAGGCCGGAATATCGAAATGCCCTTCGCCAGGCAGTTGCCGTTGCAGGCCCGCTTCCCATTCGATGCGGTCGGCCGACAGGGTCGCCGGCCCGTCGCTGATCTGCGCCATGCGGATGTGCGGCACCGCCAGCAAGGCCATGCTGCTGCCGGCCTCCCCACCCCGCATGATATGGAGCAGATCGACCGTGACGCCGACATCGTCGCGGCCCAGCCGCTCGACCGTGGCGAGCGCGTCAGCGAGAGTTCGTATCTGTGAAGGAGGATAGAATTCGATAGCAAGACCAATGCTATATTGTCCGGCTAGGTCGGCCAGTTCGCTCAAACGATCGATCTGGCGCGCGAGATCGCGGTCGTAGCAAAGGACATTAGCCAACCGCCCGCCCAGTTCGGCGGCCACCGCCAGCGCAGGCTCGAAATCCGCGACCACGGTGCGGCGCGCCAAGGTGAAGGGGTAGACGAGATCGACCGTCAATCCGCCCGCGGCCAGCGCCGCGCGGGTGGCGCGACGCTCGGCCGCGTCGGTGACGAGGTCGTAGTCGGGCATGGCGGGCAATACCGCCATCGAACGCAGGAACGGGCAAATGCCCGAACAACCCGTCGCGGCGGCGATGTCTGCCAGCCGCGACGGGGTCGTGTCGGTTACGCTGATATGGTCGAGCGACAGCTGCATGGCCGATCGATCAGCCGACTGCTTCGCGCGCCTTCACCATGTCAAGCGCGACGTCGACGATCATGTCCTCCTGTCCGCCGACCATCTTGCGCCGGCCCAGTTCGACCAAAATGGTGCGGGTGTCGAGACCATAGGTTTCGGCTGCCTTTTCCGCGTGACGCAGGAAACTGGAATAGACCCCCGCATAGCCAAGCGCCAGGGTTTCGCGATCGACCCGCACCGGGCGGTCCTGCAATGGGCGGACGAGATCTTCGGCCGCGTCCATCAGCATCATGACGTCGCAGCCATGGTTCCAGCCCTTGCGATCGGCGGCGGCGACGAACACTTCGAGCGGCGCATTCCCCGCGCCCGCACCCATGCCGGTCAGCGATGCGTCGATGCGCACCGCGCCGCCCTGCGCCGCGACGATCGAGTTGGCGACGCCCAGCGCAAGATTGTGATGGGCGTGCATGCCGCGCTGGGTTTCGGGCTTGAGGACGCGATCATAGGCTTCGAGCCGGGCCGTCACCCCGTCCATGTCGAGCGCACCGCCGCTGTCGGTCACATAGACGCATTGCGCGCCATAGCTTTCCATCAACGCCGCCTGCTGCGCGAGCTTTTCCGGCTCGATCATATGGCTCATCATCAGGAAGCCGGCGACGTCCATGCCCAGGTCGCGGGCGATGCCGATATGCTGCTTGGACACATCGGCTTCGGTGCAATGGGTCGCCACGCGGACCGATCGCACGCCGATATCATAGGCGCGGCGCAGCTCATCGACCGTGCCAACGCCCGGCAGAATAAGGGTGGTCAGGACCGATCGGGTCAGCACAGAGGCGACTGCCTCCAGCCATTCCCAGTCGGTATGCGCGCCGAAACCATAGTTGAAGCTGGCGCCGTTGAGGCCATCGCCATGGGCGACCTCGATCGCGTCCACGCCCGCCTCGTCCAGCGCCTTGGCGATCGCCATCACATGGTCGATGCCATACATGTGACGGATGGCGTGCATCCCGTCGCGCAGGGTGACGTCCTGAATGTAGAGTTTGTCGCCGGCTTCGACGTTGAACTTGGTGCTGCTCATGCCGCCACCTTCTTGCCTTCGAGGATACGCTGCGCGAGCAGCTCGCCGGTCGCCTTTGCGGCCGCGGTCATGATGTCGAGATTGCCCGAATAGCTGGGCAAATAGTCCCCCGCACCTTCGACTTCGAGCAGGATCATCGTCTTGATGCCGGTGAACTCGCCGCGACCGGGAATTTTGAGCTTGTTGTTGTCGCCGAAGCGTTCGAACTGCACTTCCTGCTTCAGACGATAGCCCGGCACATAGGCCTGCACCTTCTTCACCATCGTCTCGACCGACGCACGGATGGCGTCTTCGTCGGCGCCTTCGGACAGGGTGAAGACCGTATCGCGCATGATCATCGGCGGTTCGGCGGGGTTGAGGATGATGATCGCCTTGCCCTGCGCCGCGCCGCCGACCTTTTCGATCGCGCCGGCGGTGGTGCGGGTGAACTCGTCGATATTGGCCCGTGTGCCGGGCCCGGCGGAGCGCGAAGACACCGACGCGACGATCTCGGCATAATGGACGGTTGCGACCTGGCTGACGGCGGCGACCATCGGGATCGTCGCCTGACCGCCGCAGGTCACCATGTTGACGTTGGGCTGATCCAGATTGGCGTCGCCATTGACCGTGGGGATCGTATAGGGGCCGATCGCCGCAGGGGTAAGGTCCACCACCTGCTTACCGTCGGCACGCAGGGCGGCGTCATGGACCTTATGCGCATAGGCGCTGGTCGCGTCGAACACGATCCCTATGTCGGAATAGGCTTCCATCTTCTGGAGGCCGTCCAGCCCTTCATGGGTGGTGGCCACGCCGCGTTCGCGGGCCATGGCCAGACCTTCGGACGCCTCGTCGATGCCGACGACCGCCACCAACTCCATATTTTGCGGATATTTGACCATCTTGATCATCAGGTCGGTGCCTATATTGCCCGAACCGATGATCGCTGCCTTGACCTTGTCCGTCATGAAACCTCCACTTTAAACGAAGCGCGCAGTGCAGGCGCCCACGCCATGCAACTGCATTTCAAATATGTCGCCGGCCTTCGCCGGTTCCAGCGGCACCAGGCTGCCCGACAGGATCACGTCGCCAGCCTCCAGCGTCACGCCATAGGCACCCAATGTATTGGCCAGCCACGCAACGGCCTCGGCGGGCGAGCCCTGCACCGCATGGCCATAGCCTTCAGAGAGCGGCTGGCCGTTCTTGGTCACGGTGACGTGGAGGTTGGGCAGGTCGTGGTCACGCGGATCGGCGCGCGCGTCACCCAGCACATAGACGCCGCAGGACGCATTGTCGGCGATGGTATCGACGATGCCGATCTTCCAGTTTTCGATCCGGCTGTCGACGATCTCGAAACAGGGAATGATCGCTTCGGTTGCCGCAATGACCTGCGCTGCGGTGACGCCCGGCCCTTTGAGACTGTCCTTCAGGATGAAGCCGATCTCTGCCTCGGCGCGTGGCTGGATAAGGCCATTCGCCTTGACGTCGATATCACCTTCCACATGCATTCTGTCGGTCAGGAAACCGAAGTCGGGCTGATGCACCCCCAGCATGTCTTGTACCGCCTTCGACGTCACGCCGATCTTCTTGCCAACGACCCGTTCGCCATCAGCCTTGCGCTTTTCCAGCGCGCCCAGCGAGATGGCATAGGCATCGTCGATCGTCAGGTCCGGAAACCGGCTCATCAACGGCGGGACGGCGCGTTCTTCCCGCAAGGCGCGATAGAGTTCATGGGCAAGGCCGTCGTTCAGGCTAGTGTCGCTCACAGATAGGCTCCGTCCTGATAGATGAGGGGATCGACGGTTTCGCCGAGACGCACAGCGTCCACGCGCGCCACCACGATGCTATGGGTGCCAAAGGGCGTCATGCTGAAGATCGTGCAGGCGAGATTCGCCTGCGCTTCGTCCAGCATCGGCAGGTCGTGGTGATCCGGCACCCAGCGGCCGACGGCAAAGCGCGCCTCTTGCGCCATAGCGCCGCCGAACGCGACCGACACCTCGCGCTGATGGCGCGAGAGGATGTTGATGCTGATGGGGCAGCCTGGGGCGAGGCAGGGATGAATGCCCGTCGACTGGCCGACGCAGACCAGTATCGCCGGCGGATCGACGGTCAGCGAAGTGATGGAGGTCGCCGCCATGCCGACGGGACCGTGCGCGCCCTTCGCCGCGACGATCGCCACGCCGGACGCCAGACGTCGCATCGCGCCGCGAAAATCCTGCGCGACATCCACCGGACGGCGCACAGTCATGGCGGCACTAGCCATGGAGGAATTCGAGCGCATAGCGATTAAACTCTGCGGCCCGCTCCACCTGCACCCAATGACCGACCTTGTTGAACGTCACGCAGCGCACGTCGGGGCACGCCTCGAAAAAGAGTGTGATGCCCTCCAGCGGCATGAAGCGCTCATTATAGCCCCAGAAGAGCAGGATCGGCATGGTGAGTTCGCCCAGGCGCGGCGCCAGATTGGGCGTACGCATCCGCATGATCACATCCTTGGGCTGGGTGCGAGCGACGGCGAAGCGTTCTTTAACCAGGTCATCCGTGACATGGACGGGATCATGAACCAGATTGGTTATCAATCGACGCTGTTCATCTTCGTTGAAATCGGGACCGCCAAAGGAACTGACCATGCCGGCGATACCCGGCATCTTGAAATAGTCCTCGCGCTCATGAATGCAGCCCGGCGCCATCAGGATCAGGCGGTCGACAAAGGCCGGATGGTCGAGCGCCATCTGGATCGCGATACCGCCGCCCAGGGAGTTGCCGACCAATATCGCCTTGTCCACGCCATGGGCGACAAGCGCTTCATAGAGGGTGTCGGTGAAAAGTTGCAGCGTATAGTCGATATCTTCGGGCTTGGACGACGCGCCATAGCCGATCAGGTCAGGCAGGATGACGCGAAATCCGGCGTCTGCGAAGGCCTGCACATTCTGCCGGAAATTGGACTGGCCCGATGCACCCGGTCCGCTGCCATGGATGAAGACCAGCGCGGGGCCGGCACCCACTTCGGCCAGCATAATGTCATGGCCGCCCGCCACGCGATGCGTGCGGCAGCTGATGTCATGCGTCATATGATGCTCCTCAGACGAAGGTGAAGGCCGGCGCTTCGCCGAGCATGGTGCCGACTACGTCACCGATGCGGTTGGCGGGATCGTTGGCGACATGCGCGCGGGCGGCATGAAGGTCGAGCCAGGGCTGGAGGATCGGACTGGACATGTAGACGGCCCGGCCGCCGAGCAGTTTCACCATGTCGTCGGCCAGGTCCGCCAGACGGCGCACGACGCTGGCCGACTGATAGGCGAACAGCGCGCGGCGCTGCATCGGAATGGCCTCGTCGCGTTCGGCATAGCCGATCAGCTCGTCGAAGGTCGCGCGATGGGTCAGCTCCATCTCGTCGGTTTCGGCAATGGCGCGGGCGATGGCAGCGTGCAGGTTCGGATCAGCCTTGGACGCCTTGCCGGTGTTGGTGGATATCCGGCTCTGCATGATCTCGATCGCCGCCTGGATGGCGGCGCGCATACCACCGAAAGCAGCGGTGGAAACGGAGCGCGTGAACAATTGCGCCCAGGGCATACGATAGAGCGGGCCGTCATTGGCCTCCTGTCCCGGATTCTTGCAGGCGAAGCCATCGGCAGC
The DNA here is from genome assembly GCF_024349785.1 of Sphingomonas bisphenolicum. Lineage (NCBI taxonomy): Bacteria > Pseudomonadati > Pseudomonadota > Alphaproteobacteria > Sphingomonadales > Sphingomonadaceae > Sphingomonas > Sphingomonas bisphenolicum. The sequence goes on from NZ_AP018818.1 coordinate 496,564, forward strand.
ACGATGGGTACGATATTCGGGGACGAACACCCGCTCCACGAGGATGTCGAAACTGCCTGTACCCTGCAGCCCGAACGTATCCCATGTCCCTTCGATCACCTGATAGTCCGAGCGCGGCAACAGGAAGGTGCGCATGTCAGGCGGGCCGCCATCGGTGTCGAAATTGATCGCGCCCAGAAGCACCCAGCCGCAATGGCTCGAGCCCGAGGAAAAGCCCCAGCGCCCCGACAGGTAGAAACCGCCTTCCGCTTTCTCCACCTTGCCCACCGGCTGATAGGTGGAGGACACCAGCATGTCAGGATCGTCGCCCCAGACATCTTGCTGCGCCCGGTCGTCGAACAACGCCAGTTCATAAGGATGACAGCCCAGCACGCCGTAGATCCAGCCAGTCGACATGCAGCCTTCGGCCAGCGCCTTCTGCACGTCGAAGAAGACATTGGGATGCATCTCGTAACCGCCATGACGGCGCGGCTGGAGGATACGGAAGAATCCCGCCTCGGTCATTTCCGCCACCGTTTCGCGCGGTACGTCATTGGCCGCCGTGCAGCCGCGCGCGCGGCTTTTCAGCAGGGGAATCATGGCTCGCGCCCTTTCGACCAGCGCCTCGGCGGACGGCGCAAGCGCTTCGCCATTTCCCGTCGATCGATTTGCTGCTGCCGCGGTCATCCTCGTCTCCATCCAAAGTCTCCTGGACCATTTTGGCTATATGCGTAGTTTATATAAATTTAAAATACGCAAAATGTCAAGCACAGGAGGGGTTGCACATTCTGCGCGATGCATATAGGCATATTTACAACGAATTGCCATTGTTTCGTTGCAAATCGCGGAAAATGACATGCATCACAAGCATGTTCGTGATCCAAAATATGGAATTGCGTATTATAATGCGATTCATGCGGCGACATTGGAATGATGCAGGACGATAGGATGAGGCGGCAGGAATGGCTGTAATTTCGCTGGGCTATGTGATGATCGAGGCGCGTGACCTGAACGACTGGCGCGCCTTCGCCTGCGATATTGCGGGCCTGATGCCGACAACGGCGTCGCGGGACGATGTCGCCCTGTTCCGCATGGACGATCGTCCATTCCGTCTCTGGGTACAGAAGGGCGCGCGCAACGCGTTTATCGCACCGGGATGGGAGTGTGCGAGTCGCGAGGATTTCGATGCACTTCTGGCCAGACTGGAAGCGGCAGGGCGGCCGGTCGAACGCGCCGACATCATGGAAGCGCGCGCGCGGCAGGTCTATGAACTGGCGCGGTCATCGGACCCTGCCGGCAACGCGATGGAAATCTTCTACGGCCGGTTCGTGGATTACGCTCCCTTCGTCTCGCCCGCGGGCGTCAGCGGCTTCGTGACCGGCGACAATGGCGACATGGGCCTTGGCCATGTCGTGCTCACCGCCCCCAATTTCGCGGAAACGCACAATTTCTACAAAGATGTGATGGGCTTTGGCGATACCGACCTCGGCCGTTTCTTCCTGATGGGCGGCGGACCGGACGATCCCGGCGTCGGCTTCGCCTTCCTTCACTGCAATGGTCGCCACCACAGTCTGGCGCTCGGCCAGATGCCGGAAAGCCCGAACGGCGCCGTCCATATGATGCTGGAAGCCGCGACTCTGGAAGATGTCGGCCGCGCCTATGACCGCGTACTCAAGAGCAAGGGGAAAGTACCACTGTCCGCAACGCTGGGCCGTCACGTCAACGACAAGATGACGAGCTTCTACATGCAGACGCCCGGCGGCTTCGACATTGAATATGGCTGGAACGGCCTGGTCATCGACCCGGCCACCTGGGTTCCGACCACCAGCATGACGGTAAGCGATTGGGGCCACAAATGGGCCCATGAGAAGGACGACTGAAGATGCTCGATAAACGGATGACGGCGCAGGACGTCGTCGGACAATTGTCCGATGGCATGACGATCGGCATTGGCGGCTGGGGGCCGCGCCGCAAGCCCATGGCGCTGGTCCGCGCGATCATGCGATCCGACCTGAAAGATCTGACCATCGTCGCCTATGGCGGCGCCGACGTCGGGATGCTGTGCGCGGCGGGCAAGGTCAGGAAGCTGATCTTCGCCTTCGTGTCGCTCGACGCCATTCCGCTCGAACCCTGGTTCCGCAAGGCGCGCGAAGCGGGGCAGATCGAGGTGCTGGAACTGGACGAGGGGATGTTCCAATGGGGGCTGAAGGCCGCCGCTTTCGGCCTGCCCTTCCTGCCGACGCGCGTCGGACTGGGCACCGATCTGGCCGAGCTGGGCGGTCTCAAGACCGTGCAGTCGCCCTATGCCGACGCGGAAACATTGATCGCCATGCCTGCGCTGAAGCTGGACGTCGCGCTGCTCCACGTCAATCGCAGCGACTGGCGGGGCAATGTCCACCTCTTCGGCCCCGACCCCTATTATGACGAATGGTTCGCCAAGGCCGCGACCAAAACCTATGCGTCGACAGAAGAACTGGTCGACCGGATGGAAGATCATTATCCGCAGGACGCGCACTATAATGTGTTCGAACGCTGCTTCGTCAGCGGCGTCATCCACGCCCCCTGCGGCGCTCACCCCAGTTCCATGCCACCCGCTTATGGCTGGGACATGAAAGCGTTCAAATCCTATGCCGACGCGGCACGGGAGCCGGGCGACTGGGCGACGGTGGCCGACCGCTTCGTCGGCGCGACCGAAGCGGCCTATCTGGATAGCATTGGCGGAAAGGAGGCGGTAGCGGCTCTCCCGCTCCCGATATTCTGATGACTGACGTAATAACGACTGAGGCGACTCTGGCAGAACTCTGCATTTTCGCCTGTTCGGAGGCTTTCCGGGGCAATGGCGAGATCATCGCTACCGGCGTCGGCCCCGTGCCACGCCTGGGCGCCAGCCTCGCCAAGCTGACCCACAGCCCCGAACTGATGATGACCGATGGCGAAGCCTATCTGGTCGAACAGCCGGTGCCGATCGGCCCGCGCGGCTATGACGACCGCAAGGCTGCGGGCCACCTGCCCTTCTCGCGCTTCTTCGACAGCGCGGTGTGGACGGGACGCCGCCATGCGATGGTGACGCCGACGCAACTCGACCGTTTCGGCCAGATCAATTTGAGCTATCTGGGTGGCACCTATGACAAGCCCAAGACGCAGATGCTGGGCGTGCGCGGCTTTCCGGGCAACACCATCTACCACGCCAACAGCTTCTTCTTCCCGATGCATTCGGCGCGCACCTTCGTCGCGGGCGACGTCGATATGGTGTCGGGCGTGGGCTATAATCCGGCCAAGCGGGTCCCAGGCGGCAACTATGCGGGTGTCGACCTGCGCCGGATCGTCACCAACCTGTGCGTCATGGATTTCGGTGGCACGAACAACGCTATCCGGGTCGTGTCCCTGCATCCGGGCGTCACCTTCGAGGAGGTGCAGGACGCGACCGGCTTCCCGCTGGAAAAGGGCGAGATCGTCGAAACACCGATACCGAACGCCGAGGCGCTGACGATCATCGCCAGCCTCGACCCCCACAATATCCGCGCATCCGTCATCAAGGACAATCCGCCTGCAAGGAGGGCATGATGAGCGACAGTGATCGTCTGGTCGAACCGCAAGAGGTCGACATCGTCTATGAGACCGACGAGCCGGTCACCTATGAAGTGATCGACCATGTCGCATGGATCATGTTGAACCGTCCGGGCTTCAACAACGCCCAGAACGGCCAGATGACCTATGCGCTGGACGACGCCTTCATGACTGCGACGAACGACGATGACGTCCGGGCGATCGTGCTGGGCGGCAACGGCAAGCATTTTTCCGCCGGGCACGACATCGGCACGCCGGGACGCGACTTGCACAGACATTTCGACAACCGGTTGATGGTGCCGGGCCACGTTAACAAGCCCGCGGCCGAGCTGCTCTACACCCGCGAGAAAGAGCAATATGTCGGGATGTGCCGGCGCTGGCGCGACGTCGCCAAACCGACCATCGCGATGGTGCAGGGAGCCTGCGTCGCGGGCGGATTGATGCTGGCCTGGGTCTGCGACCTGATCGTGGCGAGCGAGGACGCCTTCTTTCAGGATCCGGTCAACCGCATGGGCATTCCGGGCGTCGAATATTTCGCCCATGCCTATGAGCTGCCGCCGCGTATCGCCAAGGAGTTCCTGCTGCTGGGCGAGCGCATGACCGCGCAGCGCGCCGAACAGTTCGGCATGGTGAACAAGGTCGTGTCCCGCGAGGCGCTGCGCGAGACGGTGGCGGCGATGGCGGCAAAGCTGGTCGCGCAGCCACGCCTGGGCAACTGGCTGACCAAGCAGGCGATCAATCATGTCGAGGAACTGATGGGCAAGCGCAATGCCATCGAGGCGCAATATCATATGCACCATTTCGCCCATGCCCAGAATGACCTGACGATGGGCAATTCGATCGGCGGCCTCGACGGCAAGGCGATGGCTGCCGCGAACAAGAAAGACGCGGGCGAAGGCTGATGGGCGATCCGCTGCATACAATCATGACCGAGCGGCTGGGGTGTCGCTGGCCGATTATCCAGACCGCGATGGGTTGGGTGGCCGAACCCTCGCTCGTCATCGGCTCCACCAAGGCCGGCGCGTTCGGTTTTCTGGGCGCGGCGGTGATGACGCCGGACGAAGCGCGCGCGAAGCTATTGGCGGTGCGGCGCGGCACCGATCGACCCTTCGGCGTCAATTTCCACATGTTCCAGCCGGGTGCCGACCAGATTGTCGAGCTGATCCTGGCCAACAGGGATCAGGTGCGCGCGGTGAGCTTCGGGCGCGGCCCCAATGCCAAGATGATCGCGCGGTTCAAGGATGCGGGCATCCTCTGCGTGCCGACTGTGGGCGCGGTCAAACATGCGCAGAAGATGGTCGAACTGGGTGTCGACATGGTCAATGTGCAAGGCGGCGAAGGCGGCGGCCATACCGGATCGGTGCCGACCACCGTGCTGCTGCCACAGGTGTTGGACGCGGTGCAGGTACCGGTGATCGCCAGCGGCGGCTTTGCTGACGGGCGCGGGTTGGCGGCGGCGCTGGCCTATGGCGCGGTGGGCATCGCCATGGGTACGCGTTTCCTGCTGACGCAGGAAAGCCCGGTGCCGGACAGCGCCAAGGCGGAATATCTCAAGGCCGGCACCGACCGCATCATCGTTACCACCAGGCTGGACGGGATTCCGCAGCGAATGGTGCGCACGACGTTGCTCGACCGGATCGAAAAATCCGGGAAACTGACCATGTGGCTGCGCGCGATCGAGGCCAGCAGGACGATGAAGAAGCAGACCGGCGCAAGCTGGGTCGACCTCATCCGATCAGCAAGCGGCATGACCGCCCATGGCGCCATGCCGCTCAAACAGGCGATGCTGGCCGCGACCATGCCGATGCTGATCCAGAAAGCGGTGGTCGACGGCGATATCGAACATGGCGTGATGGCGACCGGCGTGGTCGGCGGACGCATCAACGAAATTCCAAGCTGCCAGCAACTCGTCGATCGCATTGTCGAAGAAGCCCATGGGCGGCTTAACGCGCTGGCCTCAATGGGTCGAGAGACCGCTCCGGCGCTCTGAGGGAGGATAAGATGCCGATCACATGCACCATCGAAAACCGGATCGCGGAAATTGTCTTCGATCATGCGCCGGTCAACGCCTTCGACAGCGCGACTTGGAACAGCCTGCCCAGGATCATCACCGATGCGGCGCGCAACGAGGACGTTCATTGCATCCTGATCCGCGCGGAGGGGCGCGGCTTTTGCGGCGGCGTCGATATCAAGGAGATGCAGGCCCACCCCGAGCGCATCCCGCACCTCAATCGCGGCAATTACCTGACCTTCAAGGCGATCCACGAAGCCGAAATTCCGGTCGTGGTCGCAGTCCACAAATTCGTGATCGGTGGCGGCATCGGCATTTGCGGCGCGTCCGACACGATCATCGCGGCGGAGGACGCCTATTTCTCGCTGCCGGAGATCGATCGCGGCGCGATGGGTGGGGCCAGCCACATGTCGCGCATGTTGCCGCTGCACAAGGTGCGCGCGGCCTTCTTCACCGGCGGCACTATCCCCGCGCAGGAAGCCTATCGCCTGGGCGCGGTAGAGAAGGTCGTGCCACGCGCCGATCTGGAAAGCGAAGCCCGCGCCTTCGCCGCGCTGATCGCGTCCAAGTCGCGCAAGGCGCTCGTGATCGCCAAGGAAGCATTGAACGGTCTGGAAGCCCGCGACGTCGACCGGGGCTATCGCTGGGAACAGGGCTTCACCTTGGAAATGTACATGCACGAGGACAGCCAGAAGGCGCGCGACGCCTTTGTCGACACGGGCAAGGCGGCCCGGTTCTGATGGACCTGACCTATACTCCCGAACAACAGGCGTTCCGGGCCGAGGCGCGCGCATGGCTGGAAGCCCATGTGCCCACCGCGACGCTGGAACATTTTGACGCAACGCGCGAAGGCTTTGAGGCCCATCGCGCATGGGAAAAGACGCTCAAGTCCGGCGACTGGGGCATGCTGACATGGCCGGTCGAATATGGCGGGCGCGGCCTCGACCTCATCCAATGGCTGATCTTCGAGGAGGAATATTATCGCGCTGGAGCGCCGGGTCGGGTCAACCAGAACGGCATCTTCCTCCTCGGCCCGACGCTGATCGAATATGGCACCCATGCGCAGAAACAGCGTTTCCTTCCCTCCATGGCGAGCGGCAAGGAAATCTGGGCGCAGGCCTGGTCCGAACCGCAGGCCGGGTCCGATCTGGCCGGCGTGCGGGCGACCTGCGTGGCCGACGGTGAGGATTATATCCTCAACGGCCACAAAATCTGGTCGAGCCGCGCTGTGTTCGCCGACTGGGCGTTCGGCCTGTTCCGCACGCCGGGGACGGAGCGGCACAAGGGGATGAGCCTCATCTTCTTCCCGCTCGACGCGCCGGGCGTGACCGTCAACGCGATCAAGAAGATCAACGGCCATGTCGGCTTTGCGGAAATCTTCCTAGAGAATGTGCGCGTCCCCGCCTTCAACCGTCTGGGTGACGAAGGCCAGGGCTGGCATATCTGCATGGCGACAGCGGGCTTCGAGCGCGGGCTGATGCTGCGCTCTCCTGCCCGCTATCAGGTCGCTGCGGCGAAGCTGGCCGCGCTGTGGCAAGCACATAAGGAAACGGCCGATCCCGCGCTGGAAGCCGATGTGGTGCGCGCGCACATGAACGCAGAGGCCTATGCGCTCAATATCTACCAGACCGCCTCGCGGCTCATGGCGGGGGCGAAGATCGGGCCGGAAGCCTCCACCAACAAGATTTTCTGGTCGGAGCTCGACATCCACCTGACCCAGACCGCGCTGTCCATCCTCGGCCCTGTCGCCGAACTGACGCAGGACGCGCCGGACGCCAATCCGGTCGATTGGATCGACGACCATATCTTCGCGCTTGCGGGCCCCATCTATGCCGGGTCGAACGAGATCCAGCGCAACATCATCGCCGAGCGGATGCTCGGCTTGCCGCGCTGAGGAGGGCGGACATGGATTTCACCCTCAGCGACGAACAGATGATGTTCGCGGAGACGGCGCGGACGCTCTTCGCCGATAGCTGCACGCCCGATCACTGGCGCAAGATGATGGAAGCGGGCGCCGCACACGACGATGCCCGTTGGGCGTCTATCGTCGAAACCGGCCTGAGTCTGATGCTGCTGCCCGAAAGCGCAGGCGGCATCGACCTGTCCGAAATCGACTTCACCCTGATCGCCCAGGAAGCGGGCTATGTCGCGCTCCCTGAGCCGCTGGTCGAAAGCGCGGGCGTCGCCGCGCCGATGCTGGCTGCGCTGGCGCCCGGTCATGCGGCGCTTGCTGATCCGCTCGCTACCATCGCCATCGCGCATCCGATCAATCCTTTCGTCGCCAATGCCGACAGCGCGGCGGCGATCCTGCTGGAGAAGGAGGGCGAGGCTTATCTCGTCACGCCCGATCAGGTGACGCTGACCGCGCAGGCAAGCATCGATCCCTTTCGCCGCCTGTTTCGCGTGGAATGGGACGCGGCCAACGCCACGCCGCTGGGCAAGGCAGACTGGGACTTGGCCCTCGACCGGGCGGCGCTGTTCAACGCCGCCATGGGCCTCGGTCTCGCACAGCGCGCGGTCGATCTGGCGGTCGACTATGCCAAGGAACGGCAGCAGTTCGGCAAACCCATCGGCAGCTATCAGGCGGTTAAGCATCATCTGGCTTCCGCACAGGTCGCGATCGAATTCGCCCGGCCTGTCGTCATGGCGGCGGCCGCGGAAATCGGCCATCGCGACATGCAGGCGCGCGCGCGCGTCAGCCATGCAAAGATCGTCGCGCTGGAAGCCGCCGACAAGGCCGCCCGCGCTTCGATCCAGGTGCATGGCGCCATGGGCTATAGCTGGGAGGTCGACGCCCACCTCTTCCTCAAACGCGCGCTGGCGCTGAGCCGGAATTGGGGCACGCCCGCCTTCCACCGCGCCCGCATCGCGCAGCGGCTGTTTACCCAGCCCAACGGCCCCGAGCAGACCTTCGCCAGAGAGAGCAAAAATGCCTGAAGCCTATATCATCGACGCCGTCCGCTCGCCCATTGGGCGTAAAAAGGGTAGCCTCGCGGGCGTCCACCCGGCCGACCTTGGCGCACATCCGATCCGGGAGCTGGTGAAGCGCACAGGCATCGATCCGGTTCTGGTCGATGATGTCGTCTGGGGCTGCTGCGACACGATCGGTCCGCAGGCAGGCGACATCGGCCGGACTGCATGGCTGGTGGCGGGTTTGCCGGAGGAAGTGCCGGGCGTTACCGTCGACCGCCAGTGCGGCTCCAGCCAGCAGGCCGTGCATTTCGCGGCGCAGGGCGTGATGAGCGGCACGCAGGATTTCGTTATCGCGGGCGGCAGTCAGGCGATGAACGCCATTCCGATCTCCGCCGCCATGTTCGCGGGGCAGGCCTATGGCTTCGACAGCCCTTTTCAGGGCGCGAAGGGCTGGGACGCCCGCTATGGCGGTGAGGAAGTGAACCAGATTCGCTCCGCCGAGATGATCGCGGAAAAATGGGGCATCAGCCGTGCGGCGATGGAAGCGTTCGCGCTTGCCTCCCACCAGCGCGCGCAGGCGGCCTGGGACAAGGGCTGGTTCGACAAGGAAATCGTGGCCCTGAACGGCTTGTCGAAGGACGAAACCATCCGCCCTGCCACCACATTGGAAGGACTGGCCGGTCTCAACCCGGTGCGCGATGGCGGCATCGTCACCGCCGGCGTCGCCAGCCAGAATTGCGACGCCGCGGCCGCACTGCTGATCGCCAGCGAACAGGCGGTGAAGGCGCATGGCCTCAAGCCCCGCGCCCGTATCCATCATCTCTCGGTGCGCGCCGCCAATCCGGTGTGGATGCTGACCGGCCCGATCCCGGCGACCCAATATGCGCTGAAGAAAGCGGGCATGTCGGTCAGCGACATCGACCTGTTCGAATGCAACGAAGCCTTCGCCAGCGTGCCCATGGCATGGATGAAGGAACTCGACATTCCCCATGAGAAGGTGAACGTACAGGGTGGCGCGATCGCACTCGGCCATCCGATCGGCGCAACCGGCGCCCGACTGATGACCACTCTGCTCAATGCCCTGGAGCGCACCGGCGGCCGCTATGGCCTTCAGACCATGTGCGAAGGCGGCGGACAGGCCAACGTCACCATCATCGAGCGGCTGTAATATGCCCTGCTACGCCTATCAGGGGATCGTTCCCGTGGTCGACCCGACCAGCTATGTCCATCCGCTGGCATCGCTGATCGGGGACGTGATCGTGGGTCCGGGCTGCTTCATTGCGCCCGGCGCGTCACTGCGCGGCGATTTCGGCCGGATTGTCGTGGAAGGCGACAGTAGCATTCAGGACAGCGTGACCGTCCATGCCAATCAGCTGCGTGACACGATCATCAGGCGTGGCGCGACCATTGCGCACGGATCGATCATCCATGGCTGCGAGGTCGGCGAAAATGCACTGATCGGTATGAATGCGGTGATCCTCGACAATGCGGTGATTGGGCCGGAAAATCTGGTTGCGGCCCTGAGCCTCGTAAAGTCCGACACGCACACACCGCCGCGCAGTCTGGTCGCGGGCAATCCGGCGAGAATCATCAAGAGCTTCGAACCGCATCAGGTCATATGGAAGAATGATGGCGAGGGCGAATATCAGAAACTCGCCCGCGCCGCGCTGACCGACCTCATCGAGGCGCAGCCGCTGGCCGCGCCCGAAGCGGGCCGGAGGCGCATCCGGTCGAACGCCATTGCCGTGCGCCTGACCGGGCCGACAGCCGCCTTGCGGGAGAAACAGGCATGAACGACGCCGCCATCGCCATTCCCAACCTGCTCTATCTTTATGCCGAGCTGATCGACGCGGCGGATTTCATCGGCGCGGCGCGGTTGTTTCGGCATGGCGCGGTGATCACCGGCGGCCAGCGGGTCGAAGGAGAGAAAGCCATCGCCGACATGTGGCGCAGCTGGATGCGCCTCTATGACGGCAAGCCGCGCACCCGGCATATCATCACCAACCCGATCATCCTGCTGAGCGGTGATGGGCAAAGCGCCACCAGCCGCTCGCAATGGACGGTGCTGCAGGCGACCGAGGACTATCCGCTCCAGCCGGTGGCGACGGGCCGCTATCACGACAGCTTTCAGCGGATCGACGGCCAATGGTGCTTTGCCGAACGCAATTATGCGCAGGTCGACCTCGCCGGCGACCTCAGCGCGCATCTTTTGAAATCTCTGAAGGACGCTTGACGATGGGTATCTGCGAAGGACGCGTGGCGATTGTGACGGGCGCTGGAAACGGGCTGGGCAAGGCCTATGCGCTGGGGCTGGCGGCGGAAGGCTGCAAGCTCGTCATCAATGACCTGGGCGTCGGCACCCATGGTGAGGCCGGCCTCACCAAAGGCGCCGCCGAACAGGTGGTGGATGAAATACGCGCCATGGGCGGCGAGGCGGTCGCCAATAGCGACGACGTTGCCGACTGGGACGCGGGCAAGCGCATGGTGGATGCTGCGCTCGACAATTTCGGGCGGCTGGACGCGGTCGTGAACAATGCGGGCTTCGTGCGCGACCGCATGTTCTTCACCTGCTCGCCCGAGGAGTGGGATGCGGTGATCCGCGTGCATCTGCGTGGCCATTTCTGCACCACGCGCCACGCAACGGAATATTGGCGGGCGCAGGCCAAGGCGGGCCATCCCGTCGACGCGCGTATCGTCAACACGACCAGTGGCGCGGGCTTGCAGGGATCGGTAGGCCAATCGGCCTATTCGGCCGCCAAGGGGGGCATCGCCGCTTTGACTCTGGTGCAGGCGGCGGAACTGGCGCGTCTGGGCGTTACCGCCAATGCGCTCGCGCCCAACGCCCGCACCCGCATGACCGATACAGGCGCCTTTGACATGGCGGTCGAGGATGGCGGCTTCGACGTCTTCGCCCCGGAGAACATGGCCCCGCTGGTCGCCTATCTGGTGTCGGAACAGTCGCAGGGCGTGACGGGGCAGGTCTTTGAACTGAAGGGCGGCACGATCTTCTTGTCGCAAGGCTGGACCGACAGCCCCGCCCATGACAAGGGCGCGCGCTTCGACGCGCGCGAACTGGACATCATCGTCCGCAAACTGGTCGCGACCCGCGAACCCGCCAAACCGGTGTACGGAGCCGCCTGATGGACTTCGCACTCAGCGACGACCAGCGCGCCATCCAGGAGGCCGCCCGCGACTTCCTGAACGACGCCGCCAATACCGACGCCGTCCGGGCCGCTGCGGAAAGCGCGACCGGCTTCGACGAAATGCTTTGGCGGGGTCTTGGCGAAATGGGTTTTGCCGGCCTGATGGTGCCGGAAAGCCATGGCGGGCTGGGGCTGGGCGCGGTGGAAATGGCGCTGGTTCTGGAAGAAATGGGCCGGTGCCTCGCGCCCGTTCCCTTTTTCGAAACAGCGGTTCTGGCGGTGCAGGCGGTGGTTGGCGCAGGCAAGGCGGGGCAGCTTGCGACGCTTCTTCCTCGTCTCGCGTCGGGCACGCGCGCCTGTTTCGCGGGAACAGCCGACCGCCCGACCCTTTCGGACAACCGGCTCACCGGCACCGCCCATTTCGTCACCTTCGCGCATGTGGCTGAGCTGATCGTCATCGCCACGGCGGATGACAGTCTGGTCGTGCTGGAAGCGGATATGCCGGGCCTGACCATCGAGCCCCTGCCCAGCCTGGACCGTACGCGCCGTTTTGCTACGCTGACTTTCGACTGCGCGATCACGCCGGACCAACTGCTGGGCGCGCCCGGCAGCGCCAAGGCCGCCATCGATCGCGTCCTGACCATCGGCGCGGGCCTGCTCGCCGCCGAGCAGGCGGGCGTGGCGCAATATAGCCTCGACGCCACGGTCGACTATGCCCGGCAGCGGGTGCAGTTCGGGCGGGCTATCGGCTCCTTCCAGGCTTATAAGCATATGCTGGCCGACATGATGCTTCTGATCGAAGCCTCTCGCTCCGCCGCTTATTATGCCGCCGCCGCCATCGACGAGGATGGCGCGGAACTGGCAGAAGCCTGCCATATTGCGCGCGAATATGTTTCCGATGCCTGCCGATCCGTCACCGGCGACGCGATCCAGTTGCATGGCGGGATCGGCTTTACCTGGGAACATCACGCCCACCTTTATTTCAAGCGCGCCCGTGCCACCGCGAACTGGCTGGGATCGCCCGACCAGCATCGCGAAGCGCTGGCCACCCTCCTCTTCAAGGACGTAGCATGACCCCGACTTCCCCCGTTCCGCCCTATCCCACGCCGCGCGGCCTGCTGACCGGCAAGACGGTGGTCGTCACCGCCGCGGCGGGCACCGGCATCGGTTTCGCCGTCGCCAAGCGCGCCGCCGAGGAGGGAGGCAAGCTGCTCATCAGCGATTTCCACGAACGCCGCCTGGGCGAAGCCGCCGACCGGATCGCCGATGAGGCGGGCGTGGAACGGCCAGCGACGTTCGTCTGCGACGTCACCGACGAACAGGCCGTGCAGGGCCTGCGCGACGCGTCGCTGGCCGCCTTGGGCCGGGTCGATGTCCTCATCAACAATGCGGGGCTGGGCGGCGAAGTCGATGTCGTCGATATGACCGACGACCAGTGGAACCGTGTGCTGGATGTGACGCTGACCAGCCTGTTCCGCATGACCCGCGCCTTCCTGCCATCCATGTACGCCGCAAAAACGGGCGTGATGGTCAATAATGCGTCGGTTCTGGGCTGGCGCGCGCAGAAGGGCCAGGCCCATTATGCCGCCGCCAAGGCTGGCGTCATGGCCTTCACCCGTTGCGCCGCGATCGAGGCGGCCGAACATGGCGTGCGCATCAACGCCGTCGCGCCCAGCCTTGCCATGCACCCCTTCCTCGCCAAGGTGACGACGCAGGAGGCGCTGGACCGGCTGGTCGAGAAAGAAGCCTTCAAACGCCCCGCCGAAGTGTGGGAGGTCGCCAATGTGATGATCTTCCTCGCCAGCGAACTGTCCTCCTACATGACTGGCGAAATCCTGCCCGTGTCGAGCCAGAAGGCCTGAGCCATGGCGGTCGTCTTCGAAACCCCGCGCGACCTGATCGGCAAGGACGGTACGATACTCGATGCCAGTGACTGGCTGACCGTCGATCAGGCCCGCATCGATGCCTTCGCGGCCTGCACCGGCGATCATCAGTGGATTCATGTCGATCCGGTTCGCGCCAAGGACGGCCCGTTCGGCGCGACCATCGCCCATGGCTATCTTACACTCAGCCTGGTCAACCTCTTCCTGCCGCAGATGATCGAGGTTCGGCGCTTCTCCGCCGGGGTCAATGTCGGCATGGACAAGACCCGCTTCCTTAGCCCCGTGCTGGTCGGATCGCGCATCCGTGGCACGGGCACGATCGTAGCGGTCGAGGAGGTCAAGGGCGCGATCCAGTCCACCGTCCGCGTCACCACAGAGATTGAAGGCAGCGACAAGCCCGCCTGCGTCATCGACACCATCAGCCGCTATTTTCCGGAGTAAGAGATGCCCGATCCCGCCAAAATGGAAGCCGCCGTCCACGCCTATGTCGCTGCGTTCGACGCGGGGAGCGCCGACCAGGCGGCCGCCCTGTTCGCGCAGGACGCAACGGTCGAAGATCCCGTCGGCAGCCCGCCGCACAAGGGCCGCGAAGCCATCCGCGCCTTTTACGCCGCCTCGATGCAGACCGGCGCAAAGCTGACGCTTGAAGGGCCGATCCGCATCACCGCCGACCATGCGGCCTTCGCCTTTTGCGTCAATCTCGCCTGGGAGGGGAAACAGCAGCGCGTCGACGTGATCGACACCTTCCGCTTCAACGAAGCCAATGAAGTCACCGAAATGCGCGCCTTTTTCGGCCCCACCAATATGCACGGATTTTAAGACATGCGCGAAGCAGCCATCATTTCTACCGCCCGCACCGGCGTGGGCAAAGCCTATCGCGGTGCCTTCAACGATACCGAAGCGCCGCGCATGGCGGCCCATGTCGTCGATGCCGCCATCGCCCGCGCCGGGATCGACCCCGCCCGTGTGGACGATGTCTATATGGGCTGCGCCAATCAGTGGAACACCCAGAGCTACAATATCGGCCGGTTGGCCGTGCATGGCTCGGTCCTGCCCGACACGGTGGCTGGCTTTGCAATGGACCGCAAATGCTCGTCGGGCCTCAATGCGCTGGCGTTCGCGGCGCGCGGCATCATCGCCGACGAAATCGACGTGGCGCTGGCCGGGGGCACGGAGAATGTCTCGCTGACCATCGACAAACATTATCCCAATTTCCGCAACCGGTCTGAATGGGTGAAGGTGCACGATCCCTATGCCTATATGGCGATGATCGAGACGGCGGAGATTGTCGCCGACCGCTATGGCGTCAGCCGCGAGGATCAGGATCACTTTGCCGCCCTGTCGCAGCAGCGTGCCGCCGCGGCGCAGCAAGCGGGCAGGTTCGACGCCGAAATCGTGCCGATTGCCCTGACCAAGGCGCTGTTCGACAAGGCAGGCCAGGAGACCGGCAAGGAAGAACTGGTGCTGTCGGCCGACGAAGGCATCCGCGCGGGCACGACCTATGAGAAGCTGTCCGAACTCAAGCCCGTCTTCAAAAATGGCGATGTCGTCAAGGAAGGCCGTCACATCACCGCCGGCAATGCCAGCCAGTTGTCCGACGGCGCCTCGGCCCAGGTCGTCATGGACCTGGCCACCGCGCAGAGGGAAGGCCTGCCGGTTCTGGGCATCTATCGCGGTTTCCAGGTCGCGGGTTGCGGCGCGGATGAAATGGGCATCGGCCCGGTGTTCGCCATCCCCAAGCTGCTGGACCGTGCAGGCCTGAAGATCGACGATATCGGCCTGTGGGAAATCAACGAAGCCTTTGCGAGCCAGGCGATTTACTGCCAGCGCAAACTGGGCATCGATCCCGAAAAGCTGAACGTCAATGGCGGCGGCATCGCCATCGGCCATCCCTTCGGCATGACCGGATCGCGACTGGTCGGTCATGCGCTGATCGAGGGCAAGCGACGCGGCCTGCGCTATGTCGTCGTGTCGATGTGCGTCGCGGGCGGCATGGGCGCGGCCGGACTGTTCGAGGTCGCCTGATGCAACTGGCCTTCGCCCCGGAACTCAAGGCTTTCCGTGCAGAAGCAGCCGACTGGCTGGACGATCAGCTTTCTGGCCCCTTCAAGGCCCTGCGCGGCCGGACCAGCCAGATGGATATGGTCGAGGAACGTCGCGCCTGGGAAGCGGCGCTGGGTGCGGCGCGCTGGAGCGTCGTCGGCTGGCCCGAACAATGGGGCGGACGCGGCGCCTCCATCGCGCAGCAGGTCATCTTCGCGGAGGAATATGCCCGCGCCAAGGCGCCGCCGCGCGTCGGCCATCTGGGCGTCGAACTGCTGGGACCGACATTATTGGCGCTGGGCAGTGAGGAGCAGAAGACGCGCTTCCTGCCCGATATCGCCCATGGCCGGGCGATCTGGTGCCAGGGCTATTCGGAACCGGGCGCGGGGTCCGACCTCGCCAACGTCAAGACGAAAGCCCGCCTTGAAAGCCATCGCTACATCATCGACGGCCAGAAGATCTGGACGTCGATGGGCATGATCGCCGACTGGTGTTTCGTGGTCGCCCGCACCGAGCCGGGCAGCGTCGGCAACAAGGGCCTGTCCTTCCTGCTGGTGCCGATGGACCAAGCCGGCGTAACGCCCCGCCCGATCCGCCAGATGACCGGCGAAGCGGAATTTGCCGAAGTCTTTTTCGACGGGGCGGAGGCGCTGGCGATCGACCGCATCGGCGCGGAAGGCGACGGCTGGAAGGTGGCGATGGCGCTGCTGGGGTTCGAACGCGGCGTATCGACGCTGGCGCAACAGATGCACTTTCGCAACGAACTGGACGATATTATCGCAGCGGCGAAGGCGAACGGCAAAGCCATCGATCCGCTGATCCGCCAGCGCATCGCCCATGCCCATGCCGGGCTGAAGATCATGCGCTACAGTAGCCTGCGCATGTTGTCCGACGAAGCCGGGCTGTCGGGCGCGGCCTACAGCTACAAGCTCTACTGGTCGCAATGGCACAAGGCGCTGGGCGAACTCGCCATGGACGTGTTGGGTCAGTCGGGCGAAATCGGCATCAGCGAAGAGCGTTTCGATGCTCTCACCAGCATGTATCTGATGAGCCGGTCCGACACCATCTATGCGGGCACGGACCAGATCCAGCGCAACATCATTTCCGAGCGCGGCCTCGGTTTGCCCAGGGAGCCGCGCGGCCAATGACCGAAATGATGGGCGCATGGCCCCACACCATCCCGCACGCGGCCAAGGCGGCGGCAGAGCGCTGGCCCGACCAGGCCGGCATCATCGAGGGCGACCGGCAATGGAGCTTCGCCGAGGTCTGGGCCGATGCGCGGGCCGCGGCCTCCGCCTTCCGCGCCAGCGGACTGCGCCATGGCGACCGCATCGCCCTCTGGGCGCCCAATGGCCGGACATGGATATTGGCGACACTGGGGGCGCAGAGCATCGGCGCGACCATCGTGCCGCTCAACACCCGCTTCAAGGGGCAGGAAGCCGCCGATATCCTGCGCCGGTCGAAAGCGAAACTGCTGTTCGTGCCGGAATTTTTTCTGGACACCGACTATCGCGCGCTGATCGCGGACGAGGATTTGCCTGATCTTGCGGAAGTGCTGCTGATCGACAGCGAATGGGACGCGTTCGTCGCGCGCGGCTGCGGTCCGGACGACGTGACGGTGGACGAAGCCCTATCCCACATCAGCGGCGATGACATCAGCGACATCATCTTCACCTCCGGCACCACCGGACGCCCCAAGGGCGTGCTGACGTCCCACGCCCAGGCGGTGCAGATTTTCGGCGACTGGGCCGTGCGCGTCGATCTGCGCGCAGGCGACCGCTATCTGGTGGTCAATCCCTTCTTCCACACCTTCGGCTACAAGGCGGGCTGGGTCGTCTGCTTCACCCGCGGTGCGACGATCGTGCCGATGGCGATGTTCGACGGCGCCGAAATGATCCGCCAGATCGAACAGAACCGTATCAGCTTCCTGCCCGGACCGCCCACCATCTACGTTACGCTGTTGCAGGAACTGGCCGGGGACAAGCCCCGCGACTTTTCCTCGCTGCGCGTCGCGGTGACGGGGGCGGCCCCGGTCGCACCCGCACTGGTGGAGCGGATGCGGCGCGAACTGGGCATGTCCAACATCGTCAACGGATATGGCATGACCGAATGCGGCGCCATCGCCATGACCCGGCAGGGCGACGATGCCGACACGGTCGCGCACACCTGTGGCTATCCGCTGCCAGGAACGGAGGTGCGCTGCGTCGATGAGGCGGGCCGCGACCTGCCGTCGGGCCAAGCGGGCGAGTTGTGGATCCGCGGCCCATCGGTGATGCAGGGCTATCTCGACGATCCCGCCGCTACCGCCGAAGCAATCGACGCGGACGGCTGGCTGCATACCGGCGACATCGGCACGATCGACGCGCGCGGCTATCTCGCCATCACCGATCGCAAGAAGGACATGTATATTTCCGGCGGCTTCAATTGCTATCCCGCCGAGATCGAAAGTCTGCTCGCCGCCCATCCGGCGATCGAGACGGCGGCGGTTATCGGTGTCCCCGACGAGCGATTGGGCGAAGTCGGCAAGGCCTTCGTCATACTACGCCCCGGCCACAGTGCAGAGGCCCGCGACATTATCGCTTGGGCGCGCGCCAGCATGGCCAATTACAAAGTACCTCGCCAGATCAGCTTCGTGGCGGCCCTGCCTCGCAATGCCGGCGGCAAGGTGCTGCGTATGGCGTTACGGGATTGGGAAGGCTGAAACCATCCCCGCGCGGGGCGGAAAGTCAGGACGTCAGAGCCGCACGACCCGGCATTGCGGCACCGGGAAATCCTCTGCCTCGATCCAGCGCCACAGCGCCGTGCCGCTGCGATGCCCCGACATGTCGATCCAGTTGCCATAGCCCGGATCGCTGTCGGCGCAGACCACGACCACCCGGCCGTCATCCTCATATTGCGCCTGCGACCCGTTGACCCAGACCTTGCGATGCACATGGTCGAGCGATTCCATCCACCAATTGTCGAGCTGGAAATTCCAGAAGCGACAGGGCGGCGGCGTGGCTTCGATCACCAGCGCTTCGCCGGGCGCCAGGTCGTAATAGAGATGGCCGTACCAGATTTTCGGGTCGCCGCCCGCGCGATAGAAGACCTGCTGGTCGCCATCGTAAATCCGGTTGGGCTGGCCCATGAACCATTGCGACCAGTCGGCGAAGGTGTTGGCGGTGCCGCGCACCCATTGCGCCGCGCCGCTCAGTTGCGCATCGATCGTTGCGGGGGTCAGCAACGCCGGCAGCGCAGGCCCATCACTGATCCGTTCGATCTGAATGTCAGCAGGCGTTTCCGCCTTCTTGTCGTTGAAGGTCTGGCGCACGATCAGCAGCGTGGTATCCTGCGTCATAGGCAACCAGTTGCCCGGCTTGGGCGTGGCGCTGGCGATGATCTCGAAACTGCCGTCCGGTTCCAGCACGACGTCGGCAAATTCGATCTCCCCGGTCGACGCCATCGTGCCGTCGATCGCGTAGCGGTTCGCCTTGGCGCCGATGCTGAGATAGGGGACGGTGCCGCGTTGGCCGCGGATGCGATAGTCACGATCCCCCCGCACCACCGCCTGCTGGTAGAGATTGTCGGGATTGTCCGCACCGATCTTGATGGCATCGTCGCACAGCAGGAACAGGCGCGGAAAGTCCGGGTCGCTGGAATCCACCAGCATGTTCAGTGCGGTGCGGGTGAGGCGGCTGAGATAACGCAGCCCCTCTGCCTGATCGAGCGGGGAGGCCGGCGCATCCGGGCGATCGAGTATCTCCCCCGCCTGCGCCAGTTGCGCGCAAAAGCTGCGCCAGCGATCCGCCAGCCTCACATCATCCGCCATATACCGCTCCTTAGAAGCTGACTTTCGCATCGACGCCGAAGGTGCGCGGCTTCTTGAACGATCCGGCTGCAAAACCGAGCGAGCCGAAGTCGATCGCGAAATCGAGATTCTTCTGGTTGGTCAGATTGTCGCCCCAGACGCCCAGTTCCAGCGTTCCGCTGCCCATAGCAATGTCCCCGAGTGACAGGCGCGCGCGCAGATTATGGTCGGGGCGCGACCGGGTTTCGACATTATACGGGTTCACCCGGTCCAGATTGTGGAAATAGACGGTGCTGCGATAGGCATAATCGACCCGCGCTGTCAGCTCGCCGATACCGACCGGCACCATATATTGGCCGCCGACATGGGCGTTGAACTTGGCGGTCTGGGGCATCCGCGCCTCGTCGGCGACATCAATGATCTGGTTGGTCGCCGGATCGCGGAACAGATAGCTCTTATATTTGGGATCGGTATAACCCAGCGATCCGTCGAAGGTCAGCCCCTCGGTCGGCGCCACGGTCAGTTCCGCCTCGACACCGCGGAAGCGGACCTGGCCCGCATTGACGATCAACGATGTTACGCCGCCGCTGCCGGCCGCGAACTGGTTGATCTGCTGATTGCTATAGTCGGTCTGGAATATCGCCAGATTGAGCCGCACGCGCCGGTCGAACAATTCGGACTTCAGGCCCGCTTCATAGGATTTCACATCTTCCGGCGCGAAGATATTGATGACCGCAGCCCGGGGATTGATGCCGCCCGAACGATAGCCCGACGATATCCGGACATAGGCCATGATCGCGGGCGTGAAACGGTAATTGATTGAACCCAACCACGACACATTGGTATAATCCACATGCCCCTTGAGGTTAGGAACGATGTCGCCCGCCAGCCTCAGCGTCTTACGGTCGCCGGTGAAGCGCGCACCGCCGGTAATCTCCATCCGGCCGTCCAGCGCAGCCGGCTTCCAGCTCATTTGCCCGAAGGCGGCCATGGATTCCGCCGTGCCGCCAAAAGCCTGCACCGGCGCCAGGTTGAGTCCCGCCTGCCCGCCTGGCAGTACGAAGGTCAGATTCTGCCGATTATATTCGGACGACTTTTCGTAGAAATAATAGAGGCCGGCGACATAGGACAGGTCGCCCATGCTGCCCAGCGCCTGAAATTCCTGACTGAACTGCCATTGCCGTTGCGGCGCGTTGTTGCCGTTGATCGGCGTCACGGCGCCGATCGAGGGCGCGAAGGTGACGGGATCGAGCACCACGCCATTTAGATAGCCGTTACCGCCCAGCGTCAGGATCGTGTCCTGGCTGAACTTGCGATAGGCGGTGATCGATTTGAGCGTCAGTTCGTCAATCGGTTCATATTGGATCGTCAGGCCGTGGCCCTGGATCTTGGCCCGCGCGTCGTAGCGCAGCTTGCCATCGCGATCGACGAAGCCGGCTTGCCGCACGTCGGTCTGCCGATCAGGTGAAACGAGGAAGGGGTCGCCGCCCAACGCCGCCGACTGGCCGAAATAATTTTTCACGTCATCGGTGGCATAGAGCATCTGGAAATAGGGTGCGGTGGCGCGCCGGTCATTATAGTCGAAACTGTAATTGATTGTGACCTTGCCCAGATCGGCCTGCACGCCCAGCATCAGCGCATCGGCATTGGTGGCGCCGGGGTCGCGACTGTCGCTCGTATAGACATTGTCGATATAACCATTGCGCTGGCGGTGCATCAGCGACAGCGACGCCTTGATCGGCGACCCGCCGATATAGCCGGTGTCGATCCGCGCCTTCGCGAACCATTCGCTGAAGCTGCCATAGCCCCCCTTGACGTCGATCTTCATCTCGTCGGCCGGTTTTTTCGACACGAGCTGGATCGCGCCGCCCACGGTATTGCGGCCGAACAAAGTTCCCTGCGGCCCGCGCAACACCTCGATCCGTTCCAGATCCACCAGATCGAACAGCGCGCCCGCCGACCGGGCGACATAGACGCCATCCAGATAGATGCCGACCCCCTGTTCCGCGACCGAGGACGGTTCCTGATTGCCGATGCCGCGAATATAGACCGACGCGGCCGTCGGGCTGGTCGATTGCTGCATGATCGACAGGTTGGGCGTGAATTGTGGGATCGACGTCACATCGACGATATTCTGCTTTTCCAGAAATTCACCCGCGAGCGCCGTCACCGCGACCGGCACGGTCTGCATCGATTCCGATGTCCGCCGCGCCGTGACGATGATGTCGCTCAGACCGCCACCCTCGGTCTCCTGTCCTTGCGGCGCCACGACCTGCGCCTGCGCCTGCGGCAATGCGGCGAGCATCCCGCCCAAAAGTGCGATCCTGCTGCATGATCCGAATATCGTCATTATCTCTCTCCCGGCATGAATGCGTCTAACGCGCACCGCATATGCGTCATCATTATTTATATGATCTACGCATATAGAGCATATAAAACGATATTATCAATATAATTCGCTCCATATTTCTCCTTGATGTGCGAGCAATTCCATAACAGGTGGCCGCCGCCCTCAGCGCATATGATCAAGCACCGCGCGCGTGACGGCGCCGGCCTTCAGCGCGGCAATGGCGTCCTCGACCTGCTCCAGCGGCCAGACATGACTGATCTGGTCGCGCAGGTTCAGGCGGCCCGTCCGCGCCTCCTCGATCAGCGTGGGATAATCGCGGCCGGGCCGCGCGCCGCCGTTCATGGTCGAGATGATCTCCCGCCCGCCCAACACGGCGTCGAGCGAAAGCCGCGCCTGCGTACCCGGCGCCGACAGGCCGATCAGCACCGTCCGCCCGCCACGCTTGGGACAATGAAGCGCCGCTTCGACCGCGCCGATCGCACCGCTACATTCGATCGCAACATCGATCGGACCATGCTGCACGGCCAGCGCTTGCGCCAACGCCATGCCATCCTGTCCCGGCTGTGCCACATGGAAATGGGCGGCGCCGAATTGTCGCGCGACGGCTTCCTTGGACGGGTTGCGATCGATCGCCAGCACCTCCGCCCCGGCGATCCGCGCGCCCTGCACCGCATTGACGCCGATGCCACCGATGCCGAACACCGCCACCCGGTCGCCCGCCTTGACCCTGCCGAGCACCCGCGCCGCGCAGGCCCCGGTAGACACAGCGCAGCCGATCAATGCCCCTTGTTCGGGCGGCAGATCGTGAATGGCGAACAATTGCCCCGCCTTGACCAGGATTTCGCCGGCGAAGGAGGAGACATTGGCGAAGGAAGCCACCGGCCGCCCCTCCCACAGAAAGGGCCAGTCGGGCACATAGCCCCAGGTCGTATCGCAATTATGCGGCTCGTCCCGCCCACATTCGCGGCACTGGCCACAGGGCGTCTGCGTCCCCACCGCGACCCGGTCGCCCACCGACCAGCCTTCGACGCCGGGGCCGACGTCCATCACCTCGCCCGCCGCCTCATGACCCAGCACCATCGGCGTGACCGCCTGCGGGATCGCCATCATGCCGATGTCGCTATGGCAGATGCCCGATCGCAACACGCGCACGCGCACCTCGCCCGGCCGGATCGGCCGCAGCGACAGGGCTTTGGTGATATGCAGCTGCGCGCCATCCCAGACCACGCCCCTCATCGCGCCGCCCCCGCCAGCAGCGCATAGGCCCAGGACGGATCCTCGCGATCGGCCCGGCCGTGCGGCGCATCCGCGCCCAATTGATCCATTGCCGCCTGATCCGCATCCCGGATCAGGCCATGGTCGAAAACCACGCTGCGATGGCTGAATTTCCACACGCCATCACGCCGTTCGTAGCGATCGAGATAACGGCCATAAACGATATAGTCGCGCGGTTCGGGGCCATGGCTGCGATGCCAGGCCTCGACATGATGCTCACCCTCGGCTCGGTCGCCATCAACGACAAACAGGCTGTTGGCGATGCTGTGGCGGGTCGCCTGCCATGGCGCCATCGCCTGGGGCAGCCAAGCGACGAAATCGTCCGGGCCACCCCGGAACATAGCCCCATGGTCGTCGATGGCATCGTCATGATAGAGGGACCGCACCAGCATGAAATCACGGCGGTCGCACCCCCGGCAATAGCGCATCAGCAGATCGCGCAGCGCCAATTGATCGAGCAGGGACTGGGACATCAAATCCTCCTTCCATCGCGGCACATGATACGCGATCAATTATATTTTATGTGGTACTACCGTATATAATCGTGATATATCGGCGTCAATAATACGCAAATAATGGATTTCAGGAGAGTCGATACATGGCCGCAGCCCCTGCCCTTTCCCGCCGTCCGGCCACGCTGCTGACGCCGGGCCGGATCGGTACGCTGAGCCTGCCCAACCGAATCATCGTCACCGCAATGGGGGTGAGTCTGGCCGAGCCGGACGGCACCGTCGGCCGGCGGCTTATCGACTATCATGTGGCGCAGGCGAAGGGCGGCGCGGGCCTGATCGTCACCGGGGTCGCTGGCGTCGCCTGGCCGGTCGGCGCGGTACAGCCCAGGCAGACCGCCATTTCCGACGACCGTTTCCTGCCCGGCCTCAAGCGACTGGTCGATGCGGTCCATGCCGCGGGCAGCCGCATCGCCACCCAATTGCATCATGGTGGCCTGGTCGCCACCCATAGCGCGGGCGAGGGTCATCCGCTGTGGGCGCCGGCCTATCCGCCGCCTTTCAAGGGCGACTTCCCCGATTATTTCCTGCCCGAGGAAATGGCCGCCTTCGCCGGCGGCAGCGTGCCGCAGATCAAGATACTAACGCGAGAAGATGTCTCGCTCGTTGTCCGCCAATTCGTACAAGGCGCCGCCCGCGCCAGAAAAGCGGGCTTCGACGGCGTCGAAATTCACGGCGCACATGGCTATCTCCTCTCCTCCTTCGTGTCGCCGTCGACCAACAATCGCGACGATGAATATGGCGGCAACCTGGCCGGGCGCGCGCGCCTGCTGCTGGAGGTGGTGCGCGCCGTCCGGACGGAGGTCGGCCCCGACTTTCCAATGTGGGTCAAGATCGATTCGCGCGAACTGGGCAAGGCGAACGGCATCACCCTGGACCTCGCCGTCGCGCTCGCGCCGATGGTGGAGGCCGCGGGCGCGGACGCCATCACCGTGTCCGCCTATCATGATGTCGGTCAGGGCAAGCTCCATTCCGCATCGAACATCCCGCACGAGCCCGCCGCGCATCTCGAAGCGGCGGCGGCGATCCGTGCAGCCGTCGCCATTCCCGTCATCGCGTCGGGCCGGGTCGAAATCGACCGGGGCGAGCGGGGGCTCGCGCAGGGCGAATTCGACTTCCTGGCCATGGGGCGCAAGCTGCTGGCCGACCCGGACCTGCCCGCCAAGCTGGCCGCCGGGCGGATCGCCGACATCCGGCCCTGCATCTACTGCTATACCTGCGTCAGCACCGCCTATCTGCGCGAGCAGGTGCGTTGCGCCGTACGTTCCGAAACGGGATACGAAGATCTCGACTGGACGCCCGCCAAGGCGCCGGGCCATGTCGTAATCATCGGTGGCGGGCCAGCAGGGATGGAGGCCGCGCGCCGGCTGGACCTGGCCGGCGCGAAGGTGACGCTGATCGAGAAATCCGACAGGTTGGGCGGCACGTTGCGGTTCGCGGCGCTGGCCTATGAACCCAATGAACGCTTGCTCGACTGGTTGCGGCATCAGGTCGGCCAGTCACAGATCGATGTCCGGCTGAAGACCGAGGCGACGCCGACGCTGATCGCCGCGCTCAAGCCCGACAAGATCATCGTCGCGACCGGCGCGGTGCGCGACATGCCGCCCATCCCCGGCCACGACCAGGATTTCGTCCTGTCGGGCGACGATCTGCGCGGGATGATGCTGGGCGAGGACAGCGCCGCGATCCGCCGCAAGACGAGCTGGTCGACGCGGATGGCGACCAAGCTGGGCGCGGCCACGGGCGCCACGGCCAATCTGGAACTGGTGCGCAAGGCGACCCATGCCTGGATGCCGCTTGGCAAGCGGGTGGTGATTATCGGCGGCGAGCTGGTCGGGCTGGAACTGGCGGAATTTCTGATGGAGCGGGGCCGCGACGTCACGATCGTGGGCGAAGCGCCGAAATTTGGCGGCGGCCTGCTGCTGGTGCGGCGGATGCGGCTGATCGCGGAACTGCGCGAACATGGCGTGGCGATGTTCCCCGGTGCGCGCGACATTCGCATCGGCCGGAAGGACGTCGTCTTCGCCGCGTCGGACGGCACGATGCAGGGCATCGCAGCCGACCATGTCGTCGTGGCGATGGGCGCCCATGGCGACTCCACCCTGGCCGATGCGCTGCGCGCGCAGGGCCATGAGGTGGTGGAAATCGGCGACGGCACCGGCGTCACCTATATCGAAGGCGCGATGCGGGGTGCGGCGGAAGCCGTCGCTGCCATGGGCCGCTGAACTTTTTCAACGACAGGTACGGGAGAGACGGGATGGGACAGATGTTCCCTCAAGGCGCCGCCATGATCTTCGGCGGCAGCGGCGGCATCGGCAAGGGCGTCGCGATCGAATTCGCCAAGGCGGGGACAGACGTCGCCATCTGCTATCGATCCAAGGAGGCGGTGGCGCAGGAGACGGCGCAGGCGATCGAGGCGCTTGGCGTCAAGGCGACCATCCACCAGACCGACGTGCGCGACGCAGCATCCGTCGAAGCTGTCGTCGCCGCAGCCGCCGCCGCGCACGGCCGCATC
The DNA here is from genome assembly GCF_024349785.1 of Sphingomonas bisphenolicum. Taxonomy (NCBI): domain Bacteria; kingdom Pseudomonadati; phylum Pseudomonadota; class Alphaproteobacteria; order Sphingomonadales; family Sphingomonadaceae; genus Sphingomonas; species Sphingomonas bisphenolicum. Next base: position 522,539 of record NZ_AP018818.1, read on the forward strand.
CACAGCGTTGTCTGGGGCGCGGGACCGCTGGTGTCGCAAACCGCCCTCGCCGACTGGTCCCAGGACCAGTTCCGGCAAGCGATGGAGGTAGAAGTATTCGGCTTCTATCATGCCGCCCGCGCGCTCATCCCGCATATGCGCGAACAGGGGGGCGGCGCCTTCGTCCATCTGGGGTCGGCCGGCCATGACTGGTGGCCCAAGCTCGACGGCCTGTCGGTCGCGCCCAAGGCCGCCAATGAAGCGCTGATCAAGGGCATCGCCAAGGAAGAGGGCAAATATGAGATCCGCGCCAATTCGGTACTGGTCGGCGTAATCGACGCGGGCATGTTCCACGAACTGAGTGCCCAGGGCGTGTTCGACGCGGCCTGGGTCACGGAGACGCAGAAGCTGCTGTGTCTCAAGCGCTGGGGACAGGCGGAAGATATCGGTCAGGCCGCCGTCTTCTTCGCCTCCGATCGTGCGCGCTATGTGACCGGGCAGACCATCTCCGTATCCGGCGGCTTCGGCGTCTGAACTAGCGGGGGCGGTTGCGCCCGCCCCCGCCGCTTCCTCATTCCGCTGCTTCCGTCGAAGCGCCCAGCACATAGTCTGCCATCACTGGCGCCGCCATCGCTTCCGCAAAGGCCTGATAGCTCCACGGCCAGCTCGCGGGCACGCCGGTCTTGTCCAGATACCAGCTGCTGCACCCCGATCCGAAGATGGTGGTCTGCGCGGCGGCGATCCGCCGGGCCTCATAGGCGGCATGGGCCTGCGCGCTTGGCTCGACCGTCTCCGCGTCGCCGCGACGCAGCAGGTCGAGCAACTGGTCGATATAGGCCCATTGCCGTTCGGCAATGTCGATCAGCGAGAAATTGCCGACCGGCCCGGTTGGGCCGTTAAGCATGAAGAAATTGGGGAAGCCCGGGATCGTCACCGCATAATAAGCGGTGGGCCGCACCGACCAGGCATCGTCCAGCGACAGCCCGTTCCGGCCCGTCACCCTCGTCGGGCGGATGAAGCGATCGGCATGGAAGCCGGTGGCCAGGATCAGCGTATCGAGCGGTTGCAACCGGCCGTCGGCGAGCCTGACCCCTTCGGGTTCGACGCGCACGATCCGTTCGCGCTCCACCGCCACATTGGACTGCTGCACGGCGTCATAATAGCACCAGCTATAGATCAGCCGCTTGCACGCGGCGCGGTAATCCGGCCGCAATTTTTCCCGCAATGCGGGATCGCGCACGCTATTTTCCAAATTGTCGAGGCATAGTTGCTCGATCGCCGCAATCTCCGGCCCATGGGTGTCGGTGATCGCCTGCGTAAAGCGATAGATGGAGTCCCAATAATCCTGGTTGTTTCGGATTGCGTCGATCAGCGCCGGATCACGGCGGAAGGCCTCCCGTTCCTCCTCGCTATAGTCGAATTGCGGCACCGGCATGATCCATTGCGGCGAGCGCTGGAAATGCACCAGCCTGGCCGCGCGCGAATGGAGCGCGGTGATGATCTGGACCCCGGTCGATCCATTGCCGACCACGCCGACGCGGGCATCGTCCAGCGGCACATCGTCGCGCCAGCGCGCGCTGTGCAATATCGTGCCCGCAAAATCGTCCAGCCCTTCGATATCCGGCATTTTGGGATGGTGCAGCACGCCCGACGCGGCGATGACCACGTCCGCGCTCGTCGACTCCCCACTCGAAAGGCCCAGATGCCAGCAGGCCTGGCTTTCATTCCAGACGCACGACACGACCTCCGCACCGAATCGGACATGCGGCATGATCCCGTATTTCTCGGCTGTGCGCTCGAAATAGGTCTGTATCTCCGCCCCCTTGGCATAGAAGGCCCGCCATTCGGCATAGGGTTCGAAACTATAGGTATAGGCATGGGCCGGCACGTCGCAGGTCAGGCCCGGATAGCGATTTTCGCGCCAGGTGCCGCCCAGCCCGTCCGCCTTTTCATAAAGGGTGAAGCGCTCGCCTGCCTGATTCAGACGGATCGCGGCCAATATGCCGGCCATGCCGGCCCCGATGACGGCAAAGCGAAGACCGTTGCGGGCCTGATCGATGGACAAGTCACTCTCCTGTCGGTTGTATCACTGACAGGGATGATGGCCCAGCAGCCGGCGCGCGACATCGGCCAAACGGACTAGGCGCGTTCCAAAGCCGCCTTCCGCCCCGCCCGCCGCCCGAAATAGGTGCAATCGGCGAGGCTGAGGCCCGAACTATAGCCATGTCCCCAGGCGGGCAGGCCCGATGTGCAGCGCCCGGCCGCGAACAGGCCAGGAATGGCCATGCCGGCGCGATCGAGCACTTCGCCGTCGGTGGATGTCCGCAGACCGCCCAGGGTGAAGAAGCTGAAATAGCTGTTCTGGAAATGCAGCTCCAGCGCGATGAACGGCCCCTGGTCGAGCGGCGTCAGGATCGGCGGCCGCTTGTGGAATACAGGATCGCGCCCCTCCCGCGCATGGGCGTTGTAGAAGGCCATGGTCGCGCTCAGCGTATCGGGCGCCATCTCCAATTCGGCCTCGACCTCCTCCCAACTGTCGCCCGTCCCGGCAATGCCGATCCCCGCCATGTCGAGCGGCTGGGAAAAATGCGCATTGTCGAGCAGCAGATAGACCCGGTCGCCCAGTTGATCGACCGCCTGGCGGCTGACCCGGCCATGATAGCAATCCTCGTTGATGAACCGTTGCCCGGCTTGGTTGACGAAAACGCCAAAGGCATGGGATTCGGGCATCGTCCAGGGGCAGGTGGTGAAGAACTGCTCCATATGGATCGCATCGCCGCCCGCGCCCACGCCCAGTTCGATGCCGGAACCGTCATCCTGATCGCCGATCGGACTGTTGATGCGGAAGGTTTCTGGGCAATAGCGCCGCCGCATCGCCTCGTTCATCACGAAACCGCCGGTACACAGGATGACGCCGCGGGCCACCTTCACGAAGCGGATCGCATTGTCGATCCGCAGCACAGCGCCGACGATCCGATCCTCGTCCTGCACCAGCGCCACGGCGCGGGCATCGGTCACGACCGACACGCCCAGGGCCCGCGCGCGACCTTCCAGCAGGTCGACCAACGGCCGGCCGCCACCCCAGCCATTATGCTGGATCACATGGCCGCGCGGCGCTGGTTTCGCCATGTCGCAAAAGGGGTAGGCCGCCTCGCTGCCCGACCAGATTAGTGTGGAATCGTCGGTCGGCTCGATATGCTTGCCGGGCAGGTAATTGCCGCGATAGGGAATGCCCTGCATCTTGAGCCAGGCGAAATGCGCCAGCGACTCCTGCGCGTAGAGATCGCATTTGGCGTTATCGGCGCACGGGCCGCCAGCCGCCTTCAGATAGGCGGCCATGTCCTCGGTCCTGTCCGCAAACCCGGCTGTACGCTGCGCATCCGTCCCGCCACTACCGCCGATATAGATTTCCCCACCCGACAGTGCGGACGCGCCGCCGCTGCCCGATCCGCGTTCGAACAGCATGACGCGCGCGCGCCCCTCCGCCGCCTCGATCGCGGCGCAGGCTCCCGCCGCACCGAAGCCGATCACCGCTACGTCCGTCTCATAGTCCCATCGCTCGACCTTGCTGGCGGGGTAAGGGCGATGCAGCGAGATGTCGATCATGAGAAATAGGCTCCACCATTCACGGTGAGGATGCTCCCGGTCGCAAAGCTGCCATCCGCGCCTGCGAGAAAGGCGACCGCGCCCGCAATCTCGTCCGGCTGGGCCAGCCTTTTCATCAGGCTGTCGGCGGCGATCGCCTGTTTCAGTTCGGCTGGCAGACCGGCGTAGATCGGCGTTTCGGTCGCGCCCGGATTGACCGCATTGACGCGAATGCCCCGGTCGGCCAGTTCGCGCGCCATCGCCCGCGTCATACCCAGCACCGCCGCCTTGGCGGCGCAATAGGGGATGGGGCCGTCGCCCTTCACGCCCGCCGTCGATCCGATATTGACGATAGCACCACCCTGCCCCTGTTCCGCCATCAGCCGGACCGCCGCGCGGCTGCATTTGAACGTACCGTCCAGCGTCACGCTCAAGACGCCGGTCCAGCCTTCATCCTCGCAATAGAGTGTCTGGTCGATGAAGATGTCCGGCGCCTCACCCCGCGCGATCTGGCCGCTGCGTTCGGCCTGGGCGGCATAGTAACGATCCATGCCGTCGCCGGCCGCGCTGCCTCGTCCGGCATTGTTCACCAGAACGTCGACGCCGCCGAATGCCGCCTTCACGGCAACGAAGGCCCGATCGACCGATGCCGTATCGGCGACATCGCAGGCGATGCCGATATGCGGCGCGGGCAGGACGGCGGCTGCCGCCCCTTCGTCCAGATCGAGCACGGCCACCCGCGCGCCCTCCGCCGCCAGCCGCTGCGCGATGGCCGCGCCGATCCCCTGCGCGCCGCCGGTGACGACCGCACGCTTGCCCTTGAGCCTCTCCATAGTCCTCAATCCTCGACTTCGGGGCGCCAGGCGACGCCGTTGATATGACCGCCGCCATCGACGAACAATGTATTGCCCGTGGTGTAGCCACCGCCCTCGCTCGCCAGGAAGACCGCGACCGGCCCGACATCCTGCGCCGCATCGCCAAAGCGGCCTACCGGCACCTGCTGCAGGATCGCCTGCGCCATGGCCGGATTGGCGGCGAAATAATCCTGCGCCTGCGGGCTGGATACAGAGGGGCAGATGATGTTGCAGGTTATGCCGTGCGGCCCCCATTCGACCGCCGCCGTGCGGGTCAGCGCGCGCACCGCTTCCTTGCTGGCGTTATAGGCCGCCGTGAACATATGGGCGTTCACGCCATTCAGTGAGCCCAGATTGATGACGCGGCCATAGCCCTGCGCCTTCATGATCGGAAAGGCGGCGCGCATCGCGCGGAATACGGCCCAGTAATTGAGATCGAAGGCGGCGGCCATCTCTTCATCGCTGTGCTTCTCCAGCCGTCTTGGGAAACTGCCGCCCGCATTATTGACCAGGATGTCGAGGCGCCCAAGTTGTTCGGCGGCATCCTCGACCATCTGCCTGACATCGTCCGCACTGGTCACATCCACGGCGACGCCGAGCGCGCGCACGCCATATTGATCGCGCAGCCAGGTCGCCTCGCGCTCCGCTTCCTCGCCGCGGCGTTGAGCAATGACGATGGCTGCGCCTGCCTGCGCCAGCGCACGGGCGATACCCTGGCCCACGCCCTGCCCGCCACCTGTGACCAGCGCCGTGCGCCCTTCGAGCAATTGGCCCATTTTAATCTCCCAGCGCCGGATAGTCGGTATAGCCGCGGCGATCGTCGCCATGGCCGGTGTAGAAACTGCTGCGGTCCGCTTTCGCCAGCGGCGCGCCGGTGCGGAAGCGAGCTACCAGATCGGGATTGGCGATGAAGGCATAACCAAAGGACATAGCGTCGGCCTTGCCCTCGGCCAGCAGGACGCGCGCCTTGTCGGGCGTCAGCGCGCCATTTTCAATGATCGGTCCGCTCCAGTGGGCGCGAACCAGTTCCAGCGAATCCTGTCCATCCAGCGGGATATGGATCAGGTGCACATAGGCCAGTTCCAGACCATCTACCGCCTTCAGCAGCGTCGCATAGGTTTCATGCGGATCGACGTCCGCCATGCCGTTGAGCGTGATACCCGGACAGATGCGAAAGCCGACCCGCCCCGATCCGATCGCATCCGCCAAAGCGGTCAGCGTCTCCACGACGAAGCGCACGCGATTCTCGACCGATCCACCGTAGCGGTCCGCACGCTGATTGCTGTTCGAAGACAGGAACTGCATCGGCAGATAGCCGCTGGCGCAATGAAGTTCCACGCCATCCATCCCGGCCCGAATCGCATTGCGGGCGGCCGTCACATAGTCCGCGATGACGCCTGCGATCTCATGCGTCTCGAGCGCGCGAGGCATGTCGGTTGCCTGCGGCACCCCGTCCGGTCCGGGAATTGGGTCCGGGCAGGGAATGGCGGATGGCGCGACCGTCTCCGCCCCTGCATCCTTGTTGGCGCGCACGCTCGCCCGGCCGCAATGCATCAATTGCATGACGATCCGTCCGCCTTCATCATGGACCGCCTGCGCCACCGCCCGCCAACCATCGACCTGGGCTTCGCTATGGATGCCGGGTGTGCGCCAATAGCCTTTGCCCGACGGCGATGGCTGCGTCCCTTCGGTCACGATCAAGCCGGCCCCGGCGCGCTGGCGATAATAGTCCGCCATAACCGGCGTCGGCTCATCCTGCGGCCCGGCCCGATCGCGCGTCATCGGCGCCATCACGATGCGGTTCGCCAATTCCAGGTCGCCCAGCCGCACCGGCGAGAATATGTCGCTCATTCGCTTCAGCTCCGCACGCGCGGGCGGGGCAGGGGCGCGTCGCGGCGCATCGTTTCAATGAATTTTTCGAGCGGCGCAGGCGGATCGACCGGGCCGTCATGCGGCCTTCCCTCGCGCGCCCAATAGCTTTTCCAGGTCGGAAACAGGTCGTGGAAGCTGCCATGATAGGGTGCCACGCCGGGCCAGCGCATTTTGCGATCACCGATCGGCGGCTTGTTGAGATCGCTCGCATACCAGTAAAGCGGCAAGCGGCGGCGAAAATACCAGCGCCCGTCGATCCGCTCATAGCGGTCGAAATACAGCATCTGCATGATGACCCATTCCGACCCGCACTCATGCTCGTTCTTGGAATAGACGATGCCCTGGGCATGGTCGGGGTCGTCGAAATCGATGATATGGCCACCGATATGATGCGATGTCCCGTCGAACTGCATCGCATGCGTTTCGTCGAACCAGTCGCGTAGCGCCTTGCGCCCGGTCTGGCCGCCACCGACCTTCACATCTTCGGGAAACAGGTTCACCCAGGCGTCGGAATCGCGCATGTCGAGCGCCAACGCATATTTCGCCGGTAACTGACGGATCGCATCGAGCGATTCCAGCCGGTCGATACGCGCCATCAGGCCTTCATTTTCGCTCATCCGCTCCCATCCCGTTTATCGTCGCTATCCGATCATCCCCTATTGGCTTGCGCAACGAAATGGCGGATTAGCTCAAAGGTCATGACAAAATGGGTCAACAAGCATCTTTCGCGCCCGGTGCCCGGCCGGGTGTCCGCCGCCATCGCGCGCGACCTGCTGCGGCTCGTCCGGCAGTTCGATTATGATCCGTCGGTGCTTCTCCGCGATGCCGGCCTGTCGCATCTGGGCAGTGCACTGCTGGCGCCGGGTGGAGGGGAACGCCCGCTATCGCATGGCGATTTCGCGCGCCTCTATGCCCATTGCACCCTGTTGCTGGACGATCATGCCGCCCATCAGGAAGGGCGCGAGGCGCTGACCAAGGCCGGGTTCGACATGATGTGCCATTGCCTCATCACCTGTCGCACCTTGCGCGACGTGATCGACCGGATGGATCGATTCTCGGTGATGCTGGGGCCAAGGCTGGGGCGATTATTGTTGAAGGTCGATGAAGGCAAGGCGCGGATCGACATGCCTACCGTCCGCAAGATCCGCAACGCCTGCGCCTATCTGTCCGACCTTACCGGCCTGTCCACCTATGCGCGCCTTTATGGCTGGCTGATCGGCGAGGATTTGCCGTTGCTGGGCGCGGCGATGCGCTATCCGCCGTTGCTGGACAAACCGACGATCCATTATCTGATGCCCTGCCCGGTCCGACATGGCGCACCGGAAAACAGCTTCCATTTTCCCGCGACCTATCTGGATCGCCCGGTGATCCGTAGCCCGCATGAACTGGAAAGCCTGCTCGAACGCTTTCCCTTCGACATCGAAGAACCCCAGTCCAAGGATGCGCCCCTTTCGGAACGCATTGCCCATCTGTTCGGCGCCATGTTGGCGAGCGGCGAAACGCCATCGACGGCGGCCGAACTGGCGCGGCAGTTCAGCATCAGCGTCGCGACCCTGAAACGCCGTCTGGCGGCCGAAAGCACGTCTCTGGCGCGGATCAAGGCCAAGGCCCGGCAAACATTGGCCTATCAGTTACTGGCGGACCCGCGCCTGACCATCGGCGAAGTCGGACGCCGCGCACAGTTCAGCGACACCAGCGCCTTCCGCCGCGCCTTCCACGCATGGACCGGCCAGTCTCCCACCTGCTGGCGGGAGACACAGATCATAGGTGCGAGAGACGACTCACGCCTCGAATGACACCGCTGCCTTGGCCAGACGATGGATCATTGCCCGAAACGCCGCCAGTTGTTCAGGCGCGGCCGGATCATAGGACCGGGCCGGGCCAAGCTGATGCGCGTTGCAAACATAATGGAGCGCGCCGCCCGCCACGGTATTGAGTAAAACCATCGCCGAAACCGGCTGAAACTGTCCGCTGGCGACACCGGCCGCCACGACATCCTCTATGTCCTGCAAGGCCGTCTCGGAAAAGCGCACCGGATTGTCGCCATAGGCTGCGGAGTCGGCGATCAGGCGCTGGATGATCCGCGCAGCGGTCGGCCGGCCGACGAGAAAATCGAGCCAAGCGTCGAGCAGCGCGAGCAGGCGCGCCATCGGATCGGCTACTCCCTCCGTCTGCGCCAGCACGAAGCTGTGCATCGAGGAGAAGATATCGGCCTCCACCTCATCATAAAGCGGCTGCTTGCCGGGGAAATAATAGAGGATCGACGGTCGGCGGATACCCACCATTTCCGCCACATGGTCCAGCCGCGCGGCCGCATAGCCGATGTCGGCGAAAATACGTTCCGCAGCATCCAATATCTGGCGACGGGTGGCATCGCCGCGTGCCTGGCGGGTAGGCTGTCTGGTAACGGTCATTGTCCCGTCCTTATGCGCTCACATCCATGCCATGCAACGCCGATTGCGGCCAATAAAGCCAATCTGCATCGTCACGACTTGAAAATCTACTGACTTGTAGGTAGATTTAATGTGCGCTTGGCAGAGATGAGCTGTGAAACGGCCGCCAACGCAGGATTCTGGGGAGGAAAATATGTCGAATCACATGACTGCCGTGTCCGTTGTCGCATTGCTCGCGAGCATGGCTGCCACGCCGGCCTTGGCGCAGGATCGGGCGGACGCCATCGCGGACATCGTCGTGACCGCACAGAAGCGCGCGGAATCGTTGCAGGATACGCCGATTTCGATCGCCGCATTCAGCGCGAAAGACCTAGAAGCGAAGGGTATCAACGGCCTGACCGACCTGCGCGCCACTGTGCCGAATCTTCAGCTCACGCCTTTCCCGAACAATGCCGCAACGACGCAGATCTTCATGCGTGGCGTGGGACTGGCCGACGATCAGATCACCCAGGATGGCGGCGTGGCGGTCTATATGGACGGCGTCTATGTCGCCCGCAGCCAGGGGCTGGCGATGGAAGTGGCCGACCTTGAACGGATAGAGGTGCTGCGCGGGCCGCAAGGCACGCTCTACGGCCGCAATGCGACTGGCGGCGCGATCAATTTCATCACCCGCAAGCCGGACCTTCGCGCCTTCGGCTTCAAGGGGCAGGTCACGCTCGGCAATTACGACAATCGCCGTTTCAAGGCTGCCGTCAATATCCCGGTCGGGCAGACGATCGCGCTGCGCCTGTCCTATGTGAACCAGCAGCAGGACGGTTTCATCGCCAATCCCGGCACGGGCGTCAGCCGCTGGGGCGACAAGGACCGCCAGGCCATGCGCGCCGACCTGTTGTGGCAGCCGTCGGACCGTTTCAGCCTGCGATATAATTATGATCGCACCGAAATCGGCGACACGCCCACCTATGTCGCCTTCTCCCCACTCCATCCGCGCACGATCGATCGTCCCAAGGCAGGCAGTCCGCTGGTACGCGATCTGGTGCCCAACGACATCACCTCCCAGGGCCACAGCCTGACCGGCGAATGGGAGGCGAGCGACGACCTGACCGTCCGGTCGATCACCGGCTATCGCAAGCTCGATAATTTCCAGAACCAGGATTATCTCACCGGCGCGCTCGGCCCCTTCCCGCTCCAGAAGAACAGCAGCCGCGCCAGGCAGGATCAGTGGAGCCAGGAATGGCAGTTGGTGGGCGATGCACTGGACGGCACGCTGCAATATGTCGCTGGCTTCTATTATTTCTCGGAAAGCGGCGATAATTTCAGCAATAGCTATAGCCCGCCGACGCTGACGCGCAGTTTCACCACAGCGACCATCGACAACCGGTCCTATGCACTGTTTGGCCAGGCGACCTTCACCCCGCAGGCGCTCGACCGGCGGTTGCATCTGACGGTGGGTCTGCGGCAGAGCTGGGACAAGCGCGAGGCGACGCTCGCGCGCCAGACGCAGGTAAATAGCGGCCCGATCACTATAGTGCCGGGCGCAGGAGACGGCAGTCGGCACTTCAAGGATTTCAGCCCCAGCTTCGTGGTCGCCTATGACGCATCTGACGACGTCAATCTCTACGTCAAGGCCGTGAAGGGCTATAAGAGCGGCGGCTATAATGTCCGGGCCAGTTCCATCGACAGGTTCGACGAGGGCTTCGGCCCGGAGACACTCTGGTCCTATGAAGCGGGGGTGAAGAGCGAATGGCTGGACAAAAGACTGCGCTTCAATGCGGCGGGCTTCATCTCGAAATATTCGGACATTCAGGTCAATGTTCAGTCCGATCCGACCAATATCCGCCTGACCGACGTGCTGAACGCCGGCAGTGCGACCGTGAAAGGCGTGGAAATGGATTTGACGTTCGCGCCCGCCCGCGATCTTCGCCTGTCGGTGAATTACGGCTATCTGCTGGCGCGCTACAAGGAGATCATCGACGCGACCGGTGCCAATATCGCGGCCAATTATCGCTTCACCAATGCGCCCAGGCACAGCATCGCGCTGGACCTTACCTATGATCTGCCGCGCCTGCCGCTCGGGCATCTGAGCGCCAACCTCAACTACACGGCGCAGAGCGACAAATATACCAATGCCACTGTCACCAGCGGCCGCTACATCATCGGCGACTATGGACTGCTCAATGGGCGGCTGACACTCACGGACATTCCTGGCGTGAAGGGCGTGCGCGCCAGCCTGTGGGGCCGCAACCTTACCGACAAAAATTACTATGTCATGCAGTTCAACGTCGGCCGTCCCGGCGCGCTGTTCGGGGAACCGCGCACCTATGGCGTCGACCTGAGCGTCGAATTCTAAGCCGCAGTTGGCGATCGTCACCCGCCCGAACCCCGTTATCTGAAAGGAAACGCTTCATGAACCCAGTTTCTTCGCCATCCTCTCCCGTCATCGTCACCGGCGGCGCTTCAGGCATCGGACTTGCGTCCGCCAAGGCCCTGGCAGCCGTCGGGCGGCCGGTCGCGCTATGGGATATCGATGGCGACGGGGCCGCCGCTGCCGCCGGCTCTATCGCCCAGACACATGGCATCGCCGCCATAGGCATCGGCATCGACCTGCGCGATCTGGACGGGATCGCTCCCGCACTGGCGGCGACGCGACAGGCGATGGGCGCGCCGGGCGGCGTGGTCCATGCGGCGGGTATCGTCGATACGGACTCGATCGACGGGATGACGGCGCAAAGCTGGGACAGCGGCATCGCCATCCACCTGCGCGCGCTCGCTTTCGTCACCCAGGCCATCCGAGTCGATCTGGCGAGCCAGCCCGGCTCTGCCATCGTCGCCATCGCCTCGATAAACGCCACGTTGGGGAACGGCATCAACCCGATCTATAGCGCCGCCAAGGGCGGCATACTTTCGCTGGTCCGCTCGCTGGCCGACCGGCTCGCCATGGACGGCATCCGGATCAATGCGGTATCGCCCGGTCAAATTCTGACGCCGATGATGCGCCCGGCCGTCGACGCCCTGCCGGACGGCTATTTCGAGCGGCGCATCCTGCTCGGTCGTATTGGAGAGCCAGAGGAAGTCGCGCGGGTCGTCCGCTTCCTGCTGTCGGACGAGGCGAGCTATGTCACCGCGTCGGAAATCGTCGTGGACGGCGGCAACATCTCATCGCAGCGCGGGTGATGACGGCATGACAGCCCTTCCGATAGACCGCCGTCATTTTCTCTCCGGCGCGCTGCTGACATCCTTTGCCGCGCTGGCGGGTTGCACGACGCCAGTCGCACGCGGGACAAGCGCCGCCATTCCCTTCCGCGCCGCCAGCGTCATTCGGATCGCCGACAGCGATGACTATCATGTTGAATGGCAGGCGGAAGACGTGCGACGCATCGCCATATATGTCAGCGACATGCCGTCTCCCATGCTCGTTGGACAGCCGGTGGCGCAAGGAAATGGTACGGGCAGCGCGACCATCCGTGGCCTCACGCCGGGCAGCCGGTCTTATTTCACCCTAGTTCCCGATCGCGGCGCACCGTTGGTCGTTGCGGATCGGGCGCTGCACATATCCGGCATCGCCAATCTGCGCGACATTGGCGGCTATCGCACTACAGATGGTCGCTGGGTGAAGATGGGGATGCTCTATCGCTCGGATCAGCTCGACCGGGTGAGCGATGCCGATATGGCCGCGCTCGAACGGCTGGGCCTGCGCGTCGTCGTCGATCTACGGACGCAAAGCGAAAGGATGCGCGAACCCGACAGACTGCCCCCGGGCAGCCGCCCGCTCATCCTGGACGTCGCTGCTGACGGCGACGGTTCGCTGGGCGGCGACATGCGCAAGGCGACCGCGGCGATTGCTGCGGGCAAGGGCGTGGAACTGTTGACCGCGGCCAATCGCGATTTCGTCGCTCTGGGCAGCGCACGCCAAGCCTATGCCGCGCTATTGCGCGAACTGGCGACGCCGCAAGCAATGCCCCTGCTCTATCATTGCACCGCGGGCAAGGATCGCACCGGCTGGGCGACGGCCGTCGTGCTGACCCTGCTCGGCGTGCCGCGCGACACCGTCATGGCCGATTATATGGCGAGCAACCGCTATCTGGAACGCAAGAATGCGAAGACGGTGAGCGCCCTTGCGCAATCGGGAAGCGCGATCGATCCCGCCAGCCTGATGCCAGTGCTGACCGTGCGCACCGCCTATCTGCAGGCCGCGTTCGATGAGGTGGAGAAGCGACACGGTTCTTTCGACGCCTATCTGCGAAACGGCCTGGAATTGAACGGCCACGACCTGGATGAACTACGCAAAATATACCTATCATAACAATTCATCCACAAATTGCGTTTTATTCATGGCGATTAATTTTTCATCTAGTCCAAATGGACCATGCGCCTCGCACCTGAACCGCTAGAATGTCGGCAACGGCAAAAAGCCGACATCCGGGAGAGATCATGAAAGCCATCGATTTTCGCGACAAGAGCGTGTTGATCACCGGTGGAGGATCGGGCATCGGCTTGGCCTGCGCCGAGAATTTCGCCGAGGCTGGCGCCCGGATCGCGATCGCTGAGGCAGACGAGATGCGTTGCGCCGAATTCGCCGCGCGTTTTCCACAGGCGCTGGTCGTCCATTGCGACATCACCAACCGCGCCGAACTGCGCATGCTTGGCGGTCAGGTACGGGACTGGGACGGCAAGCTGGACATACTGGTCAACAATGTCGGCCATTTCCTGCACACAAAGGCGTTCGAGGCATTGGAAGATGACGAGGTCGATGCGATCGTCGACATCAATTTCGGCCAGGTCGTGCGCGTCACCCGCACCATGCTGCCGCTGTTGCGGACAGCCGGGCCGGGGTCCAGCATCGTCAACATCACGTCGATCGAGGCGTTTCGCGGCATTCCCAATTGCGCCATCTATGGCGCCGCCAAAGCGGCTGTCACCGGCCTGACCCAGAGCCTCGCGCTGGAACTGGCGCCTGCCGGCATCCGCATCAACGCCGTCGCGCCCGAAACCACCGACACGCCGCAAGTGCCACTGGAGTATATGATCCCGCCGCAGAACCGCACGCATATGGACAAATGGATTCCGCTGGGCCGTTTCGGCCGGCCACAGGACAGCGCGGATGCTGCACTCTATCTGGCCAGTCCCATGGCCGCCTGGATCACCGGCACCACCCTGCATGTCGATGGCGGCGCACGCGCGGCGGCCGGCTGGATGCAGACGCCCGAGGGGCAATGGACCGTCGTGCCGATGATCAGCGGCAACGGCATCGCAATGCCCGCCTGACACGGCCCATTTTTCAGGAGCAGATATGAAATTCTCCATCATCTACGAAGCGCAAATGGCTGACCCGTCCCCGGCGTCGGAAGTGCGCTGCTTCAACGAGATCGTCGAGCAGGTCATATTGGCCGAACAGCTCGGCTTCGACACCGTGTGGTGCGTCGAACATACCGCGCTGACCCAATATGCGCATATGTCGGCGCCCGAAACGGTGCTGGCCTATCTGGCCGGCCGGACCAGCCGGATCGGCATCGGCCATGGCGTCGTGTGCCTTCCGCCCGCCATGAACCATCCGGTGAAGGTGGCCGAACGGATCGCGACGCTCGACATATTGTCGGGCGGGCGGGTGCATTTCGGCATGGGCAAGGGCGGCACCCAGCAGGAGGCCGGCACCTTCGGCTATGACCTGGCCGAACTGCAACCGATGATCGACGAGTCCATGTATCTGATCCCCAAGATCATGACGCAGGACGAGATCGAACATGACGGCACCTACATCAAAATCCCGCGCCGTCCGATCCATCCCAAGCCGCTGCAAAAGCCGCATCCGCCGCTCTATTATGCCTGCACCCGTGAAGCCACGCTGGAACTAGCCGGCAAGCGCGGCATCGGCGCGCTGGTCCTGGGCTTTTCCGGGCCGGAGGAAATCGCGCGCAAAAATGCCATCTATCGCGAGAATTTCCGCACTCGGAAGGCGGAGGATCAGGTCGGCATCGTCCCCACGGAGCATCTCGCCGCCTTCTGCGCCGCCTGCGTTCTGGATGATCGCGAGGAGGCGCGAAGGATCGGCCTGCGGGGCCAGCGCTTCTTCGCCGAAGCCATCGCCCACTGGTATCAGGGCGGTCCCAAGCCCAGCGTCGCTGACTTGTCCGCCGAAGAACAGGCCGATGCGCTGCAGCAGGGCAAGGACGCCGTCGTCGCCTATCTGTCGGAGGAACATATTCCCGTCGGCGACGAGCATGTCAGCAATTATGCCGTGGCGCAGGATGCCTATGGCAATGCCGATGATTGCATCCGCTATGTGACGCGCCTGCAGGAAGCGGGCGCAGACGAGATATTGTTCCTGTTCCAGATGGGCACGGTGCCACACGCGGCGATATTGGAGACGATCCACAATATCGGCGCCAAGGTCATCCCGCATTTCCGTGCGCAGTCGGCACAGGAAGCGGCGGAATGAGCCGCGCACCCTTCAATGACAAGGTCGCGATCGTCACCGGCGGCGGATCGGGCATCGGCCGTGCGGCCAGCCAGCGGCTGGCGGTGGAAGGCGCGCAGGTCGTGGTGGCCGACATCGATCTGCCAGGGGCCGAGCGCACCGTGGAACTGATCGCGGCGCGCGGTGGTCAGGCCGTCGCCATCCGCGCCGACATCGCCAGCGAGCAGGATAATCAGGCAATATTCGATCTGGCCGAAGAACGTTTCGGCGGCATCGACGCGGCGTTCCTGAATGCCGGTATGATACAGCCCTATGGTCCGCTGGAGGCACTGGCGCTCGAAACCTTCGACCGGATCATCGCCGTCAATCTGCGCGGCACCTATCTGGGCGTGCAGCAGGCGCGCGCGCGGTTGCGGCCGGGCGGCAGTTGCGTCGTCACAGCATCGCTATCCGGCGTCATCGGCTTTGCCGAAGGCCCCGCCTATGCCGTGTCCAAACATGGGCTGGTCGGGCTGGTGCGGTCGGCGGCCTCCGCCTTTGCCGAGCGAGGCACACGGATCAACGCCATCTGCCCCGGCATGGTGCTAACAGGCATGACCGGCACTGTCGGGCTGGAAGCGATCGATGATCCCGATGAGGTGGCCGATCCCGCCTATCGCGGCGCGCTAAGCGCGCAGCAGATCGCGGAGGTCGCGCTGTTCCTGCTGAGCCGCCGATCGGCCGGGATCAACGGGCAGGCGCAGAATATCGACGCGGCCTTGCTCTCCGCCTTTCCGCCGCTCGCGGACATGCTCTGAGCCATGGCTGACGCCCATTCCCTGATGATCGACCAAAACCTGCTGCGGCAGGCGGCGGACCTCTATGCCATCGGGGCGGACCGGCGCGACAAGGCGCTGTGGCGGCAGGTGCTGGCGGAAGAGTGCGTGATCGAAGGGCCAGGCTTCATCACCCAGGGTCGGGACGCCTGCCTCCAGTTGATCGATGCGCTCGACCATATGTATCGCGCCACGCGGCATGACGTGCTGCAGCAACGCGTCATCATCGACGAGGATGCCGCCGTCGGCGAAACCTATTGCGCCGCCAGCCATCTGCTGCGCGATCGCGACGCCATTCTGGTCTGGGCGATCCGCTATCAGGATGCGTGGCGGCGCGATGACGAAGGATGGCGCTTCACCCGGCGCAGCCTGTTGCTCGACTGGACCGAAACACGTCCGGTCAACGCCGGAACCTCCATGAACCAGTTCAAGGATATGACGCTATGAAGCTATTGGTGATCGGCGGTACAGGCGCGCTGGGCGGCCATGCTGCGATCCACATGGCCGCCCAGGGCCATGATGTCACGGTCGCAGGCCGCAACGCGCCGCTCGCATTGACCCCGATGGCGGCGATGCCCTTCCTGCAGGGCGACTATGTCGCGGGCGATTTCACGCCGGACCGGCTCGCAGGGTTCGACTGGGTGATTTTCGCCGCCGGGAACGACCCGCGTCATGTGCCGCAGGGCGGGGATTTCGACGCCTTCCTGCTGAAGGCCAATCATGAGGCAGTCCCCGCGCTGTTCGCCGCGTGCCGGGATGCCGGGGTCAACCGTGCCATCCAGCTCGGCAGCTTCTATCCGCAAGCCGCGCCGGAACTGCTGGCGGACAATAGCTATATCCGTTCCCGTCTAGCTGCCTGCGAAGGCGCACGCGCGCAGGGGCGGCCGGGTTTCGACGTCATCAGCGTGAACGCGCCCTTCATGGTCGGCACGGTGCCCGGCCTGCCCAGCGCCATCTTCGCACCCTATATGCAATGGGCCGAGGGACATATTCCAATCGAGCCCTATGCGCCGACCGGCGGCACCAATTTCATGTCCTATCGATCGCTGTCGCAGGCCCTGGAAGGCGCATTGCTCCGTGGCGAGCCGGGCAAAGCCTATCTGGTGGGCGACGAGACCATGTCCTTCCGCGCCTATTTCCAGCTCTTCTTCGACGCGGCATGCCGATCCGTCCAGGTCGAAGAGCGGGACGCGGAACTGCCGCTGCTGCCCGACGTCGCTATCCCGCAAGGGCGGGGCAACTGGATCGACTATGCGCCGAACGCCGTTGAGGTCGCCTTGCTCGGCTATCGCCGCAACGACATCGCTGCCGCCGTCCGCGAGATTGCGGACCAGTTTGGTCAGGTGCGCGCCTGACGCTCGCAGGAACAAGAACACATTGGACGGGGAAGGAACTGTAAAGTGACCATGAAGTTGCGCTATTTTCTGCTGGGCGGCGTCGCCCTCATCTTCGCGGCCGGGCCGGCCATAGCGCAGAGCGAAGCGGCAGACACCAGTACGAGCGGCATCGCCGACATCGTCGTGACCGCGCAAAAGCGGGCGGAAAATCTGCAATCCACGCCGATCGCGGTGACTGCCCTCAACGCCGACATGATCCGCGACAAGGGCATCGCCTCTGCCGCCGACCTGACAGCGGTGGCGCCCAGCCTGTCGGTGACGACATCGCCCGCCTCCTCCACCAACATGCAATTGTTCATCCGCGGCGTCGGCGACATCGATCCCATCCTGACGTCGGACAGCCCGGTCGGCATCTATGTCGATGGCATCATCCTGGGCCGTGCCGCAGGCAGCGCGTTCGACATTCTCGACCTGGAACGGATCGAAGTGCTGCGCGGGCCGCAGGGTACGCTTTATGGTCGCAACACGATCGGCGGCGCCGTCAACCTCATCACCGCCAAGCCTGCCGACGACTTCCACGCCTCGATCAACGGATCGGCGGGCAATTACGGCTATTACAGCCTCAAGACCTCGGTCGACAGCGGCAATATCGCCAATAGCGGCCTCAAGGCACGGCTGACCTATCTGCACAAGGAACGCGACGGTTATGTCGACGACGTCAATGCGCCCGACAATCGCGATCCGGGCGCCTATGTACTCGACGCGGTCCGCGGCGCGGTCCAGTTCGAATCTGGCGCGCTGAAGCTCGATTATGGGTTCGACTGGTCGAAGCGCGAAAGCTATGCGCCGGCTTTCCAGCTGACCGTGATCCGGCCCGACGTCCTGGCCTATCTTCAGGCATCATCCGCTTTTGGCGGCAGCGCGCCCGTATTTTCGCCCGATCGACTGGACAGCATCGCCCTCAACCAGGGGAAGATGACCGATCGCGTGATCGGCCACACGCTGACGGCGGAACTGGATCTGGGCGGGGTGACCGTGCGATCGCTCACCGGCTTCCGACGCTGGACGAACCGGAACGCACGCGACGATCTGGACGGTAATTCGGGTCTGGTCGGCTTCACCGTCGGCCCGGAAATTCTGGCTCCGCCCTTCAGCTTCAATCCGCTGGGCGTCACCCCGATCGACCTGTTCAGCACCCAGAACCATCGGCGCCAGCATCAATTCTCGCAGGAAATCAACCTGCTCGGGGACATTGGCGATCGGTTCGAATATGTGTTGGGCGGCTATTATTTCCACGAACATTCGTCCGAATATAATCCGCAGAACTTCCTGCTGATCCTCCCGTCGCCCGTGCCCATTCCACTAACGCCCACCGTGTCGCTCAACAGCTTCGGCGTGCAGCTTTCGTCGCTGACCGATTATGACCATTATAACAAGTCGGCGGCGGCCTTCGCGCAGGGCAGCTACAAGCTGACCGACACGCTGAGCGTGACGGGCGGCATTCGCTATACCCATGACAAGAAGCATCTGGTGCAGCGCGCGCCACAGGTCCGCGAACTGGATGCCAGTTTCAGCCGCTTCAACTATGCCGCAAGCATCAACTGGCAGGCGACGCCCTCTATGCTGGTCTATGCCCGCACCGCATCCGGCTACAAGGCAGGTGGCTTCAACGCCCGCTCGATCAATTCCGGCTTCGACCCGGAATCGCTGACCTCCTATGAAGCGGGCATCAAGTCCGACTGGCTCGACCGGCGCCTGCGCCTGAACCTGACCGGCTTCTATGCCAGCCATTCCGACTTGCAGCTTCAGCAGTTCCAGGCCGGAACCAGCGGCGCGTCCAGCATCACCGTCAATGCGGGCAAGGCGCGCTATTGGGGGATTGAGGCCGAACTTACGGTCAAGCCGATCGATACCCTCACATTGGGCGCCAATTTGGGCTACACCAACCGCAAATATAAGCAGTTCCTGATCCTCGATCCCACGACCAACCAGATCGTGGACGTGAAGGATAGCGCACGCTTCCTGGTCGGCGCGACGACGACGGTCAGCGCCTATGCGCAATGGGATGTCGCGGAATTATCGTTCGGGCGGCTGTCAGTCCGGGGCGACTATGATTATCGGACGAAAATCTATTATCACCCGACGACCGTCGGGACGCCCTATAATGACGACATCGCCGGCGCGCCGCGCCATCTGGTCAATGGCAGAATCTCTCTGACAAACATTGATCTCAACGGTGCGAAAGCGGAGTTGGCCTTCTGGGGCAAGAATATCTTCAACGAAAAATATCGGCTCTACGGCATCGACTTCGGCAGCCTTGGCTATGCCGGCAATACCTATGGAGAGCCCACCAGCTATGGCGTGGATTTCCGCGTGAAGCTGTGACGCGGCTGGGCTGATCGGCAGATCGGCCCCGGACCGGCATGAACGTCATCGCGCAGCGGCGAACTACGCGCCGCTGCGCGATTTCACATAGAATATGCGTCGCTCAAAAACTTTCCGCGCCGAGCGCCATGATGGACGTTTCGCCCGCCGCGATGCTGGCCGCCAGGCTGTGCGCCTGGGGCAGCATCCGCTGCGCGAAGAAATCGGCGACGATACGCTTGCCGATATGGAGGGGATCGTCACCCTGTGCCGCCGCGGCCATGCGCGTCCACATCCACCCCATGGATACAAGCGCAAACAGCCGCAGATAATCGACTGCCGCCGCACCAGCCGCATCTCCATTCGCGTCCTGCAACGACGCCGTGGCGGTGCGCAGCAGGGCGAGTGCCGCCCGCGTCTTGTCCGCCACATCGATGGTGCCGGCCGCATCCAGATCAGCCGCAACAGACGCGAAATAGCCCTCGACCACGGCGCCGTCTGCAAGCGCCAGCTTGCGCCCGACCAGGTCCATAGCCTGCACACCGTTGGTGCCTTCATAAATTTGGGCAATGCGCGCATCGCGGACATATTGCTCCATGCCCCATTCGCGGATGTAGCCATGACCGCCGAACACCTGCTGTGCCTGCACCGCGCTTTCAAAACCGAAGTCCGTGAAAGCGGCCTTCACCACCGGCGTCAGCAGCGCGACCAGCGCGTCGGCCTTGGTCCGCTCTGCCGCGTCGGGATGATGATGCGCCCGATCGAGTTGTAGCGCGGTCCAGCCGCCCAATGCCCGCCCGGCCTCGACAAAGGCGCGGATGTTGAGCAGCATCCGCCGCACATCGGCATGGTCGATGATCGCCACCGGCCCACGCGCACCATCGGCGCTGCGTCCCTGGAGCCGCTCCTTGGCATAACCCGCGGCCTGCTGATAGGCCGCGCCGGCGACGCCCAGTCCCTGGATGCCGACCATCAGCCGCTCCGCGTTCATCATCGTGAACATGGCGGCTAGTCCCTTGTTCGGCGCGCCAACCAGCCAGCCGGTCGCCTCGTCGTAATTCATTACGCAGGTCGGCTGGGCATGGATGCCCATCTTTTTTTCCAGCGCCCCGACCGACATGCCGTTGCGTATCGTGAATTCGCCATCCGCGTCGGGCAGATATTTGGGCACCAGAAACAGGCTGATTCCCTTCACCCCAGCCGGTGCATCGGGCAGGCGCGCGAGAACGAGGTGGACGATGTTGCCGCCAAAATCATGGTCGCCCGACGAAATGAAGATTTTCTGCCCGGTCACGGCAAAGCTGCCGTCGTCCTGCGGCACGGCTTTGGTCTTGAGCAGGGCCAGGTCCGTGCCGGCCCCACTTTCGGTCAGAGCCATGGCGCCGGTCCATTCGCCGCTCACCATTCGCGGCAGATAGGCGGTTTTCAGCGCATCGCTGGCATGGGCCGCAATCGCTTCGCAGGCGCCGCGGGTGAGGCCTGGAAACAGGCCAAAGGACAGATTCACCGCAGACAGCATTTCATCCAGCCACAACTGGAGGATGAAGGGCAGGCCCTGACCGCCATGGGCCGGATCGGCAGACATGGAGGCCCAGCCTGCGGCAACGAAATCGCGCCAGGCGTCAGCAAACCCGGTCGGCGTGACCACGTTGCCGTCGATAAGGCGGCTGCCTTCTTCATCGCCATGGCGATTGAGCGGGTGCAGCCGATCGGCGCACATGCGCCCCGCTTCCTCCAGCACCGCGACGGCCAGGTCGGCGTCGACTTCCTTGCCTGTCTCCGCCATCGCCGCATCAAAGCCCAGCACCTGCGTCAGCAGGAAGCGGTAATCGTCGATCGGGGGAACATAGCTCAACATCGGGCCTCTCCTCAAAGCGCAGCGCTGCAACTATACCAAACATGTGTTACAGTCAATGTCGGCGCGTTGTTCAGGGGGTCTGGTCATCCTCGAAGGCCTTATTCGCGCCGGAAGATCGCAACGATCTGAGCAGCAATCTCGCTGGGCGACAAACGTCCGTCGCGATACCAGTCCGATGCCGAATTGAGCTGCGACAACAACAGGTTGCGGTAGATCGAACGATCGATATGAGGGGGTAGCGGCAAGGAAGTGACCAGCGACCGGAAAATCTCTTCGAACCGATCACGCCGCGCGATCAGCTGTTCGCGCACCGCATCGGGCACCTCGCGAAAATCGTTCATCATCGGCATCGTCAGCGAATCAGGCGCCAGCTGGATTTCCAGCAAGGCCGCGCAGGCCGCCGCCAATCTGGCCCACGGCTCGTCCTGCACGCGAACAGCGTGGGCGATGCTGTTTTCGGCGGCATCCAGCGCCGCATTGTGCAGTTCGACGAACAGCGCGTCTTTAGACTTTATATGGTGGTAGAGCGAACCGCCCAACACGCCGGCCTGCTCGCCGATGTCGCGCATCGACGTTCCGCGATATCCCTTTTTAGCGAACAATTGCGCCGCGATTTCCAATATCTGACGGCGGCGCCCCGATCCTTCGTCGTTGGCCCCACTCGCTAGATCATATTTCTTCATCTCGACCCGCTAGCACATCTGTCCATAACGGCGAAGCCCCGCCAAAACCGATACGCCGGATCAGGACAGGATCGCTTCGAAGCGCCTGTCCCATAAAGGAGCCGCATCGAAATGCGCCTTCGTCACGTCGAAACGACGGAACAGGTGGGCGGCGGACTGCTGGTCGGCGATCGCCTTGTCGTCGATCGGCACCAGTCGGGTCCTGTTCTTCTTCAGGCGGCGCCATTCCAGATAATAGTCGCGGTCGATGCCGGTGGCCTTGGCCAATATATCGGCCCATTGGTCGTCATGGCTTTCCATCCAGTCGATCGTGGCGCGGAAGCGCAGCCGCCGCCGCGGGTCAGGTGGCGGTCGCGCGTCGCTTCGCGCGGGTCGGGCTGGCCGTTGATCTTCGGATAGTTCTGCACCGTGGCCAGGCCGGGACGGAAGGCGAAATCCTGGAAGAAATAATCGGCCGACAGGTTGAGGAAGCCCTCGTTCGGCAATTTGAAGCCATAGTTCAGCCGTACCTGCGCCTGCTCGCCGTCGCCGCGATAGCGCTCGCCGCCATAGATGGTGACCGAACCGCCCGACGCATCCTTCTTGAGGACGATGTTGATGACCCCGGCGACCGCGTCGGAGCCATATTGCGCCGCCGCGCCGTCGCGCAGGATTTCGACATGGTCGATCGCGCTCATCGGGATCTGGTCGAGATCGACCGCGTTCGCGCCCGATGCCTGGGCGGTCGTCGGCAACGGGATCGAGCTGGGATGGCGGCGCTTGCCGTTGACCAGCACCAGCACATGCGCGCCCGACAGGCCGCGCAGGCCCGCCGGACGGCCGAAGGTGTTGTAGGCGGCGTTGGACCCGGTATCGACCTTGAAGCTGGGCACCAGCGCCGACAGCGCGTCGCGCAACTGCCCCGCCGCGCCGCCGGTCTGCACCAGCGCGTCATTGCCGACCACGTCGATCGGCGCGCTGCTCTGCGCCACGGTGCGATCGGCGCTGCGGCTGCCCAGCACCACGATGTCCACGCTGCCGGCCGCATCCGCCGCGGGCGCGTCGGCGGCCAGCGCGCCGCCCTGCCAGCCGGCAGAGCCCAGCAAGGCGATCGTCAGCGCGTGGCGAAATGGTCGTGTCATGGTGCCCCCGATAATCTTGTGTCGAGGACCGGCTAGGCTAAGCCGTGAAAACCGGCCAACGAGAAGCGCTCATCGGCTCATGCGTTATGCTCAACCCTGTTGCAATCATCTTGCCGGTGATCAGTCATCGTCTTGGGGAAACGTCCGGCCGGGCTGATGCTTTGCGGCGGCGCGCAAGAATCCGACGGTCATTTGTATCCTTGGAGCACATTTTTCTGGATGCAGGGTGGCATCATGGATAAAAGGAGACGGGACCGGTTCAAGCCGGTGACAAAAAACAGGGAGAGAGATGATGCCGAGACTGCGGAAGCACATGACCTTATCGGCGTCTGCCATGGCGCTTGCCATGGCGCATACGGCGGTGGCGCAAGACAATGGCTCCGCCGACAACGGCTATAATGAAATCATCGTGACGGCGCAAAAGCGCGCGCAATCATTGCAGGATGTCAGCGTCGCGGTATCCGCCATTGGTGCCGACACGCTGGCCAATGCCGGGATCAGCAACCTGCAGGATATGCAGCAGCTGGTGCCATCTGTCACCTTCGGCAACGACTTTAACCAGGCAAAGGTCTTCATCCGCGGTGTAGGCGCCAATACGTCGACCACCGGCAGCAGCACCGGCGTCGCGCTCCATGTCGATGGCGCCTATGTCGCCCGCGCGGAAGCGCAACTGACCTCCCTCTTCGACGTCGAGCGCGTCGAGGTGCTGCGCGGCCCGCAGGGTAGCCTTTACGGCCGTAACGCCGTCGGTGGCTCGATCAATATCATCACGGCCAAGCCCACAGACAGGCTGAGCGGCTATGCACGCCTCAGCTACGGCAACTATCAGGCGCTCACGACGGAGGCCGCGGTTTCCGGCCCAGTCGCCGACTGGCTGCGCTTGCGCCTCGCAGCTAAGAGCGAAGTCCGCGATGGCTATGGCAAGGATCCGTTCAACAACTGGGACGTCGACGATCTCAATCGCAAGATGGTGCGCGGCCAGGCCCAAATCCTTTTTTCCGAAAAAGCGGACCTGCTGCTCTCGGCGGAATATTTCCGTCAGGACGATAATAGCGGCGCGGTCCATTATTATGGCGACGCCTTTCCGGGAGTCGCGCGCCTCGCGCCCCTTGGCCCGGCCGGCATTGCGACCAAACCACGCGACCTGGGCAGCGATGAGCCGCCCTCGGTCAACACCAAGAGCCAGTCCTATACCGCGACCTTCAACTGGGAATTCAGTGACGCCTTCTCCATCACCAATGTCGCAAATTACCGCGATTTCAAGACCCAGCTAATTCAGGATCTCGATATTTCAGCGGTAGTCAACCGGCTGCCGACCGCTACGACCGTGCAAACGCGGACGATCAATTCGAAGCAATGGAGCAACGAATTTCAGGTCAAATATGACAGCGACATCGTCAACGGCGTCGTCGGTCTCTATTATTTCGGCGAGCATCAGCGACCGCGCGACCAGGTCGGCCTGACGTCCTCCTATGGCATGGCCAGCAATATCGGCTTTCTCGCGACGCGACCGACCATCATCGACGGCAAGGTCGCGGCACCGGGTTCGATCGGCCTCGCCTATGCCGATTATCTGTGCGGCTTTTCCGATGGCGTTGCGCCTAACCGTGTGTGCCTGCGCTCGCGGCTCAATACCGAAGCCTGGGCAGCGTTCGGTCAGCTCAATTTCGACCTGGAAAAAGCGATCGGCCTCAATAATCTGACACTGAAACTGGGCGGCCGTTTCAGTCATGAAAAGGTATCGACCGCCAATATGTCGGTCGTCATGACGGCCAACGCCAATCCGGCCGTAGGGTCGGTGCTGGCCTACACCGATGCGCCTTACACCGAAGGCGGCACCTACCGGCAGAAGACGTTCAAGGATTTCACCCCGGAAATCGGCCTTAACTGGCAACCGAACGGCAATACGCTGCTTTATTATACCTATTCCGAAGGCTTCAAGGCCGGATCGGGCGAGAACGCCGCGGGCAGCTCGACGATCGTGAAGCCGGAAAAGATGAAGAACCATGAAGTCGGCGCGAAACTCGACCTGTTCGATCGCATGTTGACCCTCAATCTCGCGGGCTATTGGTACAAGCTGAAGGATCTGCAGATCAACAAGACGATCGGCGGCGGCCCTACCGGCTACACGACGATCTTCGAAAATGCCGCGAGGACCGAAGCGAAAGGTGTCGAGATCGAGTGGATGCTGCGGCCGATGCATCGGGTCCGCCTATCGGGTGGCCTGTCCTATACAGATAGTAAATATAAGGATTTTCTGACGCTCGATCCGCTGGATCCGCGCAATGTCTCACAGCCGGGGCAGCCGGCCTATAACCCCGTCACCAACCCCGACCCCACTGCTTTTGGTGCGCCCTGCGTCGACGGCAGCGCGAATGTCGGCGGGTGCCAGATACAGTTGGCGGGCAACCGCACCCGCAACTCACCGAAATGGTCCTATAATGTTCATGGTGAACTGGATCTTGTCGATCATAGCGACATGGGCACGGTCACTCTGTCGGGCGACATGTCGGGCAAGAGCACCATCTATTTCACCGAATTCAATCGTCTGAGCGAGGGCGCCAAGGCCTTCACGCTGTTCGACGCGGCGTTGCGCTGGACCTCCAACAAGGAGGACGTCACGGCGTCGTTGTGGATCAAGAATATCGCGGACACGCTTCGGGCCAGTTCCACCTTCGCGATCTCCACCGGGCGCGTCATCGGCGCCACCTGGCTGCCGCCGCGGACCTACGGATTCACGCTCGGCTACCGCTACTGAGAGGATCTGCCGCCTGGCGAACGACTTTCAAGGCGGCGCGATGATTGGCCGGATGCTTGCCGTAGCAAGTGGCGATGCCACAGAACGGCTTGATCCGGCTGAACCTCGGCTCTGGGAAGGAGGATCGGTCCGTATGGCCGATCCGTTGCCGTTCGTGATTGCGCTGAAGCGATCAATTGTTCAGTTACGAAAGGATGATGAAACCGACCCCAGCACGCCGCATCATGCGCCATGGCCTTCGATCGGCCCGCAGACATCCAGTCGCAACCCTGCTGGCGGGGCTGATATTTTCGAGTGTCGCGCTGAGCGGAGCGCTCTGGGCCTGTGCGGACTCATCCTGCTCGCCGGAATGGCAACTGGCTTTGCAGGATTATGATTGCGACGGTCGCGCTGCGATCAGCCCGGGGAATGACACACGGATCAACCTGCTGCTCCTGATGCAAAGTCTTCGGCCTGGGCAGGTCCAGCCCGCAAGCGCGGTGACGGAGATCGACAATCCACAGTTCGGGCAAATCTTCATGTCATGGCCGGGTATGCGGGCTGCGTTTTGGCCGCAACCCGCGCCTGCCAGCAACGAAAGCGCCAGCCAGGCGGCGGACGCAACGCCGGGCTGCGGCGCGTCGTCGGATGCGATCCTGGCCTTTGCCGCGGCGCTGAACGCCGAGCCGGGTCTGCCGGCTGGGGATCGCGGCGCGCTGGCTCGTCTGCGCACGAAAACGGGATGTAGTGACGCGACATGGGATACGCCAATCTCCAGCAAGCCGGGCCGCGAGTATCTCGCCTATCTCAAGGCTGCCGACGCGTTCCACCGGAACGATTGGTCCGCCGCCAGAGAAGGCTTTGCTGCCCTGACCCGCGCGCGCAGCCGATGGGTTGCCGAAACTGCTCAATATATGCCGATACGTATCGGCCTGCGGGCCGCCATATCGAGCGCGGTCACCGAATATGGGGATTTTGCCGGCCCCGACAAAGCTGATCGCATCGCCATAGGCGAAGCGCGGGACAGCATTGCAGCCTATCTGAAGGCCTATCCCAAGGGACGCTATGCAGCGTCGGCGCAAGGGCTGATGCGCCGGGTTGCATGGCTGAGCGGCGACATGGCGGCGCTAGCCCAGAGCTATGAGACACTCCTCGCCGCAACGCCCGGAAACGATGAAGCCGCTGCCGATCTGGCCGAGGAAATCGACATCAAGCTGCTGGAACGGTCGGATGCGGGCGCGATTATCGACGGGCAGCGGAACCTGCCGCTTCTGCTCGCCGTGTCCGACCTCAAGCGGATGCGCAGGCCGGCGGATGGCCCCGCCGGACTGTCCGCCGCCGACCTCGCGGCGCAAAAAGACCAGTTTGCGGCGCATGGCGATCTATACGGACTGCTCCAGGCCAGCCGCAGCTATTATGCGGGAGAAGACTCAAGGGCGATCCTGACCCTGCTGCCAGACGCGGCTCGCGCAAGCCGCTTCACGCCGATCACCTTCAGCCGTCAGATGCTGCGCGGCATGGCGCTTGCCAAGTCGCGCGATCCCAATGAAGTGGGGTTCTGGCGCGACTTGTTAGGCGGAGCCAGTCCACGCTATGAGCGACCTCTGGTCGAAATGGGCCTCGCCATACGCTGGCAGCGCGACGGACGGGTAGCGCAGATTTTTGCACCCGGTTCGCCCGTCACTGACACGAGCATCCGCTCGATCCTGCTGCAAAGCCTGGCGACACCCGCCATCCTGCGGGACAGCGCGCAGGACGCAGCCCGGCCCGCACGCGAACAGGACATCGCCCGCTTCACCTTGCTGTACAAGGATTTGAACAGGGGCGCTTACGCTGATTTTGCCAAGGATCTGGCGCTGCTCCCCGCCAATGCCGACAGCGCCGCGGGGCTATGGGATTTCACGCAGCAGGATAGCATTCCCGCCGGCCTGTTCCGCACGGGCAAATGGTCGGATGGCTTCCCATGCCCGGCTGTCGCCCAAACCGCAGCGACGCTCACGCGCACGCCCGCCGATGCCAAGGCGCGGCTATGCCTGGGCGACTTCTATCGGTTGAACGGCTTCGACGGCTTCAGCCTGTTCAACCCTGGCGAGAATGCCATGGCTCTGGGCAACGGGCCAGATGGCTTTCCCGGCCGCCCCCTGTCGCGATCCGATATCTATGCCGCGATTATCGCCGACAAAAAGGCAGCACCGGAGAATCGCGCCTATGCCCTGTATCGCGCAGTGATGTGCTACGCGCCGTCGGGCTACAGCAATTGTGGCGGTCCTCACCGCAATTATGACGAGATGGATGCGGCACAAGCGCCCAAAGGTGACCGCAAGGCGTGGTTCACAGAGTTGAAGCAGCGTTATCCGAACAGTCAGTGGGCCAAGGCCCTGCGCTATTATTGGTGATGATCCGGTCGGCAGGCTGGCGGATGGCGCTGCTGGTGGCCATGATGCTGGGCGGTTGCCAGCGTCAGGCGGCGAATGACGCAACCACCGTTAACCCGGCGGCCTATGACGCCTTTTACCTCTGGCCAGGCGTCCATCCGGACAAGACTTTGCAGCCGAAGACGGTCTATCTGCTCGACGGAGAAGTGCGCCGCGGTGGATTGTCCCGTCTGGAGCGGCTGCGCATGGGCGTTCCCCGCCTTTCCGGCAAGACGGTCTGGCTGGTGGTCCGGGCGGATCGGCTCGACTGGAACGAAACCACCTACGCGGCCATTTTTGACGATCTCAACCGCTGGCGAGAGGCAGGCAATCGCGTCGCGGGCCTCCAGATCGATTTCGATGCCGCCACGCGGGGCATCGACACATATGAGACTTTCCTGCGCGACCTGCGCCAGCGCCTGCCGCGTTCTTGGCGACTGTCGATTACGGGGCTGATGGACTGGAGCGCGCATGGCGATCCGCAAGCGCTGGCAGGCCTCGCCCGCATCATTGATGAGGTGGTGATACAGACCTATCAGGGACGCACGACAATTGCAGGCTACGAAGATTATTTCCGACGGATGGAGGGCTTTCCCATTCCCTTCCGGGTCGCGATTGTCGAAGGTGGACAATGGGTTGCGCCATCGATGCTTGCCAGACAGCCCCAATTTCGCGGCTATGTGGTGTTCCTGCTGTCGCCGGCCCGATCTGCCGAATAAGGAAGACCCGTCAGCATCTTCTTTTCCCGCCCCAGAGCATGTCCGATTTGACCTTTTACGGCCATACTCACGCCCGCAAGACCTTGTGCGCTACGCCGCCTAGCCGTTCAGAAAGTCCCAGACCTTCGAGATGACGACCGACCCCTCGCCAACCGAAGACGCCACCCGCTTGACCGAGCCAGAACGGACATCGCCGACCGCAAAAATGCCCGGGCAGGAGGTGGCATAGGGCGAGCCGGCATCCACCGCGTCGCCCGTCATGACGAAGCCCTTGTCATCCAGGGTGACAAGTCCTGTCAGCCACTGCGTATTGGGGGCGGCGCCGACCATGACAAACATGGCGCAGACCGGCATGGTGCGGGGGGCGGTGCCCTCCTTCTGGATCGTCACCCCGTCGAGTGTCTGCAATCCATGCAACGCGACAATATGGGTTTCATATTCGATGCTGATCTTGGGGTCGGCCTCCAGGCGGCTCGACAGATAGTGGGACATGGATGTGGCGAGCGACGTACCCCGGACCAAGAGGCGGACATGATCGGCCGAACGGCTGAGGTACATGGCCGCCTGCCCCGCGGAATTGCCGCCGCCTATGACGATCGCCTCAGCGCCGCTGCAATAGCGCGCTTCATTCTCGGTGGCCGCATAATAGATGCCGGCACCTTCAAACTCCGCAAAACGGGCGATGGGAAGGCGTCGATATTGTACTCCGGTCGCCACGACGACCGCCCCCGCCCGCACCTGATGCCCATTGTCGAATGTCGCGCAGAATTGGCCGCTGTCCAGCCGTTCCAAGCGTTCGACCCGGCGGGGCATGACGAATCGCGTGCCGAACTTCATCGCCTGGACTTCGCCCCGCCATAGAAGGTCGGCGCCGGAAATGCCGGTCGGAAAGCCCATATAATTTTCGATCCGGCTCGATGTACCCGCCTGGCCGCCGATCGCGATATCCTCGACGACGAGGGCATTCAGCCCTTCCGCGCCGGCATAGACACCCGCCGCGACACCTGCCGGACCGCCGCCGACGATCAGCACGTCGAACGCCTCACATTGGGCAACATCCCGATTAAGGCCCAGCAGTTCCGCCACCTTGTGCGGCGTAGGCTGTGCGATCACCCGATCGCGGCCGAAGATCACCGCGGGCTGGCCGATCGCTATGGCGCAACTCCTTGCAACCCGTTCCGCTTCCGGTGACCCGATGGCATGGGACGCGAAAGGCAGGCGGTTGCGGCTGGCAAATTCGGCAATGCAGCGAATATCGCGGTCGTCTTCCTCACCGATCAGCACCAGCGTGCCGTCCCGATTGTCGAGCTGGCGCCGTCGCCGGGCCGACAGGACCGTGATGATGATATCGGACATCTCCGGCATCTCGGCCATCAGCCGCAACATGGCGGCACGCGGCACCTCGATCACCTGCGTATCGCGCACGGCCCGCATCGGCATCGTCCAGACGCCGCCGCTCAGGAAGGATATCTCTGCCATGAATTGCGCCGGACCAAGAGTGGACGAGCCGTAACGCGCGCCCGTAAAGGCATCGACAACCTCGATCTCGCCATCCTCGACATAGACGAAGCAATCGACCGGATCGCCGGGCTGGACGATATAACTGTCCGCCGGGTAGGTTGCCGACGCGCCAGCCGCGCGCAGGGCTTCGACATGATCGTCGGCCAGCGGCACGCGCTGCATCTCATTAAGGTCGCGGCCGATGGTTTCCATCAGGCGAACAGCGCTGCGCGCACAGGCGCCAGGCCTGTCGATATGGGCAATTGGCTACGCAGGTCGGATCTCCTGGCAAAGGTTCATCCACGAAGCAGACTATCATCCACGATCCCGGTGCCTGCAACCGGCAAATCATCACGCCTTGCTCGGTTGCGGATCTTGAGGAGAATGCGGTCGGTCAGAATGTCTTTCGGTGGCGACGCGCATATTGGGGATTTGGATACCGACCCGACCCGGATGCTCGGCGACCGGGCTGAATATCGGGCGGTCGATCGCCGCTCCGGGCGTGTCGGCGTGCAGCATAATGCTGGCGGTCAAGGTCGCGGCGATGGGCGCCTTGTCCTGCGCAGCGGCAGGCGAGAGCGGCGAGATGATCGCTGCGAACAACGACATGGACAGTATCGCGCGTTTTTTCATCCGCGCCTCTCCCTCTCGGTTTTCAGATTTTCCGGAGCGGCTCCACGATCGCCGCTATGTCGCGATGCCCCTCGCCGGCAGCGGCCGCCTCCACGAAACATTGCCTTGCGGCCTGGGCCATGGCGGAGATGATGCCGACATCGGCGAGCGCTTGCGCGGCGTAGCCCAGATCCTTGGCCATCAACGGGACGAGGAAATGCGGCGCATAGTCGCGGTCGAGCATCCGGCGACCCACGCCTTTCACCATCGGACTGCCAGGGGCGCCATCGGTGAGGATCGCCATCGCCTGTTCGATGTCCAGTCCGCGTTTTTCCAACAGAGCGATGGCTTCGGCCAGGCTGGCCGCTTGAACGCCGCACAGGAAGTTGTTGGCGAGCTTCACCGTCGCGGCGCTGCCGACCGGGCCGAGATGGACGATCGCACTGCCCATGGCCTCGAAAACCGGGCGGGCATCTGCCAGCGTCGCTGGGTCGCCACCGACCAGAAAGCGCAAGGCGCCTTGCGCCGCCTGATCGCGACTGCCGGTGACGGGGGCTTCGAGGAAACGGACGCCGTACTTTGCCGCAAGATCGGCCAGTGTCGTCACCCATATATCAGTTAACGTACTGGAATCGATAGCTATTGAATCAGGACTCATCGCCGCGAGCGCACCGTGCGCACCGGTCCATACAGTATCTGACACGCTGTCGTCGGCGAGCATGGCGATGACGATGGCCGCACCCGCCGCTGCATCGGCGGGCGTGGTCGCGATCCTTGCGCCAGCTTCGCCCAGCGCCGCCGCCTTGTCGGGGCTGCGGTTCCAGACCGCCACATCGAAGCCCGCCCCCAGCAATTGCCGCGCCATGCCCCCGCCCATCAGACCCAAGCCGAGAACGGCCACTTTCCTGTTCATCATCCGATCACCTTGAAGCGCGAGAGAGCGGCCTCGTCGATGGCGAGACCCAGACCGGGGAGGTTGTCGTCCAGATCGATATGGCCGTCCACTGCCTGTGGCTCGCCCTTGAAGATATACCAGAAAAGTTCGTTGCCGACCTCCACATCGACCATCGGGAAATATTCGGCGATGGGGCTGTTCAGGCTGGCCATCACGACATGATAATTATGCATCTGCCCGGCATGGGGGACGACGGGGATGGAATAGGCCTCAGCCAGCGCCTGAATCTTGCGGGCGGCGGTGATGCCGCCCACGCGGTTGGTGTCGAACTGGAAATAGTCGAGCGCCTTGGCCTCGATCATCTGGCGGAAGCCGTAGCTGGTGAACTCATGTTCGCCCGCCGCGATCGGCGTCGTGCCGAAGCGGCGCAATTCATGATAGCCGTTGATGTCGTCGGGGATGATCGCCTCCTCCAGCCAGCGCAGGTTGAAGGGCTCGATCAGGCGCATCATGCGTTTGGCATAGTCCAGGCTCCAGCCCATATAGGCGTCCGCCATGATGTCGATTTCGTCGCCCACGGTTTCGCGCACGGTGCGGATCAATTCCACGTTGCGCGCCATGCCCGCGGCCCCGTCGATCGGCCCCCAGCCGAAGCGCAGCTTCATCGCCTTATAACCTTGCGCCTTGTAGGCGGCGGCTTCCTGCGCCAGCTCATTGAGCGGGATCGAATAGAGGCGGCTGGCATAGACCGGGATCTTCGCCTTGGTCCGGCCACCCAGCAGGCGAAACACGGGTTGTTTGGCAGCCTTGCCCATCAAGTCCCAGATCGCGATGTCGAGCGCGGAGATCGCGACCAGCGCCACGCCCTTGCGCCCGAACGCCATGGTCTTGCGATACATGTGCTGCCACAGGAACTCGCTGTCCCACGGGTTCTGGCCAATCAGCAGGGGGCTGAGATACTGGTCGATCATCTGCTTGGTGACGAGCGGCGCGAGCGCGGCGTTGCCGATGCCGACCAGACCTGCGTCCGTGAAGATTTCCACGATCAGCCAGCCATGGAAGGTGAAGGTGCCCATCGTCTCGGGCGACAGCATCGGCGAGACGATATCCATCGGGTTCGTGCAGAAATGCGGTGGCAGCGGCACGGTCTCGCCTTCCCACTGGACGACGCGGGTGCGGATTTCGGTGATTTTCAAGGAACGGCCTTTCGCATGAAGGTGAGACGTGAAATTCGGGGAATGGCGAGGCAGATCAGCGCGAAGGCGATCAGGTGCAGGGTCGCCGCGACGGTCAGCACCGGCGTGTAGCCAAGCCCGGCGTCGAGCGCCCAGCCGGCCGCCTGCCCCATGACGATGCCGCCGAACGCGCCACCCAGGCCGACGAGGCCAGCGAGACGGCCAAGCGCGCTGCGTGGCGCGAGATCGGTCGGCAGGGTCATGACCAGCGTCGACCAGCTTTGCTGTCCGAAGAAGGCGAGGCTGAAGATCGCGATGATCGCCGCGATCGACCCGGTCGTGGGGGCGAGCATGACCCAGGGCATACAGGTGGCGCTAAGCCCCAGGGCGATCTTGCGCGCGGCGTTGACTGACCGGCCCGAGGAGAGGAGGCGGCTGGACAGCCAGCCGCCGCACAGACTGCCCACGCCGGAGGCGGCATAGGGTATCCAGCCGATGGTCGCAGCCTGCTTCAGGTCGAAGCCATGTGCCTCGAACAGATATTTGGGCAGCCAGAAAAGGTAGAAATACCAGGCGCCGTCGCTCAGGAACTTGGCGGCGACCAGGCCGCGCACTTCCCGGCGCGCCAGCAGCATCGCGATGGTCGGGGCGGGGCCGTCTGCTTCATGCGTGTCGCTGTCCACGACCGGCGGCGTGCGATAGGTCGCGAACCACCAGAGCGCCCAACCCAGCCCGAAAGCGCCGGTAACAAAGAAGACCCAGCGCCAGCTCGACAGGCCGAACCAGTCGCCATAGGCCAATATGCCTGCGATCAGCGGCGGGGCAATCACCGCGCCGACCGCGGTCCCGGCATTGACCAGCCCCATGGCGGCAGCGCGACGCTGCGCCGGAAACCATTCGGCGATGGCGCGGGTCGCCGCCGGAAAGCCGCCGCCTTCGCCCACCCCCAGCAGCAACCGGCTGACCACCAGCGCTGCGATGCCGCCCGCCAACCCATGGCTGGCGCAGGCGAGCGACCAGAAGATCATGATCGCCAGAAAGCCCCGGCGCGTCCCCACCCGATCGAGCAGCCAGCCGCCGCCCAGATACATGAGGCCATAGGTGGCGAGGAAGGCGGAATCGAGGACGGCCTTGGTCTGGTTGCCGATCGGAATGTCGGCCTCGATATATTTGATCGCCCAGGGCAGAGTCTGCCGATCGAGATAGCTGATGGCGATGGCGACGGTAATCATCGCCGCAATCGCCCAGCGCCCCCGATGCGCTATTGCCCGCACCTGTGTCATGGCCTCCATCTCTGGCGCTTACTGGCCGTCGATGACGATCAGGGCGACGCCCTGACGCGGCAGACGCAGATCGACGCTGGCGCCACCGCGCTGGCCCGTCGCGACGGGCAGCGTTTCCGCGTGCATCACCGAAGCGGCCTCCAGTTGCTTATACTGGTCCTGATTGGGCGACTGGGGTGATCCCATCTTTTTCCAGGCCGAAAAGGCGTTGGCATGATCGCCATCGACCCGCCACAGCTTGGCCTGCGCTGGCTTGCCCTTGATCCCGTTCAGGCTGAGCCGGATCTGGGCGTCCGGCCCGGCGACATCGTCGTCATGATAATGCCAGACGAGCAGCGCGACCTTGCCATCGGCGGTGCGGGTGGCGATGGAGCCGATATCGGCATCCCCCTGCACCCCATTCTTCATCAGCACGTCCAGTGGTACCTGCGCATCGTTGGTCGTGGCCAGCTTGGTTTCGCCCAGTTGCGCGAACAGGCGGAAGACGTTGAGCACCGGCAGGTCGACGCCATTGGTCGATAGCTGGCGATAGCCCGCAAACCAGGGCTGATCCTCAAATTCGAAGGACCAGGACACGACGCCTTCCAGATTGACCTTCCGCCTTTCGGCCAGTTCCCAGATGCGCGCGAAGCTGGCCGCCGTGTAGCTGCTATACATGGTGCCGTTGCGATAGGCGTTGGCCGGCCCCGGACAAGCGGCGCAGCCTTCAGGGTCGCTCTCGCCGATCACGACCGGCTTGCCGGCGAGCGAGGGGATCGACAGCACCTTGGTAAAGCCGCCATCGGTTTCGCGCAGATGGGTGGCGATGCCCATGCGGACATGGCCGTCGACGAAGGTCGGCTTGCCCTTGGCATGGAAGGACAGGAAGTCCGTCGGCGTGCCGGTTTCACCGGTCGCATAATTTTTGCCGGAAGAGACGTGCTTCAGGAATCCGTCCATGAAGGTGCCGCCCGGCCCCGCGACGTCCGGCCCCCCGACGCGCGCGGTGGGCAGCGCCTTGCGCACGGCGGCGATGGCATAGTCGTGCAGCTTGTAGAATTCCTCGGGACTGGCGCTCCAGTAGAAGGGGCTGTTGGGTTCGTTCCAGACCTCGAAATACCATTTCTCGACCTCGGCCCGGCCATAGCGTTCGATATTGTGGAGCGTCCATTGATGGATCAGCTCCGCCCATTTTTCATAATCCTTTGGCGGATAGGTCCAGCCGGTGGCGATCAGATTATAGGCGAAGCCGGGACGCCAGCTATGGCGATAGGGTGTGCCCGCCGGGGCGTTGGCCATCGCTTCGGGGGTGAAGCCGATCTGGAGATAGGGGCGGATGCCCTCCGCCAGATAGGCGTCGATGATGCCGTCTACGATCGCCCAGTTATAGACCGGCTTGCCATCCTTCGTCTCGGTATAGGCGTTGGTGCTGCCCCATTTGAAGGCGGCCGTGCCATCGCCACTGCTCAAAAGATTATGGGCGCGGAAATAGACCTGACCCTTTTTCAATTCACCCAGTTCGATCAGCAATTTGCGGCCATCCTTCATGGTCGCATAATTGGGTTCGTCCGCGCCGAAGAAGCGCCAGACGGGCGGCAGCTTGCCCACGGCCTTGCCCGCGTCCACGCTGATCGCGACCTGTCTTGCGTCCTGCGCCCCGGCGCCTTGCGGCAGCGCCACCAGCACGGACAGCGAAGCGATCACCCTGGAAATCGTCATATGGCATCCTCTCGATAAGAACATCAGATCTTCGCCCGGAACCCGACGGCGAATGTGCGCGTGTAGAGAACCGTGTCGCGCGGATAGAGGCCGGGGTCGTTGAAAGAGGTCTGATACAGATTTTTCAGCACATTGGTCGCATCGGCGACGATGGTGAAGCTGGGATTGAGTTCATAGGAGAAGGACAGGTCGAGATTGCTGATCTGGCCGTTGGTGATGAAGTTGGGATTGACGCCGGTGAAGTGCAGGCCGGCATTATAGGTGTCGCGCCAGACATAGGAGGCGCGGGCGGAGAAACCGCCCTTTTCATAGATGAAAGTGCCGGTGGCAGAATATTTGGACACGTTCTGGAACGGGATGTCCATATAGCCGGTCACGCCGGGCAGCGGCGAGAGCGCCTTGTTCTTGCCGTCGATATAGGTGCCGTTGGCGCTGATGCCGATGCCGTCCAGCCAGGTCGGCAGGCCCTTGGGGAAAAAAGTGAAGCCACCCTCGATCCCCTGCAACTTGCCGGACCCGGAATTTTCCGGCCGGGTGATCTGATAGACGCCATTGTCCGCGCCCAGATAGTCGATGTCGAAATTGCTGGTGACCGACTGGATGAAGCCGGTGACGTCGCGGCGGAAGATCGTCGCGGTGATCGAACTGGACCGGTCGATATACCATTCGAGCGAGAGGTCGTAATTGTCCGACCGCACCGGCTTCAGGTCGGCATTGCCGCTGGAGCCGCGGCCGAAGGGCTGTTGCCCCGGTACGGGCGGCGTGAGGGTGAGCGCCGGATTGAGCTGGGCGAAACTGGGACGGGTGATCGTCTTGCTGGCGGCGAAGCGCAGGAAGAGATTGTCCTTCAGCTTGTAGCGCAGTGCCAGGCTGGGGAGAATGTCGGTGCTCTTGTTGCGGATGGTGACGGGCGATGTCGCGCCGCGCAGGACCAGGAAGGCGTTGGACGTGATGTCGGTGCGGATGACGCGCACGCCGATCTGGCCGTCCAGTCGGCCGACTTCCACATTGGCCTGGCCATAGCCGGCATAGTTCTTTTCCTCGATGTCGAAATGCTGCGTATCCTGAAAGGCCGGATCGCCCGGCGCAAGGCCGAACAACTGGCGCAGCGAGCCGATATTGTTCAGCAGATAACCGGTGGTCGGCGTCGCCCATTGCCGCACGAACTGGCGCGTCCCGGTGTAGAAATCGCCGGGGGTCACCGTCATCAGGCCGGGCAGGCTCGCCGCCTTGATGCTGTAGCATTGCACCGCACCGGTCGCGGAGCAGTTGATGGTCTGAGTGAAGCTGTCGGATTTGGCGTTGCGCTTGCTGAGGCGGATGCCGGCGTCGAGTCCGGAGAAGATGAGGAAGGGCGCGCGCCAGGACAGATCGCCGCGCCAGGCCAGTTCCTTGCCGTCGCCGACCGTGCGGGTAGTGGACAGGCGCGAGAGATAGTAACGCCCCGGATCGGCCATATCGTCATTGGGCAGGGTGAAATGGGGCGCGCCCGAGCCATCGTTGAACACCGCGTCGGTGCGCGAGGCGATAAAGTCCACGTCCAGATTATTGCCCACATCGGTCGCCTTCGACCGGGTGTAGGAGAATTCCGTCGCGGCCTTCCAGTCGCCGCTGGTCCAGTCGGCGCCCAGCGCGCCCTGCCAACGATCGGCCTTGTTCCGGTAGGCGCCGCCGAAATTGGCCACGCGACCGTTGGCTATGCTGAGCGACTGGACCAGCTTGGTGTCGTCCACGAACACAAGCGGCGCCAGCAGCGCGCCGTTCATCGACGTAAAATTCTGATTGCTGTTGCCACGTTCGCGATAGCCGTAGAACAGGCCGTCGGCGTGGATGGTCAGTCGATCGTCCGGCGCCCATTGCAGCGTGGCGTTGACCGCCGGGCGGGTGCGGGTGCCGATCCGGTCGAAAGCGCCGATCACGTCGGTACGGAAGGCCTTGGGATCGGTCGGGCTGGTGCCGCGGGGATCGAGCGGCACGCCCGGCGTGTAGGGCGCTCGGCTGTTGTCGAGATTATAGCCGAAATAGCCGCCGCTATAGATGGTTTCGTCGCGATAGCGGGTCTTGTGATAGGAAAGGCTGATCAGGGCGCCGATCTCTCCTATGCCGGTCGACCAGCGGTTGCTGATCAGCGCGCTGGCATAGGGATCGATTCTGTCGGGCTGCTCGCTATAGACTTCGCGGCCCGCCAGCGCGAACTCGAAGCCCTTGAAATCGAAGGGGCGACGGGTGCGGACGTTGATGAGGCCGGCGATGCCACCTTCCAACTGATCGGCGGAGCGCGACTTGTAGACGTCCACCCCGGCAACGAGGTCGGCGGGCACGTCCGCCAGCGAGAGCGAGCGGCCGGTGGTGCTGAAGATGTTGCGGCCGTTGACCAGCGTCACCACGTCGGGAAGGCCGCGGATCAGCACGGTCGCGGACTCGCCGCGGGCGCGGGGCGACACTTGGATGCCCGGCACGCGTTGAAGCGCCTCCACCACATTATTGTCGGGCAGCTTTCCGATATCCTCGGCCACGACCGAGTCCACCAATTGCCGGGCGTTGCGCTTGATATTCTGCGCCGACGACAGGCTGGCGCGCATACCGGTGACGATGATGTCGCCGTCGGTCGCCTCCCCGGCTCCTTTGCCTTCGACCGCCTGGGCCAAGGCCGATTGCGCCGCCAGCAGCGCGAACAACGATATGGACAGCTTTATTCCGCTTTTCATCATGACATCCCCTCCGAGTCATTTTTTATTTCTCATACTAGATTACGTTTGTTTGAAACGGATTCAAGCTATAATTTGACGGAGTAATGAGATTAGACGCCATATCGCCAATTTTCCTCATACCAATTCCTGCCTTTTGGCGGGATCAGGCTTGACGGATAGGGTGGCAGGGCGGACGAAGGCGGCATGACTCAAGCAGACGATCACCCGCTTTCCCGCCCTCCCAGTCCGGCACAGCGGGCCGTGCATGACCGGATCGCCCAT
This sequence comes from Sphingomonas bisphenolicum, assembly GCF_024349785.1. NCBI lineage: Bacteria > Pseudomonadati > Pseudomonadota > Alphaproteobacteria > Sphingomonadales > Sphingomonadaceae > Sphingomonas > Sphingomonas bisphenolicum. The sequence continues at coordinate 561,820 of NZ_AP018818.1, forward strand.
GATCTGGGCGTAGCGATCGTCGGTGGCCGTTATCAGCCGGGCGACATATTACCGGGCGAGGAGCGCTATAGCGCCGAACAGGGCGTGTCGCGCACCGCCTATCGAGAAGCCGTCCGCGTCCTGTCTGCCAAGGGGCTAGTCCATAGCCGAACCAAGAGCGGCACCCGCATTAACGACCGTTTGCGGTGGAACATGCTGGATCTGGACATACTCGCCTGGATGTTCGAGGCCGGGCCTACAGCCGAATTTCTGCGTGACATTTTCGAACTGCGCATCGTCGTGGAGCCGGCCGCCGCAGAGTTCGCGGCATTGCGTCGGGATGGGCAGGATATTTCCCGCATGGGCCATGCGCTGGAGGAAATGCGCCGCTTTGGCCTGCAAACCGCGGAAGGGCGTGCCGCGGATCAAAGCTTCCATCGCCTGATCCTGCACGCGACACGCAACGAATCGCTCATCACGCTGGCCACGTCCGTCACCGCAGTGGTCGCATGGACCACCCGCTTCGCACGCGACGAGCGCAGGGAATCCCGCGATCCCATGCCCGACCACGACGCCGTATTCGACGCGATCATGCGCGGCGAAGGGGAGGAAGCGCGGCGCAAGATGCTGGCACTGATCCGCAACGCATCGGCCGACGCCGGCATGTTATGACGGGCGTCAATTTATTTCTCATACTAGATTAATGACGACAGCCAAGCTCACTGCTGCGGGTGGCCCGTCAATCGACACATGCTTGGCCAGCCCCCTCAATTTGTTCGCCCCCCTGCCGCGTTTCAATTGAAATGGGGCGAAAAATTGTTACGGTCGCGCCTGTGGGAGACGCAGACACCGATCGTGATAGGCTGATCACCGCATTGGCGCGGGTCGCCGGGCGTGACCGGCGCGCACTTCGGCAGGTCTATGCCATGACGTCTGCGAAACTTTTCGGCATTTGCCTCCGTATCTGCGCAGACAGGGACGCAGCGGAGGATATCTTGCAGGACGTGTATATCAAGGTTTGGAACAGAGCTGACCGGTTCGACGCCGGCCGGGCCAGTCCCATTACCTGGCTGTGCGCGATCGCGCGCAATACCGCCATCGACTGGTGCCGTTCCTCGCGCCGGCCCGGCATGGCGCCGGAAGAAGCCGCGGCCGAGGTCGCCGATGCCGCCCCCCTGGCCGACATGGTGATCGAGCGTGACCAACATAGCGCGCGCATGTTCGCCTGCCTTGACGAACTCGAAGCGCGACAGCGCGTGGCGATCCGCTCGGCGTTTCTGGATGGGCTGACCTATGCGCAACTGGCCGATCGCATGGCGGTGCCGCTTGGTACGATGAAGAGCTGGATCCGCCGCGGCCTGCAACAACTCAGGACGTGCATCGGCGATGGCTGACGGCCTGTCCCCCGAAGAGCGCGACGCGATCGCCGCCGAACTGGCGCTGGGCGTGCTGGACGGCGCGGCGCGCGCCGCTGCGCTGCGCCGCCTGATGGCAGATCCAGATTTCTCGCCCGATATGATCGACGCATGGGAAAGGCGGCTTGCCCCGCTCTATGACGACTATGTCGCTGTGACGCCGCCGGAAACCTTATGGCCCGGCATCGAAACAGCCGTTGCCGGCGGATTGCCGGCACACCCGGCCCTGCGTCAACTGCGCTGGTGGCGCGCGTGCGCGCTGGCATCCGCTGCCGTCGCGGCGTCCCTGGCGCTGATCGTGCTACTGCGTCCGGGTGCGCCCGTCGCCATTCAGCAGCCTGCGCAAGTGGCCATGGCGCAGATGGTCGGCGAACCCGATGGACCGATGATATTGGCGCGCTACGACCCGACTTCGGGCGGCCTGGTCCTGCGGCCGACCGGTGTAGCGTCGGGCCGTCTCGCGCCCGAATTATGGATCATTCCGGCGGACGGCAAGCCGCGTTCGCTTGGCCTGATCGGCGGTGGCGCCGAAAGTCGCATAGCCGTCGCCCCGTCCTATCGCCGCTTCATGGCGGAAGGCGCGACGCTGGCGGTCACCATGGAGTCCATGGCTGGCGCGCCCCACGACGCTCCTAGTTCCGCGCCGATCGCGGCAGGGAAAATATCGCTTTTCTGACCTGCATCCACCCACCGCTTCCCGCCGTAACTGATGTGCACGCCCGCTCTGACGCGACGCGCGACATAGGAAGGAAGCCTCCATGACGACTATCTTGACGAAGCTCTCGCTTGCACTGGCGAGCACGATGCTCATTGCCGGCGGCGCGCCCGCCATGGCGAAGGACATGGGCAAGAACCCGATGGTCGGCGGCGCGGCGATGTATCCGACCAAGGACATCATCGACAATGCCGTCAATTCCAAGGATCACACGACACTGGTCGCCGCCGTCAAGGCCGCAGGCCTTGTCGATACGCTCAAGGGCGCGGGTCCGTTCACCGTCTTTGCGCCGACCAATGCGGCCTTCGCCAAACTGCCCGCCGGCACGGTCGATACCCTGGTGAAGCCCGAAAACAAGGCGATGCTGACCAAGATCCTGACCTATCATGTCGTCGCCGGGCGGATGACCGCCAAGGATATTGCGGCCAAGGCGAAGATGAACGGCGGCAAGGCTGTGCTGACCACCGTGCAGGGCGAAAGCCTGACCGCATGGCAGAAGGACGGCGCCTGGTATCTGACCGATGCCAAGGGCGGCATGTCGAAAATCACGATCGCCAATGTGATGCAGTCCAATGGCGTCATTCATGTGGTCGATACGGTTCTGATGCCCTGAGCCGATCGATCCTGTAAGCGCCGGACTGCGGAAGCCCGCCAATCGCCCCCTGATTGGCGGGCTTCCCCGATTTTCAAAGACGCGCGGATTAGCGGGTGGCGAACAGAGGCGCGACAAATTGGCTATAATGTGCTTCGGCCACGCCATAGCCGTCACCTGCAGCAAGGCAAAGACTTGGGCGATTGCGCATCGCCAGCCTGTTAAGGCTATGAATCATCACGCTATGCGCGAAGCGCTTATCGCGGGCGCAGGTTTGCCCTTGCCCGCCCCTTTGACCTGCGGTCACTTCGTTCGACCAGGGATGCAAAGTGAGATACGCATTTGCCGCCGAGCATCGTGATCAGTTCCGGGTTCGATCGATGTGTCGGTGCTAGCGCATCCAGCCCAGCGGCTTCTATGCTTGGCAGAAGAGTCCGCTGAGCCAACGGGCCCGGGAAGATGCCCGGCAGACGAAGAAAACACGCGATGAAGCCCGCCAGGACGTGTTCGATTACATCGAGATGTTCTACAACCCGGTCCGCAAGCAGGTCAGGAACGGGATGCTGTCACCCGCACAGTTCGAACGGCAACAGATTTTGAAAGCAGAAGGCGTCTAGAAAACTAGGTGTTCAGTCCCGGCATCTGGTGGATCGGATTGACGATGAATCGGTCTGGCTCTGAAGTCCAGATTTTTGTGATGTATCATATGGTGTGAGGCCGCTGAGCGTCTTGAGCCGCCGCGCGAAGTTATAGGCGGCCATGAAGTCTGCAAGGTGCGTGCGTAATTGCTCGTGGCTTTCGTAGTGGAAGCGTTTGACGGTCGCCTCCTTGATGGTGCGATTCATCCGCTCGACCTGGCCGTTGGTCCATGGATGGTTTGGCTTGGTGAGCCGATGCTCGATGTCGTTGGCTTCGCAGATCATGTCGAAGCGCATCTGACGCGAGAACGCTGTGTTGCGGTTACGCGGCTGGTCAGCGAACTGGATTCCATTATCCGTCAGGATCGTGTGAATACGATAGGGAACGGCTTCCAGCAGGTGTTCGAGAAACTCCCACGCCGTTCGTCGATCAGCTTTGTCGACGAGTTGGGTGACAGCGAACTTGCTGGTGCGGTCGATGCCGACGAACAGGTAGAGCTTGCCTTCGGCAGTCTGCACCTCGGCGATGTCCATGTGGAAGAAGCCGATCGGATAGCGTTTGAAGCGTTGACGCTTGGGCTTGTCACCTTCGATGTCTGGCAGACGAGAGATGCCATGCCGCTGGAGGCAACGGTGTAGGGCCGACCGCGTTAGATGCGGTATCGTCGGCTGCAAGGCGTAGAGGCAGTCGTCCAGCGGCAGCAATGTGTATCGCCGGAACGCGACAACCATCGCCTCCTCGGCTTCGGACAAAGTGGTGGAATGAGGGGCCTTCGGCCCGGTCTTCAAATCCTCGACCGTTGCCCGCTTGCGCCACTTCGCCACAGTCTTGGGGTTGATCCCCAGTTCCCGGCTCAGCGTCGCGAGCGAAGCTTGCGATCGCTGTATTGCTGCTCGGACGGCGTGCGTGGTCGTGGCGCTGCCGTGACGTACTCGCTCCATAATGCTTCCTTCCATTCCAACGAAAGGATCGCACCATCAAACCGTGGGATCAAACACCTAGTATAGAAATATCCAGATGCGGGGTCTCGATAAGCGCCGATTGGGATCCTACCAATATCCCTTCTTACAGAATCTTTTCAAATATTTACGCCGACTTGAGCCGGGGGTCAGCTTCGACGCCGATCCACACCTTTTTGTCAAATGCCAGCAAAAAGTCCGGCAGTTTGCCGAACCAGCATGGGTGACTTCCAGGCGAGCGTCTCGCGAAGACAGGAGGATACATATCGTCCTTTTCCGGGCAAGCGCATATAGATCGACGCCATCATAATGAACTGCTGTAGCTTGACACCGTCGCGCCATAATAGAGCGCACAGCGCCCCAGCTCAAAAGACCGGATCGCCTTTGAATTATGGCTGCTGGACAATAGCATCCGCATTCCCGAAAGCGGTCATTCATGACGCGCCTTCACCGACCGATAAGGTGAAAAATCCGCGTTAAGAGCAGACTCGGATCACGCATAAAAAATATAAAATTCAGCGCGGCTAACACCCGACGAAAATCGGTTCCTGCACATAGTTCTGTAACCTAAGTACCGCCCGCTATTACATAGCACCTTCCCTACCTTCGGAAAGACAAGATTAACGAATAATTTCTCTGCGACTAATTAATTTTTGGACGGATTGTCAAGGACTGACAAGATGTACCAAAAGCCCCGCAGTCATCGTGTAGAATGCTGTGTGTCACGCCGATGCCGCTCGCGCCGGCGGACACCGACAAGTCGATGCCTAGCCAGTCACCTGTTGGCTGCCGAAAAAAATGGGCGGTAAGATCGAGATTGGGGAAAGCAACGTCTTTTGGCGAAGCCAGAGGTGCCAAGCCGTTGGCGATGTCGGCCAGCCCCATCATTCGCGCGGCGGGCGACACGGCCTCACCTTCTAGCAGGGCGAAGGGCGAACGGACCCAGCAGCGGGCGCGCCCCTGCCCTTCTTCCTCCCGCCGCGCCTGTACGCTGGCGATGAAGCCGCCATCCCATAGCGCTTTAGGGTTACCAGCAGGCATGGCATCGGGCGGTGGCAGCGACGGGAAGTTGACCGCCGCCAGAGCCGTGCTGTCATAGGCCTGAGTCAGCCAGGCGTGCAGGACGATGGCGGTGCGGCCCCCATGGCTGAGGCGCGCCTCGACCAGTTCGATCGTTCGGCCGGGGCGCAGCACGACGATGGCGATCTCGAACGCGTCCATCGGGATGACGCCCCATATGTCGTATGACAGGCGGGCGATCTGCAAGCGGTCGGCGCGGCGTGCGGCATGATCCGCCTCGACCGCATGGACCAGCAGGCCGATCGCCGGCGCGACATGCTGTTCCGACACATTCCATGCGCCACCGACATGGGCCGTGGGCATGAAGCAGCCATCATCCATCCGCAGGAAATAGGCCTGCGCGCCATTCTCTTCAGCCACCAAGGCCCAGTTCCCGTTCCATGATTGCCCGCATCTCGAACTTCTGCGCCTTTCCGGTCACCGTCATCTCGAACCGGTCGACGATACGCACATAGCGGGGAATTTTGAAATGGGCGATCTGCCCCCGGCAATGGTCGAGTATATCCTGTTCCGACAGGATTGCGTCCGCTCTGGGGATGATCCAGGTGCAGACCGCTTCGCCGAACTTGTCGTCGGTGACGCCAAACACCTGCGCGTCGGCGACGGCGGGATGGCGGAGCAGATATTCCTCTATCTCGCGTGGATAGATATTCTCGCCGCCGCGGATGATCATGTCCTTGATCCGGCCGGTGATGCGGACATAGCCGTGCGCGTTCATCGTCGCCAGATCGCCGGAGTGCATCCAGCCATCGGCGTCAATGGCGTCGGCCGTGCGTTCGGGATCGTTCCAATAGCCCAGCATCACGGCATAGCCGCGCGAACAATATTCGCCTTGCTGGCCGATGGGCAGGATCGCGCCGTCGGGACCGACCACCTTCGCCTGCGCATGGGGATGGACGCGGCCGACCGTCGTGACGCGCTCCTCCAGCGGATCGTCGGTCGCGGTCTGGGTGGTGAGCGGGCTAGTTTCGGTCATGCCGTAACCGATGGTGATCTGCGTCAGGTTCAGCCGGTCCATCACCTGCCGCATCACCGTTTCGGGACAGGGTGATCCCGCCATGATGCCGGTGCGCAGGGTCGATATGTCGAAGGCGTCGAGGTCCGGCTGGTTCAATATGGTGATGAACATTGTCGGCACGCCGTGCAGCATGGTGCAGCCTTCCGCCTGCACCGTGTCCAGCACCAGCCGGGGATCATAGGCTTCGCCCGGATAGACCATCGCCGCACCGCTGGTCAGCGCCGCCATATTGCCCAGCACCATGCCGAAACAATGATAGAGCGGCACCGGGATGCAGAGCCGGTCGGCAGCCGTCAGCCGCATGGTGCGGGCGGAGAAATAGCCGTTATTGAGCACGTTGCGGTGCGTGAGCGTCGCACCCTTGGGCTGGCCGGTGGTGCCGCTGGTGAATTGAATGTTGATCGGATCATTGCGGTCGAGGCTCGCCTCGATCCCGGTCAGGCGGGCGGGATCGGCCTGCACCAGTAGATCGGACCAGTTCAGCCAGCCGCCATGCCGTTCATCACCCAGCACGACCACATGGCGCAGCGCGGGCAGCCGGTCCGGCCCGATTTCCCGCAGCATGGCGACATAGTCGCTGCTCTTGAAGCGCGGCGCCGTGACCAGCAGGCTGCACCCGACCTTGTTCAGGGCATAATCGACCTCACTGGTGCGATAGGCCGGGTTGATGTTGACGAGGATGGCGCCAATCCGTGCCGTCGCAAACTGGATCACCGTCCATTCCGCGCAATTGGGCGCCCAGATGCCGACGCGGTCGCCCTTGCCGACGCCCAGCGCCAGCAGGCCGGTGGCGACGGCATCGACCTGCGCGAGCAATTGCGCCCAGGTCCAGCGGATGGACTGGTGCCGTGACACCAGCGCCAGCCCGTCGCCATGGTCCGCGACGATATTCAGCAGCGCCTGACCGATAGTCGTTTCCAGCAGCGGGACGTCGGTGGCGCCCTGTGCGATCGACAGGGCGCTCATCGTTTGATGTTGATGACTTGCAACTGGCTATATTCGGCAAGCCCTTCTTCCGCCTGTTCGACGCCAAGGCCGCTTTGCTTAAAGCCGGCCATGGGGATGTGCGGGCCGATGGCGATATGCTGGTTGACCCAGACCTGTCCGCTCTCGATCCGCGCGGCGATGGCGGCGGCGCGCTCGACATTGGCGGACCAGACCGATCCACCAAGCCCATAGTCGGACGCATTAGCCCGCGCGACCACATCCTCCACATCATCGAATTTGATGACGGGCAGGATCGGGCCGAATTGTTCTTCGTCCACGATCTTCATGCCGTCGGTGACGTCGCGCACGATGGTAGGCGCGATGAAATAGCCGGCGCGCTCTATCGCCTGCCCGCCCGCGACGATCGTGCCGTCGGCCCGTGCGGCGTCGAGGAAGCCCTTCACCTTCTCATATTGGGCCGCGTTCTGGATGGGGCCGATCTGCGTCCCCTGCTCCAGCCCGTCGCCGACGATCGCCGCCTGCGCCAGCGTCGCCAGTTCCGCGCACATGGCGTCGTAAATGTCGGCATGGACATAGGCGCGCTTGACCGCCAGGCAGACCTGCCCGGCATTGAGGAAAGCATTGCCGAAAATGGCCTTCGCCGTTTCGCGCACGTCGACATCCTCCAGCACGATCGCGGGGTCGTTGCCGCCCAGTTCCAGCGTCACGCGCTTCAGTCCCTCGGCGCTGCCGGCGGCGATGCGCTTGCCGGTCGCGGTCGATCCGGTAAAGCTGTGGATCGGCGTGCAAAAAGGACCCCGTTAGCGGGGTGATCGGCGTCTAAAAGGGACCCCTCATTTCGATGGTTTAAACAGCTGCCTGGATTTTCAGGCGGCGAGATCGGGATGTTGGTTTTGGAGACAGTTGTTCGGATCCGGCGCGAGTATGCCGGGGGCAAGGCGATCAAGGCGATCGCGCGGGATCTGCATGTGTCGCGGAAGGTCATCCGTAAGGCGATCCGAGCGCCGGAGGGCGCATTCGACTATCAGCGCAAGATTCAGCCACTGCCCAGGATCGGTCCGTTTCAGGATCGTCTGAACACGCTGCTGGAAGAGAACGAGGTGCGCGGCAGGCGTGAACGGCTGCGGATGACGCGGATCCATGACCTGCTGGTGCGCGAAGGCTTTGAGGGTTCCTACGATGCCGTGCGGCGCTACGCGGCGCGATGGAAGATCGAACGGCGCAAGGATGCCGGCGATGGCGTCACCGCCTTTATCCCGTTGATGTTCAGGCCAGGCGAGGCCTACCAGTTCGACTGGAGCCATGAGGATGTCGAGATCGCCGGCAAGCCGATGCGGGTGAAGGTCGCGCATATGCGACTGTGCGCGTCACGCGGGGTCTATGTCCGAGCCTATCCTCGCGAGAGCCAGGAGATGCTGTTCGACGCGCATGCGCGCGGCTTTGCCTTCTTTGGCGGCGTGCCGGAGCGCGGCATCTACGATAATATGAAGACGGCGGTGACGAGCGTGTTCACCGGCAAGGAACGAGTCTTCAACCGGCGGTTCCTGATCATGACCGACCATTATATGGTCGAGCCCACGGCCTGCTCGCCTGCGGCGGGATGGGAGAAGGGCCAGGTCGAGAACCAGGTGCAGACGATCCGTGGCCGCTTCTTCCAGCCCCGGCTGCGGTTCGCCAGCCTCGAAGAGCTTAATGGCTGGCTGGAGGCCGAGTGTCGGCGCTGGGCGGAACGGCAGGCCCATCCCGAACAGGGAGAGCTGACCGTGGCGCAGGTGCTGGAGATCGAACGATCCGCGCTGCAGCCGATGCTGGGGCCGTTCGACGGCTTCAATGAGAGCGAGCATGCCGTGACGGGCACCTGCCTGATCAGCTTCGACCGCAACCGTTACTCGGTGCTCTCGACGGTGGCACGGCGCACTGTGCAGGTCCGCGCCTATGCCGATCGTATCGTCGTTCGCTGCGGCGAGGAGGTTGTCGCCGAACATCCTCGCTACTTCGGGCGCAACCGCACGATCTATGATCCCTGGCATTATCTGCCGGTGCTGGCCCGCAAGCCCGGCGCGCTGCGGAACGGCGCCCCCTTCCAGGGCTGGGATCTGCCACCGGCGCTTGCCCGCCTGCGCCGCAAGCTGGGTAATGGCGACGATGCTGATCGCCGGTTCGTCCGTGTGCTGTCGGCTGTGTTGACCGATGGCCTGGAGCCTGTCGAAGCGGCGGTGCGCGAGGCACTGGCGACGGGCACGGCAAGCGACGACCTGATCCTGAACATCCTGGCGCGACGCCGGGAACCGCCGCGTCCACTCACGATCATCACCTCCGAGGACAGCGCGCTGCGCCATCCTCCGATCGCCGACTGTGCCCGTTACGACCAGCTGAGGACCTTCGATGCAGCGGCATGACATGATCGAGGCCATGCGCGGGCTCGGGCTCAAAGGCATGGCAGGCGCGTTCGACGATGCGGTCACCACCGGCCTTCAGCGCCAGCGCACCACGATGGAGATATTGACCGATCTTCTGAGGGCGGAAGCGACGCATCGCCACGCCGCGTCGATCCGATACCGGATGGCGGCCGCGAGGCTGCCGATCGTGAAGGACATCGACGCCTTCCGGTTCGAGGGCACCCCGATCAACGAAGGACTGGTGCGTTCATTGCACAGCGGCGCGTTCCTGCCCGCGCGGCGCAATATCGTCCTGGTCGGCGGTACAGGCACCGGAAAGACCCATCTGGCCATCGCCATCACCGCTAATGTCGTGCGCTCGGGTGCGCGGGGCCGCTACTTCAACACCGTTGATCTTGTGACCCGTCTCGAAGAGGAGGCCAGGATCGGCAAAAGCGGCACACTCGCCGCCCAGCTATCCCGCCTCGATCTCATCGTGCTCGATGAACTGGGGTATCTGCCGTTCGCCCGATCGGGCGGCCAGTTGCTGTTCCATCTGATCAGCAAGCTCTACGAGCAAACCAGTGTCATCATCACCACCAACCTCGCCTTCGGGGAGTGGCCCACCGTGTTCGGTGATCCCAAGATGACCACCGCGCTCCTGGATCGCGTCACCCATCATTGCGACATAGTCGAGACCGGCAATGACAGCTGGCGCTTCAAAAACCGGAGCTGATCCTCCCCATCGGCCCTCAATTAAAAGATGCTTTGCGCTGCGCGCGCCTTCGGTCGGGCTACGCCCTCCCTACGCCGCGCGCAGCGCAGGAGAGCGCGTCAGATCAACCTTGCGCCATCTTGAAATGGGGTCCCTTTTGCGCGCCGATAGGGGGTCCCGTTTGCACGCCGATTGACATCCTTGGCGGGGCAGCGGTTGCGGCTCAGCCAAGCCAGTGTTCGCTCGACGACCCAGCGGCGCGGGAGAACCACGAAGCCTTTTGCCACATCGGATCGCTTGACGATCTCGACGGTCCATTTGCCGATACGCCGGAGTGCCTCCTTAGCTTGTCTGCGGATCGGCGTCGAAGCTGACTCCCGGCTCAAGTCGGCGTGACTATCTAAAAAGACTCTGGAAGAAAGGATATTGGGAGGGTCCCAATCGGCGCTTATCGGGCCCCCGCATCTGGATATTTCTATTTGTAATACAGCGGTGTAGAGAAACCTGAAGGGTTCCCGCTTCGGCACCGATCCACACCATTGGTGTTTGACACAACGATCCGACCATATTATAATACGAACTATAATTCATTAAACTTTGCGGGGCAAGTTGATCAAAAGAAGCTATCAGCCGAAACAGCATCGTATTTGCAACGAACAAACTTCGGCATAGAATTATTTGGCGACGGTTCCGGCTAGGCCGGCGGGATCGGCTTCCTTTGCTCAACCGGACCCAGTTCCAGAAAACAGGGACGCCCAAGGAGAGTTCCCATGTACCCGTCCGCCTGTATCGAATGGCTGTTCAAAGACAGCAACCCCGATTTTGCCGATCGCATCCGCGCCGCCAAGGCTGCCGGCCTCGAAGCGGTCGAGTTCCATCTTTGGGACGATAAGCCGATCGAAGACATCAGGGTTGCTCTGGAAGAAACCGGCGTGAAATTGACCAGCTTCTGCGTCGGCCCACGCCGCAGTCTGGTGGACCCGGCGCAGCATGAAGAGTTTCTGGCCGCAATCAAGGCGACGCTGGCAACGGCCAAGGCGCTCGGCAGCCCGCCGCTGGTGGTCGCGTCCGGCTTTACCCGCGACGATGTGAGCCTGGAAGAACAGCGTGCGGAAGCAGTTAAGGCACTCAAGCAGGCTGCCGCACTGGCGGAGGAGGCCGGTGTCGTGCTGGTGCTGGAGCCGCTCAATACCATCGTGTCTCACCCTGGCATGTTCCTGTCGAGCACCACGCTGGCGCTCGACATCATCGAGGAAGTCGACAGCCCCAACCTGCGCCTGCTTTACGATGTGTTCCATTCCACCGTGATGGGCGAGGATCTGGAAGAGGTGCTCAAGGGCCGCATCCATCTGGTGCAGCATGTCCAGTTTGCCGACAATCCAGGACGCAACGAGCCGGGGACCGGCACGATCGACTGGCCTCTGACGGTCTCGAAGCTTCGTGATCTGGGCTATGACGGCGCCGTTGGGCTGGAATATCAGCCGACCAAGCCGACCCTCCAGTCCATAGCGCAGGCGCGCGCCTCTACCGGCCTCTGAACAGGTGACTGGCTGTGGGGCTGGCCGTGAGCCGGTCCCACAATTTCGATATAAACGGCCTGCCATGCATGGGCCGAAACACATTTGGCGAGGAGAGCGCGATGACCACTGCCGCTATGAGTCAGGCCATGCGGGCTGACCTGTCCCCGGCCCCGGATATCGGGATAGCCGTTCGGCCATGGGAGAAGGTCAGCTATGGCATCGGCGATTTCGCCTGCGGGCTGAGTTGGAATGCGGTCGGCGCGTTCCTGCTATATTTTTATACCAACGTTGCCCTGCTGCCCGCCGCCGCCGTGGGCACTTTATTCCTGCTGTCGCGCCTTTTCGATGCCGGCATCGACCTTGGCGTCGGCATCATGGTGGACCGGACGCGGACGCGGTGGGGGCGGACCCGGCCGTATTTCCTGTTCACGGCCATTCCTTTTTCCATCCTGCTCGTCCTGACCTTCACCACTATCGATGGATCTACCGGCGCGAAGTTGGCCTATGCCTATGTGACGTTCACGCTGCTGGGCATCCTCTATTCCTTTCTCGCCGTTCCCTTCTCTGCGCTGATGCCGATGATGACACGGGACCATGGCACGAGGATGCAGTTGGGCAGTGCCCGCGCGATCGGCACTTCTGTTTCGGTCATATTGGCGACCGCCGCCACTATGCCGCTGGTCATCCTTCTTGGCGGGGGTAACGAGCGGCTGGGCTTTGCGCTGGTTGCGCTGATTTTTGCCGGACTGACTCTGGCGGCGCTCCTGAATCTGTTTTTCAGTTGCCGGGAGCGGCATTATGACGAAGCGCCTGCTGGTGGGGCGATCATGCCGCATGTCGGCGCGATGTTCCGCAACCGGGCCTGGCTGGTCACATTCCTCTTCTGCACGCTCAACTTTCTGCGTTTCGGCTGCGTGATTTCGGTCACGGCCTTCTTCGCGATCGAAGTGATGCGCGCGCCATGGATGATCGGCATCCTACTGCCTGCGGTGTCAGGGACTTTGCTGCTGAGCGCTTTCATCGCGCCGTTCATCTTCAAACGGACGGGTATCCGTAGTGGCTGCATGATCGCGTTGATGCTCGCCATTATCCTGCACCTGATCCTGCCCTGGATCGAAGCGCAGCATAGCCTATTTCTGGCGCTATTCGTTGTTGCGGCAATCCTTGTCAGCCTGACGATGACGGCCATCTTCACCATGGCGGCAGATGCGGTGGACTATCATGAATGGGTTTTCGGCACGCGAAACGAGGGACTGCTTTCGTCCGGCATCAGCCTGTCGACTAAGATCGGCATGGCGGTGGGCACGGCGATCATTGCCTATGTGCTGGCTGTCTGCGGTTATGATCCCAAGGCTGTGACGGAGGGCGCCCGCGCCGCGATCCGCTGGTCCTATTATGGATGGCCGATCGGGATCATGATCGTGCAGATCGGAATTATCGCCTTCTGGCCGATGGACGGACTGCATGACCGCATTCGCCGGGATATCGCAGCACGGGCGGCCTGATACGTACAAAGAGAGGGGCCGCTGCATCCGGCAGCGGCCCCTCTCTTTGTTTCTCTACGCCTTTTGTTTCAGAACATCGGATGCGCGTTGCGCGACGTTTCCGGCGCAGGCTGGAACATGTCCCAATGTTCGACGATCCTGCCCTTGTCGAACCGGAAAATCTCGACAACGGCGGCGCCGCGATCCTCGACCGACAATTTGCCGCGATAATGGACCGCCGCCAGATCACCGTCGACCAGAGTGCGCTGCACTGCAAAGGTCGCGCCCGGTGCCGATCGCAGCCCCTTGATCGCCGCGATCGCGGCGTCCCGCCCCTGCCCCATCCGGCTGTTATGCTGGATCAGGTCGGACGCAACGAACTGGCGATAAGCGCCGTCGACATCGCCCTTTCCGAACAACAGGGCGATGAAGCGATCGAACGCCGCGCGATTGCGTGTGGTGGCGTCCTTCGCCGCCGGCGCGGCAGGCGCCATCGCCATGGGATCGCTGCCCGGTTCGATCAGTTGCAGCACGTCCCAATGTTCGACGACCTTGCCGCCCTTCAACCGATAGAGATCCGCCACCGCAGCGCCGGGCGTGCCCGGCTTTCCCTGTCCGAACAGATGCACCAGCGCGAGATCGCCGTCGATCAGCAGATGCTTTACCTCGAACCGGGAATCCGGCCGGGCGAACATCGGCGCCAACGCGTCCACGGCAGCCTTCGGTCCGTCGGGCAATCCCGGATTATGTTGGATATAGTCCGGCGCGACATGCGCGGCGAAGGCACCGGCTACATCGTGCTTCGTATAGAAGCGATCGACAAAGTCGGTGACGATAGCCCGGTCGTCGATTGCCTTCGCCGTGACTATGGGTGCCAAAGCGACTAGCGCGACGCTCATGATGCAGGCGAACCGCTTCACAGCCCGCCTTCCTTCATCAGCGACACCGCATGGTCGCAGGCCCGCGCGGTCAGCGCCATATAGGTCAGCGACGGGTTCTGACAGGCGGACGAACTCATCTGCGCGCCATCGGTGACGAAGAGGTTGGATATGTCGTGCGACTGGCTCCATTTGTTGAGGACGGATGTCGCCGGGTCATGCCCCATGCGCGCGCCGCCCATTTCATGAATGGCGGTGCCCCCATTATTTGGCTCATCAAAGCCCATGATGACATGACCGCCAGCAGCCTCCATCATCGCGGCCGCTTCCTTTTTCGCATCCGCCAGCGCGCGGCGTTCATTGTCGCCATGCTCGAAATGCACGTTGAGCTGCGGCAAGCCCTGCGGGTCCAGCTTAACCGGGTCAAGCGTCAGGCGATTGGTCACGCGCGGCAGACTTTCGGCGAAACCGACGAACACCATCCGCCACGGGCCGACTTTGTGGTTGTGCTCCTTATAATCCTTACCGATACCGGCCGATCGCTTGGCCGCTGTCCAGCCGCTTTGCAGCGCGCCGCCCTGATAGCTGTAGCCGCGCGTGAAATCGCCCTCCTTGCGGTCGAGATTGCGAAAACGCGGAATGATGACGCCGGTGGGTCGATTGCCAAAGCTCGTGCGATCCTCGAACCCCGGCATCATCGCAATGGTCGACAGCGTTGAGGCATGGTCCATAACATGGGTGCCCAGCACGCCGCTGCTGTTTGCAAGACCATTAGGAAAGGCTTCGGAGCGCGAACGTAGCAGGATGTGGACGCTATTGAACGCACTGGCATTCAGGAATACGATCCGCGCGCCATATCGGCTACGCTCTCCGGTCTTGACGTTGATGACGCGAACCCCGGTCGCCTTTTTCGTGGCGGGATCATAATCGACCGCTTCCACCAGAGAATCCGTTACCACCGTCAACCGCCCGGTCGCCTGCGCAGCGGGCAGGGTCGAACTCTGCGTGCTGAAATAGGCGCCATAGGAACAGCCGCGTGCACAGATCGAACGATATTGGCATGGCGCCCGTCCTTCCTTGGGCGCGGTCAGGTTTGCCGTCCGACCGACCGTCAGGCAGCGATCCGGCCATTTCTGCGCGATCGCCGCGCGGACATGCTGTTCCACAACGTTGAGTGCCATGGCCGGCTGGAACTTTCCATCGGGCAGCGAGGCCAGCCCCTCAGCCGCGCCCGACACGCCAATGAACTCCTCGACATGGTCATACCAGGGTGCGACATCGGCATAACGGATCGGCCAGTCCGTGCCATAGCCATCCAGTTTGTTCGCGCCGAAGTCATAGTCCGACCAGCGATAGCTTTGTCGCCCCCAGGTCAGCGACCGGCCACCCAGTTGATAGCTACGGAACCAGTCGAACTTTGTCCCCTCCGCCACGGAATAGGGATTATCCTTGTCGTTGACGAAATGATTCTGGGTGAATTCGGTGAAATGGCGGTTCAACCGCTGGACGGCATATTCGTCGGCATAGAGCTTGGCATCGCCCTCCCCGCGGAATTCCATTTCCCAGGGCGCCTTGGTTTCCGTCACATAATCGGTGCCATGCTCGATCGGACGACCCCGTTCGATCATAAGCACCTTAAGGCCTTTTTCCGTGAGTTCCTTCGCCGCCCACCCGCCGGTGATGCCAGAACCCACAACGATTGCGTCAAAATCCATGCTCATCCGAAATCCACCGCTGTCCAATCGCTTGACCAAGACCGGTTCTTGACCGGCAGGGGCAGGTCGGGATCGAACCGACCCGGCACCAATTCATATTGCAGTTCGCGGCTCGCTCCGACCTCAGACGTGTAATAGCCCGTCAGGATCAGCGCCTTGATCTTCTTCCACGGGTGATCTTTCTGATCGGGAGCGAAGGCCTCCGCATCATAGGCTTCAAGTGCAGCATATTGGCGGTCGGGCTTCAAGCTGAGGAAGGGTGCGTCGGCGTGCCGGTTCAGCCCCTTCTCCACGTCGTCGAGCAAGGGGAGGCCACCGCGATCGGCAGACATTTTCACCCCGCCGGTGCTTTCCGGGGCCGTCTCCGCCAGCCCATGCAACAGGGCCATTTCTACAAAGGCGGGCACACCGACTGCCACTGCGCCTGGTGTGTCGGTGGTGGGGATCACCAGGTCGGAAAGGCGCGCCAGCAGCAGTTTTTCCGATTCGCTCGCGCCGCTGCCTTCCTCTGCTCGCCCGTGATTCCAGGCATAGAGTGGAATACCGGCAAGCGCGCTCAGAACGAGTGCGCCCCCCAATATTTGTCGCCTGTCCGCTACCGCCTTGGCCGGGCGTGTTTCTGGCGCTTCATCGATAGCCATCAGCCAATCCTCTCACCTTATGCCCGCTCTCTTTAATACGAACTATTATTTTATTTCTATCACAACAGCCGCCTTCACCGCAACACCAAGAGTCAGGCTTCGACGGCGACAGGCGCGCCTCTGATGCGCAGCGTTCGGGGAATGGCAAAGGCGACAAGCCCTACTGTCAACAATCCCAGACCGATCACGCCAGCCGCCGCGCTGAACGCCCGGACCGCATTGGCGCCATCCATGTCCGCTTCAGGCTGTATGGTGAAAAAGAGCGTACCGATCGCCGCTGCGCCAATGGCCGCACCGAGTTGCTGTGTCGCTTTTAGCAGACCGGATGCCGACCCGGCATAGCCGACATCCACCTCCGACAAGGTGCAGGGCGGCAATGGACCGCCAACCAGTCCCATGCCAAGGCCCATTGCAAGCAACGGCGGAGCCAGCATCCACGGCTGGGCAGTTACGAGACCCTCCTGATTAAGGAGTAGCACGAGCAGGAAAAGCCCGGCCCCCATCAGCAGGGCACCCCAACTGATGATGATCGGACCATAACGTGGCAGCGCCTTGCGCGAGAGCATCCCGATGGCGAAAGACGCACCGAAGGCATAGGGGACATGGGTGATACCGACCTCCGCCGGGGTGAAGCCCAGCCCTCGTTGCAAAGCCAACGCGAGCGTGAAGAGCAGGCCACCAGTCGCGATCTGGAAAATCAGCGTCGTAGCGAGGCCAAAGCTGAAAGCGCGGGCATGGAAGAGGTCCGGCACGATCAGCGGCGACCCGTCGCGACGCATCCGCGCCTGACTATGCCACATGAGAAGGAGACCGACGGGTATGGCAAGCGCCATCAACAGGAAGCCCCAGGCCGGCCAGCCATAGTCGCGACCCTGAATCAAGGGAAAAATCAGCGAGAACAGCAGCAACATGACCAGAAATGTGCCGATCATATCGAGCTTCGCCCGCCGCTCCGACCGCCCGGCAGGCAGAACTCGAATAGCATAGGCGATGGCGAGGATTCCGATAGGCAGGTTGACGAGAAAAATGGGGCGCCAACCCAGGCCGAACAGGTTAGCACTAATGAGCAGCCCACCGATCACCGGCCCCAGAACGGCAGCAAGCCCTCCCAATATACCAAACAGCCCCAGCGCGGCCATGCGCTCATGCGGCGCATACATAATCTGGGTTAGCGACATGACCTGCGGCAGCATGATCGCGGCCGCCCCCCCCTGCAACAGCCTTGCCGCGACAAGCTGGCCGGGGGTCTGCGCCATTCCGCAAAACAGGGACGTCAGGGTAAATCCTGCCACGCCGATCAGGAAGGTGCGCTTGTAACCATAAATATCGCCCAACCGCCCACCGGTGATCAGCAACAGTGCGAAGATGGTGGAATAACCTGCAACCATCCATTGGACTTCGGCATCGCTCGCCCCGAGTTGAGCCTGCAATGTCGGCACAGCGACATTGATGATTGTCATGTCGACAAGGTCGAGCACCATGGCCACCGCGACAACGGCGAGAGCCATGCTGCGTCTTGTGGAGGTCAGCATGGCTGACGATTCAATCGCGCTTACGCCCGGACGCATTTTCGGCTCCCCATCGTCATCTGCCCGCGGACATCGTGCCGCATATTATTATTAAAATTGTCATTCTGTTATAGACCAGATCCGCCCCTTTCGTCAATGTCGTCGCCCGGTGGTCCATGTCATTCTGCGAATCTGTTGTGGGCCGACTTTGCGCCGAACCAGGCGACAAATGATGCCCCCTATGCCATTGACCAAAGCCGGTTTATATGCAGAATAAAAATTATAATAATAATTGTCAGTTGCTCGGGAGAGGTGCAAATGGCGTCGAATATAGCGGAAGATCGTGAGCATCCGCCTGGCAAACCGCGCGCCATGACTTCTATTGACAAGCCCCTGAGCTGGCCTGTTCGCCTTGCCTGGTCTGCGCGATGCCGGAACTTCTGAAATCCTTTGCGTGGGACGCTTTTGTCCTTGTCTTCTATGCTCAGGTGGTTGGCCTGCATGGCGGGCTGATTGGGATCGCCATCGCCATAACCATTGCGTTCGATACGGTCGTCGATCCCTGGATCGGCGCCTTGTCGGATCGACTACGTGGCGCCCGTTTCGGACGACGGCACAGCCTGATGTTCAGCGCGGTCCTGCCCTTCATGATTGGTATAGCACTGGTGTTCACGCCGCCTGCTGCCATGTCCCAGATGATGACATTTTTCTGGCTGCTGGGTTTTGGCCTGCTGGCACGCTGCGGCATATCCTTCTGGACCGTTCCTTCCTACGCGATGGGCGGGGAACTTTCCCGCGACGCGGATGAGCGACGACTGATCGCAGTACTGCGCAACGTCGGCAATCAACTGGTGATTTTGGTCGTCCCCATCGTCGCATTCTCTCTGTTCTTCGTTCAAAGCAGCGCTTTCCCCAAACCGCAACTCGACCCCGCCCCCTACCCCCTGTTCGGCCTGTTGGTGTCGTTGCTCGGCGGCGCGTTAATGCTGGTTGGCGGGATCGGCACCTATCGGCACGCCCGGATGATCGAAAAGGTCGATCCGTGCGCCGCAGTCACTGACGACGATGCGCCTCGCCCGTCGATCATCGGCGCGTTCCTGAATGCTATCCGCATCACGCCCAATATCAGGGCGATTGTTGATGGTCGCTTTTCTCGTGCTGTTCACCAGTTCCCTGGTCAACCAGATGTCGTTGCACCTGGCGACCTATTTCTGGAAAATTGACGCCACATGGACACCGCGGCTGCTGATCGCTGGCATAGCCGGTTCGTTGTTGGCGATGGCGTTCGCGCCCGCCTTCACCCGTGCGGTCGGCAGCAGGAAGGCGATGATGACCGGACTGTGCGGCTTCTTCCTGATTCAGGCCTGCGCCATCATATTCCCACTGGCGGGCCTTGCGCCGGCAGCGGGAACGGCAGCAATCGGCGCGTTCATTTTCCTCTGCCGGTTCGCCGCTGGCGCCTGCTATGCGCTCTATGTCGTCCCCTTCAACATCGTGACCTACGACATTGGCGACGAACATGAAGCCAACACAGGTCGTCCGGCGCAGGGCATCGTCGCCAGCTTCATGTTCATCGGGTTGCAAGTGGGTAGCGGCGTAGTTGCCCTGCTCGCCGGATCATTTCTGGGCCTGATCGATTTCCCGGCGCAATTGCCCGTCGACCAGATGCCGGCGGCCAAGGTAGCCGCATTGGCATGGTTCATATTGTCGCTGATCGTCATCGCAGGCGGCGCAATGGCGTGGCTCGTCGGCACCTTCAAGTCTGGCCGTCGTCCTGCATGACCGTTCGCAGTGAGCGCCCCGAAGCAATCATTCAAATATCGAAGAAAGGCGTCTGGCGATGAATGGCCGACAATCATTTCCCCAAATTGTGCGGCGATCGATTGCCGCGCTGTTATCCCTCCTTCTCGCGGCTTTTTTCGCCTTCGTCGGCTATATGAAAGCCACCGCCCCGGTGTCCGAACTGGCCAAATATCATGCATGGACGGTCCATCTTCCCGAATGGATGGGCCGCACAGTGGGCTGGAGCGAGATCGCCTGCGCGATCCTGCTGCTTGTCAGCGCGATCAGGCCGCGCTGGGGCAGAATTGGCGCACTGGCGCTCCTGATCAACCAGCTTTTTGCAGCAGCGGTTCATTTCAGTCAGGGCGAGATCGCCGCGCTACCTCAAAATGGGGTGATCATCGCCCTGTGCACTGCGATCTTAATTTTGCTCGCACCTTCAAGGGCACCAGCACGATCGGCGAAGACCTTTAGGGTCATGATCTGTAATTGCAGAGCTAGGCGGTGTGATCCCTTGAGGGTTTCATGGTGTTGATTGCTGCTGAGAAGTGACCCGGGGAAGCCAGTAATTTCCACTGAGAAGTGACCCATGTTTGAACACGTCCCTGGCTTTGAGCGGGGGACCATGGAGTGTTGGACATGGCATTATTGAGCGTTATCCGGCGCTGGCATTACCGCGATCATCTGTCGATCCGGGAGATAGCCAAGCGCACCGGTCTATCCCGCAACAGCGTCCGTAAGTATCTGCGGTCGGACACAGTCGAGCCGCAGTTCAAGGTGCCTGAGCGGCCGAGCAAGCTGGACCCGTTCGTCGAGCGACTGACGACCTGGCTCAGACGAGAGATGGGCCGTTCGCGCAAGCAGAAGCGAACCGTGAAGCAGTTGCATGCCGATCTGGTGAGCCTGGGCTTTGATGGATCCTATGGCCGTGTCGCGGCCTTTGCTCGTGCCTGGCGCGATGATTATCGCCGGCAGCAGCAGGTGAGCGGACGCGGCACCTTCGTGCCGCTGTCGTTTGCGCCGGGTGAGGCGTTCCAGTTCGACTGGAGCGAGGACTGGGCGATCATCGATGGCGTGCGCACCAAGCTGCAGGTGGCGCACTTCAAGCTCAGCTACAGCCGTGCCTTCTTCGTGCGGGCCTATCTCCTTCAGACCCACGAGATGCTGTTCGATGCCCATAATCATGCGTTCCGCGTGCTGGGCGGGGTGCCGCGGCGCGGCATCTACGACAACATGCGCACCGCGGTCGACAAGGTCGGACGCGGCAAGGAACGGACCGTCAATGCCCGCTTCCTGACGATGGTCAGCCATTATCTGTTCGAGGCCGAGTTCTGTAATCCGGCAGCGGGCTGGGAGAAGGGCCAGGTCGAGAAGAACGTGCAGGATGCGCGCCATCGGCTCTGGCAGCCTGTTCCCCAGACCGAGACGCTCGACGCGTTGAACATCTGGCTTGAAGCGCGCTGCAAGGCGCTGTGGCAGGATATCCCACATGGTGTTGAGCTTGGTTCGGTCGCCGATGCCTGGGCCGATGAGGTGGCGAGCCTGATGCCGATGGGACGGCCGTTCGACGGCTTCGTCGAGTATGGCAAGCGGGTCTCACCGACCTGCCTCGTCCATCTGGAGCGTAATCGCTACAGCGTTCCGGCGTCCTTCGCCAACCGTCCTGTCAGCGTGCGGCTCTACCCGGACCGCTTCCTCGTCGTCGCAGAGGGGCAGCTGCTATGTGAACATCAGCGGATCATCGATCGATCCCATGATGGGCCGGGACGCACTGTTTATGACTGGCGCCATTATCTGGCGGTCGTCCAGCGCAAGCCTGGCGCCCTGCGCAACGGCGCGCCGTTCCTCGAGATGCCTGAGGCCTTCCAGCGGTTACAGCGCCATCTGCTGCGATCCCCCGGCGGCGACAGGGAGATGGTCGAGATTCTTGCGCTGGTGCTGCATCATGATGAGCAGGTCGTGCTGATGGCGGTCACCATGGCGCTGGAGGCCGGTGTTCCGACCAAGACTCATATCCTCAACCTTTTGCACCGGCTGATCGACGGTAAGCCGCTGACAACACCGCCGATCACGGCGCCACAGGCGCTAAGACTGGTCAGCGAGCCGATGGCCAATGTGGAACGCTATGACGCCCTGCGTCGGGAGAACCGCCATGCGTCATGATCCCGCCAGCGGCGCCATCATCGTCATGCTGCGCAGCCTCAAGATGCATGGCATGGCTCAGGCCGTCACCGATCTCATGGAGCAGGGCGCGCCAGCGTTCGATGCGGCGGTTCCGATCCTGTCACAACTGCTCAAGGCGGAGACCGCCGAACGGGAGGTGCGATCGGTATCCTATCAGCTCAAGGCCGCACGGTTCCCAGCCTATCGCGACCTAGCGGGCTTCGACTTTGCCAGCAGCGAGGTCAACGAGGCGCTGGTTCGCCAGCTCCACCGCTGCGAGTTTATGGATGTTGCCGACAATATCGTGCTGGTCGGCGGCCCCGGCACGGGCAAGACCCATATCGCCACGGCCCTGGGCGTCCAGGCCATCGAGCATCACCGCAAACGGGTGCGGTTCTTCTCCACGGTCGAGCTCGTCAACGCGCTCGAACAGGAGAAGGCCCAGGGCAAGGCGGGCCAGATCGCCGGAAGGCTCGCCCACTCCGATCTCGTGATCCTCGACGAACTTGGCTATCTGCCGTTCAGCGCCTCAGGCGGTGCACTGCTGTTCCACCTGCTGAGCAAACTCTACGAGCGCACCAGCGTCATCATCACCACTAACCTGAGCTTCAGCGAATGGGCCACCGTCTTCGGTGACGCCAAAATGACCACCGCGCTCCTCGATCGGCTCACCCATCACTGCCACATCCTTGAGACCGGGAACGACAGCTTCCGCTTCAAGAACAGCTCGGCTCAGCAGCCCAAAACCAGAAAGGAGAAAACCCCATCTTGACCCACCCCTGACATCCGAAACATAATCGCAAGGTGGGTCACTTCTCGATGAAAACCCCGGGTCACTTCTCAGCAGCAATCAACAAGCAAAGCACTTTTCAAGACAGATGCGCGAGTATGGAACCCAACCGCTGTCACCACGACGGTCCCACTGGCCCAGAAGCTCCAGCCCGTCTTTGGAGAGCTGTCCTGCAAAGCGATCTGCCGTACCCTCGAAACGCCAGGCATCATCCAGGGATTCGATCGAAAAGTCCGTATACCTACCGTCAGGTCTAAATATGCGGGAGGTGTATCCGCTTCCTGATGGACAGAGCGATATCACTTCGAAGGATTGCAAATGCCGTTCGCCAAGGGCGCCGTCGATGTCGTGATGGAGGAATTTGCCATTTGACGACCAGTATAGGTATCGACGACCTGGGATGTCTGATCACCCCTCACATGGTCCAGCAGGGTGACGGTCTTGTCCCAAAAGCCCACCAGTCGCTCAAGCCTGCCTAAACGCGTGTCGATAGCCATAATAGTCTCCCAAATGCAGGGATTTGAACGAATGGCAAACAGGGTTCCGCTAAGCGGGTGTGACCAGCCCGATCGAGGCAATTGCGCGGAAGGCCTCCTGATCTCGTTCATCGGACTCCGCCGCGGACCATGCCTCGGCACTGGAGAGCAGCTTCGACGGCGGCTCGACTGGCCATTGGAGGCGCAACCATTCTCGTTCCGCAACGAGGCTGAAGGATGCGTCTTCCGATTTCATTGCAACCCCAACCTGTCCTCGTTTTCTGGTCACCCGCAAGGACCGGGCGCATTCCGCTTCCGGCTCGTGCTACAGCAGCATCATGCGGCGAATATTGAATTTGGCCGATGCCACTATCGAGAATGCCCCAAAAGGCGAGGAGCAAACGATGGCGGCCAATCTGGTAACCCGAGGCCGAACAATGGTCGACGGCACGGTCGGCGCGTCCTTCCGCGCCGATGTCAGATATTCCCATTTACGACGGTCGTGATCAGTGAGGCTCAGCGCACCGCATTCCGGCCACATCACTTAAATCAAATTGGTGCCACAATCACATCCAGTCGCTAAATTACGCCCTGACTGTGGGACTACACCTTTCCAGGTTGTTGGTCGCGTACACCCGAAGTCGCCGGATCACGCGTGGCTTACCCAGCCGCGCCAGGTAAGCGCGGTAAAGAAGAGGCTGGTGTCCGCAAAGCCCGCTTCGCCTAGCAGCCGTTCATCGGTCTCAGGGTCGAACAGGTTGCTGTTTTGCGCGACCGCCTCTCGTGCATAGGCAGCCAGATCAGGATCAGCCCCCGCGGCAACGGCCTGGGCAGCGAAGCGATCGAGCCAGAGCGCCCGGCCGACAGGCGATTGATCGAAGCTGCAATGAACCGTGACGTACGGCGCGCCAGGGCGAAGGCGGCGGTGAACCTCCGCGTTGGTGCGGCGGCGTTCGGCGGCATCGAGAAAATGGAGCGTAAGAAGACAGGTGGCAGCATCGAAGGGACCGGCAGGCGCATCGTCAATATAGCCTGTCACCAGTTCGACCCGGTCCATGGCCAAGCCGAGCGTGGATTCGGCAAGTGCAAGCATCGGCGCGGACGGATCGACCCCGACGAAGGTCCAGCCGGGATACGCATCCGCGAGCGCCTTCAGTTCGAGTCCTCCTCCTGCACCAAGCACAAGGATGCGCGCATTTTCGGGCGCCCGTTCCGCGATGAGCGCGCCGGTCATGCGATGCACTGCTTCAAGGCCGGGCAGAAACAGGCGGGGATGGTGGGCGTAATTCGCGACCGCTTCCGGACTGGAAAAGGCTTCCACGATATGATCCGCTCCCGTCATATTCTCCCCTTCCAACTTCCATAAATTGCATAAAGTACGCCATTGGAGACAACGGCAACAATCTGATCCCGATTTGAGCGCGCTGCGTTAAATCCGACGCAGACCAAGCCCATGACTCCGGCGCGCCCAATTTTTCCGCACAATGCCCTGGTGACACTGGTCGCCTTAAAGTCGGCCTCAGCTCCATGGCGCACCCGGTGGGTTTAGTGCGCGGAATTCGTCAAGAGATCGACTTTCCACACCTCGCCCTTGGCCCCCTCGGTGATGTAGAGCGCATGATCGTTGACAGCGACGTTGGTGACGAGCGGGCCGGCCTTTTCCGGTAGGGCAATTACCCCGATTTGCGTGCCGTCCCGATCATAGGCAAGAATTTCCCTGGCTCCCAGGTTCGCCGCAAAAAGCCGCCCTTTTGCGTCGATTTTCATCCCGTCCGGCCCGATACCGCCTTGCGTGGCCGAAAAGACATAGGCGAGCTGGTTGGGCCCCTTCGCGCCAATCGCCGGCACGGATACAATGCGCTTCGCCGCAAAATCCGCCACCAGCACCGTCTCGCCATCGCTCGATACGGCGACACCGTTAGGAAAGGAAAATTTGTCACTGACGAGCTGGACATGCCCCTGCGGGTCCCGATAAAAAAGTCGTCCATCGGCACGCAAGGCCGAGGACATGCCCGGAACGGTAAAATAGAGTCCGCCATGCGCGTCTTTCGCAAGGTCGTTGAGGCCCGACAGTTTTTCGCCGCCGAAGCTCAGATCGAGACTGGACAGGGTACCGGATCGCGGATCGAAAGAAACCAGCCCTGTTCGATCGGCTATCAGGAGGTTTCCATCCTTGGTGACCAGGGAGCCATTGGGATGGCCACCGGTCTTCGCCCGTTCCTTGCACTGGCCATCCGCGATCTGTAAGATTCGCCCACCGGTCACGTCCACCACCCACAGCTGCCCCTGTGCATCGTGGGAAGGGCCTTCGAGAAAGCCGCCACAGGTTGCGATTTTGACCGCTCGACAGGCACCGCACACCGAAGAGATTCCGGTCCCGGCCCACACTTGCGCCGATATGAGAAGCGAAAGAAATCCGGCCGTGACCAATTGTGAAATACGCATTTCAATCCATCTCCCCAAAGACCGGGACGAGCACCAGCGCATGGCCACGTCACGGACTCTCACGATTATCTTCGAGACTTTCTCCTGGATTGCCCCTTGCAAACAATCCACTTATCTTCCGGGCAATTGAGACAGGCTCAATCGAGTACAGACCGCAGCCGGTTTACCCAGGCTCAATTCGTTCGCTGAATAGTCGTTCGACATCCAAGTCCCGACGCAGCAGGCTTTCAAGCCGACGTCAGGTCGAGAAGAGGATGGAACTTATGAAAAACCTTGATGGCAAGATTGCTGTCGTCACTGGCGGCGCATCAGGCATGGGCCGGGGCATTGCCGAACGACTGCAATCCGCCGGTGCGCGGGTGATCATCGCCGATGTTGATCCCGGCGCAATCGATGCGACCAGCGCGCAGCTCGGCGTCGAGGGCATCGCGACGGACGTCAGCCAATTCGATCAGGTTCAAGCTCTCGCCGATCAGGTCATGGATCGGCATGGGGCAGTCCATATTCTCTGCAATAATGCCGGCGTAGGCCCGGTCGGCATGATCGCGGATCTGACCCTCAATGACTGGCGCTGGATGCTCGACATCAATCTGTGGGGCGTCATCCACGGCGTCCACGCTTTCCTTCCCTATATGAAGCGCAATGCGGATGGGGGGCATATCATCAACACCTCGTCCCAGGCCGGACTTCTCTCAGGACCGGCTTTCGGTCCCTATTGCGTCTCCAAATATGGCGTCGTCGCGCTGACCGAGGTGCTCGCCCAGGAACTCGAGCTTGAAGGAAGCGCCCTGAAGGCTAGCGTGCTGCTGCCCGGACCAACCCAAACCGCGATCGCGACAGGCTCGCGCCATCGCAAGGACGCCGGCGCAGCGGCCCTTAAGGACATCGATTTGAACGACATCGACCTGTTCGATGGTCCAATCCCCTGGAAGTCCCCGAGGAGATCGGCCAGATCGTGCTGGATGGCATCGCGAGCGGCGAGCTTTATCTTTTCACCCACCCCCAGCTGTCGCAGCCGATTTTCGATCGGTTCGACAAAATTCGTAGCGCCTCCGATCGGGCATTGCCCGCCGCAACCAGCAACGATGGTCCAACCTTAAGCGCATGAACGCCGGAGCATGGCCCGCATGCCCCGGCAAAATTCGTTCAGGCAACAGCTGCGGCGGCAAGTTCCTTCAGCGGCGTCGAGGCATCGGCAAGTTTTTCGGCCGAAATGACAAGTGCCCCCTGCACCAGCGCCTTGCCCTGCACATAATCACGGGCGACGTTCACGCAGTCCAGCGCAATGACACGCCCGTCACGAAGGTAGATCAACGAAAAGGCCCGCGATGCCGGATCGCCTCGGAACACGGTCTGGTCATAGCCGGTCGACAGACCGACAGTCTGTAGCTTGAGATCATATTGGTTTGACCAGAACCAGGGGACGGTATCATATGGCTCGCCGTCGCCGGTGAGGTATTTCGCCACGGTCGCGGCCTGGTCGTTGGCGTTCTGAACCGATTCAAGGCGGATCGTGGTGCCCTGCGCGTAACGGTTGGAATGCGCTGCACAATCGCCGATGGCGAAAATGTCGGAGACGCTGGTGCGGCATAATTCGTCGACCAGAATGCCATTGCCGGCCTCCACGCCCGCTGCCGCTAGAGCCTCGGTCGCGGGGATAATCCCGATGCCCACGATCACCATGTCTGCGGGGAGCAGTTCTCCGGTCGCCAGACGAACGCCGCTGATGCGACCACCCTCGCCTTCCAGGCATTCGACCTGTGTCGAGAGGCGGACATGCACGCCATGTTTTCCATGCTCCGCCTCGTAGAAGCGCGACAGTGGCTCGCCGGCAACGCGCGCGAGAACACGGTCCAGCGCCTCGACGAGGGTGACGTCTTTCCCGAACTTCCGCAGCACGGCCGCAGCCTCGAGACCGATATAGCCGCCGCCGACGACGACCACCTTGCGCACGTCCGGCAATTCGTCCTTCATCCGGTCGACATCGGCGCGGGTGCGAACATAATGGCCCAGGCAGCTGAGCCTCCGCGGCGATCCGCCTGTCGCCCAGACCAGCGAGCCATATTCGATGAGCGAACCGTCACTCAGCGCCACCCGGTTCTGGTCGGGAAGAACGCGTTCCACCCGGTAACCAAGGAGCATCTCGACATTTCGCTCTTGCCAGAATGCCGTCGGCCGGATGAGAATACGCTCGAAGCTCTTGTCGCCGGAGAAATAGTCTTTCGAAAGCGGCGGCCGCTCATAGGGCGGCTCGGGCTCATCGCCGACAATCGCGATGGTGCCTTCGAACTTTCGCTGACGCAGGGCCACAGCAAGTTGGGCACCGGCATGCCCGGCTCCTACAATGAGAACATCAAATCGGGCCATATCGCCCCCCGCTTTATTCAAATGCCAATGGTTCCCGAAAGACAAGGTTGGCCTGTTACCGCCCCAGTCCCTGATGACCGCTCAATCCTCCGGCGCGATCTGCACACGCAGGCCGGCCAGGGCGTCGGAGTAGATGAGCTGACAGGCAAGACGCGATCTGTCGTTGCGATGATCGGAGCTATCCAGAAGGTCATTCTCGTCGGCGGT
This sequence comes from Sphingomonas bisphenolicum, assembly GCF_024349785.1. NCBI lineage: Bacteria > Pseudomonadati > Pseudomonadota > Alphaproteobacteria > Sphingomonadales > Sphingomonadaceae > Sphingomonas > Sphingomonas bisphenolicum. The sequence continues at coordinate 590,234 of NZ_AP018818.1, forward strand.
GACTTCGGAGAGAGCGTCGAGCAGCCCATCCTCGACATAGATATGACAGGTGGCGCAGGAACAGCAGCCGCCGCAAAGAGCCAGAAGTTCATCAAGGCCGGCGTCCCGGATGACTTCCATGACGCTCATGCCGACCTGTGCCTCAAGCTCATGCTCTTCACCCTCGCGCGTGGTGACGATGATCGCGCTCAAATTTCTACTCCTGTGGGAATGGTAGGTTTGGCTTCACCGTTGCCGGGCGGCGCAGGTGAAGCCAGTCAATATCAGACCAAAGATACGCTCAGATGCTCGACCTCGGTTACGAGCGACCCCTCAACCTTGCGCCAATCCCCCTTGAGGTGGATGTTCGGGAAACGTTCGGCGATGATCTTCATCGTCTCGGTAATTTCGAGCCGCGCGAGCGTGGCGCCCAGGCAGCTGTAATGGCTCGACCCGAACATGAGTGCGCGCGAAGCCGGGCGGCCCATCCTGAAATTGTCCGGATCCTCGAACTTGGTTTCGTCCCGACCACCTGAGCGGGTCGAAATCCAGATCCAGCTGTCCGCCGGGACGGTGAAGCCATTCACCTCGATGTCCTTCGATGCGTGACGCGCAATGACGCCGAAGCGCGGACAAAGCCGATAGGTTTCTTCCGCAGCTTGCGGAGCGGCCGTCGGCTTGGCGAGCACCTGTTCCCAGCGGCTACGGTCCTCCAGCAATGTGCCGAAGGTCAGGCCGAGCTGGTGAAGCGTATTGTCCATGCTGGCGATGAGGAGCGACATGGCGACGGTCTTGACCTCATCATGAGAGATGAGCCCCTCCAGTTCGCACCGGATCAGTTCGGAGGTAAAATCGTCGCCCAAGTGCGCGCGCTTTTCATCGATATGTTTTTCGAGGAATTCCAGGCCCTCCCAATAGGCGGCCTCGGACTCGGGAAGGCGATCTTTGTCGAGCGTGAGAAGTGGCGGATTGATGGACTCGGTCACGCGGCCGATCCATGGCGCCATTTCACGCGGCGCCGAAATCAGGTCGCAATAGAGCTGCGTAGGCAGACGCCACGCGATCTGGGACATGAAATCGACGTCCGTTGGATCCTCGATGTCGTCCAAAATCCCATTGATGATGGCGCGAACGTCCCCCTGTAGCTTCGCAACCTGCTGAGGCTTAAGCAGTCGCATGTAAGGCTGACGCATTTTGGTGCGCTGATCACCTTCGTTGCAGACGATCTGCTTGTTCCATTCCTCGCGATAGGGACCCGAGGTGAGGCCGACAGCATCAAGGACTACGCCGAAACCGCCGCCTATGTCGAACTCCTTGCTGCTCATGATCTCCCAACCCTGATCATGAGTGAGCACCTCAAAGCCGCGCGGGCTCCTGCCCACCCAGCTCTTCTGACGAGCGGCCGCATATTCCTCCCGGCTCGCGAGCGGCGAAACTTCGGGAATATCCATCAGTTGAGCTGCAGACATTGTTCAATCCACTCCAAAAAATCTTAATTTGCGCCCGCTGGCCTCGAAAGGTCGTCCATTCGTGTCCCGGTGCCGCCGAGCGACGTGCCGCCATCGACGACCATGCTATGACCGGTCACATAGCTTGCGTCATCGGAACAGAGCCAAAGCACCGCCTTGGCCATCTCCTCCGCCTTGCCCGGACGTCCCATCGGGATGGCGAACACGAGCCGGTCGATGAAAGGTTGAGGCAGAGCGCTGATGAAGGGCGTGTCGACGAGCCCCGGGCATAGCGCGTTGATCCGGATGCCCTTGGCCGCGTAGTCCATCGAGGCCGCTTTGGTGAGACCGACCACACCATGCTTGGTCGCGGTATAGGCTGACAAATTATAGCCGCCCATAAGGCCTGAGACCGAGGCCGTATTGACGATGGCGCCCGTGACACCCCGGTCGAGAAAACTGCGCAGCTGCGCCTTCATGCAATAGAAGATCGCACTCAGGTTGACGTCGGTGACTCTGCGCCAGTTGGCGCTGTCGAGCTCCGCCAACGGCACGGTATTCGCCTCGATACCGGCATTGTTGATCGCGTTGTCGAGCCTACCGAGCTCGCCCCATATCGTTTCGATAAGGCGGGAGACTGACGTCTCGTCGCCGACATCGACATGATAAGCGCGCGCCAGACCACCAGCCGCCTGAATCTCCCTGGCGGCGGCATTCGCCGCCTCAAGGTTGATGTCCGCAATGGCAACCATGCTGCCAGCGGCTGCGAAAGCCCCGGATATGGCGCGTCCGATACCGGACGCGCCACCGGTCACAAGCGTGACGGTTCCAGCATAGTCGTAGGAAAGCCTAGCCATCTTACAGCATCGCCGAAGCGACGGCATCGGAATAGCGTTGGAACCGGAGGATGTTATGCCCCTCATGCATGACACCGGCGGTGAGGCAGACGAAAGTAGCATCCGCAACCGGATCAACCCAAAAGATCGAGCTGCCGGCACCATTATTGCCGAACGTCCCCTCGGAAGTCAGCGTGCCATATTGGCTGTAATTGAGAGTGCGCCCCTTCAGCGAGAAGCCCAATCCCAAATAGGCCGGATAAGCCTTCCAGCCCATTGAGAGCGCGAGCCAGCGATAGAGTTCATTCTCCATATCGCCCGTCCAGCACTGGGTCGCGAGCTCGATAGTGCGGGGCGCGACGATCCGGGCCCCGTCAAGCTCGCCGCCGCGGCGAAGCATCTCGGCAAAGCGCCACATATCGTCAGCGGTCGCCACGCAACCGACATGGGGCATCTCGGCGAACTCTTCCTCGAAGATGCCGTAGTCGCCCTTGTTGGTATGACCGGGCGAAGTGATAGGCAGAGTGCCGCGCATGTCGGGAATGATATGGCGCGGCTGAAGGTCCTTGCGGACACCCATGGCGGTGTTGTGCATCTTGAGGGGCTCGAACAGATCCTCGCGATATATGTCCCGCAGCGAACGCTTCTTGGGATCGGTGCGACGAATGGCTTCGCCCATCAGCGCATGATTGACGAGAGGCTGATAGTTGCAGCGCTGGCCAGGCTCCGTCATCCCGCTGACATAGGTGCAGATATCCGCAATGACTTCGTCGAGCTGATCCTGGAGCGCACCCGGACGGACTTCCCAAAGCCCCGGCCATCCGGCGGTGTGGGTCAGCAGGTGGAAGAATGTCGCCTGGTCGCGCGGCGGGCCGGCGAACTCGGGGATGATGTCCGATACCTTCGTGGTCAGGGCGAAGCGGCCCATCTCGATGGCGCGCAGCGTCAGAATGTTGGTGAACGCCTTGGTCATCGAGAAGATGGAGAAAACCGCGTCCTGGCTTATCGGTTTCTCACCGGCAGCGTCGCTATGCCCGATCGTCTCGTTGAAGACGAGTTCGCCGCCGCGGCCGACACGAACCGAGGCACCATAATAAAGGCCCTTCGCGATATCCTCGCGGATCATCTCCTTGAAATGATCCAGTCGCTCCTGCCAGACTTGCACCATATTCTCCTTGGTCCTTCTTCCTTTTCGGCAGGCAAAACCCCGGAAGGCTCAGCGCTGCATCCTCTTCAATCCGGCCGGTCAGATGCCGGCAACGCGCGAGCGCCGCCATAGCCCGACCGGCTCGCCTCCATTCGCGTCGCCTTGCCCCGCGCGCGAACCGCCGCAAGATGCGGCATTGCGCACCAGGCGACCTTTCGCCTGCATGAAGGCACGACGATCCGGGGAGCCTTCAATCACGCGGGAGAGGAGCGCCGACGATATTCCAGCGGAGCCATCATCGGTCAGCCATTCGTCCACGCGCATCAAACGCATCCCCTCCTGTGCTACCTTGCGCCACCATGCCTTGCCATGCGAGCCGGACAGGGCGCTTTTGCAATCTATCGGAAAGACTTGGCGCCCGGCAGCGCCAAATTTTCGCAATCGTTGATTTTAAGTCAATCAATAGCCGGTCGGAGCGGCGGCTTGCCCAATATCATGTCGGCGGCCTTTTCACCGATCATGATCGCCGGCGCGTTCGTGTTACCGCCCGGAATTGCGGGCATGATCGATGCGTCGGCAATGCGCAGGCCGGCTATGCCGCGAACACGCAGCTGGCTGTCGACGACCGACATCTCGTCATTGCCCATCCGGCAGCTCCCGACGGGATGCCGCACCGTGTACAGCGCCCGGCGCAGATATGCCGTCAATTCCTCATCGCTTTGCGCGTCCAAACCGGGAGAGACTTCCTGTTTGATAAGGCTGCTGAGCGGCTCGGCGTGATAAATCTTGCGAACCTGCCTCAGGGCGCGAATGAACGTATCGAGATCACGTTGATCCGAGAGCAGATTGAGCTGAATCTTCGGCGCCTCCGCTGGGTCTGAAGACCCGAGCTTAAGCGTACCGCGGCTGTAGGGGCGCAGGAGCACGATCCCTGCTTCAATGCGATGCTCCTGGCGACGGCTAATACCGGGAACATAAATCTGCGCGTCGCGGCGCAGTGGATTGAAGAAGACCTGGACGTCGGGTCGGTCCAACGATGGCTGGGTCTTGATGAGACCTTGTCCGCTGAGGGGCTGGGTAGCGAATGGTCCTTTGCCCAGAAGCGCCCATTGCAGGAAGTTCATTGCCACTTTGTCGATCCGCAACTGCCCAAGCGGAGTGATCGGCTCCTTGGTGAGATTTTCCATCATGGTCGCCGCGTGATCGGCTATGTTAGTGCCGACGCCAGGCAGATTGAGGATGGGCGCAATCCCAAGGGGCGCGAGCTCGTCTGCATTGCCGATACCCGAAAGCAGCAGCAAACGAGGAGTATTGTAGACGCCTGCCGAGAGAATGATCTCTTTGCGTGCCCTCACCTGCCGGAGCTTGCCGCGCTGCATGAACTCTATGCCAACGGCCTTCCCGTTTTCGACAAGGATACGCGTCGCCTTGGCGTGCAGTTCCACCTTGAGGTTCGGTCGACGCATCGCAGGCCGCAAATAGGTCCGCGCGGTGCTCGATCGCCGACCGCGTTGATCGACCGTGATGTCGGAACTCGGCGAAATGCCTTCGAACGGCTCTGCGTCGAGGTCATTGACGATGGGGTAGCCAAGGCTTCGTGCGGCCTCCACCAACGGCTCTGAAAGCATTCCGCGCGGGGCGACCCGAGTCGTCTTCAAAGGCCCGTTCACGCCATGATAGCGGCTGCCTGGCCGCCAGCTGCCTTCCGCGCGCTTGAAATAGGGCAACACCTCTTCATAGGACCAGCCTTCGCACCCCATCTGACGCCATTCGTCATAATCGATGGGATTGCCGCGCGAATAGACCTTGCCGTTGATCGAGGACGAACCGCCCAGCAAATGCCCCTGCGGCAGGTCAATGCTCCGGTTGTCGAGATGCGGCTCGGGCTGCGACTTGAAACCCCAGTTCAGATTGGCGGGCCGGTTCCGGTAGAAGCCGATCCCCATATGGAACACGAAATTCCAGTCCGATCCTCCGGCTTCCAGGACGAGAACCGAATTTGCGGGGTCTTCCGAAAGCCTAGACGCGACGACACCGCCGCCCGAGCCGGACCCCACCACGATATAGTCAAAGTCAGTCATTGCTTCTCGTCCATTCATTCTGCCCGCTTGCAGGAAGCGGTATGGGGGCGTTCGATCTCAAAGGCGCGCCATCAGCTTGCCGGCATTCTTGCCGCTCAGCAGCAGATTGAGCGCCTGGGGTATGTCCGCAAATGGAACGACATGCGTCTGGACCTTCAGACTTTTCTGACGATAAAGGTCAAGCAGCCGCGCATCGAGGTCAGCCCCCTGCCCGTCAAAATCACCGGCCACATAGCCAAGCATGCTCGCTTCACGGAAAATGAGCATCGGCAGGTTTCGGATGCCGCGCTCCTGCTGACCGCCGCTCGCGTCATATTGCGAGATCGCTCCGCACATGACGATACGGCACCGATGCGCCATGTGAAGGAGCGCCGCATCCAGCGTCAGCCCGCCCACATTGTCGAAGAAGAGGTCGATACCCTCGGGAAAATGCCGGCCGAGCGCTTCGTCCAGATCTTCTTCCTTATAGTCGATGGCGCCATCCAGCCCGAGATCCTCGACAAGGTAACGGCATTTGGCCGCCCCCCCGGCAATGCCGATCGTGCGGCAGCCCATATTCTTGGCAAGCTGCGCTGCGATCGCGCCCGTGGCGCCTGCCGCCGCCGACACCAGAACCGCATCGCCCGGCTGGGCCTTCCCCACGGCGAGCAGTCCCCCCGCCGCTGCGCGACCCACATGCGAGAGGATCGTCATCTGTTCAGGATAAGGCATTTCCGCCTCGGCAAGCGCCGGACGGATATATCGGGCGTCGACCGCGCAATAGCGCGCCCACCGCCACAAGCCGGTGATCACCTGCCCCGGTTCATAGCCGTCGGCTCGAGAGCGGCGGACGACGCCGATCCCGTTGCCGAGCATCAAATCCCCCTCGCGGACAGGCATATATTGGAGCGCCGGGTCGAGCTTGGCCCAATTGAGATGCGTGGGATCGAGCGAGAGCAGCAACGATTCGACCAGCACCTCGCCCGGCCCGATGTCGACTTCCCCCTGATCGACCAGAGCGAAACAGGATGGATCGTAGGCACCTAACGTCGATCGCGAGATGGTCCACCCAGGATTGATCATATCGTCCGCTCCCTGGCCTGTCGGCCAATGTTGTTGATTGCCCATGCGTTTGTCGACAAGGCCTGGACAAAGCGTCATCATTCCCTCCCTTTTTCGTCAACCGACTTTTGGAGAGCCGCGTTGATCTGAACTCAAGCGAGCGGCCCAAAGCTCGCTCGCGCGATCGATCCGGCACGCTATCCTTGCGCGACAGGCAATAAGGAGCGGAGCTAATGGGCACAGAATTACTGGGCGCAGAATTACTGGGCAAAGTCGCGGTCGTCACGGGAGGTTCGTCCGGCATCGGACTGGGAATCGCGCATCGGCTCGCGGCGCGCGGTTGCCATGTCGTGCTCATCGGCCGCAATCAGAAGGCTCTGGACGACGCGGCGGCCGAGATGAACGGCACGGCATTTCGAACCGACGTGACCGATGCCGACGGGCTCCGCGAGGTTGCGGAAGCGATCAAAGCGCGCTTTGGACGCCTCGACATCCTCATCAACAATGCCGGCATCGGTCCTGTGGCGCGCATGGCGGACATGACGAGGGCCGACTGGGCGTGGATCATCGATACGAATCTCTGGAGCGTGATCAACGGCCTGGACGCGTTCCTGCCGTTGCTCTGGGCAAACCCCGAACCGAGCTACATCCTCAACACATCCTCGATCAGCGGCATGTTCACTGGACCGACTATCGGCGGCTATGCGGCAACCAAATATGCCGTGGTCGCCATGTCCGAGACGCTGGCAGCGGAGATGGCGCAGGCGGGCGGCAAGACGAGCGTCAGCGTCTTCCTGCCGGGTCCGGTACGATCCAATATCCACGAGAGCGATCGGAACAGGCCCCAGGACCTGGACGGCCAGCTCAAGAGCATGCGGCTCGAAGACGCCGAAGGTTTTGAGAATGTCACGATCCCGTGGATGGACGCCGACGATGCCGGCGAGATCGCGGTCAGCGCGATGCTGGCCGGCACGCTCTACATCTGGACACATCCGGAAGGCACTGCCCCTATTTCGGCCCGTTTCCGGGCCATCGAACAATCGATAAAGGACAGCAAAGCCGGTTGAGATCGGTGGGATGGTCCAGCGGCATACCGAAAGCCGCCGGACCAACCTTGGCAGCTCAGCCGATCGGGACGGACTTGGGAATAGTGGCCCAGAAGTCCGGGTCGTGGCTCGGGAATACCCGCGCGCCCTTGCGCTCAAGCGACGAGAGCATCTTGAGCGAATCCATGAACTGATCGGCATTATGGCAATGGCCCGGCAGACGGAACTCATCGAGCGAGCGTTTGAGGCTACAGCAATCCCCCGTTAGTACAATGTCGCCGCCATCGGTCTTGATCTTCGCGGACTGATGACCGGGCGTATGGCCGAGCGTCGGGAAAATGACGATCGTGCCGTCCCCGAACAGGTCATGTTCTCCCCGGATCTTCAGGTAAGGCTGGCCGAGGTCATATTCGCTGATTTCGTAGATCGGATCTTCCGCGACATTGTGGAAAGCGTGATCATATTCGCTTTCCTGAACGACGATGGTCGCATTGGGGAAATAGGCATTACCACCCGCATGATCGGTGTGAAGGTGCGAAACGATGATCCATCTGACTTCACCCGGATCAACGCCGATCGCCTTCAGTCTCTCGTCGATCGTGTCCCCCTGCTCCAGATCGATGAAGCTCTCAGGCTGGGTTCCTTTGGGCCGAATAAACCGCGATCCAAGCCCCGTATCGAACAGCACGAGTCCCTTGGGATGGTCGATCAGAAATGCGGTGACCGGCGCCCGTATCTCGCCGGGTTCCCCATCAAGAAAAAAGGCGACCGGCATATTCACATGGCCAACCGTAAAGCCGAACAGGCGGACGCCGTCGCCCGGCTTGCGCGGCGCAGTCGGTATTTCAACGGCGCTCATTTGCTCTCTCCAATATGTTTTTCATCAGCTGATCACTCCGAGGATCAAGCTATCTGGACAACTGCGAGTCAAAGGTTCGCCAACGCATTCAGCACATCGGCCGAAGGCATATCAGCCTCAAAACGGCCGCCAGGGAACAACGTCCAGCGGTGATCCTGCCTGGGCAGTTCAGCACTGGCCTTCTCAAGAGCATCGACCGTCCACTTCTGACCGCCATTGCTGGCGTGATGGGCAGCGCTCCATTCGTTGAACAGGTAGAGATCGTCGCCCCATGTGCCAAATACCCTGCCCGTGAACGGGCAGTTGGGGCTCGCGAGGAACAGCACCACCTGCGACACATGCTCGGGGGAGTTGGGGTCGAACCCTTCGCGCGGTGCCATCATCTCGATCATTTCGGGCGGCGCCCCTTCCAGCATGCGGGTGCGCGCCATGGGCGCGATGGCATTCGCCCTGACGCCCAGCGGCGCCAGTTCCAGGGCTGCGGAAATGGTGAGAGCCGCGACGGCTGCCTTGGTCGCGCTGTAGATATTGATCGGAGGCATCGGATGCAGGCCGGCAGGAGACGCAGTGTTGATGATGGCGCGACCCTTCTTGGGTCCAGTCTTGCGCCAATGTGCGGCTGCCGCGTTCATCGTCGCCGTTACGCCCTTGAAATTGACGGCCGCGGAAAGATCCCAATCCTGTTCGGACATCTCGCCGAAGACTGAAATGCGGCTGATGCCGGCATTATTGACGAGGATGTCAATGTCACCAAAAGCAGCGATCGCGCCATCGACCATCGCATGCGCACCCGCCCAGTCGGCGACGCTGCGCGTGTCGGCAATAGCTATTCCTCCCAATTCCTCGATCTCGGCTACCACGGACTGGGCCGGTCCTGCATCTCCACCCTCGCCCGTATTGGACCCACCCAGGTCGTTCACCACGACCTTCGCGCCTGCGGCTGCCAGCGCAAGGGCGTGCTCGCGACCAAGCCCCCGGCCACCACCAGTCACCAAGGCGACCTTGCCAGCAATCGACATCGACATCTCTCCTTCGAACAACAGGCATGCGCGCCATAGGCACGCACATCCAATCTAAACTTACAGCGTTGTTCTGTGCAGTCAGGCTGTCAATTCAAGCGAGATTTTTGCTTGGGAGTTGACCTGAGGTCACGCGACGGCAGGAATGCCCCATTCGGCGCGCCGACGAGCGATTTCCTCTTTCAATGCATCCATGCGTAGATGGGTCTTTCTAGCCTCTTCCAGCATCCAGTCGCGAAATGGCTTGAAGCTGGGATTGCGTGGGGTTCTGTCCGGCCAGATGAGGTTGTAGCTGCAATCATCCGGCGTGGAGATCGGGAACGGCATTACCAGTGTGCCAGCTTCCAGGTCGTCGAGGATCAGCGGCAACTGTGCCATTGCGATTCCAACGCCATCCGTTGCCGCCTGATAGGCGAGGCTGGAGCTCTCGAATTGCATAATGCTGGCGCCAACAAGATCCGGCATGCCAGCCTCCCTGAGCCAGCGAGCCCAGTTTGATGGACGCGCGGTCGAATGGAGCAAAGTATGGCGCGCCAGATCGATAATCTGATTTAGTGGAATGCCTTGCCGCAACAATTTCGGGCTGCAAACTGGAACAAGATCGGCTTCGAAAAGATGACGCACGACCGATTGCGGAGTATCCTCGTGCCCAAGCTTTATCGTTGCGTCGAGATCATCGCGCTGAAAATCGACAGCCGTCAGGTTCATCGTGAGCTGTAAATTGTTCCCTGGATGCTGGGAATAGAAAGAGTGCATGCGCGGCATGAGCCAGCGAAGCGTGAAGGTCGATGAAGTCGACACCCGCAACGGCGCACCCTCGGGTACTGCCATGAGTTGCTCGGTTGCCGACTTGATAAGAGCGAAAGCGTCGGTGATTTTCACAAGATATTCCGTGCCCTCCTGGGTCAGGCTGACTTCCCGGTTCGCGCGATGGAAAAGCTGAAGCGAGAGAAAATCCTCAAGCACCCTGATCTGCCGGCTAACCGCGCCTGGGGTAACGCCAAGCTCGGTGGCCGCGAGCGTGAAACTGAGCTTTCGCCCGGCGCACTCGAAGGCACGTAGCGCCGTAAGGGGCGGTATCCGCATCCTCTCATCCTTTTTCAACAACCATATTTGAGAGGCGCGCATCCTTTTGGCCGGCGCGCGCGATCTCACTGCCCCAATGGTGCCCGATTTGTGAGTTTAGATCAACCGTGCAGAAACCCTTTCGATTGCGGCGTGACAGAAGCGGCTCCTATCAGGGTCGATAGACAGTGCCCGGGGCACATTTGTGAGAGGCGGGAGAGGAATGGACTTCACATTACCCGAAGACGCGCGGATGATCGGGGAACTGACAGCGCGCTTCGTTGCGGACGAACTGATCCCGCTGGAGCGGCTGGTAATCGAGCGCGAAGCCAATCGCGGCATGGGTGGCGATCCACTTATCCCCCCGGAGATTGAGGCGAAGCTGAAGGCGCGCTCAAAGGAACTGGGCCTGTGGGGCATTGATGTTCCCGAGCGGTTCGGCGGCCACGGCATGGGCGCGCTGATCAAATGCGTCGTCACCGAGCAGATGTTCTATTCGATCACGCCGTTCATCCTGCCTCCCGACAGCCCCAACCTGCATTTCCTCCAGGAATCGTGCAAAGGCAACCAGATCGAACGCTACCTGCTCCCTTATGCGTCGGGTGAGAAGAAGTCGTGCTTGGCCCTCACTGAAGCGGGCGCTGGCGCCGATGCCGGCGGCATCAAGCTCAAGGCGGAGCGGCGCGGCGACAAGTGGGTGCTGAACGGTGAAAAGATGTGGATCAGCGGCGCGCGCACCGCCGACTTCATGATCGTCATCGCGTCGACGGACCTGAGCAAGGGCACCCGAGGCGGCATGACCGCCTTCCTCATCGATCAGGGCACACCTGGGGTGACGGTGCCGCAGGAATTCTCGGTAATCGGCGGCAATTTCCACGCCTATTCCGTCAATTTCGATGAGGTTACGGTAGACGATGATCAGGTCCTTGGCGAAGTCGGTCAGGCGTTCGCCCCCCTACAGAACCGGCTCGGCATCCGTCGAATGGAGTGCGCCTGCTGGTGCCTTGGTTATGCGCAGCGCGCGCTCGACATGATGATCGAGCAGGCCAAGGCGCGCGTCACCTTCGGCGCGCCGCTGGCAGACCGGCAGACCATACAGTGGTGGATTGCAGACAGCTTCCAGGAGATCGAGATGGTGAAGTTGCTCACCTACCGGCTCGCCTGGCAACTTGATCAGGAGATCGACGAAGGCAAGCGCGCTGAAATCCGCCGTGGTGCCGCCATGGTCAAGGTCCAGGCCACCGAAATGGCGACCCGCGTGATCGACCGGGCCATCCAGATGTTCGGCGGCATGGGGCTCAGCAAGGAGCTTCCGCTCGAGTTCATGGCGCGCGAGGTCCGCGTCCTGCGCATCGTCGAGGGTCCATCGGAGGTCCATCGGTGGATGATCGCACGCGAACTGCTTCGTGACGGGAGGCCGAGCGAGATATGAGCGGCCGAACCGCCCTGGAAGGCGTCCGGGTCCTTGAGCTGTCCGGACTATATGGCGCATATTGCGGCAAATTGTTCGCGGACATGGGGGCGAGCGTCACGCTGATGGAGCCACTTGCTGGTTCGCCCATGCGTCAGAAGCCACCCTTCGTGGGCGACAGGCCAGGAGAGAATAGCAGTCTGGCTTTCGCCTATTTCGCAGCCAACAAGCAAAGCGTCTCAGCGGACCTGAAAACCGCTGGCGGGCAGGCCATGTTGTTTCAGACTGCATCGGAGGCGGACTTACTGATCCTTTCCGATCATCCAGACGCAGAAGTCGTGGACCTGGAAGCGCTGTGCGCTGCCAATCCGCGGTTGGTTTGTACACGGATCACGCCATATGGAAGCAGCGGACCCTATAGCGCCTTCTCAGGTGACGATCTCACACTCATGGCAATGGGTGGGCTTCTCACCATGGCCGGCTATCCGGACTGCGCGCCGGTCGTTGCCTATGGGGAGCAGGGTCTGCTTGCGGCGGATCAGTTTTCGGCCGTCGCATCACTGGCCGCGGTTCTGCGAGCGGAACGAACCGGGCAGGGCGAGCTTATCGACCTTTCGATCCAAGAGGCTATCGTAATGGCCCTTGAGAATGCTGCGCAAACCTATCAGCTCGAAGGCAAGGTCCGCAACCGTTCCGCGAGCGCGCGCCGAGCAGGAAGCGGCATATTCCCCTGCAAGGATGGTCAGATTTACCTTTTGGCCGGAGGCATTGGGGAAACGGCCATGTGGGGCAGTTTCGCCCGCTGGATGGCAGCTGAGAATATCCCTGGCGCTGAAATTTTCGCTGCACCAGAATGGAACGACACGGCGCTGGGCGCAGAGGAGAAGTTTCAGGCCATCTTCCTGCCCTTTGCGATGGCGCAGACAAAGGATCAGCTTTATCAGGGCGGAAAGACCTGGGGCGTTCCCATTGCTCCTATGTCAACACCAGTTGATCTGCTGAGCAACCGCCAGCTTCTTCATCGTAAATATTTCGTCGAACTCCCAGCAGGTGCAACGCTCAGCGGCACTCCGGTCCCTGGCGCTCCCTACAAGCTGAGCGCCACGCCATGGAAACTGCGCACCCCCGCTCCCGCGCTGGGGAGACTAGATCCCAAGGACGCATGCAATGACTGAGCTCCCGCTTACCGGCGTCAAGGTCGTCGATTTTTGCTGGATCGGCGCCGGCTCGTACACGACCAAGCTCCTCGCTGATCTAGGCGCGGACGTTATCAAAGTCGAAAGCAGCAAATCCCTCGACAGCCTTCGCCTTGCTTCGCCCTATGCGGGCGGGATCAAGGGCGTCAATCGCAGCGGCTATTTCGCCGATCGGAACAGCTCCAAGCGCAGCATCACGATCAACATGAAGGACCCTCGCGGCGTTGCGATTGTCCATCAGTTGATCCGCAACTGCGATATCGTCGCCAACAACTTCCGGCCGGGCACGATGGACAAGCTCGGCGTGGGTTACCAAGCGCTGCGAGAGATCAATCCCAGCCTGATTTTCATCGGCATGTCGATGAACGGCGACGAGGGCCCCGATCGCACGATGCTGGGCTATGGGATCACCATAGCCGCCCTGACCAGCTTTCTTGGCCTAAGTGGATATCCCGATCGGGAACCGACAGGCACGGGAACCAACTATCCAGATCATGTCCCCAACCCCTGTCACGGCGCATTCGCGATCATGTGTGCGCTGCGGCACAAAAACCGGACCGGCGAGGGGCAATTGATCGACATGGCTCAAACCGAGCCGATGTTGAGCCTGATGCCAATCCCGGTGATAGACTATAGCGTCAACGGGCGAACGGCTGGGCGGAACGGCAACCACCTCGAAGGCTTCTCGCCGCGCGGCGTTTATCCGGTCCAGGGAGACGATCGCTGGATCGCTATCAGCATCAGTTCGGACGAGCAATGGCTGGTGCTCCGCTCCATCTTGGGTGGCGTGAATCTCGTCAATCCGGACTGGGAGAAAGAAGCAGGGCGCAAGTCGGCGACTGGGGAGATCGATCGCGCAATAGCGGCACGAACGGCCGACCGAGACGGATATGCCTTGATGCAGGATTTGCAGGCTCAGGGCGTGACTGCTGGCGTGGTGCAGAATGCTTCGGACCTTGTGGACCGGGACCCCCAGCTCAAGCACCGCAATCATTGGCGCTATCTGCCGCATAAGGAAATGGGGGATTCGCTTTACAACGGCCCTCCCTTCCAGTTTGCTTCGGGACTGATCGGACCTCGTTTCGCCGCCCCTTTGCTGGGCGAGCACAATCGCGAGGTACTCACAGAAGAAGCCGGCCTGGATGGCTCGGACGTTCATGATCTCGTCGAACAGGGCGTTCTCGTTTAACTGCGAACGTCCTTGCAGCAGCCCTAAGAGAACAGGGCAGACCGGTTCATTTGGGGAGGGAGCATGAGAAGGAGCGTTGCGCATGCAGAAGGGGGGATACGGTTCGCGAGCGAATGACGCCCTGCATTGAAGGGCCTGCTTCCTCGAAATGATCGTGCTCAGCTATTTCGCCACTTTTTGCCTCCACCTCCGTTCCAGTGGCCACGCGATGAGAGGATTTCTCCCGGGGCGACCGATGCCATGGTTGCCCGCGGTAAGACGCTCCCAACTCTCGCGAACGCTCCTGATTGCATGCATTTAAGAGGAGGCGCCAATGCCGTTCATGGACAATGGTGAGTATAAGATCTGGTTCGAGGACGAATGTTTCGCACCTTCATGGCGGCCTCGCGACACCCTCGTCATCCAGCACGGCTTCGGACGCAATTCCGCTTTCTGGCGGCATTGGATCCCGAAACTGTCGGACACCTACAGGATCGTTCGACCCGATCTTCGGGGGCACGGGCGAAGCACGAGTTCACCAGCGCCCTGGTCGTTCGAGGAACTGGTAGATGATCTCGCCGAGTTCATTCGTGAACTGGGAGCAGGGAAAGTACATCTCCTGGGCGAGGCAAGCGGCGGCATGCTCGCTATCGGCGTGGCGGCGCTTCACCCCAACCTTGTCAAATCCCTTATCACGAGCAGCACGCCGCAAAAAATTGATCTTGACCATCAACGCTTTTTCTCCGCCGGCCGGGAAAGTTGGCGCGAGGCGATCCTTCAACTCGGATCGAAAGGGTGGGCTGAATGGCTTATCGCCCAACCCGGCACTGTGGCACAGATGGGCAGGAGACAGCGCCACTGGTGGCTCGAACAGTTTGCTTTGACGCCTGCCCAAATCCTCGCAGATCTCAGTGATGTGCTCATTACCACGGATGTTGCCCCGCTCCTGCCCCACGTCGCGGCTCCGGCGCTTGTTCTGGCGCCCATGCAAAGCGCCGCGACCAGCATCGCAGAACAGGTTAAGCTTGCGGAGACCATCCCCAATGCCTGCTTGCAGCCCATCAATGGCGTCGGCCACGAAATCTATATCGACAAGGTTGACGAGTGCGTGGCGGCTGTCAGGCAATTCCTTGCAAAGGTCAACTCAACCCCTCGTCAATCATCGAATAAAGTTGATTAAAAATCATCCAACCGGAAAATATTACCGGCTGAATTGCCATATTTTACGCCTATCTTTTTGAATGATGGCTCAATAGGACTCCGTTTCAATAGAAAAATAATCACAAGTCGGTCGCGTATGATCGAGTTGGAAGAGAGGTATGACGATGGCGCAATTGACTGCCCAAAACGTCCCTGTAGAGCTGGAAACGCAATCCGACTGCGATCCCTCAACAATGACCGCAAGCCCGGGGGCATATCGCTATTATGTCCTGATACTGCTTCTGGCGGTCTACTGTTTCAGCTATGTTGATCGTCAGATCATCGCCGTTGTCTCTCCGCAATTAAAAGCCGAGCTAGGCCTCAGCGATTCAGCGCTCGGCGCGATCAAAGGACTGGCTTTCTCTCTCTTCTACACGACGATGGCGGTTCCTCTCGCGATCCTGAGTGACCGCTGGCATCGCGTAAAGCTCATCACTATCGCGCTGAGCCTGTGGTCACTCATGACCGCACTTTCATCAATCGCGCAAAGTTTCGTGCACCTGTTTCTCATCCGTTGTGCTGTCGGCATCGGCGAGGCTGGCGGCAATCCACCATCTCACTCGCTGATCTCGGACTATTTTCGCAAGAACGAACGAGCGACCGCGCTTGGGATATTCCAGATGGGTGTACCGCTCGGCACAACCATCAGCTTTCTTGGAGGTGGATGGCTTGTTGCAACGCTTGGCTGGCGGGCAACATTCATTGCCGTCGGAATGCCCGGTCTCCTTCTGGCGGCCCTCCTTGCCTTGACATTAAGGGAACGTCCCCGCGGCGCTAGCGATGACCTGCCCGTCTCCCAAGTGCACGGTCGCTGGCAGGATCAGGTCCGGCTGCTGCTCGGCATGCGCAGCTTTGTCCTAGTCGCTATTGCCGGCGGCCTTCAGGCCTTCTGCGGTTACGCGCTCATGATGTGGCTTCTGGACTTTACCATTCGCTCTCACGGCATCAGCCTCACTGACGCCTCCCTTGCGATGGCCTTGGTGACCGGCATCGGCGGAGGGCTTGGCACTCTTGCCGGAGGCATCACCGTTGACCGGCTGAGCCGACGCGATTGCGGCAATTATTTCCTCATTCCGGGCCTCGCGCTTATCGCAAGTGCGCCATTGTTGCTTGCCGGACTCTGGGCACAGCCTACAATGGGTCTCTACTGCCTGTTCGCGGCCTTCACCCTCCTGTTTGGATGCATGGGACCATTTTACGGGCTGGTTCAGATGCTCGCACCTGCAAATTGTCGGGCGCTTGCAGTCGCCATCTTTTCGCTCAGTCTCAGCATCCTTGGAGCAGGATTGGGACCGTTCCTGATCGGTGTCCTTAGCGACATTCTTCAAGGCGTTGCCGGCTCCAATTCGGGTCTAAAGTGGGCGCTTTGCGTCGTTCCGGCAGCCGCGCTTGCAGGAGGCCTCCTGCTTGCCTTCAACCGTCGGATCGTCTCTGGGGACC
This sequence comes from Sphingomonas bisphenolicum, assembly GCF_024349785.1. Taxonomy (NCBI): domain Bacteria; kingdom Pseudomonadati; phylum Pseudomonadota; class Alphaproteobacteria; order Sphingomonadales; family Sphingomonadaceae; genus Sphingomonas; species Sphingomonas bisphenolicum. Next base: position 607,170 of record NZ_AP018818.1, read on the forward strand.
TCAAGCCCGCCTCGCACATCTAAGCGGCACTTTCACTACAACATAACGAAGGGGATGATCCATGAATTGGAAGTCGTATTCACGCGCCTTGATGATCGGGGCAATGCCGATAGGTTCGCTCGCCTTGGGTGGTCCGTGCGTGTTAGCTCAAGACCAGCTTAGCGATAGCGGACCTCAGGATATCATTGTCACAGCGCAGCGCAGGTCGGAACGACTGCAGGACGTACCGATCTCTGTCGCTGCCATCACCTCGACCCAGCTACAGTCGGCAGGGGTAAACAGTCTCTTTGATGTGGCGCTTCTGGCTCCAGGAGTGAAAATCCAGCAATATAATGGCGGCATCCTCCCCATGATCCGTGGCGTCAGTTCGAAGATAGTAGGCGCAGGACTGGAGCCACCAATCGCGACCTATGTTGACGGCGTCTACATCGGCTCTCCTTTCTCGACCACCTTCTCCTTCAACAATGTCGAGCGCATCGAGATATTGAAGGGACCGCAAGGAACGCTGTTCGGTCGTAACGCGACAGGCGGGCTCATTCAGATCGTCACCCGCGATCCCAAGCAAGAGCCTGGCGGCACGATGAAGCTGAGCTATGGCAATTTCGACACAGTCGAAGGAAGCTTCTATGTGACGGGCGGATTGACCGACAATCTCGCAATCGACTTGTCTGGCCGCCTGTCGACCCAAGGCAAAGGATGGGGCACCAACCTCGCCAACGGGCGCGACGTGAACAAGCTCTATCATGACGCAGGTATCCGATCGAAACTGCTCTTCACCCCCACTGACGATCTGGAGATCAGGATCACTGGGGACTATAACGACACGCACAATAGTCGGTTCGGTGCGCAACGCCCACCGCGCGGGTTCGTACCGCCCGCTCCCTACGGTCCGGCGTTCAATGGCGGCGATTGGGACATCGCGTCTGACCAGCAGCCCGATTTTACGGCGAAGGGTGGCGGCATTTCGTCCCGTCTCGACTATAACCTGGGCAACGTCGGACTCGCTGCTATCACCGCTTACCGCAAGTCGCGCTATCATGGAGTTTTCGATAGCGACTATACCGCATTTCCCGGCCGCTATGCTGAGACAATTGGCCGAGATGAGCAGTTCAGCCAAGAACTTCAGCTACAGTCGTCTGATGGTCATGGCTTCAACTGGACGCTGGGCGCCTTCTACTACTGGGCTGAGGGACGTTTCGATCCGATCGGCACAATCACCTATGGCACGCCTGCTACGCCTGGCGGCGTGCGACCTGCAACAGGTCGGTTCGTCCAGGCCGCGCAGGGTACGGAGTCGATCGCCCTCTACGGCCAGGCCAGCGCAGAACTGATGCCAAGGCTCAATGCAACCGTTGGCCTTCGCTATACCCATGAGAAGCGCGACCTGGAAGCGGACGCTTTCACTGTGACACCCAGTGGCATCACCGTGGTTACGACGCCTGAATTTACCTCGTCGACCAAATTCCAGAAGCTCACATGGCGCCTTGCCCTCGACTATCATCTGTCGGCCCGAACCATGGCCTACCTTTCCTACAATCGCGGCTTCAAGAGTGGAGGCTACAACACGCTTGTGGTGACTCTGCCGCCTTTCGCACCCGAAACACTCGACGCCTACGAAATCGGCGTAAAGAGCAGCATCGAAAGTTGGCTGACGCTCAATGGCGCGGCCTTCTACTATGACTACAAGAACATCCAGGTGGGCCGCTCGATCAACGGCCTCACCGGAACATATAATGCACCGGGCACAGAGATTTACGGCGCGGACGTCGAACTGCGCGCGCAGCCGACCAGAGCGCTTTCGTTAACCCTGGGCTACAGCTACGTGCATGGCCGGTATCTTGACTTTTCGGGCGCCCAGGTCGCGACGCCTCTCCCTGGCGGAGGCTATTCCGTCGGCACGGGCAATGTCGAGGGCAATCACACGATTTTATCGCCCGAACACAGCGTGACACTGGGCGCTAGCTACAATCACGAGCTTGGCGCGGGCATCTTGAAGCTGGATGCCAACTATTCCTATACCAGCCGCTATTATCATGAACCCGATAATGTCCTCTCCCAGCCCAGCTACTCGATGCTTGGCGGCACGATCGCCTACGAAACCAAGGCTGGTTTGACCTTCAGCCTGTGGGGCAAGAATCTCACGAACGAAGCGGTTGAGGTCGTCGGGGGTGTCCAGACCTTCGGCACGCTCGGGCTCGCCCGCTCCGCTTACGGCGAACCACGCACTTATGGTGTGACCGTCTCGGCGGCTTTCTGATCGAAACATGGGCAGCGCGGAACGCCGTGCCAGCGCTGCCCATGACCAGAAATTCATGCCGTGCTTTTACCGAACATTCATATCGGGTCCGGCCGACACCGTTGGAGATCGGGCATGAGAAAAGCCCTCCCGCCAAAGGCGCCGCTTTCAAAAGAGGTCCTTTTGCCGATCGTCAAAAGGCAGGCCAGCCAGGCCACGCCCAAGGACGCGGTATGGCTGGCCTGCCTTTTGAAATTGATTGCGAATTATAGTTTCATGACGAACGGAGTGGCCACCGGTGCACTGTGGTTGAGGAATATGCTCTTGGCCTCGAGATTGGCCATGATCGCGTCCATGCCATTTTCGCGCCCTGCACCGCTGTCCTTCACGCCACCAAATGGCATGGTGACACTCAGCATACGATAGCTGTTGATCCATACCGTGCCGGCCTCCAACTTCTCGGACATCCGGAACGCGCGTCCAAAATCTCGCGTCCATACGCCAGCGGCCAGACCAAAATCACTGTCATTTGCAATCTGCAACGCATCTGCCTCATCCTTGAATCGGATAACCGACAAAATTGGGCCGAAGACCTCTTCTCGCGCGATCCGCATTTGATTGGTCACGCCGGTGAATATGGTCGGCTGAACAAACCAGCCTTGCCGATCAATGCGCTCGCCGCCAAGAACGCACTGGGCCCCCTCCCCGCGAGCGATCGCCATATAGTCCAGAACCTTTTCGAACTGATCCCGAGTCGTGACGGGGCCGATTTGGGTTCCCTCGTCGGTGGGATCGCCGACAACAGCTGTCCTCGCAGTGGCAAGCAATCGCTCCACAAACTCGTCGTGGATATTCTCCTGCACCAGCAGGCGCGACCCCGCGATGCAGCTCTGACCGGAGGCAGCGAAAATGCCCGAAATGACGCCATTTGCCGCCGCTTCCAGGTCAGCATCATCAAAAACGATATTGGGCGACTTTCCTCCCAATTCCAGATCGCAGCGCGCGAAACGCGATGCTGCGATCTGGTTGATCGCGCGCCCGGCCTGCGTGCCCCCAGTAAAGCTGATGCGTGCGACCTTGGGATGCCGCACCAACGGATCTCCGGCCTCGGCGCCGAATCCCGTGATGACGTTGAACACGCCCTCGGGGAAGCCTGCCTCCTGCACGAGGCGGGCAAATTCAAGCGCCGACGCCGAGCTATGTTCGGACGGCTTGTGGATGACGGTGCAACCGGCTGCAAGAGCCGGAGCAATCTTGGCAGCGGCCAGCAAGAGCGGAGAATTCCATGGTGTAATGGCAGCGACCACGCCAATGGGTTCATAGCGCGTATAGCCAAAAACGCCGGGTCGGCCGACAGGCGGAACCGATCCCTCGATCTTGTCAGCCAAGCCGGCGTAATAATAATAAATCTCGGGAAGATATCCTGTCTGGGCCCGCATCTCCGTAAGGAGCTTGCCATTATCCCGAACCTCTATCTCGGCGAGCGTGGGAGCTGCTTTGACCAGAAGATCAGCCAGCCGCCGCAACAGCGCTCCACGCGCGGATGCGGAATAGCCAGACCAAGGCCCCGAGAGCGCTGCATGGGCGGCCTGTACCGCAGCGTTGACATCATCGATGCCGCCGCGCGGAATAGCCGCCCAAGCTTCCTCAGTCCAAGGCTCCACAGATTGGAAGGTTTCACCTGAGGCAGCGGCGACAAATTGGCCGCCAATGAACATCTGATATTCTTTCACGCTACCTCACCATTATTCATCAATCTGTGGACCCCAACAAGCCTCAATCAGCCTTGGCCAACCAATCGTTCGCCCTTCGAGAAGCGAGCGAGTCCTTCGCTGCCAGCTGCCGTCAGGCGATTGATCTCATCGATCTTGCCGATACCGAAGTTGAATGCGCCATCCCAGTCGATTTCGACCGGAATTTGGTCCATTGCTCCCTTGCTGATCGTAAGAGCGGTCTGATTGAACTGGCCAATCTTTGCAGCGATGGCCTCCGCCTCCGGCAGCAACTGGTCATGCGGAACCACCTTGTTGACCAGCCCCCAACGTTCGGCGGTCGCGCCGTCGATCCGCTCGGTCGTGAACATCATCCAAGCATGGCGTTTGCGGGTCAGCGAATATTGCGTCGAGGGACCTGCAAGTCCAGGATAGGTGGCAAAGCCCATTTCGGGCATACCCATCGAGGCGCGTTCCGAAGCAACCGCCAGATCACACACATTGATCAGCGTCACTCCGCCACCCAGCGCCAGGCCGTTCACGGCCGCAATGAAGACCGCCGGATGCGCACGGATCGCAACGTTGACCGCCTGCCAGGAAGTGGCGGGATCGGCCTCGACACCTGCTTCACGGTCGGCGCTGGCTTCCTTGAGATCGAGCCCCGCACAGAAGCTCACGTCGGTCCCGGTGAGAACGATGACGCCGAAGCGCCCCTTGAGATCCTCCATCGCTTCAAGCATAGCAATGCGAGCTGCCTTGTTCATCGCGTTGCGCTTGTCGGGACGGTTGATACGCAGGACGGCATAGCCCTCCTTCTCTTCGACCACGACCAGATTTTCTTCGCTCATGATTTTCTCCATATCTTTGCGTGCGCGAGAGTGCGCGACAACCATTGCTGTTGATCAGGCCGCTGCGTCACCCGGGAAGTAGATCGCTTTGGATTCGAGGAAGACTTCGAGCCCCTCTGGACCACCCTCTCGGCCGATGCCGGATTGCTTGAAGCCGCCGAACGGGACACCGGGGTCGATCTGTAGCCCGTTGATGCTGATATTACCGGTGCGGACCTTGCGCGCGATCCGCTCGGCGCGCGCGAGATCGTTCGAAAACACGGTGCCGGACAGGCCGAATTGGCTGTTGTTGGCGATCGCGATGGCTTCTTCCTCACTGGAATAGCTCAGTATCGAGACCACTGGACCGAAAATTTCTTCCTGTGCGATCGTCATGTCCTGCGTCACATCCGCGAAGATGGTAGGCTCGACAAAATAGCCGCGGTTGAAACCGCCATTGCTACCGCCGCGGACCAGCTTCGCACCTTCCGACCGGCCCGCATCGATATAGCCAAGAACACGGTCGCGCTGGCGGGCCATCGACAACGGTCCCATGGTCGTCCTTTCGTCCCAAGGGTCGCCCAGTTTGATGCCCTCGACCGCAGCCACATAGGCGTCAAGTATCTCGTCGCGGCGCTTTTCAGGAACCAGAACGCGAGTCTGCGAGAAGCAGATTTGTCCGGAAAAGGGCATGGCGAAAGGTGTGATCGTTCCAATAGCCGTTTCGAGATCCGCGTCCTCGCAAATGATCGCGGCGGACTTTCCACCAAGCTCTAGGCTACAGCGCGCGACCCGCTCGGCGCAAACCGCGCCGATATGCTTGCCCGCAGCGGTAGAACCGGTGAAGCTCACCTTGTCTATCCGCAGGTCACGGATAAGGCTGTCGCCGGCCTCCCGGCCTGCTGGCACGATGTTGAGAACCCCAGCGGGAAGTCCGGCTTCCTCAGCGCACTCAGCAAGGATCAACGCGTCAAGCGGCGTCTCTGGGCTGGGTTTGACAACGAAGGTGCAACCCGCCAGCAACCCGGCAGCCAGCTTCTGCGACAAAAGGATGAGGGGTGCGTTCCAAGGCAGTATCAGCGCACAAACGCCTACTGGCTCCCGAATGACCCTGGCGTGCCCCTGGAAAGTCGGGCGTACGTCCTCGAAGGCGAAAGTGCCGGCAAGGTCTGAATAATAGTTATAATAGGATGGGATCAGCCCGGTGAACATCGAAGTGAAGCCGATCGTCGCTCCGACCTGTGCGGTCCAAATCCTGGAGAGCAGCGGAATGCGCGCTGCGATAGCCTCACCCATTTTCCTGAGAATTTCACCACGCTGAGCCGGCGCCATACGCGGCCAGGGTCCCTGATCGAATGCGCGGCGTGCCGCGTCAACCGCATCGGACATGTCGGCGGTGCTTCCGCCAGGAACCGTCAGAATAATTTGCTCGGTGATCGGCGAAACGAGGTCCAGCATTTCGTGCCCACGCGGCTCGCGCCAGTCGCCGTCTATGAAGAAGCGCGTGCGAACGCGATCGGACAACTCAGTTTCCGGATTCAGCCGGTCCAGAAAATCCATCAGACACTCCTCTCCGAATGCATAACAGGAGCCGGGCACATCGTCCGACTTCCGTCTTTAAACTCAGGCCGCCGGCCGAAATTTGGGAAGGGTCACTTCTTCGGTGACCTTGTCGAAAACGACTTCAACTGGCATACCGACGACCAGTTCGCGCTCGCCAAGCTCGACGATGCTCGAAAGAAGCCTCACGCCTTCTTCAAGTTCGACCTCGATGACCGGATAAGGAACTTCGTCGCCGAAGCCGCCGAAATATTTCTGATGCATCACGACGAAGGAACTGATCGTCCCCTTGCCTGAGAGCTCGACCCATGACCAGTTTCCATCACGGGTGACCGGAGAAACCGGTGAGGGCGGGAAGAAGAAGCGCTTTGAACTGTTGCACTGCTGCGCCAGCAGCTTGCCTTCCCTAGCCCCCTCGAAAAAGGGGCCGCTCCACTTGTCTGCCTCGGGCAGTGGCTTGATGTAGGTCATGCGTCGTTCCTGATGATGATCGAGCCGGCAACAGCGGTGGCGAGGATGAACTGAAGGGCCTTGGCGTCCTTGATCTGACGCTCGGCGGGTACTTCACCACGGAGCTGGCGTACCCCCTCCACGATAAGGGCCCATCCCTGCATGTAACTTTCCGACAGGTGGCCTCCGCTCGTATTCGTCGGCCAACGCCCCTTGCCGAGTTGCAGCATACCGTCGCGCACGAACTGGCCGCCCTCGCCCTGCTTGCAAAAGCCCATTCCCTCCAGCGCGAACAGCACAGTGGGGGAGAAATTGTCGTAGATCATCAGACCGTCAATGTCATTGCGGCTGATGCCGGCCCGCTCATAGACTTGCGACTCCACCTTCTTGAGCGCGGGATACCAATAGTCGTTTGGCGGCAGCGAGTTCTGCGAGAAATCGTCCTGACGCGCGAAGCTTGAAACATAGACCGGCTTCTTCTTCATGTCCTTCGCGCGTTCCGGGGTCGTCATGATCCAGGCCACGCCGCCATCGTTGATCAGGCAGTAATCGAGCAGGTGTAGTGGGTCGCAGATGAAGCGGCTGTTCTGGTGATCCTCGACCGTGATCGGCTTCTTCATGACCGCGGCGGGGTTCTTCGTCGCATGATCGCGGAAGGCCACGGCGATGTGCGCGAGATCCTCGGACGTGGTGCCGAATTGCGCCATGTGGCGACGGAACATCATAGCGTGGGACGCTCCAGGTGAGGTGAAGCCCCAGGGCGCCCAGAAGTTGGGATCGCCCCCATATTTCATGGCGGCGGAACGGCCATCATTGCCATAGACAAGAGCGATCGTGGTGGCCGCGCCCGACGCGATCGCCTCTGCGGCCATCATCAGCGCGATCGCAGAGAAGCGTCCGTGCGCAGGCGTCGATTGCAGATAGGGCGTGTTGAGGTTGGAAACCTCAGCAAAGCGATCATAGGGAAGGCGATTGAGAATGACGCCGTCGATGTCATCGAAGCTGATGCCCGCGTCATCGACTGCCGCCTTCAACGCCGATACGCCCAGGCCAACCGCATCGGTTTCAGGAAACACACCATAATCGGTGGATCCCACGCCCACGATGCAGGCCTTGTCGCGATAGTTCCAATCCAGCATTTCGCTCCCCAAAATCATGGCGCGGCCGCTGTTCGCGGCAACGCCCGCCTGGCCCGCACGGCCATGCTGCTGACAATCAAATGCTTGCTGGGGGGGCTTACTGTCAAACGACCAAAAGTCAGTTCGATTGACTGGAAATCACGCGAAGGTTGTTCTATCCGCTTAGGGCAATTCAGGCGTTCATACTGCTTCCCTTGAAGCTTTTCCAGAATGAAGAGCGATCGCCAATCGTGGGATCATGTCCTGTAAAGAGCTTCGAGACTATACGCCTCAACCAGACCGTTCCTGGGTCGGTATGGGACCTGCGATGCCAGAACTGCTTGAGTTCAACGGCGGGTGACTGAAAGGGCAATGCCAGCATTTTCAGCCCCGTAAGTTTGGTGTAAATTCTTCCTACCGCCAAGGGTACCGTCGTGATCATGTCCGATTGAGATATGAGCAGAGGAACGCTCATGAAATGAGGCGATCGAAGGACCACGTGGCGTTCCAGGCCGAGCGTTTCCAGACATCTTTCAAACACTTCCTGACTCCGGCCGTCCTGCTCGATGATCGCATGCTCTGCCCGAATAAATTGCTCAACGCTCAAGCTGTCGCCGATGTCGGGATGATCGACGCGCGCCAAGCAAACGAAAGTTTGGTCAAACAGCTTCTGGGAGAAGAGATTGTCGCCATCAAAACCATAGAAATACCCCAAGGCTAGGTCGACATCGCCATCAACCAAAGCACCCTTTAACTCCCTTGTTGGCAGTGTGACCGACTGCACTGTCACGCGAGGGGCCTTCTGCCTGATGCTTGCCATGAGGTCGGGCAGGAAGGTTAACTCACCGAGGTCAGACAGGCTGAGGACAAAGCACCGGTCTGACGATGCTGGATCAAACGGACCAGCTGGCACGATGTCGGACTGCACAGTCGCGATGACTCGTGCGACCGGCTCGCGCAACCTCTCGGCGACTGCCGTAGGCACCATCCGGCCCCCTTGCCGGACAAAGAGTTCGTCGCCGAAATGCGACCGAAGACGCTTTAGCGACAGGCTGACACTGGGCTGTGTGACCGAGAGCGCTTCCGCAGCGGCCGACGCGCTGCGGTGAATGAAGAGCGCTTCCAACACTTTAAGAAGATTAAGATCGAGATCTGAATAAGCCATGCTTATAGTTTCTATAAATGAATGAGTGATGCTTATAATGTCGATTTCCGGTAGATTCAAACCCTATGCTTTAGGAGAGAGTCATGGCTGGAGCCGTCGCGGCCAAAGCGCCCGAGTTTCTTTACAACAACTGGTATGTGGCTGGCTGGGGCGCCGACCTCGGCCCGGGCGAACGGATCGCGCGGACCTTCCTCAACCAGCCGGTGGTGATTTTTCGGACCGAGAGCGGTCAACCCTCCGCACTGGAAGATCGCTGCTGCCATCGTGCTCTGCCTTTAAGCTTCGGCACCGTCGATGGAGAGCGCATTCGTTGCAGCTATCACGGCCTAGAATTCAACGTGGCAGGAAAATGCGAAAAAATCCCGGCCCAGGACAAAATTCCGCCGACGGCTTGCGTTCGTCACTACCCCCTGGTCGAACGAGACTCGCTCCTGTGGATCTGGATGGGAGATGTCGAGCTGGCAAATGAGAGTGAGATTCCCGCTCATACCTGGCATTCAAATTCCCGCTTCAAATGGAAAAGTCACCATTTCGACATTCAGGGCAATTGGGAACTGATGATCGAGAATCTGATGGATCTATCGCACCTGCCTTATATCCATGCCAATACCATTGGCGGCAACCCAGCGCTTCACTTCGGCGTGAAAACCAATTCCTCCCGGGAAGGCAACCTCGTCCGGGTTTCACGTTACATGCCCAATTCCGAGCCACCTCCGACCTATCGAGCAGCGAAGAATTTCGCCGGGAAAGTGGATCGGTGGCAGGAGATCGAGTTCCAGCCCGTGCTGATCCGCATCAATACAGGTGCGTGCGACGCGGGGACAGGGGCTTATGAGGGCCCGCGCGACCATGGCTTCTCGATGATCGGATTTCACGGCATCACGCCGGAAACGGAGACGACCACCCACTATTTCTGGTCGGTCGCAACCGACGCGGTCACCGAAGGCGTGCCCGAGCAAATCTTCCAGCAGACGGCGGAAACATTCCGCGAAGACCAAGAGGTCCTCGAATTGCAGCAGCTGAGGATCAGCGCGGACCCAGATCGCCCGCTTCTCGATATCGCCAGCGATGTCGGAAGCCGCCAGGCGCGGCAGGTACTGCGTCGGTTGATGAAGGCAGAACGCGACCCGGATCTGGTCGCAGCCTGACATTCGTCGCGCGCCCTGCGGCCCGAGACGGTGATAGCCCAAAGCCGAAGCTGAGACGCCAATTTTTCTAGATTTCAGGAGTTTTGAAGTGAGCGAACCTCTAAAGTCCCAAGGCGCGACCTGGCCACGCAACGCTTGGTATGTCGCCTGTACGCCGGATGACATCGCGGAGAAACCATTGGGCCGCCAGATTTGCGGCGAACGAATGGTCTTTTACCGCAAGGCCAGTGGTGAGGCTGTGGCGCTCGAGGATTTCTGCCCTCACCGTGGCGCACCGCTTTCCCTGGGTTTCGTGCGCGACGATCTGCTCGTTTGCGGATATCATGGTCTGGCGATGGGATGTAAAGGCCAGGCGGACAATATGCCCGGCCAGAAGGTCAAAGGGTTCCCCCCCATCCGTTCTTTCCCGATCGTCGAACGCTATGGCTTCATTTGGGTTTGGCCGGGAGATGCGGATCAGGCAAGCTTGGACAAACTGCATCACCTCGAATGGGCCGAAAGCGATGAATGGGCCTATGGGGGCGGCCTCTTCCACATCAAGTGCGACTATCGCCTGATGATCGATAACCTCATGGATCTCACCCATGAGACTTACGTCCATGCGTCGAGCATCGGGCAGAAGGAAATCGATGAAGCACCGGTCAAGACTCGCATCGTCGGGGATGAAGTGCACACCAGCCGCACGATGGACAGCGTAAAAGCTCCTCCCTTCTGGCAGATGGCCCTGCGAGGCGCTGGGCTGGACGGGGATTCCACGGTGGATCGGTGGCAGATTTGCCGTTTCTCTTTGCCCAGTCACGTGATGATCGAGGTCGGCGTGGCACTTGAAGGCTCCGGGGGCTACGACGCTCCCATGGCCAAAAAGGCCGCGAGCATCGTGGTAGACTTCATCACCCCGGAAACCGAGACGTCGCACTGGTATTTCTGGGGCATGGCACGACAATTTGCTGTCGACAACGATCTGCTAACGGATGAAATCCGAGAGGGCCAGGGCGGAATTTTCAGTGAAGATCTCGACATGCTTGAGCAACAGCAGGCCAATCTTCTGCTTTATCCCGAGCGGCGATTGCTCAAGCTCAACATCGACGCTGGCGGTGTGCGATCGAGGATGATGATCGATCGGGCCATCGCCGCCGAGGGTGAGGAAGCATCAAAGAACAACGGCGCGGGATTTGAGCGGGTCGCTGCCTGAAGCTGAGCTAATGGCCGGTGTACCCCTCAATGACGACGGCGGGTGCCCGGTCCTTATTTATCAAAATATTTTAACGGAGAGGATTAGGATATGTCCGACAATCGCGGCGTCGTTTATCTCGGAGCTGGCAGGGTAGAAGTCCAGTCGATCGGAGATCCCAAATTCGAGGCCCCCGACGGGCGGCGCATCGAACATGCCGTCATTCTCAAGGTCGTGACCACGAACATCTGCGGCTCCGATCAGCACATGGTCCGCGGCCGCACCACTGCGCCCGAGGGCTTGGTGCTCGGGCATGAAATTACCGGCGAAGTGATCGAGAAGGGCGCGGATGTCGAGATGCTCGAGATCGGTGACATCGTGTCGGTACCCTTCAATGTGGCATGCGGTCGCTGCCGCACCTGTAAATCGCAGGACACTGGCGTCTGCCTTACCGTCAATCCGTCGCGCGCCGGCGGCGCCTACGGTTATGTCGACATGGGCGGCTGGATCGGTGGCCAGGCCAAATATGTGATGGTGCCTTATGCCGACTTCAATTTGTTGAAGTTCCCCGATCGCGATCGGGCTATGGAACGGATCCGTGATCTCACCATGCTCTCGGACATCCTGCCCACAGGCTTCCACGGCGCCCTCAAGGCGGGTGTCGGCGTGGGATCAGTCGTCTATGTCGCGGGTGCGGGACCGGTGGGGCTTGCGGCGGCAGCTTCGGCCCGAATCCTCGGCGCCGCGGTCGTGATGGTGGGCGATTTCAACAAGGATCGCCTCGCCCATGCCGCAAAGGTCGGCTTCGAGGCGGTTGACCTGTCGAAGAGCGATCGGCTGGGCGACCTTATCGCTGACATCACCGGTAGTAACGAGGTGGACTCGGCCATCGATGCCGTCGGCTTCGAAGCCCGCGGCCACGCAGGCGGCGAGCAGCCGGCGATCGTTCTCAACCAGATGATGGAGATAACGAGAGCTGCTGGGCAGATCGGCATTCCAGGCCTCTACGTGACCGAGGATCCCGGTGCGGTCGACAGCGCCGCAAAGCAGGGCAGCCTGTCTCTTCGCTTCGGTCTGGGGTGGGCTAAGGCTCAATCCTTCCACACCGGTCAGACACCTGTCCTTAAATATAACCGCCAGTTGATGATGGCCATTCTTCACGGTCGTCTGCCGATCGCGGATATTGTCAACGCTCAGGTCATCCCGCTTGAGGACGCGCCGAAGGGCTATGAAATATTCGATCATGGCGCGCCGCAGAAGTTCGTTCTCGATCCCCACGGCATGCTCGGGAAGGCAGCCTGACTTCCAGGGGAGGCTGTCGGCCAGCCTCCCCTCCCCTATCTCGTGCGATCGGTGGAAGAGGAATATCCCTCCGAAAAGGCCAGAGCCGGATCCTTTCCGATCAATAGACTTCCGAGCAGCCGATGGAGCCACGTTACCATCGGATCGTCATTCAGACGACGGTGCCAGAATTGTCTCAACTGGATCAACGGACTCTCGACAGGAGTGGGGAAGACCTTGATCCCCGCATTTTGATACCAGACCCCGAGCGACATCGGGACAGTCGCGATCATCTCGCTACTCGCAACCAATTGCGGGACGCTCATGAAGTGGGGAAGATGAAGCCGAACCCGGCGCCTCATACCCAACTCATGAAGTCGCCTCTCGAACAGCTCCTGACTACGTCCCTGCTCATTGATCACAATATGGTCTGCGGCGAGAAACTGCTCGAGCGACAATCGCTCGGTGATCGTTGAATGCTGAGCGCTGACGAGACATGCGAACGAGTGATCGAACAACGCCTGCGTCATGATATTAGGCCCAGTAAGATCCGGGAAATAGCCGATAGCCACATCGACCTCGTTCTGTTCCAGTGCCTTTTCGAGCAGGTCATGTGGAACAGGGACGACTTGGACATTCATTGAAGGCGCAGCTTCCCGAAGCGCATCAAGCAGTGGCGGAATGAAGATCATTACCCCGACGTCAGAAGTGGTAATACGGATCACCCTGTCGCTGATAGCAGGTTCGAACCGCGCTTTTCGCACGACATCCTTACGCACAATATCGAGGCTCTGTCGGACAGGATCGGAGATCATCTCTGCAAATGGGGTCGGCTTCATGCCCCTGCCGGTCCTTACGAACAGCTGGTCGCCAAAAAACTCCCTCAGCTTCTGAAGGTTAGCACTCGCTGTCGGCTGACTGATTCTCAGACGCCTGGCAGACGCTGACAAGTTCATATCTTCCTGCAGCGCGTCCAACAGCAACAGAAGGTTCAGATCAAGGCGTCCGATATCATCCATGCAAATAATACCTATCAGAAATTACGCCATACTCAATATCGCGGACATCGCTAGGACAGGATGGCATTGCGAAGACAAGCAGAGCGTAGGAGGATGAGGATGTCGCCGTCAGGCGAAAAGTCATTCAGTCATCGTCCCGTGCGTCTCGCGCGCTTCCGAATATCAGCAACGTGACACCTTCGGGTTGTCGAGAAGACGGAATTGACATGACTGCGAACCTCTCTACCCCCCGCTATGTTCTTACTCTGGCCTGTCGCGACGTTCCTGGAATTGTTGCCAGCGTCGCGACCAGCCTGTTCGAAGGAGGCGCCAACATCCTTGAGGCCCGGCAATTCGATGACCTAGAGAGTGGTCGATTCTTCATGCGCGTGGAGTTCACCGCCGAGGCCAATGCCGGCACACGTCTTTCCTATCATTTCACGCCCGTCGCCGAGCGTTTCGACATGGAATGGTCGCTCCGCGATTTGTCTCGCAAAAAGCGCGTGCTGCTCATGGTATCGAAATTCGACCACTGCCTCGGTGATCTTCTTTATCGCTATCGCCTCGGCGAACTACCGATGGACATCGTCGGCATCGTTTCCAACCATCCCCGCGAAGTCCTGTCCGTCAGCAATGTAGGCGACATCCCCTATCATCACCTGCCGATCACGAAGGACACCAAGCCCCAGCAGGAGGCGCAGATCAAGGCGATCGTCAACGAGACCGGAGCCGATCTGATCGTGCTTGCGCGCTATATGCAGATCCTTTCCGATGATCTGGCTGCCTTTCTTTCTGGTCGCTGTATCAACATCCATCACAGCTTCCTCCCGGGCTTCAAGGGCGCCAAGCCTTACCACCAAGCCCATGAGCGCGGCGTCAAGCTTATCGGTGCGACCGCCCATTTCGTGACGGGAGACCTCGATGAAGGACCGATCATCGAACAGGACGTCGAACGGGTCAGCCATGACCACTCTCCTGAGGATCTGGTTCGCAAGGGCCGCGACATCGAGCGCCGGGTTCTGTCCCGAGCAGTCCTTCTGTTCCTTGAGGACCGTGCAATCATCAATGGCCACCGCACCGTCGTGTTCGCGAGCTAAACCCTTTTCCACGGAGAGCGATTATGAATCCCACCGATATGCGCCAAACGCCCGAGGGCTATTTCACCACCCGCTGGGGCCTGGCCGAATATACGGACTGGATCGACGAGAGCATGTCCTGGAAGGATAACTGCTACATCGGCGACTGGTCGTTCCTGTGGCAGCGTCGCTACAAGGGCCCGGACGTACTCAAGCTCTTTTCGGACTTCTCGGTGAACAGCTTCGCCAAGTTCGACATCGATCAGTCCAAGCACGTCACCCATACAACGCGCCACGGCAAGGTCATCGCCGAAGGCATCCTGACGCGCCTTTCTGAAGATGAAGTGCGGTTGTTCGGCCGCGGAACCTTCTGGATCGACTATCAGCTCAAAAGGGGCTCCTATCAAGTCGAGTCCATTGCTGAGGAAGGCTATAATTTCCAGGTCGCCGGCCCGAAGGCTGCTGCCGTCATGGAAAAGCTGGTCGGGGATTCCATTCGCGATATCAAGTTCATGCGTAATGGCGAGTGCGTCATTGCCGGCCGGACAGTAATTGCGCTGCGCCAGGGCATGTCCGGCGAACCTGGCTGGGAGCTTCAGGGGCCCGCTGAAGATGCCAAGGCTGTCTATGACGCCGTCCTAGAGGCTGGTGCTGAATTCGGGATCAGGAAGCTTGGCGGACGCGCAGCATTTATCAATCACCTCGAAGCCTGCTTCCCGACGATCGTCACGGACTATCTCCCCGCGATTTTCGATGAAGAACTGAAAGACTATCTCGCGGAATTCAAGGCGGGTCTCCCCGCATTCGCCTCGACGTTCAACATCGCCGGCAGCTTCGAGTCCGACAATGTTGCCGACTGGTATCGCAGCCCGGTCGAACTGGGATGGGGCAAGAATATCAAGTTCGATCATGATTTCCTGGGTCGCGAGGCGCTGGAAGCCGAAGTGGCACAACCGCGCCGGCTCATCCGCACCCTGGTCTGGAATGCCGACGATGTCGTCGACGTCTATGCCTCCCTTTTCCGATCGGGTGAGCCGTACCATTTCATGGAAATGCCCCGCGATCAGCGCGGTTTCATGTATGCCGACAGCGTCAAGATTGGCGAAGAAAGCGTCGGCGTTTCGACGTCTCGGGGATATAGTTACTATTTCCGGCAGATGCTCTCGCTGTGCGCGATCGATGTCGAGCATGCCGAGATCGGTACCGAAGTAACCGTGATCTGGGGTGAGCCAGGGCAAGCCCAGAAGACTGTCAGAGCAACGGTCGCCGCGGCTCCCTACAAGACCGACAATCGTCGCGTCGATATGCACACGGTCTAATGCGTTGAGGATGTTGCGGATATGACTGCCAAAATCATCGATGGCCGTGCGGTTGCGGACTTAATCCGGACAGAGTGTGCCAATCGAGCCCGGCGCCTTGAGGAAAAGGCTGGTATCAGGCCGGGTCTTGCGGTGATTCTTGTCGGAGGTGATCCAGCATCGGCCGTTTATGTCCGCAACAAAATTCGTGCATGCGAGGCGGTGGGTATCCATTCCTTCACTTACCGCCTCCCTGAAACTGTCGAGAATGAGGAATTATTGAGCCTCATCACAAGGTTGAACGTCGATTCATCCGTTCATGGCATTCTGGTTCAACTCCCGCTGCCAGCCCACATCGATATGGCTCGGGTGTTGGAAACCATCGCTCCATCGAAAGATGTCGACGGATTCCACCTGTACAATGTGGGAGCCCTCGTCACGGGAAGCACGGTATTTTCTCCATGCACCCCATATGGCGTTGTCAAGCTTCTCGAGCATGAAGGCATCACCGTTGAGGGGCAGAATGTCGTGGTGATCGGAGCCAGCAACATTGTCGGCAAGCCCATTGCCCTGATGTTGATGGCGCGCGACGCAACGGTCACTATTTGCCATGCCAAGACCCGCGATCTCGCGCAGTTCACCATCGGAGCAGACATATTGGTAGTCGCAGCAGGGGTCCCGGGTCTGATAACCGCCGCCATGGTCAAAAAGGGTGCGGTGGTGATCGATATCGGGATCAACCGGTTGAAAAATGGCAAGATTGTGGGCGATGTCGATTTTGCAGGTGTAGTTTTGCGAGCATCTCACATCACTCCGGTTCCCGGCGGTGTTGGCCCGATGACAGTCACGATGCTGCTCGTCAATACGATCGAGTCGGCAGAGCGTATATTGATGCTGGAGCGAACTGCAGCTTAAGTGCAAAACCTACCGCTCAGAGGGTCAATCAGGGGAACTTGAGCGACCCACGTCGGCTTTGAAACCGCCACTGCCCCCCATCGAACCGAAAGGCGTCGCAGAATTCGCCTATAAGCAACTTGTCGCTATTATGGCCGGTGTAGAGCATCACATAGCTTTGAGCGGCGGCTTCGTGCTCGGACAGCACATCGACCACGGTATTGGCCATGACGTGGCATGTGGCTTTCCTGGACCGATCGCGGAAGAATATTCGTATCTGCTCCCGACCAATTACCGCGTTATCGGGGTCGGTGGGACGGGCAAAACTGCCATCCTCGGTGAAGAGTTCCGCAAGGGCGTCATGATCGTGCGCGTCGTTGAGAAAGGCGAATTCCCGGATCAGCCGCTCGCAGATGTGCTCGATGCGCTGGCGTTCAACATCATTCATTTGTCGACAAATCCATTTGAGTTGGCACTTGCTCCAGCCAGTGGCGGAGCGCCTGCGTGACTGCCTCCGGAGCCTCCATCGGCGCCATATGTCCGCTGCCGCTAAACAGGACAAACCGAGCGCCGGGGACGAGTTCCGCCATGGCTTCATGCTGGGAAGGCGGGCTCCAGCAATCAAGTTCCCCACAGCCAATTAGGACGGGGCAATTGAGCGTGCGAAGGACGCCAGAGGCGCCGGGACGATCGAGCAATGCCTTGATCTGCCGCTTATGGATATCGGGGGACATCCGCTCAACCATGGCGTAAAGTTTCCGCCTTAGCTCCGGGTCCTCGTCCAGGGCGCCCGGGCGCACCATGGGCGGCAGCCACGCTTCCGCGAGCGCGCGCATGCCCTCGCGGGCACCAAGGTCCACCAGTGTCTGGCGCCGCGCGGGCTCCCCTTCGGTCATCGGATCCACGCCGGTATCGAGCAGCCCCAGTCGAATAATCCTGTCAGCCGCAATCCGGACCATCTCGAGGGCAACGCGTGCGCCCATGGAGTGTCCTGCGACCGATATGGGACCGGGAACGGCTTTCAGGGTCGCCTTGGCCATTCCGCGGATTGATGAGAAGCCGGTCACGTCCGCAACATGGACATTGTATCGCCCGCCAAGGGCTTCCAGTTGATGCTCCCAGACTATCGCATCGCAAAGCAGACCGGGAACAAGGACGAGGGTTTCGGTCATTTCATATATCCTCAGCAGCTACTCACGCACCCAAAAACGCGCCATCCCCGCGCCATGCTGGATCGATCGTCACGCTGCCGCCGGTGACCCTCGAAACGCACGCACATATTTTGCGATTTTCGGTATGTTGCCGCTCGCTGAAAAAAATGTCGCGGTGGTCGATTGTGCCTTCAGTTTCCAAAATGTCGACCGCGCAAAGCCCACATTCACCGCGCCTGCATTCAAAAACCACTTCGACGCCGGCCGCCTCAAGGGCGTCCAGCATCGACTGGTTCTCGGCTACCTCAATCGCCTTGCCGAGCCTCGGAACCTTGATCATAAACTGTTCGGCCGGACGATTACCGCCAGAGCCGAAAGTTTCGTACCGAAGGCGGGCAAGGGAGCGCCCCGCCCTGAGCCACACGCTTCGCACGGCTTCCATAAGACGCAGCGGCCCGCACATATAGAGTTCTGCGTCGACCGGAAGCAGGGCGATTTCCTGAAGCAGATCCGGCCTGTCGTCCACTTCCGTATCCAGCATGACGAGCCGATCCCCCAAAATGACCCGCAGTTCCTTTGCATAGGCAAATTCCGCGGCGGATCTGGCGAGGTACAGCATCCTGACCACGGCATTGGAGCGGGCAAGTTGGTCAGCCATCGCCACCAGCGGCGTCACGCCTACACCTGCGGCGATAAGCAGGTAGTGCGGCGCCCCAGGCGTCAGCGGAAAATCGCACCGGGGCGGCGTGAGCCGGATCGACGCATCCAACTTGAGCGACCACATGTAGGCAGACCCGCCACGGCTTGCCGGGTGAAGCTTGACCGCAATCCTGAGGGTCCCCGCGTCCGCGGACACAACCGAATAGCATCGGGTGTCGACTCTACCCTGGACTTGCACCTTTACATGCGCGCCGGCGGGTGCGGGCAGCGATCGATCCAGAGCGATCGTGAATTCCCTTATGGTCGGCGTCAGGTCGTGGATTTCCGCCACACGACCCCTGACCCATGCTTTGTCGGACAGGGTCATGACGCGCCCTCCGCGACGGTCAGGGTTTCATCGGCAATCATGCGATCTATCGCTCGCCGCGCCCACATCGACCCTGCGTCGATGTTCAGATTGTAGAAGACATGGTCGGGATTTTCGTCAATGGCCCGCTGCTGCGCTTCGATGACCACCTCATCCTCGTAGAGTATCCCCGCAGCCCCTTCGAGTACGCGTCGGGTCACGCCCTGATCGTTGACGCGATAGTTCCGAAGATGGGACCAGAAATAATAGCAGCTCTTGTCGGTCGAAGGAGTCGGAATGTGGATCACTCGCATGTCGACGCCCTGGGAGCGATCACCCTCGGGCGCGCCGGTGCCAGCAGGCGCGACACCCACTTCGAGGTAGATCGTCGCGGGCGCGAGGAAATTGATCATCTGCCAACGATCCGAATTTCCGGGCTTGCCCAGTTGGGCAGCCCAGAATGGGGGTGCCTCTTCGTCAAGAACCCATCTTTCGACGCGCGCCGTGCGCTCGCCATGAAAGGCGTCGAACGGCGCTTCTGCAAGCGCGGCATTGCCGATCGAGGAGGAATGGACGAACGTTTCATGCGTAAGATCCATCAGATTATCGATCACCAGCCGATAATCTGCCTTAACGGGCGTCATGCGGCCGTCCCCCGCCCATTCCGGATCGTCGGCCCATGGGAGGTGCGGGATCAAGGCCGTATCCGCCAATGCGGGGTCGCCCGGCCAAACCCAGATAAAGCGGTAACGTTCGATGACAGGATAGGACCGGACGCACGCGGAAGGATTGATAGTTTCCTGGGATGGCATGTGCGTGCAGCGGCCATTTGGGCCAAAAACCAGTCCGTGATAGCCGCAGCGAACATCGTTGCCTTCGATGGTGCCGATGGCGAGTGGAACCAGGCGGTGCCAGCAGGCATCTTCCAGCGCGACTGGCCCTCCGTCGAGCTTTCGGTAGAGGACCATCTTCCTGTTGCAGATCGTCC
Source organism: Sphingomonas bisphenolicum (assembly GCF_024349785.1). NCBI lineage: Bacteria > Pseudomonadati > Pseudomonadota > Alphaproteobacteria > Sphingomonadales > Sphingomonadaceae > Sphingomonas > Sphingomonas bisphenolicum. The sequence continues at coordinate 627,249 of NZ_AP018818.1, forward strand.
TGGCCAGCAATGCACGCCCGACTTCAGCATCCCAAGCCGCGACATACCATGCATTCATGGGAAACGATTGTTGACTCATATTAACCCTCCCTAAGTCCTGCCATTCATGCCTTCTTCGCGGCACCCGCCGCCTCAAAGAGAATGCGCCGCATCAGGAGACCGGGTTTATCCGGGGCGAAGTTCAGATCGAACTGCGGCTCGACATCGGTGGTCACCGCTTCAAGGATCCACTCGAGCGCCTCTACGTCCTCCAGATAGGCCTGCTCCGAAGCGACAAGCAGGAATTCGTCCGCCGTGGGGTCGTCCAATCGACGATCCCGGCTGTTGAACCACCAGTAATGGATCGACTCGTTGGTCTCAGGGGTGATCAGATGCGTGATGTTGAACCGATAGGTTTCCGGCCCTTCCGCTCCGGTTCTGTCGACCACGCTGGCAAAGGCCGTATGAATGGCTGGTGAGGCAAAGCGCGCTTCGGAAAAGCGATCCACCTTCCGATCCATCAACTGCATCGGGACACCGTAAATCCCCGGAGGCGCGGCATCGCGAAGCGCTCTGTCGATAATCACCACGTCCCCCACCCGCCGCACGTCCAGCTTGGAGCGCGCATATTCGGGCGTGCCCACGGTCCCTGGGTGCAGGAACGGAAAATGTGTCTGATCGAGCAGATTTTCGTGCATCGACACATAGTCGGTCTTGATCCTGAACTGGCCACGAACGCTTTTCCAGCCGGCATCCGCCAGCCAGGACGTGTCCGGTATCAGATCCTCGTCGGCGTGATCGGCATCGCCCATCCAGATCCAGACGATGGGGCCGCGCTCTGCCATCGGGAACGCAAGGACGTTCGCGTTCGAGGGCACGATGGGCATCGATGGCATGGTGACACAGCGGCCCGACGGATCGAACTGCATGCCATGATAGCCGCAAATAAGGGTATCACCGTCGAGCCTACCCTTCGCCAGAGGGAAGGACCGGTGCGGACAGCGATTGCGAACGGCCACCGGCTCACCCGAAACTGTCCGGTACATTGCTATGTCGATTCCCAACAGTCGCCGGCTGATAATCTCGCGGCTGATCTCATCGGAAAATCCGGCAACATACCAGCAGTCCCGGATTAGGGGCGTGGTCTGGTCCGCGAACCGCTCCTGTTCCAGCGGAGTGAGGTTTTCGGCAACCCGGCTCAACTCGTTCATCGCATTCGCCTCTTCAAAGATCGAGGATTAATCGCTCGCCGCGAGCGCGCGAGACACAGATGCACATCGATTTGTTTTCCTGATGCTCATCGGCGGAAAAATAGCTGTCGCGGTGGTCGATCCCATCCCCCGCATCCGCGACATTGACGGCGCACAGGCCGCATTCACCGCGACGGCAGTCCGAGAATAAATCTACCCCGGCCGAGGAGAGAGCATCCAGGATGGAAATATCGCGACCCACCGGGACGACACGTCCGTCGCGGCGGAGATGCACGTCGAACGGCCTGTCGCCAGCGGCCGGGCCAACGCCGAAACGCTCGCTTCGGATACGGCCTTCCGCCCATCCCAAGCTTTCCGCCGCCGCGTGAACGGCATTGATCATGGACGGCGGACCGCATACATAGACGCGGGCTTCTTGGGGTTCACGCTCAAGGAGCGCCACCATGTCCACATTTTCGAGCGGCGGATCACCACTATAGTGAAAGGCGACCCGCCCTTCACAAAGCGCTTCGAGATCCGCTGAATAGGCGAGCTGCTCGGGCGTCCTGCCACAATAGACCATATGAAAATCGCGCTTCCGCCGAACAAGACTGCGAGCCATCGAATAGATTGGGGTAACGCCAATGCCCCCCGCGATCAGCAAGCTGCGTCGATCTCGAAAATCGAGGGGGAAACCATTCTTCGCCCGCGAGATGCGGACTGGCGTTCCAACGACGAAATTCTGGTGAATATGTGCAGAGCCACGCTGGCGATCCTCGCGCTGCACGGCGATCCGGTAGACATTCGGCGCATCGTCCTCCAACCGCGAACCGCCGATGAGTGAATAGTGGCGGACCATCGGGCCGTGGACTTCGGTCCTTGCATGCAGTTCGATATGGGCGCCCGGGCTATAAGGTGGCAGAGTCCGGCCATCGGCGGATCGCAAGCGATATTCCCGGACGCGCGGCGTCAATTCGCGTACCGTGTCCACCACCACGTCAAATAGCGCGCCTTGCACGGCCGCCTCTCCTTTTGAAAACATCGAGCAGCATGAGCGCCCGCCGCATCATTCATATCTTTGTATCCAAAAGTCGTCAATATGACACTTTTTTTGCTGGAATTAGGCAATAATGAATCCATAAAGGTTGCCCCTTCATTACCGATGTCACATGTGTCATTTGGGCTGAGGAGCAAGTTGAGAGAACCGATTTGAACGAAACGCCTGCTTCGGCCCTCACCAGGATCCGGGAAATGATTCTCCGGGGTGCACTCCGGCCCGGGGAGCGGCTTCTGGAGTTGGACCTCGCGGACAGGCTGGCAATTTCACGCACGCCCATCCGTCAGGCTCTGCCAGCTCTGGCACAGGAAGGTCTTCTTGTCCCTGCTGGCGGGCGAGGCTATCGCGTGCGCAGCTTCACCCGTCAGGAAAGCCTTCAAGCCCTCCAGCTTCGCGCGATGCTGGAGGGCTTTGCGGCCCGCTCCATCATCATAGCAGGGCGTGGAACCCTTATAGCGGAGGCCCTGACCCCGCTTCTGGAAGAGGGTGATGACCTGCTTCAATCCGCTGACCTCAGCGATGCTTTGGAAGAAGCCTTTGGCGCATTGAACGCGCGCTTTCATGACATAGTGGTCAATGGAGCAGCCGACCCCCTGCTCTGTGATTTGATCGCACGCTGCAATATCGTGCCCTTCACCGCGCCCGGCGTGATTGCCTTCGAGACCCATAACGAAACCAAAATCCTCGACCTGTTGCGCTATGCCCATCAACAACATCACGCAATCGTGGACGCATTCCGCGGAAATGATGCATTGAGAGCGGAGATGCTTTTTCGCGAGCATGCCACGACGCAGGAAGTCAGCATGGCGATGCGCACGCCTCCTCACCAGCCTGCGCCAAAGACAACGCGCACGAGAAACTGAACGGGCCATTCGAGGGAGGATGGCGAACGGCATCCGTCCGAGCTTTGAGTTCTATGCAACGAAGCGCCGACGATGTCATTTGACAGTTTTCCCGGATTGCTGGACTAAACCTGAGCGCAGTTCAGGAAATTGACAGGGAAGAAATTTGCAAAGGCGAAGCTTGGTTGACCAGATAAAGTGACGCTATCGCTCCTCGGACGGTACGCATTGCTTTTCTTTTGAATAGACGAAATCAGTCATAGTCTCTCCAATTATCGGATTCTTCGGGCCATTTCTTTAAGTTCGATAATCAAGATAACATTCAAAATTTCCTCGATTAATCGCCATTCCATGGCCAGCTACTCTTTCACTACACTCATCACGCGAAGAAGCTCCTTGCCGCGGCGATGTCGATCCTGGAGGTAATTGAAATGTTCAATCCAAATGAGCTCACCCGAACGGCTCTGGTGGCAAGGGATCGATCAGTCGACTGGCTTCTCAAACACATCGAATCCGACGGTCGCCCCGCGGATTGCGATACCCGGACCGGATGGAGCCGCCTTGGCTGGAGTCTGGCGGTAGCCGGCGAACCCGCAGCGGCAAGCGCCGTCGTCAGTTGGGCCGCAAAACACCGGATCGGTGAGAATGGGGATTATCTTCCGGGTTTCATGGAAGGCCAGAGCTACATTTCCCAATACGCCAATTACTGGCTCGGCACGTTCGTCGTGAGCGCCTGGATGGCGGGCAGCTTCGATATAGCCCTGCGGTCCATGGACTATCTCGCCAGCCAGCAGGATCCCGTCTATGGGGGACTGCCGACGCGCTTGGACAGCGGGAATCACCCGGCGGGTATCTGCGACGTGCTTTCCACCGCGCAGGTTGGCCTTTCCGCGCTCATCACCGGTCAGTTGGACGTCGCTGACAAGGTTTACCGTTGGCTTGAAGGGCTCCTTGCCGCTCAGCCGTCTGATGGAAACTTCTACATGTTTCGCCAAGGCGAAGATGTATGGCGCACGCCCGACCCCGCTTTCGCCTGGGCCGCGATCGTGCCCTTCAACCAGCCCCGGCAAGCCTTTTACGGACCCGGCATGGCGGCGGTGTTTCTCGCGCGTTATGCGCACATTCGGCATCGGCTCGAAGCGATCGAACTCGCTCGCGGCTTCCTTGCCTACAATGTGAACGGAACGCAGGAACAATTTACCGACATCGAAAGCGTTCAGGCCTGCAAATTCGGTTGGGCCGTGGGCGTCATGCACCAAGCCGATCCTGAAGGCGGCTGGGGCAAGTGGCTTGCTCCAATGATGCAGTGGTTCATTGATCGGCAAGCTCCGGAGGGTTGGTGGGGACCCTCCCGCTTTGCAGACCCCAATCCGACATTTGCCGATCGGCTGGTGAAAACCTCCGAGCATCTCATGGAGATCACAGCCTTGATTTCAGCTCTGAACGCAAGCTCGTTTGTGCAAGGCTCTTGAACATGGCTGTCGCGACAAGCCTGAAGCGTGAAGCCTGCCTGATTGATGGGCAGTGGGTTACGAATGGAGCATGGATGGATGTCGATGACCCCGCGACGGGGCAGGTCATCGGCCGCGTGCCTATGATGGGGGGCCCCGAAGCGAAGTCGGCGATCGAGGCCGCCCGATCGGCGCTTCCCCATTGGTCGGCACTAGCCGCCCATGAAAGAGCGGCGCTCCTTCGCACATTCGCCCACCTGATGATCGACCGGGCCGACGCCCTTGCGCGATTGCTCAGCGCAGAACAGGGCAAGCCTCACAGTGAAGCTTTAGGCGAAATCCACTATTCCGCGTCCTATCTCGACTGGTTCTCCGAAGAGGCAAGGCGCATCTATGGCGAGATCGTACCAGGGCACCAGAGGGACAAGCGAATCTTCGTCTTGCGGCAGCCTATCGGCGTCGTCGCCGCGATCACACCATGGAACTTCCCCGCAGCGATGGTGACGCGAAAAATCGGCCCTGCATTGGCGGTCGGCTGCACCATCATCCTCAAGCCAGCCGAGCAAACCCCCTTCACAGCGCTTGCGATCGGCGCGCTGGCTGAGGAAGCGGGCTTGCCCAAGGGGGTTTTGAACATCGTCACCGGAGATCCGGTCGGGATCGGGGCAACTCTCACCGCCAGTCCTGAAGTCCAGAAGCTGAGCTTCACGGGATCAACTGCCACGGGCGCGAAGCTCATGGCCCAGTGCGCACCCACAATCAAAAAAGTTAGCCTGGAACTCGGGGGCAATGCGCCTTTTATCGTCTTTGGCGATGCGGACATCGAGGCTGCTGTTCAGGGCGCCATCGCATCCAAATTCCGTAATGCAGGGCAAACCTGCATTTGCACCAACCGGCTTTTCATTCAACGGGAAATCTATGAATGCTTCGCGGCCCGATTCACCGAGGCCACCTGCAGCTTGGTTGTCGCTCCAGCAAGCGATCCCAATAGTCAGATCGGCCCGCTCATCGACCAGCGGGCGATGGCGAAGGTCAAGGCGCATATAGCAGACGCTGTTTCCAAGGGCGCGTTTGTGGCGACGGGTGGAGTGGGCCACGCGGAGGGCGAAAATTTCTTCACGCCTACCGTCCTCACGCATGCAACGGCCGACATGTGCGTCATGCAAGAAGAAACCTTCGGTCCCGTAGCGGCGCTTGCGTCATTCGATAACGAAGAGGATCTCATTAAGACAGTGAACGCATCTCCATTCGGCCTAGCTGCCTATATCTACACCCGCGATGTCTCACGGGCATGGCGGGTCAGCGAGAAGCTGGAAACCGGAATGGTCGGCATCAACACCGGATTGATATCGACGGAGGTAGCACCTTTTGGCGGCGTCAAAGCCTCGGGCCTCGGCCGGGAAGGCGGCAGGCAGGGTATCGATGACTATGTCGAAACCAAATATATCTGCCTTCATCTCGACCCACCGTCCGCATCCTAACGCCCAGCCATTCCAAATTGAGCCAGCCCGTCCTACCGGCCAATCCGCATGGTTTACAACCGAGGTGCCGCCATTTATGATAGATGGATCGCAGTCATTGGCATCGCTTCTAGCTCGTACGGACGGTTCATTGCGCGTTCCTTCACTCAACGCCCTCCGCACTTTTGAAAGTGCTGGGAGGCTCAGAAATTTCACTGCGGCGGCTAAAGAACTTCATGTGACGACCGGCGCGGTCAGCCGCCAGATGCAGGCGCTTGAAAAACATTTTGGCGAAGAACTGTTCATTCGTGGACACCGCGAACTCACCCTGACGAAAAAAGGCGAAGAATATCTGGCGAGCGTGGCGGAAGCGTTCCTGGAATTGCGTTCTGCGACCGAACGGATATTCGGCCTGCACGCTGCTGGCCCGCTGCGCGTTTCCTCATCCTTGAGTTTCGTTTTGCGATGGCTCACTCCCAGGATGCTGGATCTGCACAGGAACGATCCGGACACGCGCATGCAAATCACGACGTCCACCGATACTATCGATTTCCGGGTTGGCGACCTTGATGCCGGCATCAGACATGGGCCGATCGCCAATTTGAGCAACGCTACGCAGCTTTTGTTCAACCCTCTTCTGGTGCCAGTCTGCAGCCCTTCGCTTCTTCAGGGCGGTGAACGCTGGACCCATATCCGCCAGTTCAACGCCCATCCCATTCTGCATTCGCTGGCGGGGCCGAAAATGTGGAGCACTTGGCTGGAGGGCGCGGGATTGAGCATCGCCGATCTTGGCGAGACGACCTTTCTCAGCTCATCCACTCTCACTGTCGAGGCAGCAGCAGCCGGCGCGGGTGTCGCAATCGCCCATCTTCAACTTGTGGAAAATGACATAGCCAGCGGTCGGCTCGTCATCCCATGGAATCTGGCTGTCCGCGACCACCTGCCATATTATCTTATGTGGAACAACCTGGTGGAAACCAATCCAGGCCTGCTGAAATTCCGCCGATGGCTCGCAAGGGAGGCGCAAGCGACGGATCGGCAGATGATGCAACTCCTGAAGGACCAAGATATTACTGAGATCAGAAGCACACCGCGCTAGCCGAGGGGTTTCTACGCAACTTAGCAGACTCTTTCAAAGCCAGATCACGCCCATGATATCAGATGTGATGCCGGGCCCCAGCGCGAGGCGAGTAGTCGCTCAATGAGATCCCCCAGTGCGTCAATCATCGTGTGTGGCCGCCGCGCGAGATGCCAATGCCATTGGTTCGATCCACTATTTCTCTACGGCGGAGCGGCGGCCCCTGTTGTAGCTCCTGTCGAGCTGAGCAGTTTCAGCGCTTCAGCTCTCCTCGGTCAAGTCTTCCAGAATGCGAGTCCAGATGCCGCGACGGCTCCACTGGTTTAGTGCGGGATGATGATTGCCATATTACCCGAAGCGATGTCGATCTCATGATCCATTGAAATTGCTTTTGACGGGGCATTTGATGGCGCCTCCGCCCTATCCACAGGGCGGCCCCGTAGAAATTTCTGGGGGCAGCGCCGCTATGGAACGCTGCCCCCAAGGGCTCACTTGAACAACGGGTTGCGCAATGTGAGCTGTAACATCACCGTCCGCGGTTCGGTTGGCGCGCCAGCGAGGTCGGCGCCCAGGCCCGGCGTTGCGTAACCAGGGAACGACGCGCCCGTCAGCGGATATTCGAACGCCGTAGCGGCCCGCAGCTTGTTAGCCAGATTTCGACCGATCAGCGAGAGTTCCCATGAGTCATCCGAGGCAGCCAGCGACGCAAAAGCGTTAAAGCGCCATACGCCTCGCTGTAGTGCACGCGGATTATGGGCAGGTTCCGGATTGAAGCTGCCAGTGTAGTTGCCATCCCCGCCGAGGCTGAACTTCATTGAGCTGGAGATTGGCATATCGTACATGATGCCATGACTCATCGTCCAGTCAGGCGCACGCTCAAGCTGCGTGCCCGAAAGATCCTGAGAAGAGTAGCTCGACCCGACCGGCGCGCCGGTGACGGGGTCAAAGCGAGGCACGAGGTTGCGATTGCATCCCTGGGCGATCGACTGGCCAGCATAGCAGGACGCGTCCGAATAGTTGAGATATCGGGCGTGATTGTAGGCGATGTTGGAGCGCAGCGTCAGGCCAGGCAACGCCTTCGGCGCGAAGGTGAGCGCAAGTTCGGCTCCCTTGCTGCGTGCCGACGCCGCGTTGCGTACCTTCACCGAGATGGACACAGGATCGAATGCATTGAGCTGAAGATCGTCATATTTATACGTGTAGACTGACGCATCGAAGCTCAGCTGCCGATCCAGAAGACTACCCTTCACCCCGGCTTCGAAGCCGCGAGCCCGTGCCTGCCGATAGGTAATGTCACCGCCGGGGCTCGCAGGAGCGGTATTGAAGCCGCCTGACGTGAAGCCCTCACGATATGCACCGTAGAAAGTGATGCTGCGCGTCGGCCGGAAGCGGATCGTGGCTTCGGGCGAGAAATCCGTGAAATGGACCTTGTTGGGATCGAGTGCGATCTGGACCGGCGTAGGAGCGAAGCCCGTGAACGCGCTAGGATAACGGGTAAGGTGCAACCACTTGTCCTCAACGGAATAACGACCCCCGGCCGTAATTTCCAGTTGCTCGGAAAGTGTCAGAATTCCCTGACCGAAGAAGGAATAGGCTTCGGTCTTCTGGCGAAAGCGGTCGTCGACCAGAACCAGCGGTCCCGTGAAACCCGTGAGGAAGCCGGTCGTAACCAGCGGAGCCTCGAACTTTTTCTCGGAAAACTGATAATAGCTCCCGACTACGACATTGAAGGGCGATTCAAACGAAGTCGCCGCGCGCAACTCCTGCGTGAACTGCTTGTCCTTGACGTGGCTGCCGGTCACCAAGCTTTCCAGCTCACCTGCCGACACATTCCAGCTGAAGTCTTCCTTGAAGTCATAATAGCCGGTCACCGACGTCAGCGTCAGAGTGTCGGTAGGGCGCAAAGTCATCTGGAGCGACGACAGGAACTGCTTCTGCTTGAGGAACGGCCTTCCATTGCCCAGATAATAGGGGGATGCCGCCACGGTCGTCGCGGAGATGTTGGGATCGACGACATTGCGATCGAGCTTGCAGTCGTTCACGCCCCCGGTGTTGCCTGCAAAGACCTGGAGCTGCGGCGCACCAAGGGGGCAGTCAAACAGCTGGGTGGAACCGCCGGGCCCGTTGTCGCGATCCAGTTGGGCATAGCTTGCCTTGAGCTTGGCGTCGAATTTCCCGTCGGCGCCTTCGAACTTCAAGGTACCGCGAACGAAATAGTCTTCCGACTTCGGCGCCGTGCTGGTCGAAATGCCGGTCCCGCCCGGGACATTGTTCGACACGTTGTGGAACCAGCCGTCCTGCTTCGAATAAGCGCCAACGACGCGCAGGCCGAGCCCTTCGGTCACCGGAGTGGAAATCATCGCTTCATATTGCTGGCGATCCTGCGCGAATTCGTAGCCGGCACGTGCGCGCCATTCGAATTCCTTGCCAGGATCGGCAGAAACGAAGGAGATGATCCCGCCTAGGCTGTTCTTGCCGTAGAAAAGCGCCTGCGGCCCCTTGAGCACTTCGACCCGGTCCAGGTCGTAAATGCCCATGTTGATCGCATTGCCCTGGCTCACCTGGATGCCATCGATGTTGATCGAGACAGCCTGATCCACGCTGGGGCTCGTACCGGGCGACCCGATGCCGCGAAGATTGATCGAACCACCGCCCGGGCCGCTCACGGAGCCGACCTGAAGTTGCGGCACGCGGCTTGAGATTTGGGTGATCGTGTTGGTTGAATAGCGAGCGATTTCCTGCGAGCTCACCGCCGCGATCGCCGCGGGCACGTCTTGCAGGCGCTCATCGCGCTTGCGCGCCGTGACGATGATGTCCTGCTCGCCGATCGCCGGCGCAGCCGCGCTCGAACCGGCTTCCTGAGCACTGAGAGTGGGCGCGAACGCGAGCAGCGCCACCGAACTCATCATTGCGCCGTAAAGTGGAATTGCCCTGCGCATATTACCTCCCCATAAATACCATAACCGCACGATGTCATCGATCGTGTTCGGCGTGGTTAGATACCCTCAGCGCCGGGGACAGCGCGAAGGACTTTTCTTCTATTCAGTTGATCTGATCTCAACAGAACATGGAACGATGCGGATCGCGACACGCTAAAAACACCCTTTCCCGCGCTACTGGCATGACATGCGCACCTCATTGTGACATTTGGCGATCCTTGCTTTTGCGAAGATCGCGCGCAACCTGTGGCCGATCCGCAACAAATCGACGTCTCGCGCGATGCGCATTCAAAGTGACCATCGAGAGGCGCGGGTGGTTGCCGCATGCGGAATCCGTTGAGTGCGGGGCAACCTCGAACTTAAAAAGCGCGTCCCGCGGGGACGAACGTATCTGCATCTTTCCACGCAAGTGACCCTGGCATTGGTGAGCATCGTGTTCCTGATGGAGGTGCAAGCCGTCGGCCTGTACCGGTCGTTCTAAATAACGACATTCTTGAGTTTTTGGGCGAAATAAGCCGTGCTGGCGGGCGAATAGTTCGCGCCAAGATTCGATGGACACCAATGATGGATGGAATTTTCGGCATATTTGTAGATACATAGGAGCGGAACTCGCCAGCGAAAGACGTTCGAGGAGAACCGGAAAGGTTGATGCCAGATCAATCGGCGTGCATTTTTTTACTTTGACCCGTCCCCGCAGCAATTACAGACCTTGTCAGCAAAGAGCGGCAAGCCGCAAAAATACTGCATAGGAGGGGACATGAATAAGGCATGCTTTCGCGTGGCGCTTCTGACCACGGTCATCTACGTTGCAATCACTCCTACGGCTGACGCCCAGCAGGTCGCCGCGCCGGCAGATGGCGAGATAATCGTCACAGCACAGAAGCGGTCGGAAAGCCTTCAAAAGGCAGCCATCGCGGTGCACGCACTCCAGCCAGCCGATCTCGAAAAGTCAGGCATTCGCAACGCCCTCGATTTGCAATATATCGATCCTGCGGTGAAGGTTGTCCCTTCGATTCAGCCCAACATCGCGATCCGCGGCCTTGGAACCGCCAACTTCAATCCGGGTGTCGATCCGTCCGTGGCCTTCAACCAGGATGGCATATATCTCTCGACGCCCAATGCGTTGACGCCGGTATTGTTCGACATCGAGCGGGTGGAAGCCGTGCTTGGTCCGCAAGGCACCCTGTACGGTCGCAACTCCAATGGCGGGACGATCAATTTCATCACGAGCAGGCCGACATTCGAACTGGGCGGCTATGTCCGCGCCGGCGCGGGAAATTATGGCGCGATCAACTCGGAAGGGGCCCTTAACCTGCCACTCTCGGACACGGTCGCCCTGCGAGTGGCTGGCGGCTCCGATCACCATGACGCCTATAATGACAACGGCACCAACGATGTCAGGTCTTTTGCGGGGCGAGCAAAGCTTCTGTTCGCCCCCGGCGATCTCTTCACGGCGCTTTTAACGGTCGATGCGGCAAGCCGGAAGTCGCATGCAACCTCCTATGACGGCTCATGCCCGCCTGATCTCGACAATGTCCCGGCGTGTGCCGCCACCCCGTATCGACCCTGGTCGGGCCTGCTGCCGTCTCAGCCGATCGGCCATGGAAACACCACCATTTACGGCGCGTCGGCGGAGTTCAACTACGACCTGGGATGGGCAGATCTCATATCGCTGACCGGCTACAAGGTTACCGACTGGCGGAATTCGACAACGGCCGGCTGGTATGGCGGCGTGGACAATTTCGATTTCATTCAAAATACGAAAGATAAGTTCTTCACTCAGGAAATCAGACTGTCCGGAGCGCCCGGTTCGCCGTTCGGCTGGGTTCTTGGGGGCTATTACTCGCACCTCAAGCAAACGGCTCTCACCCAGTCTAACTATGTCCAAAACACCTTCGCGCCAGACGATTTCTATCAGGCGTTCCCGCTCACGGATTCGACGGCGAAATCCGCTGCACTGTTTGCCGACCTGACCTTGCCAGTTCCGTGGCTCGACGGCTTCAGTCTTGTCGGGGGCCTTCGATACACGCATGAAACCAAATCCGCGGAAGGGCTGGTCGAAGCAGGCACGATCTCGACCGGAACGGCCTTCCCAGGGACGCTTGCAACAAGCGGCAAGACATCCCTTGACCGCTTGACGTGGAAAGCAGGCTTCAAATATCAGGCCACGCCGAACAACTTGCTCTTCTTTACCGCGAGCACCGGTTTCAAATCCGGAGGGATCAACGTCCTCCCTCCCGAAGCGGCTTCACTCATCACCTACGCCCCCGAGCTTATTACCGCCTATGAGATCGGCTCGAAGAACATGTTCTTCAACAACAGGCTCCAGCTGAACGCCAGCCTGTTCAGATATGACTATAAAAACTATCAGGCCTACGTCTTCTGGCGCCCGGGTGCCGGCGCGCCGAGCACGATATTGAACGGGACATTCTTCCCCATCGTGAATTCACAGTCCGCGACTTTCAAAGGCGGAGAGTTCAGCGCGCGCTGGCGCCCGAGCCGAAATAACAATCTCGGCATATCCCTCAACCTTCTCGACAATAAATTCGATGATTTCCTGCTTGAGCTTCCCTACTCCGCCCCTGTCGATTTCTCCCATACTCCGGTGTTCCTCTCACCGAGGTCAACGATCCGGATCGATTATGAGCGCGGTGTGGACCTTGCCAATGGGGACAGGCTTGCCGCAGGCGCGGACGTCTCCTTCGTCAGCCATCAGATCGCCCAGGGCAGCTATGCTAATGCCGCCGGGGACACGCTGCTGTATCGCGTGCCCAGCTATCACAAGACGAATGCGAACCTGAGTTACACGGTGAGAAAAATGGACCTGACCATTTCCGCCTTCATTCGCAACATCGAAAACAAGGCGGTCGTCAACTCGGTGGCCTCTGGCTTCCCGATCCCGGAAAATTACTTCCAGGTCAATTATCGCCTTGATGCACCGCGAACCTATGGCTTCTCCTTGCGCAAGTCATTCTGAACATCCGGGGACGATCCCGCTCATCGCCGATCGGTGATGAGCAGGATCGCCGTCGCTTCCGTTATACCAATGCGTCAATGCTCGCCACATGGTCGCGCCATGCGGCGATGCAGTCGTCCCGTCGGTCCCAATATGTTTCGTGGCCCCTGCTATCGATAATGGCGAGCCGCGCGCCGGGAATATCGTTCGCCATCGCCCTTTGGGCATCCAGCGGTGCTGCGGAACTCCGCGTGGGCGCGAGCACCAGGGTCGGAACCTTCAGTTCGGGGAGCAGCGGGGCGACATCGACCGATGATATGACATGGCTGTATCCGATCATGGCCTGGGTCGAAGTCCGCGCCATCTGAGCAAGAATCCATTTCCTTTCCGCCGCGGTTTCGGGAGCCGCCGTGCCGGGTTGCTGGACGAGCCATTCAAACCAGCCTTTCGCGCCTAGCGTCTTGAGCGCGTCCTGCCAGGACCCATGGTTCCCCGCGAAGAATTTCTGGCCGTCCTCATTGATCGTCGTCGGCGCATTGCACAAGGTCAGCGACCGGACCCGTTCGGGGAATCGATGGGCAAAGCCAACGGAGAGCATTCCGCCGGTGGACTCGCCGATGAGGTGTATCTTCTCGATATCGAGTGTGTCGCAAAAGTCTCGCAGGTCCTCAACCAATCCATCGAATGTCCATGGAGTGAATGCGCCATCGGAAGATCCGCCATGGCCCCGAAGATCGCGCCTGATCAATCGATAATCACTGGCGATCGGTGGGACCCAATGCCACCAGAAGTTTGCGTTCCGTCCGAACCCATGCTGGATGAGGACAACCTCCGGGCATTGCCAGGGCGTCGAGAAATTATCGTCTTCATAATGGGTGGTGTAACCGCCGTGGGAGATTTCCGGCATACTGTGTCCTTTGATGGTTGTTGATGGGCGCGCCTCGCGTCAGGGGATGCGCGCCAGATCCGCCTGGAGGCGATTCCGCTGGAGGATCAGATTGAGTCCAGCTATGAACAGGGGGAGGCAAAGCGAACCGATCGCAATGGTGAGCGCAGTGTCGGGCGCCACTATGTGCGAAAGCTGGTCGCTGGCGAAGCCGACCGTCAGCGGGCCTAGCCCCGATCCGATCAGGCTCTGGAAAAGGAAATAGAAGGCGATCGCCAGGGATCTGTTGTTGACGGGCGCGAGCGTCTGCACGAGGCCGTAAAGAGGACCAAATGACATGTACATCAGGCCGCTTGCGATGAAAACGCAGGCCACGCTCCATGCCATGCCGGGGACCAGTACCGCCGCAATCGTCAGCGGCGCGGCGACCACCATCGCGGTGCCCGGTATCACAAGATAGCTTGAGGGATTGCGGCGACCGAACTTGTCCGCGGCAATGCCACCTGTAAAGGTGCCGATGCCGCCGCCCACCCCGAATGCGACCGCCATCCAGATTCCGACTTCAGCAAGTGAAGCACGCCCTGCACGAACATAGAAATCCACCAGCCACATCGATAGGGCATAGCCGACAAAAGCGTTGAGCGCCCCGCTCAGGACCATCGTCCGATAGGTCGGGATGGACCAAAGCTGCCGCGCGACCGTAGCCAGGCCGTCCGGCCGTGGAGGAGGCGCCGCCAACGCATCCGCCGACCCCCTCGGCACGTCTCGCACCGTGGATTTGACGACAAGGCCAAGGAAAACCCCCGGAATGCCAAGGACCAGAAGCGTGGTTCGCCAACCATAATGGGTCGCCAGCCACCCGCCGACGATCAGCCCCAAAAAGGTCCCGATCGGGACGCCGAGGGAATAGATCGCAAGGGCTGTCGACCGCTTGTCGCGTGCAAAATAATCGGCAAGGAGAGAATGGGACGGCGGCGTGCTTCCGGCTTCGCCCACGCCAACCACCATCCGGCAAAGGAAGAGGTGAAGGAAATTGCCCGCAAAACCGGTGAGCGCCGTCATGCCGCTCCAAAGAGCCAGCGAGCATGAAATCAGCGTCACGCGGTTCGTGCGATCCCCCAGCATGGCCATGGGGATCGACATCGTCGCGTAGAACAGGGCAAAGGCCGTTCCCTTGAGAAAACCGAGCTGGGTGTCGCTCAATCCAAGTTCGGCCTTTATCTGGGGTGAGAGGACGGCAATGATCTGCCGGTCCATGAAATTGATGGAATAGACCGCCAGCAGCGCCATCAGGACGTAGCGGCCGTAAGCCGGCTTGATTGCCTCACCCATTGCGAGGATTTCCTTTCGGGCAATGGTGCGCGGCCTGCCGCGCACCATGATATCAATGTGTAAGCGTGAACTGGATGCCGACAGTGCGCGGCGGTTCCGGCATGGCCAGGATCGTCCCGTTGGTGCCGGTTATCCCCTGCCTGAAGCCGGCGGTCGTTTTGTCCGTCAAGTTCTTTCCGATGAGCGCAACCTCCCAGCTCTTGTCCGAAGGACCAAAGGCGAGCCGTAGATCGACCTTCGCGTAACCGTCCTGCGCCAGGAGGGGGTCGGCCGTCGCTGACTGGTAATATGCGGTCGTGAAATAGACGGAGGGCGACAGGCGGACCTCATTATCGCCGACCGGGAGGGTCACATTGAGCGCGACATTGCCCGAATATTTGGGCGAAAACGCCCGCCGCTTTCCGGACAGGTTCTGGGACTGGCATCCTGTTGCGACCCCGATCAGAGTGCAGGCGCCGGCCGGATAATTCTTGTAGGCCGAATCGAGATAGGTCAGGTCCGTCGAGAGGGACAGGGCGCGTGACAGCCGGAGCGTGGCATTGAACTCCGCGCCCTGGGACCGGGATTGCGCGGCATTCTGAACGAGCGAGACAGGCGATCCGTTGATGAAGACGACCGTCGATTCCTGGAGATTGTTATAATCCATACGGAACAGGTCGGCGGCGAATGTCAGGCGCCGGTCAAGCAGCGTCCCTTTGATGCCCACCTCGTAAGCATTGACGGTCTCGGGCTCGAAGTCATTCGTTCTCGACGTGTAGGCATATCCTCCCGCCTTGAACCCCTTGGTATAGCTGGCATAAGCCATCAAGGACGGCGTCAGGTCATATTGCAGGCCGATGGAGGGCATGAAGTCGCTGTCGCGTCGGCGCGGCCGGGCATATTGCCCGCCTTCCGATCCTAGAATCCGGAAGAAAACCGCCTGAAGATCCGTTCCGAACGGCTGATAGGTCGCCGGATCCGCGTTCACCGAGGTGCCGGTCCCCGACACGCGGTTGGCGCGCTTTCGAATCGACGAATAGCGCGCACCCAGGTTGATCCGCAGATTTTCGATTGGACGGATCGTGGCGGATGCAAAGGCCGAGAGCGTGTCATCCCGCTGAAGGTTGGCCAATTCACCGGTCAATGGCGTGCTGGCATTCGTTCCCAGTGCGGCTGCCGCCGGAATGGCTCCGAAAGGCGAGAAAAAGAAGCCAAAATACGAAGCATAGTCGATCTTGCTGCGCGAATAATAGCCGCCGAACATATATTCCAGCGTTCCACCACCGGCGGACTGGAAGCGCAACTCTTGGCTGAACTGATGATATTTCTCTATCGACTGGGCGGGGAATCCATCCAGTCCCGGCTGAACCGGACTGATGAAGGTGAGCGGGGCATATTGTAGCCGACCCGTATATTTATGCTCGAAGTAAGACGTTGTCGACGTGAGGGTCGCGCCCGCCAGATCCAGAGCGTTCGTCCATGCGGCCTCCCCAAAGTCGTAGTTCGCGAAGCTGTAAGGCGAACTGCTGTGGAAATTCAGCTTATCATCGACCGAACCACCATTGGCGGCAAGCGCACGCGCGCATGTTGACGTGGCAAGCAGCGGGAAAGGCGTGGGCGGCGGGCAGCCGATGATCTCGAAGGGAAACGCGTTCTTTGTCCGGGAGCGGCTGCCTTCGATTCGCAGATCACTCGTGAGAGCGGAAACCGGCTCCCATCGAATGGAGAGACGTCCCTGAAGCGTGTCGTTGTTCGGGCCGCGACCTGTCGGTGTTTCCACATAGCCCTTCCCCCCCATAACGCGTGCGGCTGCGCGCAGGCTCAGCGTTTCGGACAAAGGAACCGTCAGGCCGCCCTCGACGATATGCTCATCCGTGACGAAATCGTAGGAAGTCAGGCCGTTGTAGCTGAAAGAGCGCCCAGGCTTTCGCGTGGAGATATTAAAAGCGCCCGCGATGGCATTTGCGCCGAAGAATGTCGTCTGGGGTCCTTTGAGGACTTCCAGCCGGTCGATGTCGAACAAGGCAGCCCTGGTCGAGCGCGAGCGTGCGCGGTACACGCCGTCGACGAAGGTCGCGACCGATTGCTCGAATCCGGGATTATTACCGGAGCCGACACCGCGAACATTTATGAGATCGGCCAGAACCGCCTGCGCAATCCTGACCGCAGGCAGGCGCGCGCCCACATCTTCAAGCGATGTCAGCCCGGCGCGCTGCATGGCTTCACCGCTGACGACCGAGACCGACAGGGGCACGTCCTGAAGGCGCTGCTCGCGGCGCTGCGCCGTCACCACAATTTCGCTAGCGCCGGCATCGTTGTCGCCACCTTGCGCATAAGCTGTCGCGGGCACGGCGCCCGCCAAACATGCCGTATAAAGAAACACGGTCTTTCTCATCTTGCCCTCTCCCTGTCGGATCGAATTCGCGCATTGCCTGATCGGCAAATCTCGTTGCGAAGTCAGTGTGAAGCTGCTTCACATTGACTCGCTCGGTCAAATGAGTTTTTGACCGAGCGGTTGAGTTTGCGGGGAGGCGAACCTATGTCTGAGAAGAAAACAGCCTATCATCACGGCAATCTTAAGGCGGCGCTGATTGAACTAGCGGAACGCCTTATCGAGGCGGGTGGCTTTGAAAACCTCACGATGCAATCGTTGACAGACGGCGTTGGCGTGCAGCCAAGCGCGGCCTATCGGCACTTCCGAAACCGAGAATTTCTACTTCGCAGCCTCGCGAAGCGAAGCTTCGACAGATGGAACGAAGAGATAAAAACGATCATCGAGCAAACCCCGCCCAAGCAGCGGACGGACGCCTTCTTCCGTTTCTTTTTTCGTTCTGCGCTCGCGCAACCACAGATGTTTCGACTGATGTTTGTCTCTGAATATGGGCGCGACTCTCGCTCTATCGAGGGAATGGTCAGCTTCCTAACCTTGGAAACGGCAATTGCCCAGCTCTCCCCGGAACAGGATGAGGAGACTATTCGCGCCCGATTGCTATCAAGCTGGGGGGCCATTCATGGCACGGCGCTACTGCTCATCGAAGGACGGCTCCAGCGATTTTATGTCGGTCATATGGATACCGATGATTTGGTCGATCATATCATCGCAACCCAGATTCACTCGCCGCCCTAGTTTCGAAATCCTTTGTCGCTTTGATCTGAACGCCGGACCTCTGTGAATGCATGACTCGTTTATCACGAATTTTACCGCGATTTCACTTGCGCTTATCATCTAAGCCGATCGAACTATCAAAAGTCACGGAGAACCGTGGCTTTTAATCAGGCATCGATGTTCACCTGAGCCAGATTATTGATAACTTAACAAGCCTCAAACTTCCAATATCGCCCGGAAGCATTCATCTGATTAGGTGTTGCAGATGAGGAGAAGACTGATATTATTTGCTGCGCGGGCAGACCAAGACAAGGAGCTTGGTTTGTATGATCCACTGCTGCAAACAATGCGGGGTTTCACATGGGTGAAGCTCTCCAGGCCTCACATCGTCGGCACATTCCCCAAAGCGGTGCCATCGGTTTCTCCTCGCAGATGATAACGGTCGCCGAGTTTGCACGTCTCGCCCGACTATCCCGCCGTCAAATCGATAGATTGCGTAGACGTCGACCGGAGAACTTTCCCCGCGAATTCGAACTGGGAACCGGGGACAATAAATATCGTCGCTGCCCCCGTTTCCGGCTATCAGAGGTCCAAGCTTGGCTCGAGAGCAGAGCGCTGTGGTGACAGTTCTTCGGCTATGCCTTCAGGTGGCGCTTCCAACGCTTCATCTACCCCACAGCGTCGCGCAATGCGTAGAACTTCATCTTCCCAAAGTCTAAAGCCCAGCGCCTTCTCCGACTCCATGTCGTATTGGTCATATGTGCGTACAAGAATGTCTTTTGAATGGTTCAACATCGCTTCAGCCGTTTCGAAGTCGATCCCAATTTTCCTGGAATTTGTTCGAAAAGTACGGCGGAGATCGTGTGGAGTTATCCGAGTAAACTTGCTGTCTGCCATGAAAATCATGCGGTTGACCACTCTGTCCCATGCGAGTCGCCACGTTTGCCTGCAGGGACGTTCTGCCAAAGCAGCGGGGAACAGCCAATCTGAACCTGAACGAAATAGTCGCTTTGCCCAAGGTCCTAGAGCAATACTGTGAGCGCATCTATTTTTGGAGCGTTCCGCGGGAATGGTCCACACTCCATCCTGAAGCTCCTCAGTCTTCGCAAATAGCACCTCTGAAAATCTGGTTGCGGTCAAAAGCAGAAGCAAAATTCCTCTACGGAACTCAACTCTCTCTTCCACAAGGGCTTGCAATAACCATTCCATCTCAGAGACAGTCAAATTTCGCGATCTAGGTTTCTCCGGAAACCGCAAATCCTTCAGGCGATGAGATGGATCAGCAGAGAGGCCAACCTCCTGACCTCGCAAAGATGCCGCCCATTTAAAGAACGTCACTAATTCTGCTGACAAACGATTTGCAGCAACTTTTGCGCAATTCCCTTTTTTCTCTACGATTTTCACTAAATCATCCTCTACGATATCATGTATCAATCTCTTTCCTATTTTTGAAGAAATATCTCTTTTAAATATATCCAACTTTGTTTTTATGGTTATTGGTCTACAAATGACATTTTTACTTGAACATCTCCCTTCATTTGCCGCCTGCATATATAATACATGGGCATCCCTTACGGTCATATTTTTTAACTTATTTTCCTGATGCCAAATGTCTCTGGGATCTCCCCTTCATCAATGATCCTATTTATGTCATTCGCCCACGTTCTGGCATCGGCAATCGAAAATGCCGGATACGATCCAAGAGTACGCCTCAGAAACCCATTTTTGCTGGGGACCCAACGCATGTATTTCCAGACCTTTTTTCCACTGGAGAGAACCTTGACTGAGAGCCCCGACGTTACGGGATCATTCATTGCTCCATGCGCCAGAGAATCGAGCGCTGCCGGCGTAAGTTTCTTTCTGCTCATGACGCACTTCTTTCGACAACGATCGCACCTAATAGACCGCGATAAAATCGCGATAAAAGAGGTGTCCAATCCCGTCTAACTGAGGCGAATCCGGTCCTTTCGCACTTTTGTGAATTTTGAAGCAAGCCCATGGAATCAATCCGCTTTTCTGTTGATTCAGCGGCTGCAATTCCGTCGAGAAGGTCCGACCAGTATCTGAAATGACGACATGTACACGAACATGCGGATGGACCCGGACGCGAAGATACACGTTCTGGCAACCGCGCGTGACACTTCGGCCAGCTATAATCCGAAGCTGACCGGCCCCAAATATCCGGTCGCCGCCTACACGCCCGAAAAGCTAAAGGCGATGAAAGGCATGGACGCCGACCATCCACAGGTATGGACCGCCGATTATGGCAAAGGCCGCGTCTTTTCCATGACGCTCGGCCACGACGAGGTTTCGCTGCATTTTGCCGGCCTTCAGTCGTTGATCCTGCGCGGAACGGAATGGGCGGCAACGGGCAAGGTCACACTGCCTGTCCCGGAAGAGGCCAAGGATTATCCCACGGAATGATCGGATTGACCACGGCGCAAGCGCTGCGCAGGGGAGCTTCATTGTCTCAGGTGATCTTTGCATAACCATGCCGGATCGAGCAGGTTGACAGCGCCCGATGTTATCAATAAACGAATAATAGTTCTAATTAGAGATGACTATGAGTCGTCCGATGTAGAGGAGCCGAAGCGCGGTGCGTTCATTGATCGATTTTTTCCGACGCCTCACGCTGGTTCCGCAAGGGATCACCATCGTTGCTGCCGGCTTCTTGCCGGTATTCGCGATCGTATCGATGTTTCCCGCCATCCCGGCCATCATCGACCATTTTGCTGGCGATCCTGACGCCCGGTGGAAAGTGCCGATGATGGTGTCTGCGCCCGGCCTCACCATCGCGCTGATTGCGCCTTTCGCGGGCTTCTTCGTGGATCGCTTCGGCCGCCGCCGCCTGCTGATCGGCGCGACGCTGCTTTACGGTGTCGTCGGCACCGCCCCTTTCTTCCTCGACGGTCTTAACGCGCTGATCGTTTGCCGATTGCTATTGGGCGTCGCGGAAGCGGCGATCCTGACCAGCGTCAACACATTGATCGCCGATTATTGGGACGATCGTGGCCGCAAGGACTGGCTCTTTCTGCAAGGCGTCTGCGGTCCCTTTCTGGCGTCCGGGGTCATCCTGCTCTCTGGCGCGGCGTCCTCGATCCGCTGGAACAGCATCTTTCTGGTCTATGCCGTCGCGTTTCCGATCTTTCTTGCGATGATCGCCTGGTTGCACGAACCGCGTCGCGCCGATGGCGCCACCATCGCCGATATCACGCAAAAGGAAAAAGCGCCCGCCACACGCTTCCCTACCGCATCGATCGCGCTGATCGGGGTCGTGACGCTGGTCGCATCGGCACTTTATTATGTATTCATCATCAGCGGCTCACTGGCCTGGCGCGAAGTCGGCGTCATGGACCCGGCGCGTATCGGCCAATTGACCGCCATTCCCAGCCTGTTCGTCATTCTGGGCGCGCTGATCTTCCGTCTGATGGGCAATATGTCCCACAAGGTGAAGCTCGCCACTGTCTTCGGCCTGCTCGGCGTTGGGCTCGCGGGCATCGGGCTGGCGCCCGACTGGCGCTGGCTGACCGCGGCGCTCATCGTGCAACAGACAGGCGCGGGCATGGCCGTCGCCACGATCATCCTCTGGGCGCAAAGCATGTTGCCCTTCGAACATCGTGGTCGTGGCATGGGTATATGGACCGCCTGTTTCTTCTTCGGTCAGTTCTCCAGTCCCTGGCTGGTGCACCAGGCCGAAAATCTCGTCGGAACCATGCAGGGCGCCTTCCTTGCAGCGGGTCTGGTAGGCGTCATTGCCGCCTTCATCATCGGACTGGTGCGTTCGACACACACCCCGGCCCCCTCCATCGCTCCAGCGGAGTAATTTATGACAATCGACATCAAACGGGGCGTCAGCCTCTACAGCTTCCAGCACGAGACCTTTCAGGGCAAGATGAGCCTTGAGGATTGTTTCAAGACCTGCGCCGACATGGGCGCGCTGGGCATCGAAATCATCGGCGAACAGACCTTTTGGGGCTGGCCCGAAGCGACTGTCGATGAAACGAAGATCGACGAATGGCATGCGCTCATCAAAAAGTATGACGCGACCGCCGTCAGCCATGACTTCATGCTCGATTATAAGCGTTACAAGGGCACGATGATGGCCTTTGACGAGCAGGTCGCCAGCGTGAAGAAGGACATCGACTTCGGCGCGCGTTTGGGCATGAAATATATCCGTGCGCTCGTGTCGATCGCCCCGGAAGTTCTGGTCGCGGCCGCGCCCTATGCCGAAGAAAAGGACATCAAGATCCTGATCGAAGTGCACGCGCCGCTGCATTTCGACCATCCCTGGATCATCCGTCACGCCGAAGCCTTCGAGAAATCGGGATCGGACGCGCTGGGCTTCCTGCCCGACATGGGCATGTTCCTGTTCAAGTTCCCGCCCGTGTGGAAGGAACGCTTCATCCGCAACGGGGTGCCGCAGAAGATCGCCGACTATATCGAGACCGCCTATGAGGACCGCGTGCTGTCCGAATATGTGATCCTGAACGTGCGCGAGATGGGTGGCGAAGGTCCGTCGCTGGGCATGGCCGAAACGCTGCGCCATAATGCCGCGTACGAGCCGAAGCGGATGCTTGACTTCATGCACCGCATCCACAACGTCCATGGCAAATTCTACCAGATGGACGAAAATCTGGTCGAGCCTTCGATCCCCTATGACGAGATCGTCAAGGTGCTCAAGCAGGGCGGCTACAAGGGCTATATCTGCTCCGAATATGAAGGCAATCGCTGGATCGAGGATGCGTATGAGGTCGATTCCGTCGAACAGGTCCGCCGTCAGCAGGAAATGCTGAAAGGCCTGATTGGCGAACCCACCCCCACCGCTATCGCAGCCTGAGGAAATACGACCATGTTCGACAAGATGATGCTGTGTGACGAAGGCCTTGAAAATATCGTCGAAAATGGCGAGACGACCGGCTTTTCGCTGCTTGCCCGCCTGCCCTATTACCGTGGCCTTGGCCTTTCGATGATCGAGGATATCGGCCTTGGCGTCGATGGTGAACCGGTAGCGCGCGAGGACGTTCGCTTTTCGGTCCGTGGCCGTAGCTGGACGCTGGACGAGTTGGAGACCGTCTATGACGATCGTTGGAACTTCGGCGAGAAGGCGACGGTGATCGTCAAGCGTCCCGGCGGCCTGACGCCCGGCGCGCACAAGATCGATATCGCGGTGCGGATGCGCGTGTCCTATCTGCCCTTCGTTCCCACGACCAAAACGAGTCGCGAACTGCAACTCGCGGCCTGATCTGTGAACGGCATGGCGGCGCACGACGCCGCCATGCCGACTTGCGCACCCCATGCGGGTTGGGCGCGAAAAATCATAAAAGGGAGAGAGAGATGATCCGACGTCCATCATGGCGTTCGGCCTGCATGACGCTGGCCTTGCTTTGCGCCGTACCGCAGATCGCCCAGGCGCAGGCGGAAAATGCGGTGCAGAAATTCAGTTTCGCACCCACATCACCTCCCTCTCAGGCTAATGAGATTCCCTTGCGCACGGGGCCGCAAGCTCCCGATGTTCCGGCAGAAAACTGGTTTTTGATGAATGGCGAGTTGAACGTGCGCAACGTATCGGCCGCGACCCTGACCCCTTTCCTGCCAAGCCCGGATAAAGCGACCGGCACCGCCGTCATCGTCGCACCGGGCGGCGGCTTCCTTGGCCTCGCCATGGAAACGGAGGGCTTTGCCGTTGCGCGCTGGCTGGCCGATCATGGCATTGCGGCCTTCGTTCTCAAATATCGGCTTGTGCCTACGCCCGCAGACTTTGGTGTCTACACGACCGAGTTGAGGGCTGCCTTCAGTGGCAAGCCGACCGGCGTGCGCCCACCACAAGACACGCCAGCCTATGCGCGCGACGATGGACTGGCCGCGCTTGCTCTGGTTCGGTCGCGGGCAAAGGAATGGCGGATAGATCCCGCCCGTGTCGGCATGATGGGTTTTTCCGCCGGCGCCTTTACGACAATCGTCACGACGCTGAGCGCAAAGCCGGGCGAACGCCCTGCCTTCATCGCGCCGATCTACGGCCGCCTGACGACGCGCGAGGTGCCCGCCGATGCGCCGCCCATGTATGCGGTGCTGGCAGCGGACGATCATTTCTTCGCCAGTCAGGGTTTCGGCCTGATCGATGGCTGGTTGCAGGCAAAGCGCCCGGTCGAGTTCCATCTGTACCAGAATGGTGGCCATGGCTTCGGACTGGGCCGCCCAGACACGACCAGCAACGGCTGGATTGAGGGGTTCAAGAACTGGCTGACCGTCAACAAACTGTTGGGACAACGTTGAGGCATCGCCACTTCTGAGGGGGAAAGGACGAACATGCTCCGAATGTCACGTATGGAAGGGCTGGGATCACGGGCTCATCCTTTTGCTTTGCCCGATACAAATGGCCGGATCACGACGCTGGATGATTTTTCCGGCTCGCCTGCCTTGCTTGTGGCGTTCATCTGCAACCATTGCCCCTTCGTGCTGCACCTGATCGAGCAGTTTGCATCTTTCGCAAAGGACTATGCGCCGCGTGGCCTAGCGACGGTAGCCATTTCGTCCAATGACCCGGGCGAATATGCGGAGGATGATGTCGCCCATATGGCGCAGTTCGTAACGGACCATGGCCTGACCTTTCCCTATCTTCACGACGAAAATCAGGATGTCGCGCTGGCTTATGGCGCGATCTGCACGCCGGATTTTTTCCTGTTCGGGCCGGATCGCACGCTCTTCTATGCAGGCCAGTTCGATTCCAGCAGGCCCAAGATCGATCGACCGCCGGTCCCCGGCTTGCCGCCGCTGCGCACCGACCTGCCCGTGACGGGCGATGACATGCGCGTGGCCGTCGATGCGCTCCTTGCCGGACGCCCTGCCCCCCAACCCCAACGCGCAAGCGCCGGATGCAGCATCAAATGGCGTGAGGATCGCGAACCATCATGGGCATGACGCAGGAACTATGGCTCGCCCCGGCGGCTGTCCAGCTTCAGGAAAGCGGGCCTGACTGGCTGGATGTCGTGGACGATAAGGACTGGTCGAACGGCGGCGGCTTTCATCGCGGCTTTTCGTCCAGTTTTCGTGTCCGCCCGGAACGCAAGGTCTGGTTCCACTTCCCGTTCCAGCTACCGACAGGCGGCGTAGTCGATCAAGTCTCGCTGCTCTGGGAAACCGAAGAAGGCGCCTGCATCAGTTGGGTCTGCGTGCATCATGGTGGTATGCATCGCCAGCATGTGTGCGAACCCAACACACCGCTGACGGGCACGCCGGAACCGTTCGATCCACCGGAATTGTGGCGGCAATTCTACCCTGCATCGAACCGACTGCGCACCGACCTGCCGGTCGCTCCGGTCATCGAGACGCGATTTGGTTTCCAGCTGTGCGTGCAGGTGGATGGTCCAGGCGTGGTGCGCTTTTATGGTGCCGGACTGCGCTTCACCGCATCCGGCGGCTAACGCACCGTCGCATCAGGGCGCGGGCGCGCGCAGGAAAGCTGCACACATGATCGCCAAATCTTCCTTCAGCTCGTCCCAATTGCCCTGATTGGCCGCTTCCGGTGACGATCCGAGGCCCAGAAACCGCGCGAGCGTGTAATAGATCATCCTGAAGGCATTGCCGACGAGGCGATTATGGTCGGGGCGGCCAAATTCGCTGGAGTAGCGCAACATCTGCGTTTCGGCCTGCTCCGTCAGTTTCTCTGCTGAACTGCGACCGAGCGCAGAAATAGAGTCATCGTAAATGGCCCGGAACATGATGGGGCGCAGGACCGGGCTATAGCGCTTGAGCAATTCCGCATAGGAATCGACAAAGAGCTGCGCGAATTCGTCAAGACTGACGGCCTTGTCGCTGATGTTTTTCATCAGCGCATCTTGCTCCTCACCGATTTCGGCGAGAACGCGACCATGTACGGCACGGATAAGATCATCCTTGCTGTCGAACCGCAGATAGATCGACCCGATCGAAACTTTGCCCGCCTTGGCCACTTCAGTCAGCGTGAAATCATCATTTCCACGCTTCACCATCAGCTTTTCGGCAGCCTTCAGCATGCGCTCATAGGAGGCGCGACTACGCCCCTGCTGAGGTACGCGACTGGCCTCTGCCGGGCTGGAAATAGAATCATTCTTCGACTTGGCGGTTGACACTGGGGGCATGTTGACCTTATCAATAATGAGAACATTGGTTCTAATTGAGCCTTAGTCTGACGGCTTTGGCCGAGAATGTAAATAAGCTGTCAAAAGTGCGCCAAAGGGCAGCGATGGAGGGGATAATGCGCTTTTCTGTGTTTCTGAACGCTCGTTCGATGGCTGCCGAAGAGGATCGCAAGTTGATCCAGGATCTGACCGCGCACGCCACCCAGGCCGAAAAACTGGGCTTCGACGCGATCTTCATGCCGGACCATCATTTCAACGGCTATATGCCGATCGCGTCCGACAGCTTCATGTTCGCGTCCTATCTGGCCGCCAAGCTGCCACGAATGCATTTCGGCTTCTCCGTCGTCTCCGTGCCGTTACACCATCCCGTGCGCTTCGTCGAGAGGATCAACATTCTCGACCAGTTGACCGATGGGAAGCTGCTGGTGGGCGTCGGCAGCGGCACGACGCCCGAAGAGATGATCGGCTTTGGCGTCAACTACAAGGAAGCCGGCCAGGTTTCGGAGAACAACCTCGCCCTTGCCGAGCAACTCTGGGCCAAGGCTATGGAAGATCCGGCGATCGAGATCGACAATGGTCCGCACAAGGGCCGCGTGCTTCAGCGCATCGCACCGGCGCAATATTCGCCCCGCCACGCCCGCCTGATGCCCGTCGCCATGAAAGAAGCCAGTGCCCGTCGCGCCGCCGAAAATGGCTGGCCCGCCTTCATTCCCGCCTTCACTCCGCCCCAGATCGGCGGCACCGAACCGATGAAGCATGTCGCCAAATATTTCAGCGTCTATCGCCAGATGCTGGACGAGGCTGGCCATTCGCCGGAAGTCATCGCCAGTGCGCTCGATTGGACAACCCATACCTACCAATGTGTCCATGTCGCCGAAACCGACGGGCAGGCGCGCGAGGAACTGGAAGTGATATTGCGTTCCTACCAGGACGCGATCGAACGAGAGGCCGAATTCAACGCGCGCGCGGAATCCGATTCCGCGAACAAGAAGACCGATCGCACACCCAATGCCCTAACCGAGGACTGGATCGGCACATGGTGCCTTTACGGTTCACCCGAAACGATTGTCGAGCATCTCAAGCCCTATGAGGAACTGGGGATCGGCAACATCCTGTGCGGCACGACGACCGGACCGCTGACGGAAGAACGGTTGCGTCTGGGCGACCAGACGTTGCGCCTGCTGTCGGAAAAGGTGATGCCCGCGTTCAAGGCGACCGAACCCGCCGAATGAGTTGATGATGAGCGCGGCCCATCAGAAGGCCGCGCCATTCTATAAAAGGAGTGCGATATGTCGGGTTCTTCCTCGCCCCGCGCCAAGCGGATCGTCGGCCTTGGCGGCACCTTCCGTCAGGCGTCCTCCAGCGAACGGCTCGTGCGCGCCGTTCTGGCGGAGTGCGAGGCGATGGGCGCGCAAACGATCATGTTCGATGGTCCCGCCCTTGCCCGGCTGCCGCATTACAGCCCCGAACAGCCTGGCCGTTCGGATGAGGAAACAGCGCTCGTCGATGCCGTTCGCAATGCCGACGGCATCGTCATCGGCAGCCCCGGCTATCATGGCGGCTATTCGGGTCTGGTAAAGAACGCGGTCGACCTGCTGGAGGATCTGCGTTCCGACGACCGCGTCTATTTCGACGGATGCCCGGTCGGTCTGGTCGTAACGGCAGCCGGTTGGCAGGCATGCGGCACCACCCTTTCCGCGCTGCGCGACGTGATTCATGCGATGCGCGGATGGCCGACCCCGGTCGGCGTGGCCGTAAATTCCGTTGAACAACGTCCGTTCGGACCGGACGGCACGCTGAGCGATGAAGGCATCGCACGGGCGGTCCGCGCGCAGGCGCAGCAGATCATGTATTTTTCCATGGAACCAGCATCATGACCGATAGCGTGACCTTGACCCTGAACCAGCGCCTGGCGATGAGCGCCGGCGCGACCATGTGGACCACCTTGGGCTATGAGGAGGCGAACATCCCGTCGCTGGCGATGGCAGACGGCCCGATGGGGATCGCCAGTGGTCGCGTGGACGAACGTGACATAGCCCTTCTTAGCCCCTGCCCCACTGCTCTAGGCGCAAGCTGGGACGTGGAACTGAACCAGCGCATCGGCGCGCTGGTTGGCGGCGAAGCGATCCGCATGAGCGTGGACATGGTCCTGGCACCCAACATCAACCTTGCCCGTAGCCCGCTCGCCGGTCGCGCCTTCGAATATTTTTCGGAGGAACCGCTGCTGGCCGGCATACTCGGCGCGGCATGGGCAACGGGCCTGCAAACGACCGGAACCGCTTCGGTCGCCAAGCATCTGGTCTGCAACGACAGCGAAACTGACCGCGACAGCATGAATGCTGTCGTGGACGAACGGACGTTGCGCGAAATCTATCTGTTGCCGTTCGAACTGTGCGCGGACGCGGGCGTCGGCGGGATGCTCGTCGCCTACAACCACCTGAACGGCGACTGGTGCGCGGAACAGCATCATGTCATGACCACGATCGTAAAGGGCGAATGGCGCTTTCCCGGCGTGTTGATGAGCGACTGGTTCGGCACGCATTCCACTGTGGCAACACTGAACGCCGGGCTGGATCTGGAAATGCCGGGGCCAGCCCGTTTCCTTGGGGCCAAGGCGGTCGAAGCGGTTGCGCAAGGCCATATCAGCGCAGATCGGGTGACCGATGCTGCGTCACGCGTCGCGCGCGCGGCACTCCGGTTCAAGGGCGAGAAGAACACCCCGATCACGGGCAAGGCCGCCAGCGATCTGCTCGTGGAGGCCGCTGCCGCCGGGTTTGTCCTGCTGCGCAACGAAGGCGACCTGCTACCGCTGGCGCCCGAACGCGACCGGCATATCGCCATCATCGGTCCCAACGCGGCGGCTCCCTGTTATCAGGGCGGCACCTTCGCGAAGATTGCCGCCGCGCCCGACACCGTCCGTCCGCTGGAGGCGATCATCGCCCGCTTCGCCGACCATGCCCGCGTGGATTACGAACCGGGCGTCGATCCCCAGCCGCGCCTCCCATCCATGCCGGTCAGCCCGGCGCGCGATCTGGGCGATGGCTATATCAATGGGATGACCGTCGATTATTATGACGGACAGGCTGAGGACGCACGCCTGATCGCCAGCGAAACCCGCGACGTCAACTCGCTCGTCTGGTTCACGGGTGTCCATGATGATGTCGCCGCGCTCGACCGGCCGGCCCGCATTGTCGCACGCGGCATTTTCCATGCGGAGGATGACGGCGATCATATCTTCTATGTCGGCGCGACTGGTCCGGTCATCTTGCGCATCGACGGCGTCGACCTGATCGCACAACAGGAAGCCATCCCGTCGTCCGATGTGATGGGCAAGCTCAAGAGCGGCGATGCCCGTCAGGCACCGATGGCGTTAAAGGCTGGTGTGGATTATGCGATCGAGGTCGAGTTCACCTACGATTCCGCTCGGGTGCATGGCCTGTGGTATGGCATCCGTCGCCCGGATTCGCCCGAAGCGATGCTGGCCCGCGCGGTTGCTTTGGCAAGTCAGGCCGATGCCGTCGTCCTGATCGTCGGTGAAACGTCCGACGCCAGTGTGGAAAGCAAGGACCGCAGCGACACCCATTTGCCCGAAGAACAGATTGCGCTGATCGAGGCTATCACGGCGGCCAACCCACGCACCGCAATCGTCGCCAATGTCGGCCATGCCTTCGATACAAGCTGGGAAGACAAGGCCGCAGCCCTGCTCGTCGCCTGGTATCCGGGCGAAGGCTTTGGCAACGCCATCGCGCAGGTTCTGGCGGGGGACAGCGAACCGGGCGGGCGGATGCCGGTGTCGATCGCGCGGCAGGAGGCGGACTATCCTGCCTTGTCGCTGACACCCGACGCCAACGGCGACCTGATTTACCGTGAGGGAACGCAGCCGGGTTATCGCGGGATGGCCAATCCCCGGCACACGCTGGGCGCTGGTTTCGGCTATGCCGACATCGCACTGCTCTCCGCCGATATACGACCGGATGGCGACGGCTACATCGTCAAGGCGTCGGTGGAGAACCGATCCGATCGGCCCGGCAGTCATGTTGTCCAGGTCTATCGCCGAGAACCGGAATTGGCGCTGGTCGGCTTTGCCAAGGCACATCTCGAAGCAGGCGAACGCAGCGACCTGACCATCGCGGTTCCCAAACGCCGTCTGCAATATTGGAACGACGGCTGGTGCGACATCGCTTCTCCCAACCTCTTCGTCGGCCGTTCCGCAGCCGATGCCGCCTTTGATCTTTCTCTTTCCGTGTCGGAGCAAATCGCATGAGCCGCGTTACTGAAATCCGTTATGTCGGCTATGCCGTCACCGATCTGGCGGCCGAGCGGGCCTTCTATGCCGACCAGTGGAAACTGGTCGAGGCCGGCGAGAAGGATGGCATGGTCTATTTCGCGGCCGATGGCGGGGAAGAGGGCTATGTCGTGCGACTGCGCGCAGCAGCCGAGAAGCGCATCGACGTGATTGCGCTGGCCGCGGACAGCCGCGGCGATGTCAATGCGCTGCATGACAAGGTCGCAGCCTCGGGCGCGCGGATCATCTTTGCGCCCAAAGATCTGGACACGCTGGGCGGCGGCTATGGCTTCCGCTTCTTCTCCCCCGACGGCCTGACCTTCGAGATTTCGAGCGATGTCGCCCGTCGCGATGCGCGCGAACTGGTCCGGTGGGAAGGCGTGCCGCAGAAGATCAGCCATATCGTGCTGCATTCGCCCGATCATCAGGCGATTGTGCAATGGCTCTGCGACGTTCTGGGCTTCAAGATCAGCGACTGGCTGGGCGATTTCATGTGCTTCCTGCGCTGCAACGACGCGCATCATCGCCTCGCCATCCTGCCCGGACCGCCCTGCCTCAACCATGTCGCCTATGACATGTTGAGCGTCGACGACATGATGGTGGGCGTCAACCGGCTCAAGCAGAAGGGCACCGATATCCGTTGGGGTCCGGGGCGGCACACGGCTGGCAACAACACGTTCAGCTATTTCACAACGCCCGCCGGCTTCGCAGTCGAATATACGTCCGAGCTGGAATATGTGGATTTCGAAAGCCACGAGGCGAAGATCCATATCCCCGGCCCCAAGGTGATGGACCAGTGGGGCATCGGTGTCGGCGGCCCCCAGACGATGCCGCACCCCGAACCCGACAAGGGGTTGTTCGAGGCGGTGGAGGTGTAATTCATGGCCCTGTTCGAATATTTCCCCAATTATATCTGGAACCTGTCGGTCGCGATCGCGATGGAGAGCGGCGCGCAGCTCGGCGAAATCATCGACATGTGCAAGCCGATCAAGGACGCGGCGGATGGCGGTGCCGACGCCGGTACGCCGATGTTCATGAAGGCGTGGGCGGCGACGGGCGAGAAGCTGCTCGATCTGGCCGCAGAGGATGAGGCCAAGGGCCGCCATTTCTCCGCCTCGAACAAGCTGGAGCGCGCATCGCTCTACCTCATCACGGCCGAGCGGATGCAGGGCCATGGCGCGCCGGGGCGCGAGGCGACCTATGCAAAGGCGCGGGCAGCGTTCGACCGATCGACCGCACTGGGCGCGATCAACCGCGAGCGGGTCGAAATCCCGCTTGAGCAGGGCACCATGCCCGCGCTGTTCACGCGCGCGCCCGGTGAAGGGAAGAAGCCGGTCGTCGTCTTCTGCAACGGCCTCGATAGCTGCAAGGAACTGCTCTACTGGACGCGACTGCCGCAGGAACTGGCGCGCCGTGGCATTTCGACCCTGTGCGTCGATCAGCCCGGATCGGGCGAGGCGCTGCGCCTTCAGAATCTCCTTGTCGATCCGCATTCGGAGAGTTGGGCGAGCAAGGCTGTCGACTGGCTGGAACAGCAACCCGAAGTAGACCCCAAGGCGATCGGTATGACCGGCATATCGCTGGGCGGCCATTTCGCGCCGCGCGCGGTCGCCTATGAACCGCGCTTCGCCAGCGGCGCGGTCTGGGGCGCGAACCATAATTGGCGCGAAGTGCAGGACAAGCGCATGGCGCACGAGGGGGAGAACCCCGTCCCCCATTATTGGGCGCATGTCCATTGGGCCTTCGGCGCGAGCGATCAGAACGATTTCCTCGCCCGTTCCGAGGCGATGAACCTCAACGGCCATATGGACCGCATCCAGGTGCCGTTCCTCGTCACCCATGGCGCCAACGACCGCCAGATCAGCGTCGCCTATGCCGACGATCTTTACGACCAGCTCGTCAACTCACCCCGCCGCGAGAAGGTCATCTTCACGCCCCGCGAAGGCGGCGTGGAGCATGTCGGCGCGGACAATATGGCCTATGGTCGCGATCTGATTTCGGACTGGTTCGCCGAAACGCTCGGCGGCCGGACGGCCTAGGGAGAGCAGATATGGGCCGCCAATTCATAGACCTGTCGATCACGCTGGAAAACGACGTCGTTTCCGATCCGCCCTTCATGCGGCCCAAGATCACTTATGAAACGCATCAGGACACGGTGAAGGAGTTGCAGCACTTCTTCCCCGGCGTGACGGCGGAACAGACGCCGGGCGGCGAAGGCTTTGCGGCGGCGGAATGGGTGACGCTGACCACGCATAATGGCACCCATCTGGATGCGCCCTATCATTTTTCGCCGACCATGAATGGCGGGGAACGGGCGATCACGATCGACGAAGTGCCGCTCGACTGGTGCTTTCGTCCGGGCGTGAAGCTGGATTTCCGGCATTTCCCCGACGGCTATGTCGTGACCGCTGCCGATGTAGAGGCGGAACTCGCGCGAATCGGCCACGACCTCCAGCCGCTTGACATCGTGCTGGTGAACACGGCGGCGGGCAAGGCGCTGGGGCGACCGGACTTCGTCAATGTCGGCTGCGGCATGGGCTATGAGGCAACCATGTATCTTACCACGCGCGGCGTGCGCGTGACCGGCACCGATGCCTGGAGCTGGGATGCGCCGTTCAGCTACACAGCGCAGAAGGTCGAGGAGACGGGCGACACGTCGCTGATCTGGGAAGGGCATAAGGCGGGCCGCGACATCGGTTATTGCCATCTGGAGAAGCTGCACAATCTGGAAGTGCTGCCCGGCAAACGCTTCACCGTCAGTTGCTTCCCCCACAAGATCAAGGGCGCGTCGGCGGGCTGGACCCGCGCCGTCGCCATCATCGAAGAGTAAACATGCGCCTGGCCACATTATCCAACTCTCGTCCTGACGGCGAACTGGTCGTCATCTCCCGCGACGCGACGCGCTGCCTACCTGCGACCGGCATAGCGGACACGCTGCAACAGGCGATCGAGCAATGGGCAACGGTCGAACCGGCGCTGCATATTCTGGCCGAACGGGTTGAACAGGGGGATAGTGAGGCGCTCGATCATGAACGCCTGCTCGCGCCCCTGCCCCGCGCCTGGCAATGGCTCGACGGGTCGGCTTTTCCGCAGCATGCCGACCTTATGCAGAAGGCGTTCAAACTGCCGCCGATCGAGATGGACAGGCCACTCATGTATCAGGGTCTGTCGGATCGCTTTTTGACAGCGACGCAGGATGTGCCATTCCCCAGCGAGGCCGATGGTATCGATTTCGAAGGCGAGTTCGGCATCATCACCGGCGCGGTGCCGATGGGCGTGACCGCCGAGGACGCGATGGCCCATGTCAGATTGATCGTTCAGATCAACGACTGGTCGCTGCGCGCGATCGCGCCGGTCGAAATGAAAACCGGCTTCGGCTGGGTGCAGGCCAAGCCCGCCTGCTCGGTCGCCCCCTTTGCGGTCACGCCCGACGAACTGGGCGACGCCTGGCAGGATGGCCGGGTCCACCTGCCGCTGCACGTCACGGTCAACGGCGAATGGTTCGGCCACCCGCACGGGCGCGAAATGGCGTTCGGCTTCCACGACCTTATTGCCCATGCCGCCCGCACCCGCGATCTGGTCGCCGGAACCATCATCGGATCTGGCACCGTTTCCAACGCCGATTATGCAAAGGTCGGTTCCAGTTGCCTGTCCGAACGGCGTGCGATCGAGATGATGGAAGGCGGCGCGCCTGTGACGCCATTCCTGCATTACGGCGATCGCATCCAGATGGAGGTGCCGGGCAACATTTTTGGAACAATAGACCAGCGCGTCACGGCGGCGGCACCATAACAGGAGGACGGGGATGACGAAGCTACGCATGGGCATGGTTGGCGGCGGACCCGGTGCCTTCATCGGCCCGGTCCACCGCATCGCCGCCGAACTGGACGGGGAGATCGCCCTGGCGGCAGGCGCATTTAGCAGCAACGCCGCCCGTTCGCGCGATGCAGGCGAGCGTTATCGTATCGATCCGGCGCGTGCCTATGCCGATCTCGACGCTATGCTCGCCGCCGAAGCCGCGCGCGACGATGGCATCGCCTTTCTCTCCATCGTCACACCCAATCACCTGCACCTGCCCGCCGCGAAGGCCGCGCTGGCCGCCGGATTGCCGGTCATGAGCGACAAGCCCGCCACCGCCACGCTGGACGAAGCGCTGGAACTGCGCCGTCTGGTCCGCGCATCGGGCCAGCCCTATGCGCTGACCTATACCTATTCTGGCTATCCGCTGGTACGCGAAGCCCGCGCGCGCATCGCCGCCGGAGCCTTGGGCAAAATCCGCAAGGTCGTGGTCGAATATCCACAAGGATGGCTGGCGGGCGAAGCCAGCGGCAAGCAGGCGGAGTGGCGCGTCGATCCGGCGCGGTCCGGCCTTGGCGGCTGCATCGGCGATATCGGCGTCCATGCCTTTCACCTTGCCGAGTTTGTCACCGGCCTGTCGGTTACCGAACTGTTCGCCGATCTGGCCGCCGTCGTGCCGGGCCGGGCGCTGGACGACGACTGCACCGTGCTGCTGCGCTTCGACAATGGCGCGCGCGGGGTGCTGATGGCGTCGCAAATCGCGGTCGGCGAACGCAACGGCCTGCACATTCGTGTCTATGGTGAAAACGGCGGGCTGGACTGGCGACAGGAAACGCCCAATGCGCTGACCCTGCACCATAGTGACGGACGAACCGAGATCATTCAGGCGGGAGACGCAGCGCTTGGCCCGGACGCGCGCGCCGCGACGCGCACGCCGGGCGGCCACCCCGAAGGCTATCTGGAGGCATTTGCCAATCTCTACACTGACTTCGCGCGCCTGCTGCGTGGCGAACCCGCGCCGCTTTTGCCCGGCATAGACGAAGGCGTTCGGTCCATGGCCTTTATCGCTACCGCCGTCGAAGCTAGCGCGCGCCAGGCCGGTTGGGTTCCCCTCCTGATTCCCGGAGAATGATATGAAGACGATCAAAGGACCGGCCATTTTCCTGGCACAGTTTGCAGGGGATACGGCCCCTTTCAACAGCCTTGATTCTATCGCGCGCTGGGTTGCAGGGTTGGGATACAAGGGGGTGCAGATCCCCAGCTGGGAAGCGCGACTGTTCGACCTGGCCAAAGCCGCCGATAGCCAGGATTATTGCGATGAGGTCAAGGGCACCCTTGCCGCGCACGGCCTGACGATCACCGAACTGTCCACGCATTTGCAAGGCCAGCTTGTCGCGGTTCACCCTGCCTATGATGCGCAGTTCGACGCCTTCGCCGCACCGGAAGTGCGTGGCAATCCGGCTGCGCGACAAGCGTGGGCGGTCGATCAGGTCAAGATGGCCGCCCGCGCCAGCCAGCGCCTTGGCCTCACCGCCCATGCGACATTCTCCGGCGCACTGGCTTGGCCCTATGTCTATCCCTGGCCGCAGCGTCCGGCGGGGCTGGTCGAGGATGCGTTTGACGAACTAGCCCGGCGCTGGAAGCCTATTCTCGACATATTCGAGGACAATGGCGTCGATGCCGCGTTCGAGATTCATCCGGGCGAGGATCTGCACGACGGCATCACATTCGAGATGTTCCTCGATCGCGTCGGCAATCACGCCCGCGCCAACATCCTTTACGATCCCAGCCATTTCGTGCTGCAACAGCTCGACTATCTGGCCTTCATCGACATCTATCACGATCGCATCAAATGCTTCCATGTGAAGGATGCCGAGTTCCGTCCCTCGGGCCGGTCGGGCGTCTATGGCGGCTATCAATCCTGGGTCGACCGGCCCGGCCGATTCCGCTCCCTGGGCGACGGACAGGTCGATTTTCCCGCCATCTTCTCGAAAATGGCGCACTATAATTTCCCCGGATGGGCCGTGCTGGAATGGGAATGCGCGCTGAAACATCCCGAAGTCGGTGCGGCGGAGGGCGCTCCCTTCATCCAGCGCCACATCATCCCGGTAACCGAACATGCCTTTGACGATTTCGCAGCAGGTGGCGCAGATCGCTTCCTGAACCGCCGCGTCATGGGGCTGGCTGACTGACCGTAACGCCATGCAATCCCGAGAATGAGAGGAAAGACCATGAACCGCCGGGAATTAATCGCCAATTCGGCTTGTCTGGCGCTGTCGTCGCTATTGCCCCTGTCGACCAAGGCAGCGGAAGCAGAAACCGGCTGGCGACCGCTGTTCGACGGCAAGTCCCTCGACGGTTTGCGTTTCTATCAGGAAGGGGTCGGCGACGTTGACAAGTTGGGAACTGTCTCGATCGACAAGGGAGGGATCCTGCATTTCCTGCCGCCAAGCTATAAAGGGACGACCGCTCCCCCCGGCCACATCTCAACCGTCGCCGAATGGGAGAATTACCATCTCCGGCTTGATTTTCGCTATGGCGAAACACGCTGGCCGCCGCGCAAATTGCAACGGCGCAATAGCGGCATCCTCTATCATATGGGTCCGGAAACCGATCGTCTGTTTCCCGATTGCGTAGAGTTCCAGTTGGAGGAGGGCGACGTCGGCGATGCGATCATGGTCAACACCTTGGGTCTTCAGGGACCATCGCTGGGTGGCACGCCGCTTTGGCCCAACTGGATTCCGGCCTTTCCATCCGACTATCAAACACCCGTAAGAGCCGGGATATACAGTCGTCAGTGGCACAAGCACACTGGGGGGTATGAACGACTGGACGAGTGGAACCGTGTCGATCTCTATGCCTTTGACGATCAGGCGGCGCATCTGGTCAATGGTCGCATCGTCAATACGATCTTCAAGATGCTCAAGACAGACGCAAGCGGTAACAAAGTCCCCCTCACCAGAGGCCGCATTGCGCTGGAAATGGAATGGGCCGAGGTCATGTTCCGCAACGTCATGATCCGCCCGCTCGATCACAAAGCCATAGACCGGATCAAAGCGCAGGGATCAGACTGACACTCTCGGTGCATATTTTCCATGATGGAAACCTCTTGACGCTTGCGCCGATTCTAAATTAGAATGATTATTGTTATTCGAAGCGCTGGCAAAGCCAGCCGGTAAAATGGGGAGGATAGCATGAAGCTTTTTCTGAGCGTCTCGGCTTTGGCCATGACGGCATCTGGCGGATCGATGACAGCATATGCGGCTGACGAGGTTCAGCAGTCCGCAGCGGCATCTGCAAGCACCGACACCGCCCCAGGAAGTGCCGACATCATCGTCACGGCGCAAAATCGTCAGCAGTCGGTGCAGGATGTGCCGATCGCGATTTCCGTGATATCAGGCGATCAGCTTGCCGCAGCGGGGGTAACCGACGTTGCGTCTGTCGAAAAAATCTCACCGTCACTCCAGATTACGAGCGACACGACCGCGACCCGCGTTACCGTGCGCGGCGTCGGTACGTTGAGCAACGGGGAAAGCCAGGACCAGTCGATAGCCGTCAATATCGATGGCGAATATATCAATCGCCCAACGATCCTGAATGCTGCGACTTTCGATATGGAGCGTGTTGAAGTGCTGCGTGGCCCGCAAGGTACGCTGTATGGCCGCAACTCGACTGGCGGTGCAGTCAACTTCATCACGCGAAAGCCCGGCAAAGATTTTGGCGTCAATGCATCGGCGACCTATGGCAATTATAATCAGGTAATCGCTCAGGGCGGCGTCGACGTACCCCTTGGTGACATCGGCGCTATCCGCGTTGCCGGCATCTATTCCGATCGTGACGGCTACAACAAGCACAACAACACATTCCTGGACCTGCCGCAGTTCACTGCACGCACGGGAAATCGCAGCGGCGATGATCATACCTGGGGTGCCCGCGCCACCCTCCGCCTGACGCCGACGGACGGGCTGACCATCGACGCGACCTACGAACATGCGGAACAGAAAATCATTCCCGCTTCGCAGGCATACGCTAATATGAACCTTCCGGGCAACGCGCCCGGCGCAAACTGTGAGTTGAACGGCTATGTTGAGGTTGGGCCGACCACACCCGGCGTCCAGTGCATTCCGCAAAACACCTCTTTCCTCGCCAAAATCAATCGCAACACCTATGATGCGCCACTGACGGGCCTGGGTATCTTCAATCTGCAGTCCGATGCCATTCGAGGTCGCTTGGCCTATGAATTCGGCCCGGCGACCCTGACCTACACCGGTGGTTATCGCACCACCCACACCGACGGTCAGTTGGGCCTCGGTCCCGCCTATGTCAGCAAAAATTGGGGCAGCGGCGTCAAGACGCACAGCCATGAGCTTCGCCTGAATGGGGATGCTGGCGGCATTCAGTGGCAGACCGGCATTTTCTACTTCAACGAAAAGCAGGAAACCGACACCGGACTGTACAATCCCTTCATCGGCGCAAACGGCAGCTACATAAATTATTTCCGGCGGCCGACGACTAGTGAGAGCTGGTCGGCATTTGGTCAGGTCGAAGTTCCGTTAACCGAAACGCTGACAGCCGTGGGCGGGCTGCGCTACACCAAGGACAAGCGCCATGCGGTGTTTAATAATTATGGCTTCCGGTTCAATTCCGGACTGGTCGAGATTACGGCCCCTGCGGCCAGCCCACTCAATCTGCGCTACAAGGGTGACCGCTTCAACTATCTGGTCGGCTTGAACTACAAACCCAATGCCGACACGTTGATCTATGGCAAAATGTCCACCGGCTACAAGGCAGGCGGCTTCGATGCTGTCGGCACTTTCAAGCCGGAAACCAACACGGCTTACGAAGGTGGCATGAAGCTCAACTTCGGTCCCGGCTCGCGACACCAGTTCAATATCGCAGGCTTCTACTACGACTATAAGGATCTTCAGAACGACGTCCTGCTGGATGCCGCGTTGGGCGCACAGACCTTCAATTCGGGTAAAGCGACGATTTATGGTGTCGAGGCGGAAGCCGTCATACAGTTGTCGGACAACGACCGTTTCAATGCGACGTTCAACTATCTATACGCAAAATATGACGAGTTCATCGCATCTTATGCGGTACTGAACCCGGCCAATCCGAACCAGACGTCTCTGCTGATCGCCGACAACCCCGATCTGGCTGGCAACCGCCTGGCCCAGACGCCGAAATTCGTCATCGGCGTTGGTTATGAGCATATTTTTGATATGGGTTCTGCCGGAACTATCACTGCCAATGCTTTCTCGCGCTTCAAAAGCGATTACTTCACGAGCTTCTTCAATTACAACGACTCGCGCCAAACGGCCTACACACAGAGCGATTTGAGCTTGGAATATAAGCCGGAGAACGGGAAATTCGGCGTGCAGGCCTTCGTCCGCAATCTGGAAAATGAACGTCCACTCGCTTTCGCCAGCTACATTGCGGCAGGCCCGGACGACATCTACAACTTCCAGTTCGGCGCACCGCGCACATATGGTGTGCGGGTGTCGGTCAACTTCTGATCTATAAATAACTGCCGCCGCACCCGCTACGGTGCGGCGGCTTTTGCTATTCGGCCTATGATCATTACAGGCCGTCCACTTTCTTCCGCGCCGCGCGACCATGTTGGCAACGCGATCGACTTACCTGCCTAGCCCGTCTGTTGTCACCGCCTTTGCAGACATGGTACCCGCCATGCGTCCAAACAATCATTCTAGTGTAAACCGTCGCTCATTGTTTGGTGGAGCGCTTGCCGCCGCGCTTATGACGGTCCACGCATCGGCGGAACAACAGTCAACTGTTGCTGATGCAAAAACGACAACATCAAATCAGGTGACATTGGGCTTGCGTCGCTATCAATTGGACCTTCACGGAGGACATGTACGTCAACATGGCCTTCCCGCCAGACGCCGAGGTCCGCGTCCTGGCGACAGCTTATGGCTACGCCCCCGCAAAAGCAGCGCCGAAATATTTCGAGTGAGTCTATATCTCAGAAAAGAAGGTGATGAAGGGCATCAACGCCAGCCATCCACAAATATGGTTGCAGGATTACCGCAAAGGCCGCGTGTTCTCGATCACGTTGGGCTACGGACCCGACACGCTGATGTGTGACGGCGTTAAAACGCTGTCGATGCGACGAACCGAATTCGCGGCAACCGGGAAAGTGAGGTTGGCGCCGTTCGACAAGGCTAGAGAACTTTTAGCACCGGACAATTTCCGATAATAAAGAGAGGCTTTGATATGATGCGGTCAATCGTTTTTGCAGCCATCGCGTTAAGCTTGTCGATACCTGCAATGGCAGCCAAACCTGCGGTATGGAATCCGCCTAAGCCCACGCGGCTGCCAACCCCTTCCGAGCCGACCGCGATAGCGCTTTATGGAAATGCGGCGCCGGGTTCGGAAAAGGCAACGCAAAAAGAGACTTGGGAAAGTGTCGCCGACGATTATTGGGTCCGCAATGTAACGAAGCCCACGATAACGCCATTTTTCCCAAAAGCGGCAAATGCGACCGGTGCAGCGGTGATCGTGGCACCCGGAGGCGGGTTCGAATTCCTGTCGATCAAGAATGAGGGCACGCGTGTCGCGCAAGCGCTGGCAGATCGCGGCGTTGCGGCTTTTGTTCTTAAATATCGCGTATTGCCGACGCCGGAAAACAACGCCGAATTTATGTCAGCGCTCACAGCCCGGATTGGCGCGCCCGGTGATGAACGGGCGAGCAGTGCCCGGATTGGTTCTGGGGTCGAACGTGCTCGCCCCGATGCGCAGGCCGCGCTGCGCCTGATCAGGACCAATGCGGCAAAATGGGGCATCGACCCCAAACGTATCGGCATCCTCGGCTTTTCCGCGGGCGCATTTACGACCATGGCGACCGCATTGGCCGACGCGCCTGGCGCGCAGCCCGACTTCATTGCACCTATTTACGGAGCAATGATCGCCGTCACACCTCCGGCCAAGCCGCAACCGATGTTTGTTGCGCTGGCGGGTGACGATCCGCTGTTCGGCCATCAGGGCTTTGGATTAGTCGAAAGCTGGAAAAAGGCAGGCGGGTCGGTCGAACTGCATTTCTATTCAGGCGGCGGCCACGGCTTCGGGGCGAGTAAGAGAAATACGACAAGCGATATGTGGTTCGACCAGTTCATGGACTGGATGAAAGCGAAGGGCTTCTTAAAGCCGAAACAATAGCACATAGTGACAGGGCGCGCCGTACTGCGGCAAGCCCTGTTTTTCGTTCAATATTCGAACGTCTCGCTCATCGTCCGATACGGCTCCGACGGGCGTGCTCCCATCGCCCGGTAGGTGTTGTTGAGAACAGTGACGGGCGTCGGCCTTTGGCATGAGCGCTGGCTCGCCGGACTCTGCCAGAGCGAACGGGAACATGGTTTCGGTGGGCATAACCCAACCCGTCATCAACCCGTTTCGCTACGTCCTTCAACTCATCACCCGAGTTGATCGTAAGCGTGGCCTGAGTACCGCTATGCGGCTTGAGCGACGTCTTGCTCGCTCGGATGCCAATTCCACGGCATGAGCTCATCCCAGCGAGTAACGGGCCAGTCGCCAGCGATTTTCTCGATGACATCGGCTTGCTTCTGTCCTGGCGATGCCGGCGGCGTTGGTCAGGCGGCTGCCCGCGTAACTCTTCCTCGATCCGGTAGAGAGCGGCGATCCGATCCAGCAGGTTGCTGGTCAACGGCGTCGGGCTGGTGGCGTGGTTCTCGAATATCTTGCGCCGGAAATGCGCCCAGCAGGCGACTTCCTGGATGCGGTTGCTCCTGTAGAGCTTGTCAAAGCCAGCATAGGCATCAGCTTGCAGCAGCCCGGTAAAGTCCTTGAGCCCGCTTTGCGGGTGGATGCCGCTGCGGTCGGGGGTGAAGCGATACCAGGTCAGCGCGGGCGTGGATGCGCCAGCGGCACGATCATCGACGACATAGGCCCAGAGCCTTGCCTGGACCGTCTTGCCCTTGCCGGGCATCAGCATGGGCACGGGCGTGTCATCGACATGGATCTTGCCGGCCTTGATCCCTTCCTCCCGGATGCGACTGACGATCGGATCAAGCAGATGTGCGGCCTGTGCTGCGTAAGCGGGGTCTGACGGCCGCCTTGCATGCCGGGCATTCGCCGGGATGATTGCCGCTCTTTGAGCGGGGTGGCGGGTGTCGGACGAGATCGGGGATTCAGCGAGCTGTGCAGCGACTACTCATACGAGCGGTCGTATGAGTAGTCGGATAGAAGTCGTTAGCCGGGTGTCGGGCCGGCGGCGCTGGACGGTGGATCAGAAGCTGGCCGTGCTGCGGGATGCA
The DNA here is from genome assembly GCF_024349785.1 of Sphingomonas bisphenolicum. NCBI lineage: Bacteria > Pseudomonadati > Pseudomonadota > Alphaproteobacteria > Sphingomonadales > Sphingomonadaceae > Sphingomonas > Sphingomonas bisphenolicum. Next base: position 669,998 of record NZ_AP018818.1, read on the forward strand.
TTTGGCCCGGAGGGCTGCGTGCGCGCGGCCTGTGAACGCCATGATGTCGGCAGCGGATCGATCTACACGTGGCGGCGACAGGCGATGTCCGGTGAACTGGCCGGGGTACGCAAGCCGATCGAGCCCGTTTTTGCGGAGGTGCAGATCAGCGAGCAGCCAGCCTTGCCCGCCCCAACGCTCGCGGCGCGCAGCGGCAGCGTGATTGGCATCGAGCTGCCGTCAGGTATCAGGGTGAGCGTGGATGCCACGGTCGATGCCGATGCCCTGTCGCGGGTGATCGGTGTCCTGACACGATGATCCCGCTGCCACCATCGACGCGGATATTCCTGGCCTGCGGCGCGACAGATATGCGCAAGGGTTTTGACGGCCTTGCCGTGATGACGCAGCAGGTCCTGGAGCAAAGCCCGCATTCCGGCGCGCTATTCGTCTTTCGCGGCAAGCGCGGCGATCTGGTGAAGCTGCTCTGGTATGACGGCCAGGGCATGTGCCTGTTCTCCAAGCGGATGGACCGAGGGCGCTTTGTGTGGCCGTCGACGAAGATGGGGTCGGTGGTGATGACCGCAGCCCAGCTTTCGATGCTATTGGAAGGCATCGACTGGCGGCGACCGGAACGCACTTTCACCCCTTCATTGGCGGGGTAAAGCGCCCATTTTCTGGCACTTTTATTAGCATTTTTGCTGCTGATCTGCTATGTAAATGCAGTGTCGGACCCAGGCCTTTCCACCCCTGATAAAGACGCTCGGATCGCCGAGCTTGAAGCCGCATTGGCCGCCGCCCATGCCGATATTTCCGCCCGCGACATCCTGATCGACACGCTGCGCGTGCAGATCGCGCGCCTCAAGCGGATGCAGTTCGGCAAGTCGTCTGAGAAGCTCGATACCCAGATTGCTCAGCTTGAGCTGGCCCTTGAAGAGCTCGAAGGCGAGGCCATCGTCGCCGCCGCGCGTCGAGGCGATCCGGTAGCCGTCGATCGGCCATCACCGGTTCGGACGCTGCCAGCTCATTTGCCGCGCGAGGAGCAGCGGATCGAGCCCGATCAGGGTAACTGCACCTGTCCCGACTGCGGCGGCGCGTTGCGGCCGCTGGGGCAGGATAGCGACGAGATGCTCGATGCCGTGCCGGTGCAGTGGCGCGTCGTTCGGACCATCCGCCCCAAGTATAGCTGCCGGTCCTGCGAGAAGATCGTGCAGGCGCCCGCGCCGGTAAAGGCGATAGCGCGGGGCAAGGCGACCTTCGGCACGCTGGCCCATGTCGTCGTCTCCAAGTTCGACCATCATCTGCCGCTTTACCGTCAGGCCGAGATAATGGCCGCCCAAGGCATCGAGATCGACCGCTCGACGCTGGCAGGGTGGGTCGGGCAAGCATCCGTGCTGCTCGACCCGATCGTCAGTCGCATCCGCGAGGTCGGACTGACGGCTTCAAAGATTCACACCGACGATACGCCGGTCCCTATGCTCGATCCGGGACGTGGCAAGACGGCAACCGGCAGGCTCTGGGCCTATGCCGTCGACGATCGCGGTTCTGGTGCGACCTCACCGCCGTTGGTCTGGTATGAGTTCACCACCGACCGGACAGGCGCACATCCCCAACGGCAGCTGGCCAGTTTCACCGGCTATCTTCAGGCGGACGGCTATGCCGGATACGACAAGCTCTACGACACCAACCGCGTCACCGAGGTCGCCTGCTGGGCGCATTTCCGCCGCAAGATATTCGACATCCACGCGACCAAGCCGACACCGCTCACCACTGATCTGCTGGAACGCATCGGCCAACTCTATGAGATCGAAGCAGAGGTTCGCGGCCATCAGCCTGATATCCGACGACGAAGCCGACAGGACCGCACCAAGCCATTGATCGACGAACTGCACGAGGCGCTCGACGATGCGCTGCGCCGTCTTTCGCCCAAGTCGGAGATGGCCAAGGCGATCGCTTATGGCCGCAAGCGCTGGGTCGCGCTCACGCGCTTCCTCGACGATGGCCGACTGGAGATTGATAACAACATTGCGGAGCGCGCCATGCGCTGCGTGGCCCTGGGCCGCAAAAACTGGCTGTTTGCAGGATCAAAGGCGGGCGGTGATCAGGCCGCTGCCATCTACTCCATCATCGAGACTGCCAAGCTCAATGGCCTCGAACCGCAGGCCTACATCGCCGATGTCATCGCCAAGATCGCTGGCGACTGGCCTGCCGCGCGCTGGGATGAACTCATGCCTTGGAACTGGCAGCCAGATCAGCAACCGATCGCCGAAGCCGCCTGATCTGCGGCCTCCAGCCCACGCTTACTGTGCTGCCCAGCCTGCCAGCGTCGATCGGCCGATATCGAGGCCTTGTGCCGCCATCATCTCGGCCTGGCGATAGAGGGGGAGATGATGATCGAACTTGGCGACGACGACATGGGCGAGTGTGGCGAAGCTGGCCTTGCCCTGGGCAATCGCCTTTACGGGCGCCGGGGCTTGCACGATCTGCTCGCAGGATCGGCAGCTATATTTAGGACGGACAGTGCGGATGACGCGCCATTGCACCGGCGCGACATCGAGCATCTCGTCGCTGTCCTGCCCGAGCGGGCGCAGGGCGCCTCCACAGGAAGGACAGGTGGGTTGGTAAATTCCGCCTGCTTTCCTCTGATCCCCTACGTCCGATGCCGAAAATGCATGATGTGTAAACTCTGGCGCCTATTCCATATCCTGATGACTGGCGTTCAGTCGTAGATCGGCCGTAATTCGTTATCAAGGTAATAGCGCGTCAGCGCCATCGAAGCGAGCAGGTCCGGCGAGCCATCATATTCGATAGACATCCAGCCCTTGAAGTCGTGCTGCTTAAGCAGCCGATAGAGGCCCTTCAGATCAAGTTCGCCCTGGCCCGGCTCCCAGAACCAGCGTGTACCGTCATCGGTGATTTCGGGATCTTGGGCATAGCGCACGCTGTCGGGCTGCTTTGCAGAAGCCGTATCCTTGAGGTGAAACGTACTGATGCGTTCATGATAGTCGCTGTAGAACTTCAGCAAATCTTCGCCCATGATCGCGATCTGCGCGGCATCGATGCAGTAATGTACCAGCTTCGGATCTGTCAGCTCGATCAGTTCACGATGGTTCGGCAGATTGATCGCGCAAAAGAACTCATTATGCAGGCCGATTTTTACCCCGTTATCGGTCGCATAGCGGCCGATCTCGTTCATTACCTTGGCACATTGCTGCACCTCTTCCCTGCTTAAAGGCCCCGTTCCATAATAATTCTGGGTCGGGCAGGTGTTCATATAGGTGCCACCGAACTTCACGATCGTGTCGACGGCCTCGCGCCCGGAGCGAACGGCCTCCTCAAAATGATCTTGTGCATGGGAAGCATGTGCGCCGTGGAACATTCCAATCACGCTCACGCCGCGATCTTTTGCGAATTGAGTGAAATTTTCAGGCGAACCGAACAGCGGCAGGATATCCGCCAAGTCCCAGGGCGCGATTTCGATCCCGTCAAAGCCAAGTGCAGACTGGTATTTCAGGATATGATCCCAACTGGAATAATATGCACTATTGGTATTGTCTTCATAGTAGAATTCGCGAAAGTTCTTGATCTTCCGATATGGAATTGCTTTCCAGTGGGCCATATTGGCATAGCGAATATTTGACATCGCGGCGTCTCCGTCCGACTTATTTCTGAAATTGGTTAAGCAAGGCGCGGATTCTTAGCAGCGCACGAAAAGGATCTCTCGTCTGGCGGGCGCTGCAGATGACCGGTCCTCGATAGTTCAGCTTGTCGAGCAACGCGGTGACTTACACCAGATCGACCGATCCAGTCCCCGGATCGCGGAAGACCTGCGTTGCATAATCGCTCGGGAACTCGGGATTGGGCGTTTTCCAAACCTGTTGCGTATCGACGAAGTTAGTATCGGTCAGATGCACGCAGCCGATCCGATCGATCTGCGTCTCAAGAAAATTCGCAGCCGAGCCCCCTGCTACGAACAGGCTTGCCGTGTCGAGGTCCAGCTTCGCATTGTCGGGCAGCGCATCGACCAGCGGTAGAACCCTCTCGCCACCAAACAAACTCCAATATTCGTTGCGAACAACGAGCGTGACCCCAAGTTCGCTCGCCTTGGAGGCAAGCCCTCCTAGCAGTTCGATCGTACGCGCGGTGAAGGTCTCTTTCATATTCTCAATATCAGGATGATATTGCGCGATGCGCCCGTAGTAGGGCGAAGGGCTGATGGCGAAGTAATCGGCGTCCAGGTCCGCTGCATGGGCCAGAGCTTCGTTAGCGAAATGGCCGGTCGCACCGAAATAGAAATTGAGATTGTCGTTGCGCATGAACATGTTGGGATCGAAGGTGATCCCAGTGACATGGTTAATTCCGCTTACGCTAAGAAGCGAGCGATAATTAGCCGCATTGCCGTACTTGGTGTTCACGCAATAGCGGTTGAATGGTACGCCGCTACGGCCGCCGAATTGCCAAACCGGTTCATAGGGAATCTCTATACCTGAGAAGCCGGATGCAGAGATCAGCTTGTAAAGCTCCTCCCAGAAATACCTGCTTTCGTACCGGTTGCGGTTAGGCTCTTGGTAATGGCGATTGATCAGATCGAGGCTTATCGCGATCGCATTTCTGTTCATGACTGGCTTCAGGCTCCTCGAACAGCTGCGCTTAACATCGCACAGCTCTATCAATTGCGTGATAATCCCCCGCTATGAAATGTCCTTCAGCCATTCAAATTGGAAAAGGGATAACGAGCAATCCGCAAAAATTGAACTAGAACGCCTATACTAATAAAGGGTTGCAGTCAAGACTGGAATGAACTGATGCGGTGGATGCCTCCCTTCACCGGACATCGTATGATGCTCATTGGCGTCATAGGAGGAGCATATGGCGAATGCTCACATGCTGTCGATCGACCTGGCGAAGCGCAGCTTCCAGGTCTGTGCCACTGATCCAGCAGGGTCGGTTCTATATAATAGGACGATCTCGGCCCAAACTGGGGATACTGCTCAAGGAGCAGCCGCGCTGTATCGTCACTATTAAAATGGCGCGGACAATCTGGGCGATGATGACCCGCGAGGAAGACTATCGTTTGGCGTGATGGTGTAACTGCCATAGCGCTCGGAGCCTCGATCCCGACAAGGAGATCGACTGATACTATGCGGCAAGGGCTTCAATGTTCACGATACGGCTAACCAGTCCCGGGGCGAGAGCAAACCAAGCTCGCTGAACCGATGTGGCCCAGATCGCTCGAACTGCATAACGGCTCATGGCGACAGCAAGCCACCCAAGCGGCCTGACACGCGACCGATGAAGCGCTCTGTCAAGCAAAGTCTCAGAAAATCACATTGCAATCTGGAAGGCATCCACACACGAGCGGCAATCAACCCTTCATCGCGTAACTGCGCAGGGCAGCCTCGGCGCCGTGGTTACGATCGCCTCGTAGCTAATGTCATTGCGCTTGGGCCACCACATTGGCGAGTTCGATGAAACAAGTGATTTCTGCCCGCGCAGCAGGCGCGGTTTTTCTGGCCTGGTGATGAATCTACATCATCACGACACTGCTTCAGCATGGGCGACAAAGGGCCAAGCGTGATCCGCGACGTCACTCTTCGTCATGTACCAACAATATCTTAGAACAAGACACCTAAAAAAGTGACAATTTTCCACCCGCTTTCAGATATGCCTGAAATGTCGCTAGTCTCGCTGGCGATGAAACGGCGGGACGGGGACCGAGAGTATCGCCCAATCCCATTACAAGTGAGCCATCGGCGGTAAGACGCGCCCAGGACGATGTTCCTGTCGCCGGCGATCCATTTTTCATAAAGGCGATCAGATGATCCTGCAGTTGTAGTGAGACAGTCGCATCCTTTCCTGTGAACGTTCGTGGCCCCATGCCGAGATTGCCAAAAAGATAAGGAATGCTCGCCGTATGAAATGCGCCAAAGGCTGTTCCTCCTATCGCGGCAGGATAAGGATGGTCGTAGAGATAGGGATAAACTGGCTGGCCCGAACTACCCACTCGATCCCTTGTCCATACCAAAAGATTTGCCATGTAACGATCGCGGCTGATCTCTTTGACGGAAAGGTCGATCTCGGTATTTGTTGAGTGCGGATAGAGCACGAGAAAGCGATCTGCAAAATCACCGTAGCGACTTTTCACATATTCCTCGAATGCCGCTGGACTTTTCGGCACGCCGAACACAGTTCCTTCATCCGCATTGAAACCGGTCATCAGCGGCACGTTGGACATGATTGGCGCGCTGCCAATGCCCGGATCATTAGCCACCACAACGCCGTCGTTATTGGGCGCTGTTGATTGCTGCTGAGAAGTGACCCGGGGTTTTCATCGAGAAGTGACCCACCTTGCGATTATGTTTCGGATGTCAGGGGTGGGTCAAGATGGGGTTTTCTCCTTTCTGGTTTTGGGCTGCTGAGCCGAGCTGTTCTTGAAGCGGAAGCTGTCGTTCCCGGTCTCAAGGATGTGGCAGTGATGGGTGAGCCGATCGAGGAGCGCGGTGGTCATTTTGGCGTCACCGAAGACGGTGGCCCATTCGCTGAAGCTCAGGTTAGTGGTGATGATGACGCTGGTGCGCTCGTAGAGTTTGCTCAGCAGGTGGAACAGCAGTGCACCGCCTGAGGCGCTGAACGGCAGATAGCCAAGTTCGTCGAGGATCACGAGATCGGAGTGGGCGAGCCTTCCGGCGATCTGGCCCGCCTTGCCCTGGGCCTTCTCCTGTTCGAGCGCGTTGACGAGCTCGACCGTGGAGAAGAACCGCACCCGTTTGCGGTGATGCTCGATGGCCTGGACGCCCAGGGCCGTGGCGATATGGGTCTTGCCCGTGCCGGGGCCGCCGACCAGCACGATATTGTCGGCAACATCCATAAACTCGCAGCGGTGGAGCTGGCGAACCAGCGCCTCGTTGACCTCGCTGCTGGCAAAGTCGAAGCCCGCTAGGTCGCGATAGGCTGGGAACCGTGCGGCCTTGAGCTGATAGGATACCGATCGCACCTCCCGTTCGGCGGTCTCCGCCTTGAGCAGTTGTGACAGGATCGGAACCGCCGCATCGAACGCTGGCGCGCCCTGCTCCATGAGATCGGTGACGGCCTGAGCCATGCCATGCATCTTGAGGCTGCGCAGCATGACGATGATGGCGCCGCTGGCGGGATCATGACGCATGGCGGTTCTCCCGACGCAGGGCGTCATAGCGTTCCACATTGGCCATCGGCTCGCTGACCAGTCTTAGCGCCTGTGGCGCCGTGATCGGCGGTGTTGTCAGCGGCTTACCGTCGATCAGCCGGTGCAAAAGGTTGAGGATATGAGTCTTGGTCGGAACACCGGCCTCCAGCGCCATGGTGACCGCCATCAGCACGACCTGCTCATCATGATGCAGCACCAGCGCAAGAATCTCGACCATCTCCCTGTCGCCGCCGGGGGATCGCAGCAGATGGCGCTGTAACCGCTGGAAGGCCTCAGGCATCTCGAGGAACGGCGCGCCGTTGCGCAGGGCGCCAGGCTTGCGCTGGACGACCGCCAGATAATGGCGCCAGTCATAAACAGTGCGTCCCGGCCCATCATGGGATCGATCGATGATCCGCTGATGTTCACATAGCAGCTGCCCCTCTGCGACGACGAGGAAGCGGTCCGGGTAGAGCCGCACGCTGACAGGACGGTTGGCGAAGGACGCCGGAACGCTGTAGCGATTACGCTCCAGATGGACGAGGCAGGTCGGTGAGACCCGCTTGCCATACTCGACGAAGCCGTCGAACGGCCGTCCCATCGGCATCAGGCTCGCCACCTCATCGGCCCAGGCATCGGCGACCGAACCAAGCTCAACACCATGTGGGATATCCTGCCACAGCGCCTTGCAGCGCGCTTCAAGCCAGATGTTCAACGCGTCGAGCGTCTCGGTCTGGGGAACAGGCTGCCAGAGCCGATGGCGCGCATCCTGCACGTTCTTCTCGACCTGGCCCTTCTCCCAGCCCGCTGCCGGATTACAGAACTCGGCCTCGAACAGATAATGGCTGACCATCGTCAGGAAGCGGGCATTGACGGTCCGTTCCTTGCCGCGTCCGACCTTGTCGACCGCGGTGCGCATGTTGTCGTAGATGCCGCGCCGCGGCACCCCGCCCAGCACGCGGAACGCATGATTATGGGCATCGAACAGCATCTCGTGGGTCTGAAGGAGATAGGCCCGCACGAAGAAGGCACGGCTGTAGCTGAGCTTGAAGTGCGCCACCTGCAGCTTGGTGCGCACGCCATCGATGATCGCCCAGTCCTCGCTCCAGTCGAACTGGAACGCCTCACCCGGCGCAAACGACAGCGGCACGAAGGTGCCGCGTCCGCTCACCTGCTGCTGCCGGCGATAATCATCGCGCCAGGCACGAGCAAAGGCCGCGACACGGCCATAGGATCCATCAAAGCCCAGGCTCACCAGATCGGCATGCAACTGCTTCACGGTTCGCTTCTGCTTGCGCGAACGGCCCATCTCTCGTCTGAGCCAGGTCGTCAGTCGCTCGACGAACGGGTCCAGCTTGCTCGGCCGCTCAGGCACCTTGAACTGCGGCTCGACTGTGTCCGACCGCAGATACTTACGGACGCTGTTGCGGGATAGACCGGTGCGCTTGGCTATCTCCCGGATCGACAGATGATCGCGGTAATGCCAGCGCCGGATAACGCTCAATAATGCCATGTCCAACACTCCATGGTCCCCCGCTCAAAGCCAGGGACGTGTTCAAACATGGGTCACTTCTCAGTGGAAATTACTGGCTTCCCCGGGTCACTTCTCAGCAGCAATCAACAATCTGATCTTGCGAGGCGGTGCCGCAGAGAAGATCAATGCCAAGATGGTTGCTCTTGAAGCGCGGCAGAAAGATCTCGAGTGCGAGCTGGAACTGAGCGAGGCGCCGCCTCCGATACTGCACCCAAACATGGCGGTTCATTATCATCGACAACTCGATGGGCTGCACGCAGCTATCCTGGGTATGGACGAAGGCTCGCGTCTCCAGGCACGCGAGATCCTGCATTCCATGCTTAAGTCGATCTCGATTTCGCCGGAAGGGGAAGACCATACGAAAATCGATATTCGCGGCGATCTTGCTGGCATTATCGCGATCTGCCGACAGCAAAAAGGCCGCCCAAAGGCAGCCGTGAACGGTACTATCGCTTATCCGGATGAGAGATCATTGGTGTCAGACTACATTATCCCCGGTAAATGTAGTTTGAGTTGGTTGCGGGAGCAGGATTTGAACCTGCGACCTTCAGGTTATGAGCCTGACGAGCTACCGGGCTGCTCCATCCCGCGCCAGAGGCACGACCAGAGATCGCAAAAGACGTTGTGAATGGGTTTTTGTGTTCCGATATATGCGCGAGCTTCAATGCCTGGCGACGCCCTACTCTTCCAGTGCTTGAGCAATAGTACCATCGGCGCAGACTGGTTTCACGGCCGAGTTCGGGATGGGATCGGGTGGGTCACAGACGCTATGGTCACCAAGCAATGAAGCTGGCGCATATATGGGTTTTTGATCGATGCCGTGCACATTTTGGTTCGTATATAAACATATATCTGGGCTGGCTTAACAACCTACGATCGCTGACATGCGCTGGAGACCAGTGCTGTCGTTGATGGTGGGACTCTTAAGCGCGAATAGGACAATTAGTATCGGTTAGCTTCATGCGTTACCGCACTTCCACATCCGATCTATCAAGGTCGTGGTCTTCGACCGTCCTAAGAAATCTTATCTTGAGGGAGGCTTCCCGCTTAGATGCTTTCAGCGGTTATCCCGTCCATACATAGCTACCCAGCTGCGCTCCTGGCGGAACGACTGGTACACCAGAGGTATGTTCAACCCGGTCCTCTCGTACTAGGGTCAACTCCTCTCAAATTTCGACGCCCACGGCAGATAGGGACCAAACTGTCTCGCGACGTTCTGAACCCAGCTCACGTACCACTTTAATTGGCGAACAGCCAAACCCTTGGGACCTGCTCCAGCCCCAGGATGTGATGAGCCGACATCGAGGTGCCAAACGATTCCGTCGATATGAGCTCTTGGGAATCATCAGCCTGTTATCCCCGGCGTACCTTTTATCCGTTGAGCGATGGCCCTTCCACGAGGGACCACCGGATCACTATGACCGACTTTCGTCTCTGCTCGACTTGTCAGTCTCGCAGTCAGGCGGGCTTATGCCATTGCACTCTAACAGACGGTTTCCAACCGTCCTGAGCCCACCATCGCGCGCCTCCGTTACTCTTTAGGAGGCGACCGCCCCAGTCAAACTACCCACCACAGAGGGTCCCTGTACCGGATAACGGTACGAGGTTAGACATCAGAAAACAGCAGGGTGGTATTTCACCTATGGCTCCACATCAACTGGCGTCGATGCTTCAAAGCCTCCCACCTATGCTACACAGCTCTTTCCTAATGCCACTCTGAAGTTGCAGTAAAGGTGCACGGGGTCTTTCCGTCTAACCGCGGGTACTCCGCATCTTCACGGAGAATTCAATTTCGCTGAGCATATCCTGGAGACAGTGGGGAAGTCGTTACGCCATTCGTGCAGGTCGGAACTTACCCGACAAGGAATTTCGCTACCTTAGGACCGTTATAGTTACGGCCGCCGTTTACCTGGGCTTCAATTCAGAGCTTGCACTCCTCCTCTTAACCTTCAGGCACCGGGCAGGCGTCAGGCCCTATACGTCGTCTTGAAGCCGACTTAGCAGAGCCCTGTGTTTTTGCTAAACAGTCGCTACCCCCTGGCCTGTGCCCCCCATCAGAACTTGCGTTTAGATGGGGCCTCCTTCTTCCGAAGGTACGGAGGCAATTTGCCGAGTTCCTTCAGGATACTTCTCTCAAACGCCTTGGTATACTCTACCATTCCACCTGTGTCGGTTTAGGGTACGGTCTATACGGAGGGGCTATTTCCTGGGACACCTTCCCAGCCAGGAGCAATCCAATAAGCCCTGACCAGTTACGGCATCCGTCACACACCTCCAGGCCCACGAATATTAACGTGGTTCCCATCGACTACCCCCTTCGGGCTCGTCTTAGGGGCCGGCTTACCCTGCTCAGATTAGCTTTAAGCAGGAACCCTTGGAATTTCGGCGACAGTGCATCTCACACTGTTAATCGCTACTCATGTCTGCATTCGCACTTCCGATACCTCCACGGTCGGTTACCCTTCCGCTTCAACGGCCTACGGAACGCTCCGCTACCGCGTGATCATAAGATCACACCCTAAGCTTCGGTGCATCACTTTAGCCCCGTTACATCTTCGCCGCAGGATCTCTTATTTAGACCAGTGAGCTGTTACGCTTTCTTTAAAGGATGGCTGCTTCTAAGCCAACCTCCTGGTTGTTTTGGAAATCCCACATGCTTTCCCACTTAGTGATGACTTGGGGACCTTAGCTGTAGGTTAGGGCTGTTTCCCTTTTGACGACGGACCTTAGCACCCGCCGTCTGTCTGCCGGACTAGACTCGTTGGTATTCGGAGTTTGGTTAGTATTGGTAGATCTCGCGACCCCCGCAACCATCCAGTGCTCTACCCCCAACGGCAATCATCCGACGCTCTACCTCAATAGATTTCGCGGAGAACCAGCTATTTCCCGGCTTGATTGGCCTTTCACCCCTAAGCACAACTCATCCGACAATTTTTCAACATTGAACGGTTCGGTCCTCCAGTGCGTGTTACCGCACCTTCAACCTGGTCATGCATAGATCGCCGGGTTTCGGGTCTAATGCATCAAACTATGGTCGCCCTATTCAGACTCGCTTTCGCTGCGCCTACACCTAACGGCTTAAGCTTGCTTGATACACTAAGTCACAGACCCATTATGCAAGAGGTACGCGGTCAGGTCTCAAGGACCCTCCCACTGCTTGTAGGCATCCGGTTTCAGGTACTGTTTCACTCCCCTCATCGGGGTGCTTTTCACCTTTCCCTCACGGTACTGGTTCACTATCGGTCATGTACGAGTATTTAGGCTTGGAGGGTGGTCCCCCCATGTTCAGACAGAGTTTCACGTGCTCCGCCCTACTCAAGTCCTGAGATATCATTTTCGCATACGGGGCTGTCACCCGCTATGGCGTCCCTTTCCAGAGACTTCTGCTAATTATATCCCAGGCGCTGGCCTGGTCCGCGTTCGCTCGCCACTACTAACGGAATCTCGGTTGATGTCTTTTCCTCCGGGTACTGAGATGTTTCAGTTCTCCGGGTTCGCTTCACCAAAGCCTATTTTATTCAGCTTAGTGATACCTCTCCCATTTAACACGGATCCTGATTGCTCAGGACCAGTCTTAAATGGTGAAGGTGGGTTATCCCATTCGGAAATCGCGGGATCAAAGCCTGCTCACGGCTCCCCCACGCTTATCGCAGCGTGCCACGTCCTTCATCGCCTGTACATGCCAAGGCATTCACCAGATGCCCTTACCTCACGCTTGAGAGTCCACACCACCAACGACAATACTGGGTAGCATTTGCCGTCAGCTGTATCGGTGTGGTTATTAAACTCAGCCAGATAATCTTGTGTGTACGACATTTGATCGATCGTCCG